>NZ_JBNNML010000005.1:296360-366584 GCF_050272735.1 Peribacillus sp. NPDC046944
CCGATGGCATCCGCCATTTCGTTCAACATCTCCCAGTTGATGCAATTCTTTTTCTCTGGACGATTCAACCAAAGTGTCGCCACGTTATTTTCCTTTTGATATTGAATGAATTTATACATGATATCACTCTCCATTTTTATATTATTCAAATATTTTAGAAAACTAATTCTACTATACTTGAAGGCAGGCATTCTCTTTTTTACTTTCTTTTAAAGTTAAAACCATAGAGGTAAGGGCCAAGAAGTGATATTTTTTCAAAAGAAATTTACTAGTTTTATACTCCTGTCCATGCAGGTTTACGTTTGTTCAGGAATGCTTGAACTCCTTCTTTTGCATCCTCACTTTGATGCACAACATTACAAGCAAGATGTTCCAGCACCATCAATGTATCGGTATCCGCATCTAAACCGCGGTTTGCTGACATTTTCGTAATCCACATAACGAATGGGCTTTTGTCAGTTAAATCACCTAAGAAGTTTTCTACCACTTGATCTAGTTCTTCTTTAGGAGCGGATGCGTTCGCAAGTCCCCATTCGGCACATTGAACACCGCTTAGCAATTTCCCTGTTAACATTAATTCTTTCGCTCTTCTCATGCCAACATATCTTGGTAGGCGATAGATGGGACCTGCCCCGCCAAATAATGCTCGGCGAATGTGAAAGTCACCGATTTTGGCATCATCAGCCGCTATCATAAAGTCACAGGAAATCAGTAATTCAAAACCTCCTGCAACGGCATAACCCTCGACGACTGCAATGGTTGGTTTCTTCATATTAAATAATCGGTCATAAGTTTTTGCGGAGAAGGTTGCGATGTTCATGGAAGAAACAGTTGTTTTCAGAAAGTCAGCATCCAACATATCTAAGTCTGCCCCTGCACAGAATGTGCCCCCGCGTCCTCGTACGACTAGAGCTAATATCTCATCATCATTTTCTGCCTCCCCGATGGCATCCGCCATTTCGTTCAACATCTCCCAGTTGATGCAATTCTTTTTCTCTGGACGATTCAACCAAAGTGTCGCCACGTTATTTTCCTTTTGATATTCAATAAACTTATACATATTGCACTCTCCTCTATATAAATTTTTTTACTAACTATACAACTATAGAAGTCTATTAAAAGCTTATGAATTTCTTTTACACATTACTTACTTTTGGTACAATCCATCCTGCTGTCTTTACAGCTTGCAAGGCAAATCCGAGGGCCATTGCCAACCCACCGCCATACCCACGTTTATAAACATTTCCAGTATCCGCTCCAGCAACGAGAAGTCCTGGAATCGGCTTCCCTTCTGAATTCAGTGCTCTAGCCTGATCGTCAATTCGAAGACCAGCATGAGTAAATGTAATGGCTGGTTCCACAACAAGTGTATAATAGGGTGCCTTGTCCAACGGCCGAAGATCATAAGCACGTGAAGGGTTGATTTTTTCAGGGGATGAAACAACTTTTTCATTGTATTCTTTGATGCTTTGCACAACTGTCTTCCCATCAAATCCCCATTGAGCAGCAATGTCACTTAATTCTGTAATCTCCTTTACCTTTATCCCAAGTGCCCCATGTTGAAGAGCCACCTGCAACCTATCCTCCGCTTCAACGCCATGGACAAATGACTTTAAGACATGTTCCTGTTGGATATGTTCGTCCCAGACAAGCAATCCACGTGCATTTGGCTGAAACACCAACTCATTTGAACTGCGGAAATCCCCTTGACTCTCGTCGGTAAACCGGACTCCTTCCTCATTAAATAGGAGCGAATAGTCACTATGATATTGGGAGAGTCGGGTAAATAGTGATGGGTTATTAAGACAGGCTGGTGAACTTATCAAATGTCCATAAAAACCTGGGTTCTCACCAGCCCATGTTGATCCTGCCTGAAGTCCTAAGCGGATTCCATCACCAGTACTGTTAGGATTAGACCTCAGGGCAATACCTGCCGCGTTTGGGTGGATTTTTTCTGCCCTGAGAGCAGGATTTGCCTGAAAACCACCTGTAGCTATTAGAGTCCATTCTGCTTTTACCTCAATTAATTCGTTATCATCGAGAATCCGTGCTCCCTCTACCCTCCCTTCAGGACTTAAAATTAGCTCTTCAACAAATGCACCTAAGATAATTTGACCACCCGCCTTCCGAATCATTTTTGTACAATCCTGAAGATGCCCAGTTACATTCAACGCATAACCGAGTCCATGAAGAACAGGTGTCGGTCCCGACTGAAACATTCCGCGGCTGCGCATCCATTCTGTTCCTTCTGGAAAATTTTCCAACACAACACGAGCCAAATGTGGGTCTCCATCATCCCATCCTCTAAGTACCCGTTCATCAGGAACTGTCCAAAGGAATCCTGCATGTTGTCCAGAACCACCAATCTCTGACGCTTTTTCTACCACTAATACTTTTGCGCCTGCATCTGCCGCACGGCCGGCTGCAGAAAGTCCTGCCATGCCTGCTCCGATGACAATCAGATCATATTCAAGAAACATTTGTTCATCTGTCAAATTCACTAACCCCTTTCCTCTGTTTCTAGCGCATTACCAGCGGAACCCAGCAGTTAATCCCCCATCTAACGGAATGATGGTTCCTGTTGCGATTTCCCAACGCATTAAATCCACGACTGCCTGGGCAATGTCATTAGGCTTGCCACTTTTCCCAATTGGAACGTAGTCCCTTACATAATCTTGAGCATTCTCAACAGTCATGGAAGTGTTAACAAAACCTGGACAAATCGCAATCACTCTGATCCCTGCTGGCGCAAGATCCATTGCTGCCGCTTTTGTTAAAGCAATAAGCCCCCCTTTTGAAGCACAATAACTTGCTCGATTATTTAAGCCCATTAAACCCGCAATAGAAGCAATATTAATAATTAAACCCCCGCGACCAGCAGCTTTCCATGCATTTCCGACTTCCCTAGTGAGATAAAATGGAGCCGTTAGGTTCACCCTCATCGTGGTTTCCCATTCCTCATCGGTAGCATCTAAAACGGTAGTTGGCCAGCGGACACCAGCATTATTCACTAGTAGTTCGATTTGAGATGAATCTAACTCACTTACCATTTGTTTAATAAATTGAGGATCTCCGATATCCCCTACTTTTTTAATTAAAGCATTCCTTGTGACCTTCTCATCAAGAAGATCCAAGCCTACTTTATCCACATCTGCGGCAACTACAGTGTACCCCTCTTCTATTAGCCGGATAGCTATCCCGTTCCCCATTCCCCGGGCAGCACCGGTAACAATAGCAATTTTTGTCACACTCCCACCCCCATTTGATGTTACTTTGTTCCAAAGTATCCCTCTTGTAAGACCTCACTTGCAGCTGTCATAGTGACAGAACCATGATATCGAATACTTCCACCTTCAAGTACAACCATGTTTTTTGCATTCCGCAGTGCATAGGTAGCCATCTGCTCAATGACGATTACCGTCAATGCCCGTTTATTTAGCTCAGAGATAATTTCATATATTCTCTCAATCATTTTAGGTGCCAATCCCAAAGATGGCTCATCCAAAATAATGGTATCGGGTCGGGCCATTATTGCCCGGGCAACCGCAACCATCTGTTGCTCGCCACCACTTAAAAGTCCAGTAGGTTTATTTAGATGGCGTTTCAGTTCTGGCAGAAACTCTAGTATATCCTCATAGCTTCTCATCATCTCGACTTTGGATTGACCGGAGCCATAGGCTCCAATAAGCAAGTTTTCTTTCACTGTCATCGAATTAAATAATCGGCGTCCTTCAGGAACCAGAACAACTCCAAGTCCGATGAATCCATCACCTGATTGTTTACCCTTATGTTGTTTCACAGTGACCGAACCAGACGTTGGGCGAAGCATTCCACCTAAGATGAGAGCAAGTGTAGATTTACCTGCACCATTTGGCCCTAGGATAGCTGTAAAACTACCCCTTTCAATTTCTAGGGAAATATCTTGAAGAGCAAGTACTCCGTCATACCGGTGTGTTACATTTTCAAGGCACAATTCCTTTGCTACTATATTAGTGATCATCGGTTAAGTCCTCCTTACCATCTTGTAGTACAGAACCAAGATAAGCTTCCAGCACTTTTGGATTGTTTTTAATTTCATCAGGGGTTCCTGTTGCAAGTACACTTCCAAAGTCCAGTACCACCATCTGATCGGCAATACTCAGTACCTCCTGTACCACATGGTCAATAATTAAAATCGAGACTCCAGCTTGTTTCATAACTTGTAGGATTAACCGTACCTCCTTGCGTTCATCTGCATCTAGTCCTGAAAATGGTTCATCCATCACAATGATTTGTGCACCAGTAGCCAAAGCTCGAACAATATCGGTAACCTTTTGGACACCAAAAGGTACCTCCGCTGGATAGGAATTTGCATATGGCCGTAATCGAAGCTGATCAATTAACTTTTCAGCAATCTTAAGTGGTTCTTTATTATTTCCTTTGCCATTTAGTACTTTATGGCTTTGTTGGGCTGCTAGAATAATATTTTCTTCGATAGTGAGTTCTGTAAATAGTTCAGCATGTTGAAAGGTACGGCCAAATCCATGCTGTACTCGCTGGTAAGGCGCTAACTGTGCTAAATTGATTTTTCCAAAGCGCAGGCCTTCAAAACTTGAAGGTTTAACATACCCACTCAAAACATTTAACAGAGTAGTTTTCCCTGCACCATTTGGGCCAATCAGACCTACTACACTCCCAGCTGGAACATCGAGACTAACATGATTTAGAGCACGAACACCTCCAAAAGATACGCTAAGATCTGAAACCGTCAAATTGGATGTTGCTGGGTTTAAGAATCCTTCCACTAATGAATGAAGATGTTCACTTTCGTGAAATTCTATTAGAGCATTTTCCGAAGTAGCAGCAACAAGTTCTTCTTTTTTCACAATCATCTTACTTCTCTTTTTTAGGCGTTTTAAAATACCTGGTACAATTCCTTCCGGCAAAAATAACAATACAAGAATGGTTGCAAAGCCAAATACATACCCAGAAATCCCCTGTACCTCTCGAGCTACTTCAGGTACTAGTACCAGGAACATTGCACCTAACATAGCACCGCCAATACTTCCCACCCCTCCAACTACTGTACAGAGCATAAGGTTTGTAGCAATCGCTATTGTAAAGGCTTCGGGACTGATATACATTGTGGAGTAAGCAAGAGACACTCCAGCTACAGAAGTAATGGCACCACTTAACCCAAAAGCTAACGCGTTTTCAAGAGAAGGTTTTAATCCAATCGACATGGATGCCATTCGCTGACTTTTTACAGCTAACCAACGGCGTCCAAGTGTTCCTTTAGTAATAATGGTAACTAGCAGGAAAACCAAGGTGAACAATACGGTCGTTAACACTACGTAATTATTAGCACTAATCGGATCCTCAGAAAATAACAAGCGAGCAGGACCAACCGTGATACCCTGATCCCCACCGGTTACTGAGTGCCATCGTCCGATTACCTCATTTGATACCAACCCAAGTGCCAAAGTTAAAATGGCCATGTAAAGGATGGAAAATCGTCCCGCGCTGAGACCAATTATCAACCCTATTATTAGCGTAATCACAAAACTAATCAGAATAATTAATTCAACCGAGAAACCACGTACACTCAAATTTGCTGCTAGGTAAGCACCGATCGCTAAAAATGCCGTATGTCCAATGGACCAAATCCCAGAGTAACTCGCCAACATACTGATTGAAATAGTCCCAATAGCATATATGAGTGTAAGGTTGATCACGTAGCTAACATAAGAACCCACTAGACCCGCCGGCCCAAGAATAACTATTAAAGCTATCCCCACAATAACAATCAAACTAAGCTGAGTGTTTTTTTGTTTTCTATTTTGCCCTAGAGCGGAGATGTTATGGCTGTTCATACCCTAGCTCCCCCCTTAGCCCCCAGTATACCGCTCGGTCGAATAAATAGAATGGCGACGATTACGGCAAATACCATCGTGTCCCGAAAACTTGCTGAAACATAACTTCCAGCTAAATTATCCATAATCCCAATCATCATACCGCCAGCTGCTGCACCCATCATATTGTTCAGGCCACCCAAGAAAACTCCTGCAAAGGCCCGGAAAAGAACCATTGCCATCAAGGTAACACTAACGGAAGTCTCAGCGGCCATAATGAAAGCTGTTAACCCAGCTAAGCCACATCCTAAAAACCATGCAAGACTTGCTACTCGACTACTTTTTATGCCTACCATTTTGGCAGCAAAGTGATCTTCAGCAGAAGCCCTCATTGCTAATCCTATACGCGTCCAGTTAAATAAGGTTGCAACGAGCAACATAGCAACTATTGCTAGACCAGTAGCCAATAGTTTTTGATAAGTAATTGCCACTCCTAAAAACGTAAAGCTACCATCTATAATTGGAGGGATTGCCCGGGGGGTAAACCCCCAAACAGTCCCAATTAACGCCTGAAGTACTAACCCAAACCCCATTGTTATGACCAATGCTGAAAACATGCTGCCGGGCCCAAGCGGGCGGATGATAAATCGTTCTACCCCGATTCCAATCATGCCAGCTACGATGAATGTAACAGGCAGTGCCAATATTACAGGAACTCCCAACGCCATCACGGATAAAGCAACGTAAACTCCAATAGTTGCTATATCTCCAATTGCAAAGTTTACAACATCTGTTGCCCTAAAAATGATAACGATTGAAAGGCCAAGTAGTGCATAAAGAGATCCACTTACCAGTCCTGAAAAAATTACGGAGAGTAAATCATGCATCGTATTTCTTCACCCCTTTTCTAGTTTATCTACCAATCTGTCGCCGGATCTATAAAGCCCCCTACCGTTTTCCATTCTCCATTTTCAACCTTAACAGGTTGAATTTCTTTAACACCCAAATGATTGTCAGATGTAAAGGATACTGGAGGAAGAATATTTGTCTCATAATTTTCAATAGATTCCAAAGCACTAATTAACTTTTCACGTGTCGGTGCTCCATCAATCTTTTTCAGAGCCTCAACAAAGATTTTTGACTCAGCCCACGTAAATAGAGATTGGAAATCTGGTGTTGTATCAGGATCATGCTTTTTCAGAACCTCTCTATACTCCTTAACAGCAGGTGAATTAGTTGTAGGCGGCACAGTCCAAGACATAGCATGAAGTCCCTCTACGGCTCCTCCTCCTAACTCCAATGTATCTAGTGAAGCATTAGGTGAATATGTGTATAATGGAACTTCGAAATTTTTGTTATCCAACGCCTTTGCCAACGCAATTAATTCCTCAATCGGTTGAATCATAACAATAGCATCAGGTTTCCGGTTAATAACTTCGAGGGCAATTGGAGCATAGTCTGCCGTACCATATTTTACCGGCAATAGATCTACCGATAAACTCGATTCGACGGTTTTTACACCTGGTTCCACATTATTAGCCACTATTTCGTATACCGCCGGATCGTTATGAATAACAAGAATATTCTTAGCTCCTTCCTTAGCAGCCCATCTTCCAAGAGCACGAGCTTGATCTTCGTATGGAATCATCACCCCATAAAGATTTTCACGGGATGGATCATACCAGTTTTCTAGTCCTCCATAGACATTTAACAAAGGTACCTTTTTTTCATCTAATACGAATGAGAAAGTTGCTTCTGTTTGTGCAGTTCCAAAAGGAGCTACAATAGCGAAGACCTCGTCTCGTTCAATTAGTTTCCGGGCAGCAGCAACCGTTTGCTGTGGGTCCCGGCCACTATCTTCTGTGATGTATTCAATCTTCCTTCCGTTTACTCCTCCATCTTCATTGATCATTTCAAAATAAGCCTCAATCCCTTGGCGCTGGGTACTACCATAAACAGCTGCAGGTCCTGTCATCGGCAACCATGCCCCAATTTTGATGGATTCTTCTGTTATACCTAGTGTCTTCTCCGCATTTCCACCGCTACACCCAGCTATAAATAATAGCAGCATCGCAATCCCTAATAGCACCTTTTTCAATCGCCATACCCCCAATATTTTTAATAATGTAAATATTCAGAAATTATCTCCCAAAAGATATCTGTTATTTTCGGATAAAAGGTTGGAGGCTGGCTGTTCAGAATCTTTCGGTTGATCGCTAAAGGTCAAAATCACTTTGTTGCCATTTTCAAAGGACTATCCTTTACCATTCCTTATCAGGATCAATGAAATCCCCTACAGTATTCCATTCTCCATTTTCCACCATGACTGGCTGTAATTCTTTTACACCCATATGGTCACCTTCTGAGAAGGTTACTGGAGGAATAATACCGTTTTCAAAATTCTCCATCGATTTTAGTGACTGAACAAAAGATTCACGTGTAAGAGGCCCATCTACCTGGTTTATTGCCTCTACAAAGACTTTAGCGACTCCCCACATATATAGGGATTGAAAATCAGGATGTGCAGACGGTTCGTACTTTTTCAAAGCTTCCCTATATTCTTCCACCTCTGGAGTGTCGATGGTTGGCGGCACCGTATAAGACATCGCCCTTAGTCCTTCAATTGCTTTGCCACCAAGTTCTAACGTATCATTTGATACATTAGGTGCGTAGGTGTAAATAGGAAGATCCAGATTCTGTCGATTCAATGCCTTTGAAAAAGCAATGAGTTCCTCTACCGCTAAAATAGCGACAACAGCATCGGGCTTTTTGTTTGCTATCTCGAGTCCAATCGGAGCGTAGTCAGAAGTCCCAAACTTTACCGGGAGCAGATTAACAGATGCTTCCTTGGAAATTGTATTGACTCCTGGCTCAACAGCTTTAGCTACATTAATAAACGCTGCGGGGTCACTGTGAACGACAACGATATTCTTCGCCCCTTCCTTAGCTGCCCAGTGGCCTAAAGCTTGTGCCTGGTTTTCATATACCACCTGAACCCCAAAAAGATTTGGTTTAACAGGATTCCACCAATCGTTCGCTCCACCCTGTCCCGGCAGGAAAGGTACTTTCGCCTGATCTAGCAAATAGGGAAATGTTGCCGCGCTCTGTGCCGTGCCGTTGGAGCCCACGACTGCAAAAACTTTATCCCGCTCCACAAGTTTACGAGCGGCAGCCACAGTTTTCTGTGGGTCGAAAGCATTATCTTCCACTATCCACTCAATCTTCTTTCCATTTACACCACCATTATCATTGATCATCTCGAAGTAAGCGTTCATCCCAGTTTGCTGAAGTATTCCATGTGCAGCAACACCACCTGTAAGAGGGAGCCAAGCACCAATTTTGATAGAAGTATCCGTGACCCCTGTTGCTTTTTCTCCTTGAGATGTAGTTACATCCGTTCCATTACTACAAGCAGCTAACAAAGAAGTGATTATAATTAAACCTAAGGCTAGTCTTTTCAAATCCCATTCAACTCCTTTTGAAGAGCGTCCATTCTAATTAACATTGAGATACTCAGAATTATAAGCATGGCCCCTTATAGGAAGCGCTTACATTAACTATTTAGCTCATAAATCCGCTATACAAATAATATAAGAGGATTTATGATAGTCTATTAAAAAAGTACCTTATCTTTATTTACTTAGAAATTCCAAATTTTACAAATTCCATAAGCTCATCTAATAATTTGTCGTCAACTTCTTTTCCATCCCACAAAACCCATTTCATACCAATATAATTCATAATGCCCATAAAAGAATAGACAATTATTTCTGGGTTTAGTTTTCGAATATCCCCTATTTCCATTGATTCCTCAATCCGCTTGATATAAGGTTCAGCGAAAACCTCCATTATTTTCCGATGAAGCTCTTTATCGACAAATTCAGCTTGTGGAAATAAGCTATACCAGTAGGGTCTTTCTTTTAAAAAATCTAACATTGCCTTAAAACCTTCTCTTTCCATCTCAATCCTATTGTCTATCCCTGCTGTTTTTTTTCGTAGGACTTTTGTTAACTCACTTTGCATTTCCCAAAGTAGTGATTCAAATATTTGGTACTTAGATTCAAAATAAGTATAAAAATTACCTAATGAAACTCCTGCCCTTTGGGTAATCTCTGTTACACTGCTCTCGTGATATCCATTTTTCCCAAAAACATATTCTGCCGATCGTAAAAGCTTATTTCTAGTTTGAATTCCTCTGTTAGTTTTTGGAATAAGGTTCTGATTCTCTTGGGGCATTGCAATTCCTCCTTAGTACATATAAAGTGAATCATGTTTCAATTATCATTATAACCGATTGTTTTGGTCAAGCTAATACTGTTAGAGGAATTTATCAGTATTATATTTCCTTGTATGTTTTATTTTAGTGAAAACTGATTCAGTATTTAAATTAACTTTATAATAATTTCACATTTTTGTCAATATTTTGAAAATTTAAATTATATACATCCGATAATTCTCAGATTCCCCCATCCACACCGATTAATTTTTACGGGAATATTGACTTGCACCTTGGCCACCATCAATTGGAATCGTAACACCATTAATGAACGCTGCTTCTCCAGAAAGGAGGAATGCAACAAGGAGTGCCACTTCTTTCGGCCTCCCTAACCGTTTAGCTGGAATTCCATCTGCATGTTGAGCAGCTGCAACTTCCCAATTTTCCGGATTAATATTTTTAAAATTATTGATCAACATATTCGTTGCAATTGGACCTGGTGCTATTCCATTGACACTAATGCCGAATTCAGCATATTCGATTGCAGCTGCTTTTGTTAGACCTACCACTCCATGTTTTGATGCTACGTACCCTGGCTTATGGTAAAGTCCCCGAAGGCCTGCAACCGACGCAGTATTCACCACAAATCCTTCTTTCTGCTTTTTCATCACAGCAAGAACATGCTTTAGACCATAGAACACGCCAGATAAGTTAATATCAATTAGCTTGGAAAACAGATCGCTATCATACTCCTCGAATGGCGCACTTGTGTCGACAATCCCTGCATTATTAAAGAAACCATCAATTCTCTCAAAACGACGAATAGTATGATCAACGTATTTCTTCACTAACTCTTCATCGGAAACATCTGCTGTTAAAAGGAGTACCGGGGATTGCTGCGTCTTTTCGGTAATGAGGCTTCTTGTTTCCTCAAGTGCCTCGATGTTTTTGTCAACAAGGGAAAGCATAGCCCCTTCAGATGCTAAATGAATGGCTGTTGCACGGCCTAAGCCAGACCCTGCACCCGTAATTAACACTACCTTTTTTTCAAAACGTTTATACATCTTAGCCTTCCTTTCTAATTTCTTAAACAGAAGAATATTCTGTTGGTCAAAAGACCTTCTTATTCATAAAAGAGTGAACTAGTCACTACTCAGAGGTTACCCCTCCATCAATACTTATCGTTTGACCTGTCATGAAGTTGGAAGCATTGGATGCTAGGAATACTGACATCATGGCAATATCTGAGGGCTGACCTAGCCTTCTAAGTGGAATCAAATTCAGCATCTTCTTTAAGAGTCTTTCATCTGCTATTTCTCCTGTATTGATATCCGTACTGATGAGCCCTGGTGCAATTCCGTTTACTAATATTCCATGACGAGCCCATTCTGAAGCAAGCGACTTTGTCAACTGAATGACCGCCGCCTTGCTGGCCCCATACGGAGCAATCCGTTTAAAAGTTTTGATTCCCCCAATGGAAGATATATTAATGATTTTCCCGCTCCCTTGTTCTATCATGATTTTTGCTGCTTCCTGACAGGCAAAGAACAAGCCCTTAATATTAATATTAAACATCGCATCCCAATCTTCGCTTGTAACTTCAATGGAAGGTTTGGTAATACTGATACCTGCGTTATTTACTAATATATCTAGCCTTCCAAATGTATCCGCTACCATTTGGAACATATTTTGAATTTCGTCTAAATTCGCTATATCGCAGCCAATGGCCAGTGCTTGCCCTCCCTCCCGGATCACATCTTCTGCCACTTCGTTACAATGTTGAATGTTTCGGCTCGCAATGACAACGATTGCCCCTTGGTTTGAAAACGCTTTCACTATTTGCTTTCCAATCCCCCTACTCCCTCCTGTAATAAGGGCCACTTTTTCATTCAAATCAAAGAGAGAGTCCAATCTCTTTACCTCCTTAAAAAATAGCAGTTTTCCCTTTTTGATAAAACTCTTATGGGATTGCCACCACTGAGATGGATGTGACTATCTATCCAGCAATGTACTTATTAAAATTTCTTTGTCTCGATAATTTCATTGGCATATTGCATCAAACTATATATAGACTGATCCAATGTTGCAAACCGTTTGTCCTTTGTCTGGCCAAGAGACCATCTATAATAAATTTGCTGCATCACAACCGCAATTTTAAAATAAGTAAACGCCATATAGAAATGCAGTGGAGGGATATCTTGCCCGGTCTTTAAAGAGTATCGGTGTATATATTCATCGCGAGTAATAAATCCAGGTGAGGTCGTCAAGGATGGTAAACTCTGTTTAACAGATTCCCAATCATTCGTTTGGGTCCAATAACCCAAGGCGGCAGCTAAGTCGAATAAAGGATCAGCAATCGCAGCCAATTCCCAATCAAAAACTCCAACTACTTCCCCGACATTTTGTTTGGAGAACATCATATTATTTAGTTTATAATCATTGTGAATAACTGTTGCTCCTAGTGAATGAGGAATGTTCTCAGTGAACCATTTTCCTATTTTATCAAAATAGGGTATATCATGCGTTTTACTTCGCTCAAACCGAGTTAACCAATTGTTAACTTGTCTCTCAACAAAGCCTTCAGGGCGTCCAAAGTTTTCTAATCCTATAGCCTTGTAATCGATTTGGTGAAGCTGTGCCAGCGTATCAACCGCCGCATAGGAAATTTGTTTGGATTTTTCGTCTGTAGCTGTAAAATCTGTCGGGAATTTCGCATCGAATACATAACCCTCTTTCCGTTCCATAATATAAAATGGGACTCCTATTATCGACTCTTCTTCACATAAAAGGTAGGTTTTTGGTACATAAGGGAAAGCTGGATATAATTTCTCTAATAAAGAGAACTCCCGTTTCATGTCGTGTGCTTTAGGAGGAAGAGGTCCTAAAGGGGGACGCCGCATAACAACTTCTGCCTCCCCACATCGAATTAAATAAGTTAAATTGGAATACCCGGCTGAAAATTGAGTCACTTCAAGCGGTTCATTTGGCCACCAATTTAAATGTTTAAGCATATAGGAGTGAAAAGCTTCCCGATTAAAATCTTCCCCTTCACGAACGACTGATATCACATCGCTTTCATGGGATTTCATCTTATTACCGCCTTTCCGCCAATTCACTAGTTTATTTCCATTACTTGAAAACGTTTATGATAGGTGCACCTTACGACTTTATTAATCATTCTAATGATTTAAAGTATACTTAGTCTCTTTTTGATTAAACTGTTTTAATTCTTGTTTTGCCACAGCTTCCCTGTGTACCTCATTGGGTCCATCCGCCAGTCGAACAATACGTGCATATGCCCAGTTTCTAGCAAGAGAAAAGTCTTGGCTAACTCCGCCTCCTCCGTGAACCTGAATGGCTCGGTCGATTATTTTCGTTGTCACTTCTGGTGCAATGATCTTTATCATCGCTATTTCTTTCTTCGCTTCTTTATTCCCTAATTTATCCATCATATATGCTGTTTTTAGAGTTAGTAGACGTGCTTGGTCAAGTTCAATCCTTGAATCCGCTATCCATTGCCGGATAACCCCTTTATCGGAGATAGCGCTTCCAAAAGCGACCCGAGTTTGTGCTCTCTCAATCATTGATTCCAATGCTCTTTCTGCCAAACCAATTAGGCGCATACAATGGTGAATTCGACCAGGCCCAAGTCTTCCCTGAGCAATCGCAAAACCTTTTCCTTCTCCCAATATCATATTTGAAGCAGGTACCCTTACATTTTCAAATAATACTTCTCCATGCCCATGAGGTGCATCGTCGTATCCATACACGTTGAGGCTTCGAAGAACTTTTACTCCTGGAGTATCAATCGGGACCAAAATCATGGATTGTTGCTCATAGGTTGGGGCATTGGGGTTGGATTTCCCCATAAAAATAAGAATTTTACAGCGTGGATCCGGGGCGCCCGATGTCCACCATTTGCGCCCATTAATAACGTAATGGTCTCCATCTCTTTCAATACTTGATTCAACGTTTCTCGCATCAGAAGAGGCCACTGCAGGTTCTGTCATCGCAAAGGCAGATCTGATTTTCCCCTCCAATAAAGGAATCAGCCAATCCTTTTTCTGTTGCTCCGTACCGTATCGTACCAACACTTCCATATTCCCTGTGTCAGGTGCACTACAATTAAAAGCTTCCGGACCAATGAAGGGAGAGCGGCCCATTATTTCACATAAAGGAGCAAACTCCGAATTAGTTAGTCCTGCTCCGTACTCACTTTCTGGAAGAAATAGATTCCATAGGCCCTTTTCCTTTGCTTTAATTTTCATTTCCTCAATGATTGGAGGGATTTCCCACCTCGATGTGCCTTCATTTAACTGTTGCTCATATACGGTCTCATTTGGATAAACATATTGTTCCATAAACTCCGTTACCTGATGTTGCAGATCCTTTACTTTATCCGAGAACTCGAAATTCATCCTAATACATCTCCCTTATTATTAAGATATTTACCTCCTAAACTGCCTTTCTTTCCTGTTAAATTGATACATTTATTAACTTTTTATCAATTAAATCTTACGGGCAATTCGATGACCCTCTAATATTGCATGACTTATCCGCCGAGGTGAGATGGCATCGCCAACTAAGTGAGCCGGAATAGCTACATCCCTAAGTTGCTTGGCAAGAGTGTTTTCTTGACGTCTTCCCGCATCTATGACAAGTAAGTTTGATTCTATGAGTGTTTCTTCCCCACTTAAAACATTACGAACTTTAATATTATTTCCATTAGCTTCTGCGATTTGGTGTAAAATCATAAATTGTACCCCAGCTGTACTCAGTCGATTAAGAAGCAGTTGAATGCTTTCATGCGGAATGCTTGCTCCAATTGTTCGTGACGGTGTCACATATATCACCTTATAACCCTTCGCAGCAAGACATCCTGCCGTACTTAATGATGGCCAAAATCCTGTCCCATCATCTACGACAACCGCAGTTTCACCTACGCCTTTTGACAAATCGTCAGACTTTAGCACATCATAAACCGTCAATACCTTACCTTTAATAGAATCATGAACCTTAGGTTGTTCTGGCACCGCTCCAGTTGCGAGGATAACCGTATCAAAACTGTTTAAGTCATTAACATCTACGGCTTGATTTAAATTTACAGTAACCTCAAGTCTTCGAACCTCTGATTCTAAGTAATGAATGACGTCGATCAGCTCCCGGCGGTTTGGTTCCCTTGCTGCTATTCTCACCTGTCCGCCTAAGGTCGCTTCTTTTTCAAATAGTTCGACTGAATGCCCTCGTAAAGCTGCTACCCTTGCTGCTTCTAAACCCGCTGGCCCTCCTCCGACAACGGCAACCTTTTTTATGTTATTGCTCTTAGGTATTATTCTATCTAACTCATTTTCGCGGCCTGTAGTCGGATTAACAGCACAATATAAAAACGGATCAAATGATCGGCAATCCTGGTTACAGCCGATACAAGGAATAATTTCATAACTGCGACCTGTTTCTGCTTTGAGTGGCCACTCTGGATCGGCAATGAGGGCTCGGGTAATCCCGACTAAATCTGCTGCTCCTTCTGCCAAAATCTTCTCTGCCATATTTGGGTCTTTAATACGTTGACTAACAAGAATGGGTATATTAGTAGCTGAGCGAATTTCCCTTGCTGCGTCTACCGTGACTCCTTGAGGAATGGTCAAATCCTTTACATATCCTCCTCTAATCCCCTTCGTAATGTTCAAATAATCGACAGGACTAATTCCAGACAGCACTTTGACAATTTGAAGTGTGTCAGCTAACTGCATGCCGCCGCTTACCTCTT
Source organism: Peribacillus sp. NPDC046944 (assembly GCF_050272735.1). Lineage (NCBI taxonomy): Bacteria > Bacillati > Bacillota > Bacilli > Caryophanales > Bacillaceae > Peribacillus > Peribacillus sp. NPDC046944. The sequence continues at coordinate 312,175 of NZ_JBNNML010000005.1, forward strand.
CCTCCGCACTCAACCGAACACCTATAACAAAATCACTTCCCGTTTCCTTGCGAATGGCTTCCAGTAATTGAAGTAAGAACCGCATTCTTCCTTTTAGGGAGCCGCCATATTCGTCATTACGTTTATTGGTTCCAGATGAAAGAAATTGAGCGACCAAATAGCCATGCGCAGCATGAATTTCAACCCCGTCATACCCAGCCTTTTTTAAATTTAATGCCGATAGTACAAAGGCATCGATGATCTCGTTAATTTCTATATGTGTTAGCTCAATCGGCCGGTAAAGAGCACGAGGTGATTGAATGGCAGATGGTGCTCTTAAAGGATAATCGGATTCTCCTCCAATCATCTCTCTGCCTAAGTGAACCAATTGACCAATCACCTTAGCTCCGTTGGCATGAATCGCCTCAGCCCTGCGTCGAAACATCGGAACAGTTTCTTCCAAATATGCCTCATTTAGCATTCGTCTCCGAAGTCGAGAACTTGGATGAACAATGGTTCCTCCCGTAATTAGGAGTCCTGCACCGCCTCGTGCTCGTTCCTCCCAATACTTGATGTCCTCTTCCATCGGAACACCGTCTGTAATCATTGCTGTACCATGAGCAGTCCCAACAATTCTATTCCTCAAGGTAATACGTCCAAGAGTAAAAGGAGAAAATAAATGTTGGTGCTTCGTCATCGTTTAACATCCTCTCAAAAAATTAGGAATTCAAAAAACGAGTGCCTTAAAAATAATAATTTACCAATACATGAATCACCTTTCAACATCAATTGTAATAGACCGACTTTTGATTAGTCAATATATTTAGAATATTTTTACAAATAAATATTATATCTTGAGGCTTCCTGTTGAAGTATTCCTTGACTCGGCTACATTTCTTAAACATGAAACATTATAACGTTCTAAATACTTTTACCCTTCTAATTTCAAACGACTGTTTTTACTGGTCTAACATCCCGCCATCAACGGTATATAATGATCCTGTTACGAAAGATGATTCCTCCGATAAAAGAAAATTCATTACAGCTGCTACTTCTTCTGGTTCCCCATACCTTCCTAAAGGTGTGGCCATCTCATTAAACGTTTTTTGTTTCCTTACATTACCGGAACTCTCCTCAATCCTCCTCATCATCTGTGTATTTATCGTACCAGGACATACAGCGTTTACTCGAATTCCATATGGTGCTGATTCTTTAGCCACGGAGCGCGTTAACCCTATAACTGCATGCTTAGACATATTATACGCTGAACTTCCAGGTACCCCCATTAGACCTGCAAGTGAAGAAGTATTGAGGATTGCACCTGATTCCTGTTTTTTCATTACGGGAATGACATATTGTAGTCCAAGAAATACCCCTCTTACATTTACTTTATATACTAAATCTAAATCCTCTACTGCTAGGTTTTCAATTACCCCTCTTGGTCCTTCAATCCCAGCATTATTTGCAAAGTAGTCTATCCTTCCAAATTTCTCAACTGTTTTTTGAACAAACATTTTAACATCTTGTTCTCTAGATACATCTGCTTTTACAACTAGAACGTTTGCTTTCTCTAATCCAGTCTCAAACACAATTTCTTGAAGCATTTCTTCTGCCAAGTCCACAAGCACTAAATTTAATTCTCGTTTTGCCAGCCGTTTGATTAAAGCCTTTCCAATTCCTCCAGCAGCACCTGTAACAATGGCTGTAGTTGAATAATTATGAACCATATCAACTTCCCCCTCTTTAAAAGATTCTTTCTACTGACTAACTTAGAATATTAAAAACTATAAATCAAGTAAAATTAGAATCTTTTTAATTTTCTGTTATTTTTTTTGACGTTATGATACTTTTAATATAACAAATATTAGGAGATGGTAGTATGGGGAAACTGGACAAAAAAGTAGCTATCGTAACGGGGGGAGCTTCAGGAATTGGACTTGCAACTGTAAAAGCATTGATAGAACAAGGGGTCACAGTAGTAATCTCTGATTTAAATGAGCCCCCGGGAGTATTTGCCGAACAAGAGTTGAAAAAGAATGGAGCAGAAGTTCTATTTATAAAGGTTAATGTTGCTGAAGAAAAATCCGTTGAAAATCTAGTAACAGAAACGGTAAATAGATATGGAAAAGTCGATATCTTAATAAATAATGCTGGGATTGGCGGGTTAAATCCAACGCATACACTCACTTTTGAGCAATATAATAAAATTATATCAGTGAACCAACACGGTGTATTTTTTGCGGCAAAACATGTCATTCGTGAAATGCTAAAAACTGGGGGTGGTTGCATAGTAAATACTGCTTCTATCTTAAGTACTGTCGGCCTTCCTGAAACGTTTGCTTACACAGCTAGTAAAGGAGCAGTATTAAATTTAACCAAGACTCTTGCACTCGAATACGCTGATAAAAATATTAGGGTCAATGCCATAAGTCCCGGTTTCCTCGAGTCCGGAACCGTAAATAGGGAAGCTAATAATCTTTCCTATAAGGAGCTTATCGCTAAACACCCGATTGGAAGACTTGGAAAACCGGAGGAAATTGCTCATGCCATTATTTTCTTATGTGAAAATGATTTTGTAACAGGAACTTCGCTAATCGTTGATGGAGGCTATACTGCGAGATAATGATTTTAACAATTACTTGGGTAATTGTATAAAGGGGCTCTTCTAGAGCTCCCAAAAATCACTCAAGCAAGTGCATTAATCTCATTTCCCCTTACTATTTCAAAAACACAAGGAATAGTATACTAATATTTTTTCACTATAATAGCTCATGCTCCCATACAAACCACTCCCAATATATATATTCATACTTTCATCCCTTAAACCTTCCACAAAAAATTAGTGTTATTTTAAAAATTCTGCTGGTACTTCCTGTTTCTCCGTTTCACAATTTTCACAAATAAATCTTGATTCGTACCTATCACAAAGGACCTATTAAGGGGGTTACCATTTTATTTTCAAAAAAAGTAATTCAAGGAGAAAATCATCCATGATTTCCTTCGTATGAATGGTGATCTGATTATAAATTGGTTATGTCATTCAAACTTCTCCATGTATTTTTTGGAATAGATAAAGCACCTCCTTTAATCATCGTACCCAGGAGGTGCTACTATTTAACATTTAAATGGAACCCTTATTTTACTACATATTAAATGGCTAACTCTAATACTGTGTATACCAGGAATTTACCATCAAATAGTAGGATGAACCAATAAATTTTAGTTTAAATTCAAATTTTTCTTTACATTGAAATTTCACAATTATCCCCACCGAGTGTTTCCTATCCTTTTCTGCTTACCCTATTTTATAAAATAGTCTTCTCCAATTCTTCTTTCCCTGCACCGATCGTCGCATTCATGTCTACATTTTCTTGATTCACCGTGGGCGGGTATATATTTCGCTTACCTGAAAAGTTATCCAGTAAGTCTTTCACATCAATGCCTGAAGATTCCTTTAAGGACTCTTGTAGTGTGGACATGAGGTTCGTCGCGTAAGAGGTCACTTTGTTAGCACCCCCATTTACACCATTCCCACCCGTATCCACTACCGTTATTTTATCAATGTTACCCAGTGGAGAAGCTATTTGTTTTGCATACTCCGGGAGCATTTTCAGGATCATATCCATCACGGCCGCTTGACCAAACTGTTCAAATGCTTCAGCAATCTTCTGTTTTGCTTCGGCCTCTGCCACCCCTTTTAAACGGATGATATCGGCATCTGTTGTCCCCTGGGCCCTTTGTGCATCGGCTTTGGCAAGTCCATCCAACCGGATACGTTCCGCTTCCGCTTTTGCCATTGCTTCAATTTTGTACTTATCTGCATCAGCTTCAGTTATTTGTTTCATCTTATTTGCCGAAGCCGCTTGCTCCACCGAATAACGGTCAGCATCCGCTTTTTTCTTCACTTCGGAATCATATTGCTTTTCTCGGCGAAGAATTTCTTTTTCTTCAAGCTCAATTTGCTTTTGCCGTTCAATAATCCTGATTTGCATTTCGTGTTCCATTACATCTTGCTTTGAACGGGCTGTTTCAAGATCATATGCTTGGTCTGCACGTGCTTTAGCAATGTCCTGCTCCCGGCGAAACTCTGCAACCTTTAACTTATTGATTTTTTCGGCTTCCGCTATTTCCGTTGCCCTCTCAAGTTCAGCACGTTGGGCCTCTTTTGAAGCTTCCGCCCGTTTAATCCTGGTTTCTTTTTCAGCATCAGCCGTTGCAATATCCGCATCCCTTTTTACTTGGGCAATTCTTGGCTTCCCTAGTGAATCAAGATAACCGTTTTTATCACGCACATCTTTTATTGTAAAAGACACAATGATTAGCCCCATTTTTGCTAAATCTTGAGAAGCGACCCGCTGAACTTCCTGTGAAAATTTTTCACGATTTTTATAGATTTCTTCAACGGTCATGGAGCCAAGGATAGATCTTAAATGTCCTTCTAGCACTTCACGGGCTTCCTGCTCACGATCGTCCTTGGTCTTTCCTAGAAATTGTTCAGCAGCCGTGGCTATGTCCGTTATGGAACTACCGATTTTAATGATGGATACACCATCTGCCATAACTGGTACACCTTGTTCCGTATATACTTCAGGCGTAGAAACCTCCAGTTTACTCGATAGCAGGCTTAACGGTTCTGCTTGCTGGAAAACCGGAAGGACAAAGGCTCCTCCACCCCGGACAATTTTTATTTTATTTCCTGATTCATCGGCATGTACGTTTTTATTCCCCAAATAACTTCCAGTAATAATTAATGCTTCATCAGGACCAGCCGTACGGTACTTCGTAACAAAGACAGCAATAAGTGCAATAAGTAAAAAAGCAACAATAGCAATAACGATCCATATTAAACTTGTCATAAATATTCCCTCCTCAACCCTCTTTAATTATAATGGGGCATGACATAGACAACCCCATTTTTCACCTCAATGATCAAGACTTTAGTTTCTGAAGCGATTTGTTCATTTTTGAAACTCGCTGCAGTCTTTGAAATACTGCCGCTATTACTCTGTATTAACACTTCGCCAAACCCGTCTACCGGAACTGTCGTTAAAACCAGTCCCACCCTTCCCCTCAAATCATGATCATGAAAGGTTAAGCTTGACTCCGCCCTTGAAACGGGAATCAAAACAAACACATTCAATAATGTGACGATTGTTAATGCCAGTAAAAAAGAGAGGCTTACAATCACACCGGCATGGAGATCTGTAACTGATTCAAACAGAAAGCCACTTGCGAAAAAAATCGTCAAAAAACTAAAAATCAAAGTAGGATTAAAAATATCCGGAAGTTCTAATCCAGAATATACATCATTAAACAAAATGATTAAAAATGTCAGTCCTCCAGATAAAATTAATCCATATAGATAGACGGTTTCTAGTGGTACTCCATACAACTCCATATTTTCATCCCTTACATAAGGTTTTCTTCCCCACAAAAAATGAGCATCATTTAATTTAGCCGCTACCTCCTCTTTCTTTTCATTTGATACCATTTAGATATTAGGGTTTAAACCCATATTATACTTTAATTACCATTAATACGAATGAAAGCAGGAAAGGTTTCACATTTATAATAAATACCCCTTAATTCGGACCTACTACAATTGCCCAATTTCGATAGGAATATAAAGTGTTCGCCATTTCTTTCGATATTCATTTAGAGGATTAACTATAGAAATAATGTTCGGGGAAATTGTTGTATTTTGTCGTGGCGTAAATAAAGCACCTCCTATGATTAATCGTCTTCAGGAGGTGCTACGTGTTTAATATTCTCTTGTGAACTTTATTATTTTTACCTCTATATGCTCAATTGCCCTAAGTCCCGACTGCTGGACCGGATCCTCACGTATGGTAGAAACTTCAACTTAACGGGGGCTAACCTCGATTTTGAACTTTGTTTGGGACGTATAACTTTCGCCTGCCAAAAGCAGAATATCTCCAAAACCTTCAAATTCCTCCGCTCCTGGAGCAGCTTGGGTTTCAAACGTTATTCCACCATGTTGACTTAATTTTTCTCCATGCATCAGTGGAACACCTTTCACAAAGTTTGCCGTGTAAATGACAACTGCAGGTTCATCTGTGTATACCTCGACTGTTATTTTCCCGTCAGGACTAATTAATTTGGCTGCAATTTGATGAATTCCTGAAGAGGTAAGGAAAAATGGATGATCGATTCCTTGAACCTTTTCAACCTCTGCGTCAATAGCTTCAAAGGTTGAACGTAATTCCTTTGGCGTACGAAAGTCATAAGGAGTGCCAATCGTGCTTCGCTTTTCCCCAGTTACCGTGGTATCTTCATTTACTGGCGCAAACTCTTCAGAAAAGATTTGTAAGAAATGATTATCGATTGGATTGCTAGGGTGCCCTGTTAAGTTAAAATAGACGTGATTGGTCGGATTAAAAATTGTGTCTTTATCACTTTTTGCTTGATAGTTCACTGACCAAGTATTTAAGTTATCCAATGTATACGTCACACTTACTTTCAAATTCCCCGGAAAGCCATTTTCTCCATCAGGTGAGTGAGTTGAAAAAATGATTGACGCACTTTCATCATTCTCCTTCACTTCATAATCCCATATTTTTTCATCGAACCCGGGATTGCCACCGTGTAATGTATTCCCCAATTGATTTACAGATGTTTTGTACCGGGATTCACCAATTGAAAATTCACCATTTCTTATTCTTCCAGCCACTCTACCTATTGTAGCTCCATAATATGTTTCTTTTTGGTAATCTTCAATCGTGTCAAATCCCAATACGATATTATGGAGACCTGATTCCGTTGGAACAAAAAGATTGACGATTCTTGCTCCAAAGTTTGTAACTTCCATTCTTACTCCATAATCATTTTCCATAGTAAAAAGCAATATATTATTTCCAAATGAGCTATGTGATACTTTCATTATTTCGGCTCCTACCCTATTAAATTCTTTTTTAATTAAAAGCTAAAACACCATATCTTTTTTTATAGTAAAAAGACAAAAGCCCGAAGTATTCACTTCGGCCTTAAGTTAGGAATCATAAGAGTTTATGATGTGCCTGTAGAATATAATAACCCGATTACCCTACCTGATTTAACCGGCTCGAAATCTCATAGTTGTAATTTAAGCACTTTCTCCCTTGGCTGGTTTTATTGATCCATTTTTTTCAATTTCCTCTAAAGAATGACCTCGAGTTTCAGGAACACATGTCCGGATAAATAGAACACCAAGCAAACATATAACACCGAATATTGCAAAAACGGCTTCTTGAGAAATCGTTGCTGTCATGATAGGGAATAGCAATCCAACCAAGAAAGATCCAATCCAGTTAAATGATGAAGCTAACCCGGATGCACGCCCGCGAATCGCCAGTGGGAAAATTTCTCCAACGATAACCCATGTTAAAGGCGCCCACGTGAATGAATATAGCGCAACATAAATACTTAAAAAAACAACCATCATCATCGGATTTGCATCAGGAATTAATACATTCAATATTGCGGGCAAAATAAAGGATAGCCCCATAATAGTTCCGCCTATCGTTAATAAAGTACGGCGATTGAATTTATCAGCAATCATTAAGAATAATAATGAACCTAATACAAGTATAACCCCTTGAATAATTGGCCACATCAATACTGAGCTGGCTTCATGCCCTGTTGCTTTTTCTACAATCATAGGAATATAATAAAAAATTGCGTTTGCTCCCTGGAATTGTTGAAACGCAGCTACCCCGACCCCAGCAATTACTAGATAACGGTATTTACTGCTTAAAAGGGTTCCCCATGACGCTTTTTGATTTACTTTCGTTTCCTCTTTGGCAGTGTCTTGAATTTGTTTTATTTCAGAATCAATTTGTTCTTTGTTAGAGCGAATATAGCTCAACACTTTACGTGCTTCATTAATCTTATTATTCTTAATCAAAAAGCGTGGTGATTCCGGTAACCTTAACACCCCGATAAACAAAATCAAAGCAGGTACGGCAGCCAAACTTAGCATCAAACGCCATGCCATGGTACCTGGTAAGTCTTTCAATAGATAAGCAATAATGTACGAAAGTAACATTCCGGAAACAATCATTGTTTGATTAATTCCGGACAACCGTCCACGTAAACGGGCAGGTGCCATTTCAGACATATAGGCTGGGACTAACGCAGAGGCAGCACCAACAGCTATCCCTAATAAAATACGAGCAACAATCATAAATAGAATCCCTTTATGAGGGGATACACCTGCTAAAATAGACCCAAAAGCAAAAATGATAGAAGATATTAGTATCATTTTGCGCCGTCCTAAACGATCTGAAAGTTGTCCAGCCAGGGCACCACCAAAAATAGCTCCAAACATCAAGGAAGAGGTGATCCAACCTACAGCACTAGGGTTATTTTGAAGATTCCAATCATGTTGCAAAAAAGGCAAAGCACCCGTCATAACGCCGATATCATAACCGAAGAGAATGCCTCCAAATGCCCCAAAAAAATAAATGAATCCACTTGAGATTTTCTTTTCATTAACCATTAATGTTTCCTCCCAAAGGTTATAAAATTACATTCAAAAAATCCCTATACTATAAAAGTATTAATTTCTTTCTAAGAAACCCTAATAGTTTATAACTATTGCTTATAAGGATGAATTCTGTGTCATTATTCAGTCAATAAAACGCTTTCATCTCGCCCAAAAAAATAAAGCACGCCTACAAAATAATTTCAGGGTTTACGAATCTAATTTTCCCCTCCTCGGAAGCCAATCTCCCGTGGAGGGAAAAACATTACTTAATAACTACGTAATCCAAACCTACTAATTTTGCATAAGTTATGATTTGGTCTGTTGTTAAATTCAATGACACAACTGTATGGTGCCCCCCACCATTCTCTAGCCAAGCTTTCACTCCATCTTGGAAGTTTGGCTTAACTTCCCAAAGTACACGGGCCACTGGAAGGTTTGGTGCTGGAACAGATGGTTCAAAAGCAGAAACTTCATTAATTAAAAGTTTATAGTTTGTACCAAAGTCAGCCATGGAAACAACGACACCGTCTCCCGCTTTACCATCGAATACTAAACGTGCCGGATCTTCACGATCGCCTATACCTAATGGAGATACGACCATTTTCGGTTTATTGCTTGCTAAAGTTGGATCGACTTCAAGCATATGTGACTGTAGGATTGATTCTTGTCCGGCAGCTAATTCATATGTGTAATCCTCCATAAAGCCAGTTGATTGGTTATGGCTCATAACTTTCAGTAAGCGATCAAGTGCTGCCGTCTTCCAATCTCCTTCACCCGCAAAGCCATATCCCTGCGCCATCAAACGTTGGACGGCAAGACCAGGAAGCTGTTTCATCCCATATAAATCTTCGAAATTCGTAGTGAATGCCGTGTAACCACCGTCATCAAGGAAACGTTTAATTGCAATTTCATAGCTTGCCTGTACCTTTACGCTTTTTTCCCAATCTTCCCTGCTATATGTACCATATTCAAATTCATAGAGTCCTTCATATTCTGCAAATAATGCGTCAATTTCTTCATCCGTAACTGCATTTACATATTGAACAAGATCCCCTATTCCAAAATAGTCAACTGTCCAGCCAAATTGGATTTGTGCTTCAATTTTATCCCCTTCAGTTACACCAACGTTTCGCATGTTATCTCCAAAACGAGCGACCTTAATGTTGAAGCTCTCGTTATAAGCAACCGCTACGTCCATCCATTGTGCAATTTGTTGTCGCACTTCAGGACGCGCCCAATAACCTACAACCACTTTGTTTTGTTTGTTCAGACGGGCATTGATAAAACCATATTCACGGTCACCATGAGCGGATTGGTTTAAGTTCATAAAGTCCATATCTATCGTAGCCCATGGAATGCTTTCGTTGAATTGAGTGGCTAAATGAAGTAATGGTTTTTGTAATAATTTTGTTCCACGAATCCACATTTTCGCAGGTGAAAAAGTATGCATCCAAGTAATGACTCCGGCAACTTCATCACGATAGTTGGCTTCTTTCATGATGTTTGTTATTCTATCTGCACTAACAGCTAGATCTTGCAAAACAATTGGGTAAGGCAGAATGCCGCATTCATTTAATGCATCGGTTATCGTTTGTGCATGCGCCTTGACTTGCGCTAACGCATCTTCTCCATATAGATGTTGTGATCCAACGACAAACCAAAATTCCTTTGTTTCTGTTGTTAACATAATAACCCTCTTTTCTTAATCTACTGGTTTGATAACTTGGTAGAGTTCCTCTTACTTTTGACCATAATAAGCATTTTTTCCATGTTTTCGTAAATAATGTTTATCCAAAATATTTTGTGGTAGTTCTTTCGCAAAATGATTTAATTCCCTCGTGAATAAATTCATTTTCGAAACTTCATCCAAGACCACACTGTTCATGACAGCGGATTTTGCATCTTTACCCCATGTAAACGGTCCATGACCATGAAGTAATACGCCAGGAACGGCTAAAATGTCCAACCCACGCTCTTCAAATGTTTCGATGATTACCTTCCCAGTCTCCACTTCGTACCCACGATCAATTTCCTCTTGTGTTAGATAGCGCGCACAAGGGACCGATCCGTAAAATGTATCTGCGTGAGTAGTCCCCATCGCTGGAACATCAAGGCCTGCTTGAGCCCAGATTGTCGCCCAAGTTGAATGAGTATGAACAATGCCGCCGATTTCTTGGTAATACTTATAAAGTACTGCGTGAGTCGCTGTATCTGATGAAGGCCTCAGCTCTCCCTCAACAACATTGCCATCTAAATCGACAACTACCATATCGCTGGCTTTCATTGTTTCGTAATCAACACCACTAGGTTTGATAACAAATAAACCACTTTCACGGTCAATGGCACTTGCATTTCCCCATGTATATTTCACGAGACCATATTTAGGCAAGTCCAAATTTGCTTGATATACCTCTTCTTTCAGTTGTTCTAACACGCCAACCCCTCCAGTTTTCCAACTCATAACATCAAATTGTCAACAGCTGCCTGCTCAATTACTAAGCCCTTCCTGTATCTTTCAATAAATGTTTCATATCCTTCAATATCTACTTGGTCAGGATAAATTTCTTGCCCATCCATATCTTTGAATACTTTTTGGTCGAGGAAGTCTTCTAAACTTTCTTTTTGATTTTTATTCAACATGTAAGAGGCAAGAATCGCCATTCCCCACGGTCCACCTTCACCTGCTGTTGACATTACCGATACTGGCGTATTCATTGCAGCGGCAACGATTTTTTGTACAACAAGTGGGGTTTTAAATAAACCACCGTGAGCCAAAATACGATCAATCGCAACATTTTCTTCCTTTGTCAAAATACCCATTCCGATATTTAAAGCACCGAAAGCAGTAAAAAGGTGAGTCCGCATGAAGTTCGCTAAATTGAAACGACTCTCAGGCGAGCGTACAAATAGTGGTCGTCCTTTTTCAAATCCTGTAATATTTTCACCTGAGAAATAACCATAGCTAAGCAAACCACCACCATCTGGATCCGCTTCCAGAGCTTTGTTCAACATTACTTCAAATAATTTATTTGTCTCAACCTTTTGTCCCATTGCCTCAGAAAATTCACGGAACAATCCCAACCATGCATTAAGGTCACTTGAACAGTTATTCGCGTGGACCATCCCAACTGGACTTCCGTTTGGTGTAGTTACCATATCAATTTCTGGATATACTTTTGAAAGCTCTTTCTCTAGTACAATCATGGCAAAAACGGAAGTTCCTACTGAGACGTTGCCGGTACGTTTTCGCACACTATTCGTAGCAACCATTCCCGTTCCAGCATCGCCTTCTGGTGGGCAAATCGGAATGCCTGGTTGTAAATTCCCGGACCTATCCAGGATTTTCGCTCCCACTTCGGTTAATTCTCCCGCTTGCTCACCTGAAACGTAAACTTTAGGAAGGATCTCTTTAAGCATCCAAGGATAACCTTTCGTAGCAATCAATTCATCAAAACGCTTGATCATTAATTCATTGTAATCATGCGTTGATTCATCAATTGGGAACATCCCTGAAGCATCCCCAATGCCAATTGCTTTATTACCAGTCAATAACCAGTGAATGTATCCAGCCAAAGTCGTAATACAATCAATACGCGGCAAATGCTTCTCTTCATTTAGTATTGCTTGATAAAGGTGGGCAATACTCCATCGTTCAGGGATATTGAATTGTAATTGATCAGTTAATTCTTTTGCTGCGACACCAGTTGTTGAGTTACGCCAAGTTCGAAACGGAACAAGTAGCTCCCCTGTATGGTCAAAAGCCATATAACCATGCATCATTGCAGAGAATCCAATAGATCCAATTTTCCGAATTGTTATGCCGTAATTTCGTTCAACTTCTTGCTTCATTTCACTATAAGCTGTTTGCAGACCGGTGATTATATCCACTAAATTGTATGTCCAAAATCCATCTTCCAGAAGGTTTTCCCACTCATAACTTCCAGATGCGATTGTTTCATAACGTTTATCTATCAACACCGCTTTTATACGTGTTGAGCCAAATTCGATTCCAAGTGAAGTATCACCCTCGTTAATCGCTTGTATAATTTCTAATCGATTCGATTGCACGTTAATCCCCCTTTCGATAGCGCTTTCAATATACAGGAGGCGCTTGAATTCATTTATGAATATATTATATTTTTTGTACGTACATTTGTCAATAAACAATATTAATTATACTCACAGCTTTTAAGTTGAACCGTCATCCTCACTTCAAAGGCAGTGAATCTAGGATATTAAGTGAATAGGGATAGGGAGTAAAGGATATGGTAAAAAATCAGGTATTAATAGCTTTGTCCACAAACTGAGGTAATTTGTTTTAATCCACTCAGGCTTATGTTAAAATGTGTACGTACAAATCTAAAAGGAAAATAAATAAGAATGCAAACAACCGAAACGAGGTGAGGTTTAATGAAACCAAAGTATCAGGTAATCGTCGATGATTTAAAAAATAAAATCCTTACAGGTGAGTATAGTATAGGAGAACAAATTCCTACTGAGTCTGTTATGCAAGATATGTACAACGTTAGCCGACACACTGTAAGAAAGTCCATTTTAGAATTAGCAAACGAGGGATTCTTAAGAAGTGAAAAAGGTTCTGGGACATATGTTAGTAATCAATATCAACTAAAGTCTGGTGGGAATTTCAAATATAAAACGATTGGTGTCATCACGACCTACATATCGGATTACATTTTCCCTTCTATTATCCGCGGAATTGAAAAAAGATTAAATGAAAATAATTATTCCTTACTATTGGCCAGTACAAATAATGACGTCGAACAAGAAAAAAAAGCCTTGGAAATGATGTTATCCTTTGGCGTAGATGGTTTGATTGTTGAACCTACAAAAAGCAATCTATACAATCCCAACATTGCTTACTACCTAACATTTAAGGAACAAGAGGTACCATTCATCATGATTAACGCTTATTATGAAGAATTAGAAGTTCCTTTCTTTTGCCTAGATGATGTGCAGTCGAGCTATCTCGCTACAAAAGAATTAATTTCCAATGGACACACCCATATTGGGTTCATATCAAAAATGGATGATTTACAAGGAAAATATCGAATGAAGGGATATATAAAAGCACTTGGAGAAGCAAAATTACGCTTTCAACCCGAACAATTGCTTTCATATACTACAGAAACGAAGCTAGACTTGCACAAGAACTTGAAGCGGTTCTTAAACGAAAATAGAGACGTGTTGACTGCCATTGTTTGCTATAACGACGAGGTAGGGTTAGAAGTAGTAAATGTATGCAGACAACTTGATATTTCCATTCCGGAACAATTATCAATTATTGGCCAGGACAATTCTTATATAGCGAAAAATGCTAATATCAAATTAACGACTTTAACACACCCACAAGAACAAATGGGTCATGATGCAGCTGATTGGTTGATCAAGAAATTACAAGGAAAGAAGGGCTTACCCAATGAAAACCATTACCAACCAGTCTTAATTGAAGGGGAAACTGTAAAAAAGCTAGATGAAAAATAAATCTAGTCTGGTGTAAATGATTGACTATCTTCACATGGGCCCCGATTATTCCTATGTGAAGGCAGTCAAATGATGAAATCCATTTTGTCTGCTCTTTCATGATTCCATCCTCATTTACAAAGTGGTGAACATACAGCTATACCTGTAATATTGAATGTTCGAGTTGAGCTAAATATCAGGCTTATAGATCCCTATATTCTTTACACTCCCCCTTATATGCAATCCAATTTTCTTCCTTCAAACTTCAGAAAAAACAAAAGATATTGACAGTATTTACTTCCTATAATAAAATTTTATTTGTTAACCAAATAATAAATTAGTTTACATTAGGAGGAAACGCTATGAATACGAGTCATGAAAAATTAAGAATGATGATAATCACAGCCTTATTTGCAGCTATTATCGGAATCCTTTCCCAACTAACCATTCCACTCCCGCTCGTGCCTATTACAGGACAAACTCTGGCCGTTGGACTTGCCGCTACGATCCTGGGTGCTCGTTATGGTACTTATTCAGTAGTTTTGTACTTATTCATTGGTGCAGCTGGTGTTCCTGTCTTTGCAGAAATGTCTGGAGGACTGGCAAAGATTTTCGGTCCTACTGGTGGCTATTTATTGTCTTATATCCCTACTGTTTTCATTACCGGCTGGATTTTGGAAAAAACCCGTTTTACATTTCCCATTGCACTCATAGCTAATATCATTGGCATGATGATAACATTAACCATTGGAACAATATGGTTGAAATATGCAGCTGCATTAACTTGGACAGCTGCCATTGCTAGTGGATTCGCACCATTCTTAATCGTAGGTATCCTGAAAGCCCTCCTAGCATCCTGGTTAGGTGTTTCCATTCGAGCTAGACTTGCTTCAGCTAAAATGCTTCCCAAAAAAAATATCTCTATTTCCTAATAGACAAAATAAAGACAGGTAGATACCATGGATTTGGTACCCCCTGTCTTTATCGTTTAATTATATATATTTAAAGTCTTTTTTTATTTTCCAGAAAATAAAAAAAGACTCTTTTTAGAAAAAAGACTCTTTTTTTATATGTATTTACTACGGTCCTATCCCCATAAGCCCGAATTAAATAGCATTGTAAAAGTATGATAAACCCCTTTGTTTACCTACACCATTTTACTATAACAATTAAGATTTGACAACTCTTGAATATATTCTATCACGATTGTTTTTATTTATTAACGACTTTATATACCTTTGTTTTTCCATCGCTATACGTAACTTCCAATTCGAACTCTTGGTAATCCTCTTTTAAGTTAAAGGCTTTAGTCACCTCTTGTATGACCTCATCATCCGTAGAGTCTTGGGTGAACGTCAACTTTTCTAAAATTGGCGTCAATTCTTCCATCGCTTCATCACCATGAACTTCATGTTTATTGGATTCATCATCGATAGAAGCTTCCGTTTGAGCACCCATGGTATCATATTCCGCTTCATAGTCATTGTTATTCCCTTTATAATCAACTTCTAGGTTAAAGGCTTTGAAAGTAAATGGAAGCTTTTCATTGGTTTCTGTTCCCTTTTCAGGATTTGTTTCCGCTTGGTTTTCATTTTCTTGTACCGGCGGATTCTTTACCTCGTCATCTTCTCCACATCCTGCTAATACAAGCATAGCAGCAAATGGGACCGAAAGTACTTTTAAAGATTTCTTCATATGGTTTCCTCCTAAGTCTCTTTTCTTATCTATTACCTAAATGGTAGAATTTAAAACACGAATTTAATTATATAAAGATAATCCCTCTAGTTATAGAGGGATAATATAAAATAAAACTACAAAGAAGTGTGCCACAGATCCTGCAAGCACGAAGAGATGCCATACAGCATGGTGAAAAGGAAAACCACGCCATACATAAAAGATGGCACCGAAAGTATAAAGTAATCCTCCGGCTATAAGTAATTGTATGCCTGCTGCTGGCATGGTGTTGGTTAGCGGGCCCCATGCCAGTACAATCATCCACCCCATTGCGATATATAAAATCGTGGAT
Source organism: Peribacillus sp. NPDC046944 (assembly GCF_050272735.1). Classification (NCBI taxonomy): domain Bacteria; kingdom Bacillati; phylum Bacillota; class Bacilli; order Caryophanales; family Bacillaceae; genus Peribacillus; species Peribacillus sp. NPDC046944. The sequence continues at coordinate 328,146 of NZ_JBNNML010000005.1, forward strand.
AGATAAAGAAACTTCTTAACAAAGAAAGCCTTGAAGATGACTCCTACCACTGCCACACCCCATACAACTCCCAGTAGCGTCCATCCTAAAGCCCCTTGAATGACGAGCAGCATGATTGGTGTATACGTGCCCGCAATGAATATATAAATGGCCGAGTGATCAAAAATCTCAAAAAGGTCTTTCAATTTCCCCTCAGGAAAGCTATGCACTAAAGTAGAAGCTACATATAAAAGGAGCATAGAAACTCCATAAATGATCGAAATCACAATGAGTGAAGCCGATCCTTGATGAGCAGAGAAAATTATTAATAAAACAAGAGCGGCAATGCTTAATAAGACACCAATTCCATGGGTGATTGCATTGAATACTTCCTCTTTTTTTGTATAAACGTGCGTATTAGCCATCTTACAACTCCTTATTCATTGAACCACTTTTCAATTTCCTTTTCAATTATATCCTACTTTCAGAATGCATTAAAGTAAGTAATTCCATTCATCAGCCTTTTTCGACTATAACGTTTTTGAGTAAATACTCTTTTATTGAAAAAGGCCTGACCGTAGACGGTCAGGCTTCATGATCAAATGGCAAAATGGTGGCCACCAATAATTTTAACCACTTCTAATTTTTCCATCCACACACTGTCGGATATACTTGGATTCCAAAAATATAATGCATCATTCGTATAGCCGTGAATGGCTATTGCTTCATTTACTGCCCGTACTGCATCTTCTCCAGCAGGTTTGTTAATGCTACCATCATCAACAGGAGAGAATTGATTTTTTTGATAAATCACTTCTCTTACTGTTTCAGGGAATTCGCCACTATCAAGACGATTTAACACGACTCCTGCTACTTCTACCTTGCCTCTATATGGCTCACCTTTTGCCTCAGCATGAACCAATCTAGCTAATAATTCTTTATCGGTTTCATTCATGAAATGCGGAATAATCAATGTTTTGCCTGGTTCAGCAACATTATTCTTGTTATTATTGACTTCTTTTAACGTTTGAATTGGAACTCCATGCTGCTTAGCGATATCCCATATCGATTCACCTTGTTTAATAACATGTTTTTTAGCACCATTCGAAGCCTTGCTTGTGGTTTCCCAAGGGAATGCTAGTCCAAGTATGATGACACTAAGAGTTATGATCATCGGTAATACAACTGATAATTTCATCCTTTAACCTCCTCGTTAAGCACCTCCCTAGAATAACAGAATAAAAAAGAGAAAACAGCGTCAAATTATTCCCAAGGTAATCCAGGTGTTTTTTTACATTTTTTAAAAAAGTGATTATCGTTCATTCGTTTCTTGCTTGCCATTCTTCACGTAACATCCCCATCTTGATGGAATCGTAGTAAATCCCATCGTGATAAATGCATTTCCTTATTCTACCCTCAAGTTGCATTCCTACTTTTTCAGCGACCGTCATCATTCGTTCATTTCCAGACCACGTCGTCAATCCTATCCTTTCAATGGTTAAATTTTGAAATAAATAAGGAATGAATAGGCTAATGGCTTCCGTTCCATAACCGCCATTCCAATATCTTGGTTCATATATGGTAATTCCGATTTCTAGCCATCTTGCTGGTTCATTCTCCCAATAATAAACAACCGACCCGATTATTTGGTGTTCCCTTTCTATTAATAATTCAGAGAAAACACCTAATTTTTGATCGTATCTCCGTAGTTTCATCTCATTGTTAATGTACGTAGGATAATCCATAATTTCATTAGCTGAGTATGGTGTATCCCATTTTTTCCACAAAGGATTTTCTTCTCCATACCTTAAACTCCATAAGGTTTTCAAATCGTCCTGTTGGACATTCCTCAACCGTACTTTTTTTCCTGTAATCAAAACATCTATCAAAATTGTTTCCCCCTGCATATCCTTGTCTTACTCAATCAGTTTGATGAAGTAATGACGATCTCTAGGACCATCAAATTCACAGAAATATATACCCTGCCATCTACCAAGGACCAGACTACCTTTATGGATAATAACTTGTTGTGACGACCCTACAGTGCTGGACTTTAAATGAGCAGCAGTGTTCCCTTCCATATGTAAATCCAACGTATGATTCCATGGATAAAGCTCATCCCATCTCCTAAGCATATCTTTTTTAACATCTGGATCCGCATTCTCATTAATTGTAATGCCTGCAGTAGTATGTGGACAATATACAAGCGCTATACCTTCTTGTATTCCCCTTTCCGTTACAAATGCCTGCACTTCTGTCGTAACATCTATCATATCATCTCTTTTGATGGTTTTTAGTGTGTTTTTCTTCAACAAGGTCATCCTTCTCCTTTTTATCTTATTTATATTCTCTACCCAAAAACTAGGGGAAACATGCTTTTTTATGTCTCTATCAATGGCTTATTATTCGTCATATAAAGACTTTTTAAACAATCTATAATATGGCCGAGGAACAACCTTCCCCAAAAGTGAATCATATGGAATCTTTGTACGATTAAAAAGTCTGGAAAATTGAAAAGACGGATTCAAGATTCTTGAATCCGCCAATCTTCAGTTCTGTTTTCTTTTCCAGAATCCCAAGATAAGTCCAGAGATGAGTGAGCCTATTAAAATGGCCAACAAATATAGAAATGGATGGTTAACTAATGGTATTACAAACACGCCCCCATGAGGTGCCGGCAATGTGACATTGAATGCCATCGTTAGAGCACCCGCCGTTGCTGCTCCAATCACACTACTGATAATGACCCTAAACGGATCGGCTGCCGCAAATGGAATCGCTCCCTCTGTAATGAAAAAGGCTCCCATAAAGTAATTTGTCAATCCGGATTTTCTTTCTGTATCGTTAAATTTACTTTTGAAAAAGGTGGTCGCAAAGGCAATGGCAAGCGGAGGTACCATCCCACCCGCCATAACTGCTGCATGAGGGCCGAAGCTTTGTGCTTCAATAGCCGCAATCCCAAAGGTAAAGGCAGCTTTATTGATAGGGCCCCCCATATCTACAGCCATCATGCCTGCAAGAATCATCCCTAAAAGAACGGCGTTTGTCCCTGATAGGCCCTGAAGCCAATTCGACAAACCTTGGTTGAGAGCAGTCACCGGTTCATTAATAACGAATAGCATGATCAAGCCTGTTATTAACATTCCGAACACCGGATAAAGCAATACCGGTTTAATCCCTTCGAAAGCCTGTGGCAAATTAGAGAATAATTTCTTCAATCCTAAAACAACATACCCGGCAAGAAAACCTGCAATCAGGCCACCTATGAAGCCAGCATTGGCCTGGGCTGCCAACAATCCTCCCACCATACCTGGGGCAAATCCTGGACGATCGGCGATACTTGAGGCAATGAAACCTGCCAGGACTGGGACTAGAAAGAAAAAGGCCCCGCTTGTACCTCCCCCAATATCACTTAATGCTTTAGCTATCGGATTATATTCCGGTTTTGTCGGATCGGATGCATCTAATCCAAAAAAGAAGGATAGTGCAATTAAGATCCCTCCACCTACAACAAATGGAAGCATATTACTTACGCCATTCATCAGATGCTTATAAATATCGATTTTTCCTTTTGTTGAAGGTTCATCTTCTCGACTATCCTTTTTGGTCCCTTTGTAAATGGGTGCGTCCCGGTTAACAGCCCGTTTAAGTAACTCCTCCGGCTTCCTGAGCCCATGAGCAACGGGAACGATGATAACCCGCTTACCGTCAAAACGGTCCATCTCCACTTGTTTATCCGCTGCAACAATAATGACATCCGCATTGGCAATTTCCGCTGGATTCAACCTATTTTTTACACCTGTCGATCCATTGGTTTCAACTTTGAAATCAAGACCCATTTCTTTCGCCTTAGCCTTTAAAGCATCCGCTGCCATATAAGTGTGGGCTATTCCTGTCGGGCAGGCCGTAACGGCCAAGATTTTTGCAGCATCCCTAATCGCACTTGTTTCCTGTTCTTCATTTTCGTTTTCGTCTTGATCTGCTTCTTGTTCTTTTTGATCGATAATCTCCAACACTTCTTCAGCTGATGTGGCAGAAACCAATTGAGACCTGAATTGAGCGTCCATTAATAATGAAGACAATCGAGATAGGGTCTCTAAGTGAACCTGATTAGCTGCTTCACTTGCCGCAATCATGAAAAATAAATGAGCTGGCTGCCCATCAAGCGATTCATATTGAATACCTGAAACTGATTTTCCAAAGCAAATGGCCGGCGTTTTCACAGCACTCGTTTTTGCATGTGGGATGGCGATTCCCTCACCTATCCCTGTCGTACTTTGCTCTTCACGTTTCAAAATGGCGGCCTTGAATCCACCTTCATCATGTAAACGTCCAGCTTGTGCTAACTTGGCGGATAACTCTTCTATCACCCCAAGCTTTGTCTCGCTTTGCAAATCTATAAGAATGGTATCCAATTTTAACAAGTCTGTAATTTTCATAGAGTTACCCCCCTTTTATCTCACTGACACTAACCTGTGGCAATACTTTTTCTATTAATTCCCACGTACAAAGGTCCGATGAAAAAGCTGTCGCACTTCCCGCGGCGACACTATATCGAAAAGCGGTTATAACATCTTCCGTTTTTTCATACATCCCGATAAATCCGGCCACCATGGAATCTCCGGCCCCCACTGAGTTGATGACCTTTCCTTTCGGTATATTTGCAGCATAAGATTTATCTCTTGTGATAAGTACAGCCCCATCTCCTGCCATCGAAACGATTACGTTTTGAGCACCTGCTTCCAACAATTTCTGCCCATACTTATTTGCATCCTTCACATTTCTGATTTCAGTCGAGTAAAGACTCGCTAATTCGTGATGATTAGGCTTCAGGAGAAAAGGCTCATAATGAACGACATCCAATAATTCTTTCCCACTAGTATCAACCACCACTTTTACTTTCCTCCCCGAACATATTTTCATCATCGTTTCGTACACATCACGTGGGAGGCTTGTTGGAATACTACCAGATAAAACGAGCCAATCATTTGGCTTGAGTTCACCAATTAAACTAAGTAAATGATGATAATTCTCCATGGATATTTCAGGACCATGACTATTAATTTCAGTCTCCACTCCTGTTTTTAATTTAATATTGATTCTCGTATCACCTGTTATTTCCGTGAAATTAGTCCTAATATGATCTTTTTCTAAACAGGCTTTTACAAATTCCCCAGTTTGGCCACCTAAAAAGCCTAAAGCAGTCGTATCGTTTCCTAGCCTTTTCAATACACGTGATACGTTAATTCCTTTGCCCCCCGGATATTTCTTTTCCATGCATGATCTGTTCACCAAGCCCATTTGGAAGTTTTCAACCTCGACCAGGTAATCTATTGAGGGGTTAAGCGTTACGGTATAAATCATTAAATCGTCACGACCTTTATCTTGGGATTTTTCAAGAGCTGTTCGACGGCAGCTTCATTATTGTTATCCGTCAGCAAAATGACTTCACTTACATCTGCCACTTTTGCGAAGGTGACTTCATTTAATTTTGAACTATCTGCAAGCACATAACTTTGATTGGAAAGCCTTATTGCCGTCTTTTTCAATAGCGCTTCTTCAGGATCTGGTGTGGTCAAACCTAATTCAGGATGAATGCCATTGATCCCTAGAAAACATTTATCGAATCGGTAATCACTTAAAAAATCGACAGCTGTACTACCTACAACCGCATTGGTGGAAGCCTTGATGGTTCCACCAACGATAACCGTTTTTATTTCCAATTCCATCAACTTTTGTATATGCATGAGACCGTTGGTTAAAACGGTTACATTTTTATCTTTTAAATAAGGGATCAGTTCAGAGATGGTCGTACCTGCATCAAGATAAATACAGTCATCATTCTCGATAAAAGTTGACCCCAGCTCTGCTAGGAGCTTTTTTTCGGATAACGCTTTGTTTTGCTTCTCCAAGGTGGTCGGTTCCATGCCTTTTCTTTGAAGCAAGGCAGCTCCACCATGAACACGTTTTAAAAGCTTAAGTTCCTCAAGTTGGACTAAATCACGCCGAATGGTAGATTCTGAAGCTTGCAAATGATCGACAAGTTCTTGCATCTTTATAATGCCTTTTTTCTTAATCAACGTAAGGATTACGTCATGCCTCTCGGTTGTCAACAATTACCTCACCCCCAATATATTTCCATAATAACTTCATTTTTCAGATTAATCAATCATTATCGTTCACTTTTATTCAAAAACATTCATTTATATTAAAAAACCAATCATATTCCTGCAAGTGATGATATGATTATCTCTTTATCTATGAACTTTTCTACAAAAAAAAGCCCCCATCACCATGACAGGGGCTTTTTCATTATATAGGATTTATTAATTTTGTAATAAAAGTTGTTCAGGATCTTCAAGCATTTCTTTGATTGCCACTAGGAAACCAACTGCTTCTTTTCCATCAACGATACGGTGATCATAAGATAATGCAAGGTACATCATTGGTCTGTTTTCGATTTGATCGCCAACAGCAACAGGACGAGTCTTGATAGTATGCATACCTAGAATACCAACTTGTGGTGCATTCAAGATAGGTGTCGATAATAGGGAACCGAATGTACCACCATTTGTGATGGTAAAGGTACCACCAGATAAATCTGATAGCGCTAATTTGTTGTTACGTGCTTTAACAGCTAGGTCCGCAATGTTTTGCTCGATTTCAGCGAAACTTTTACGATCAGCATCTCTTACAACTGGAACAACTAAGCCTTCTTCAGTCGATACGGCTACACCGATATCATAGAAGTTCTTTTTAAGGATATGATCCCCTTTGATTTCAGCATTCAATAAAGGATACTTTTTCAATGCCCCAATGACTGCTTTTGTAAAGAATGACATGAAACCAAGTTTAACGTCATTAGCTTTAACGAATGATTCTTTATGACGGCTACGTAATTCCATAACTGCAGAAAGATCGACTTCGTTGAAAGTTGTAAGCATTGCCGCTTCAGATTGGACTTGAACTAAACGTTTAGCAATGGTTTGACGACGGCGTGTCATTTTCACTACTTCTATACGGTCATCGTTGGCTTCAATAGGAGCTGCCGCTTGTTTAGTAGCTGCAGGTGCTTTTGGAGCTGCTGCAGGTGCTTTACTTGCTGCTTCCACGTCTTGTACACGTACACGGCCTAGTGGATCAACAACAGGTACTTGAGTTAAGTCAATTCCTTTTTCACGAGCTAATTTTCTAGCAGCTGGTGATGCAATAACTTGTTGAGTGGAAGATGCTTCTTTCGTTTCAGCCTTTGGAGCTTCTTTGGCAGGTGCTGCTTGTTCCACTTTAGCTGGTTCTTGTTTCACTTCTTCAGCTTTTGGAGCTTCCTTAGCAGGTGCTGCTGCCGATCCATTTTCATCCACGATGGCAATAGCTTGTCCAACTTGAACAGTGTCGCCTTCTTCAGCTAAAAGTTCAGTAAGGATCCCAGTGTAATCAGAGATGATTTCCACGTTTACTTTATCTGTTTCCAGTTCAAGGACATAATCTCCCTTTTCAACATGGTCACCAGGTTGCTTTAACCATTGCGCAATAGATCCTTCAGAAATTGATTCTGCTAATTCAGGCACTTTTACTTCAGCCATTTTATTTATCCCCCTCATTATTGCGTGTAATTGCTTGACTCATAATCCGTTGTTGTTCATTTTTATGGACAAGTGGATCTCCCTCAGCCGGGCTTGATCTACGTTTTCTACCGATATAAGTTACAGAAAGATTTCCAGGAGCAGCCGCATTTAAGCGAGGTTCAACAAATGTCCAAGCTCCCATGTTTTTCGGTTCTTCTTGAGCCCAGTAGATTTCTTTAAGGTTCGTATATTTTTTCAATGCTTCTTGAACGCCAGTGAACGGGAATGGATAAATCTCCTCGATACTGATGATTTGCAACCAATCAGTATTTTGTTCAGTAGCTACTTTATCACGTAGTTCTACAGCTAATTTACCGCTTGCAAATACAATGCGCTCAACAGCTTTAGGTTTTTTGCCTAGCGTTTTCGTTTCAATGAATGATTCAAAACTTCCTGTGCTGAACTCTTCTGGAGTAGATGCCATCACTTGGTTACGAAGCATACTCTTCGGTGTCATGATAACAAGCGGACGCACTTGTTCCTGATCAAGTATTTTAGCTTGTCTTCTAAGGACATGGAAATACTGAGCTGCAGAACTTAAGTTAGCAACTGTCCAGTTATTTTCAGCTGCTAATTGAAGGAAACGTTCCAGGCGAGCACTTGAATGTTCTGGTCCTTGTCCTTCGTATCCGTGTGGAAGTAGCATAACAAGTCCAGATTTTTGACCCCATTTTGCACGGCCTGCCGCAATGAATTGGTCAAAGATTACTTGTGCCGTATTGGCGAAATCACCGAATTGGCCTTCCCAAAGTACAAGTGTTTCTGGAGCAAAAACATTATATCCATATTCATAAGCAAGTACTGCCGTTTCAGTAAGCGGACTGTTATGGACAGCGAAAGATGCTTTGGCAGATTCAAGAGTATGAAGCGGTGAATATGTTTTGCCGTTCACGCTATCATGCAGCATGATGTTACGTTGTGCGAATGTTCCACGTTCTGAATCTTGACCAGTTAAACGGATTGGTGTGGCATCATTTAAAATCGTTGCAAATGCAAGCGTTTCAGCATGTGCCCAGTCAATTTTACCGTTTTCACCAAACGAATCCAGACGACGGGACAAGATTTTACCTAATTTTTTATTAGGCGTAAATCCTTCTGGCCATTTCACAAGTTGTTCATTGATTGAAATAAGTTCTTCCTTAGATACAGCTGTATCAATCGTAGGAATGCCTTTTTCAATTATTCCCGGAGGATTTACTTCTTTGGAAGCTTCCGGTTTGTTTCCAGAAATTTTGGCATAGGCTTCTGCAAGTTTAGTATCCACTTGTTTTGCCATTTCTTTCACTTCATTTTCTGTAAACTCTCCAGATTCAATCAGTTGTTTACCGTAAATTTCTTTAACTGTTGGATGCTTATGAATCAAAGCATACATTTCAGGTTGTGTGACCAATGGCTCATCCATTTCATTATGGCCGAAACGTCTGTAACCGATTAAGTCAATCAAGAAATCTTTTTTGTATTTTTCACGATATTGGATGGCAAGATTAACTGCAGCCATACATGCTTCGGGATCATCAGCATTAACGTGGACGATAGGTACTTCAAAACCTTTTGCAAGATCACTCGCATATCTAGTTGAACGTGAATCTTCACTTTCGGTAGTGAAACCAATCGTGTTATTAGCGATGATGTGGATTGCCCCACCAACTTGGTAACCGCGTAGACGGCTTAAGTTAAACGTTTCAGGTACGATACCTTCACCTGGGAACGCAGCATCACCATGAATAAGGATTGCTAGTGACTTATCAATATCTTGCACTGGGAAGCCTTTTGCTGTCCTGTCTTCTTGAGCCGCACGAGAGTAACCTTCCACGATTGGGCCAACTACTTCCAAGTGACTTGGGTTATTGGCAAGCGTAATTCTTGCTTTCTGTACGCTTTCTTTTGTAATTTGTTTATCCAAACCTAGGTGGTATTTAACATCGCCAGTCCAACCATAATTAATGCCGGTTGAGCCTTCTGATGGGACTAAATCCTTATTAGGTGAGTGTTGGAATTCAGAGAAAATCACTTCATATGGTTTTCCAAGGACATGTGCCAGGACATTAAGACGTCCGCGGTGAGCCATGGCAATATTCACATTGCTCGTTCCATTTTGGACAGTCTGTGAAATCATCTCGTCTAACACTGGAACCAATGCATCTAGACCCTCAATAGAGAAACGCTTTTGCCCTACAAATGTACGATGTAGGAACTTTTCAAATCCTTCAACTTCATTCAGACGTTTTAGCATTAATGCTTTTTTCTCTTTTGAAACTTCAGGGAACATTTTACCAGATTCGACCATATCAGTAAGCCATTGCTTTTCATCCAAGTCATTTACATGGTGAAATCCAAAGGCTATTGTTTTTGTATAAAGTTGTTTAAGATATTGGAAAGCTTCGTATCCGTCTTTTACGTTTTCAGGTGATTGCGCGCAAATAAGATCAGCCGGTATTTTCCGTAAATCCTCAACCGTCAAATCGTATTTTTCAAAGTGGATTTGCTCTGTGTCTGGCTTGTCTTCAATCAATGGATAAATGCTTGAAGCAAGATGTCCATATGCACGAATATTTTCTGCCAATTTTACTGCAGACATAATTTTCTTCATTGAAAGGACTTCACCAGTCTGTGGTGCACTTTCCATTACAGTGCCTGCCTCTACTTCAAATGAAGGAGGACCAGCAACCTCAAAAAAGTTTTTCAGTTCCGGATCTACTTCTTCCGGATTAACTTGAAATAAATCGTATTGCTCCATGACATACCCAAGGTTTGGACCAGAAAAAGATTTCCATGGGTCGTAAGCCTTAGCATCCTTGATGGTCATTTTTGTAAACCCCCAAATTTTTCTCATAATTTCGTTTTATCCATCCCCAAATTCCTTCTTCTAACATTTCCCCAAATAGATAATTTATAATAAATAACTTGGTCATTGAATAATAAAATTTTAAAGGATAAAACGTTTTCAGATGCTATATTAACATGTTTTTGTCGAAATATCCAAGGGTTTCACCTCTTTATACACCCTTTTTCAAACTATTATTCTGTTTAATTCGCCTTATTTCGTCTTAAATAGACCTTTTATCTTTTTTAAGTCTATTTTTTCTAAAAAAAGATTTTTCTATTTTCGTATATTAATTCAAACAAGCTAGATTTCGTACGATTGAAAACCCTTTCAACTCAAGCAAACTCCCAAGCTGTCAAACTTAAGTTTCCATACTGAAAACTACGATGCAACATTTTTGCCTTTTTATTGGAATCTCCTGCTCCCATCGCAATGATCAAGGGAATGAAGTGACCTTTAAATGGCACCGCCTCGGAACTATATGGCCCTATTCTTTCATAATCAAACAAGGATTCCAAATCCCACTTCTCTACCTGTTCTTCCACCCAGTTTTCAAAACGGATTGCCCACCCCTCCGCAACATGCAGGTCTGGCTGAATCTGGTTAAAATTATGCACAATCCCACCGCTACCAATTATAAGGACGTTATTCCGTTTGAGAGCCCCCAGCATTTTCCCGATTTCATACTGTTTTTCAAACGGTAGGTCGGAACTGATCGATAATGAAACGATTGGTATATCAACTTTAGGATACATGAGATGCAACAGCCCCCATGCCCCATGATCGAGAGGACGCCTTTCATCAAGCTCCCCCCATATGCCCACTCGTGACAACAGGGTTAAAATCTTATCGGAAAGCTCCAAATTTCCTGAAGCGGGATAGGATACCTGGTAAATTTCTTCCGGAAAATCGATATAATCATAAAGGATTTCATGCTTCTTGACAGCTGAAACCAACTGTTCATCACTTTCCCAATGGGCTGACAGAATGACTATTGCAGTTGGCTTCTCAATTTCTTTTGTATAAGCTTTTAAAAACTCGGTGTAGCTATTCTCTTCCAAGGCTAATAATGGCGTTCCATGTGATAAAAACAACGATGGCATCATAAAAACTTTAAATCCTTTCCAAACTATGATCTTTAAATTAAAATCCAATTACCTTTAATTTACTATAGTTGAGCTTGGCTTTCACTAATTAAATTGAACCTTTGGGGTTGTCTCATCTATCGTATCAAAGATATAGCCTTCTTTTTTTAGGATTTCTATTATCTTCGGCAGCGCTTTAACGGTATTTTTCATACTGTTGATATCATGCAGCAGGATATTAGCCTGTTTTTGATTTTTCAAGCCTCTTTGCACGGATGTGATGATTTGATGTTCGCTTATAGTAGGACTGATTCCATCCGTTGAATCTATATTCCAATCTGTATATATATACCCTTTATCCGTTAGCTGCTGAAGTATTCCATTAATGATTGGTTTTGTGCTTGCTTGTTGTCTCAGACGATTTCGTGATCCACCGGGAAGACGAACGATTCGGCTTTTTATTCCATAATCTTTTTCTAACATCGTTTCAAGACGATTTAAATCCTCAAAAAAACTATTCGTGGAACGATACACGATTGAATAGTCATGTGTATAGGAATGTAAGGCAATTTTGTGGCCTCTTCCTATCATTTCTTCATAGCATTTTTTTGCATATGGCTCTTCATTACCTTTAACAAAAAATGTTGCCTTTACTTGATACCGGTCTAAGATGTCCAGGATATCCATTGTATTCGTAGAAGGCCCGTCGTCAAAAGTTAAATAAACTGTCTTTTGGTTTTCTTTACTTTTGACGAGCGGAGTTATTTCTTCCGGAATTATTGCATGTACGGGTCCGGCAAGTGTTTCACTTAGGATCATTGAAAAACAGAATACTATCGTATATAAGTGCAATAATTTCTTCATAATTATATCTCCCCCTTGCTTTTTACCATTAAGGTGTACTATACCAGGGGTTTCATGCATCAATTTTTTTTAGAATATAGGCATGGAATTATGGTCTTTAACAACTTCACTTTCTGTATCAGGAATTTATCACCATACTATTCTTAATGTGCTCTCGAAATTAACTCGCCATAATCAATAAGACAGCGGATTTAACCGCTGCCTTACTTATCTATCGACATTAAAATATCTAGCTTCAGGGTGTGCAAACACTATGGCGGAAACAGATGCCTCCGGTTCCATCATGAAACCTTCAGTCAATTCTACCCCAATATCCTGAGGCTGTAATAGGCGGAAGAGTTTTTCCTGGTCTTCCAGATTCGGGCAGGCTGGATACCCGAAAGAAAATCTTTGACCAATATACTTGGCAGCAAATCTCTCTTTCATGGTCATTTCGATAGAATCGCTAATTCCCAAATCGTCACGCATCATTTGATGGATTCTTTCAGCAAATCCTTCAGCCGTTTCGAGAGCAAGGGATTGTAGGGCATGATTTTTTAAGAAATCTCCCTCTTTCTTGAACTTTTCAGCCCACTTTCTAATGCCTCTTCCTGCTGTAACCAGGAAGAAACCAACATAGTCCATTTCGCCAGAAGAAATAGGCTTCGCAAAATCAGCCAGACAAAGGTTTGGACTTGTATCTTGCCTTGGAAAATCAAAAGTTTCCAATACTTCCTGATGATCCCCGGGATTGTATACCACTAATTTGTCACCATCACTTTGGGCGGGGAAAAATTGATAAACTGCATTTAATCCATATTCAGGTTCGGATTTCAGGAATTCAATCAAATCGTCAACCAAATCATTCAATTGTATAGCTTTATCGTTACCCTCCTTCAGTAATTCAGCCACCTTCCCTTTTAGACCCAGATGATGCCCAATCAACATCTGTCTATTGATATAGGGCTGAATGACTTCGAGTGGATATTTTTTTAGTATATGCCTTTTGACATCATGAGGTTTTTGAACCGGTACATTCCTTAGTGGAACCGCACTTACTGGCTTACGTTCCGGTTTTTCAATTAATGCGGCGATGGCAGCATTGGCTTTTGCCTTTTCACGTTTATTTTTCAGTTCCTCTAGGTATACCATTTTTCTGTTCGTATCATGTAGGATATTCGTAACGGCCAAACCATCCATCGCATCCTTAGAATATAGAACAGGCCCATCGTATTCGGGTGAGATTTTAAAATCGGTGAACTTACGGGATAATGCGGCACCACCCACCAAAATTGGGGTGTCAATCCCAGCCTGTTTCAAATCCTGTGCTGTTAAGATCATTTGCTGAGCTGACTTTACAAGCAGGCCCGATAAACCGATAATGGTAGGTTCATGCTTCCGTACTTCCTCAATGATTTGCTGTGGTGCAACCTTAATTCCAAGGTCCACTACTTCATAACCATTATTGGAAAGAATGATATCGACAAGGTTTTTACCGATATCATGGACATCCCCTTTGACAGTGGCCAAAAGAATTTTGCCTTTTTTAGCATGATCCTCTGAATTTTCCATAAGCGGTTCAAGATGTGAAACAGCGGCTTTCATTGCCTCGGCACTTTGAAGCACTTCTGCCACAATAAGTTGGTTATCATTGAATAACCGCCCCACTTCGCTCATTCCATCCATCAATGGTCCATTAATGATTTCCAGTGGAGCATCACCACGCTCTATGGCTTCATTCAAGTCCTCGATCAATCCTTCTTTTGTACCCTCGATTATGTAGTTACCTAACCTTTCATCTAATGGAAGAATAATTCCATCATCTTTCTTTTCAGCTTTTTTACCACGATAAAATTCAGTGAAGGTCGCCAGTGTTTCTGTTGAGGTATCAAATAAAAGTGCTTCAGCAAGCTTCACTTCCACTTCTGGTATTAAAGCAAACCGTTCGAGTTTTTCCGTATTCACAATCGCGTAATCTAGTCCAGCTTTCGTACAATGATAAAGAAAAACGGCATTCAATATTTCCCTTCCACGTGAAGGCAAGCCAAACGAAACATTTGAAATCCCAAGAATCGTCAAACATTCAGGGAATTTTTCCTTGATTGCTTTAATTCCTTTTACTGTTTCCAATGCGGAGCCAATATATTGTTCATCTCCTGTACCGACTGGAAATACAAGCGGATCAAAAATCAAGTCACTTTTCTTTAGGCCGTATTTGTTTACAAGTAAATCCACTGAGCGAGTAGCTACTTCTATTTTTCGTTCGGCGTCTACCGCCATACCAATTTCATCAATCGTTCCTACTACGACAGCCGCACCGTATTGATGAATAAGTGGAACGATTTTTTCAAACCTTTCTTCACCATCTTCGAGATTGATTGAGTTTATGATGGACTTCCCTTGGGAATGTTTCAAGGCTTGTTCAAGAACGGCTTCATCAGTTGTATCGATGACTAAAGGGACCTTAACCTTTTTGACGACCTCTTCAATGAATTCTTTCATGTCACCGAACTCATCTCCATCAGGGTCTGCCAGACAGATATCAATGACATGCGCACCTTTCTTAACTTGTGCCCGGGCAATCTCCGCTGCTGGTTCGTATTTCTTGGCACGAATCAATTCCTTGAATTTACGAGATCCAATGACATTCGTTCGCTCTCCGACAAACAGGGGTCGCATTGAGTCGTCATAAATAAGCGGCTCGATGCCAGATACGGCATGACCATGTGCAGCCTCAGGTAATTTCCGTGGTTGAATATCTTTAAGTACTCTTGAGAGCTCTTTAATGTGTTCAGGAGTGGTACCACAACAGCCACCAATGATATTGACCCAGCCTTTTTCTGCAAATTGTTTCATTTTCTCGGCTAGGGAAGTGGGAGATTCATGGTAATGCCCCTCTTCATCAGGCAATCCTGCATTTGGATAACAGCTAATCGCATTGTCGGATAGATCTGCTAGAGTACGGATATGGTCAATCATAAACTCTGGGCCTGTCGCACAGTTCAAACCGACAGCCAGAGGGTTCATATGCTCTACCGATAAATAAAATGCCTCTATGGACTGACCGGCTAACGTCGTTCCCATCGGCTCGATTGTTCCTGAAATCATTATCGGTACTTCCTTGCCAGTTTTAGCGATGGCCGATCTAATTCCAGAAAAGGCCGCCTTTACATTGAGCATATCTTGACAGGTTTCCACGAGTAATAAGTCTACCCCACCGTCTATAAGGCCAAGTGCCTGTTCCTCATATGAATCGGTCAATATATCGAAAGTCGTTCCACCTGTAACAGATAAAGTTTTTGTCGTTGGTCCCATGGAACCCGCTACATACCTGGGCCAATTATCACTTGAATATTTTTCACATGCTTTTACGGCAAGCTCTGCCGATACTTTATTAAGTTCATATGCAAGCGTGCTTAATTGATATTCTTCCAGCACTAAGCTTGTGGCACCAAAGGTATTAGTCTCTATAATATCGGCACCTGCCGCTAAATATTTTTCATGGATGGTTTGAATGATTTCAGGACGGGTTAACGATAAATACTCATTACACCCTTCGTATTGTTCTCCACCGAAATCCTCGGCCGTTAAATCTTCAGCTTGAATCATGGTGCCCATTGCTCCATCAAGAAGAAGAATCTTTGATTGTAATTGCACGTTAATTTCCCTTTTACTCATGTCCTGCCACCTCAGATGTTTGTTTACGATCATGATTCTTAATATATGTAGTAAGTTCCGCTGTCATTTCATAGCGTAAGAAAGGCGTTATTAAGTAAATTCCCTTGAACCTCTCTTGGGCTGCGTCTACCAATTCCCTTGCTATATTTATAGCTTCAATCCTTGATTTTACTGGATCAGCTCCCGCTGAGGCCATTGCTTTCCGTACACTGTCAGGTAATTTAATCCCCGGTATTTCATTATGGATGAATTCGGCATTCCTCGTACTGGTAAGGGGCATTATCCCCATGAAAATCGGTGTTTCCAAATGTTTTGTCGCCTGATAGACTTCTTCTATTTGTTCTACTGAATAAACTGGCTGTGTCAAAAACGAATGAGCACCGCAAGCGATTTTCTTTTCCATTCTCTGAACAGCCTTATCGAGATATTTCACATTTGGATTAAAAGCTGCGGAAATCTTGAAATTAGCCCGTTTCCCTAGACTTTGTCCGGAATAGGAGTAGCCCTCATTGAATTGCTTAACCAGACTTATCAAATCGAATGAAGATAAATCATAGACAGACGTTGCCCCCGGGAAATCACCAATCTTAGAAGGATCCCCAGTGATAACTAAAACTTCATCCAGCCCGACCGTATGCAATCCCATTAAATGGGATTGTAACCCAATAAGATTTCGGTCCCTGCACGTAATATGGACCATCGGATTCACCCCTAATTCAGCCTTTAATAAATTGGCTAAGGTCGAATTCGATATCCTTGGTGAAGCAAGTGAATTATCAGCTAAAGTAATGGAATCCACCCCAGCTTTTTTCAAGGCTTCAGCTCCTGCCATAAACGTTTCGATTCCTAACTTTTTCGGTGGATCAAGCTCAACTAGGATCGTTCTATCCGTTTTTGCCTTTTCATGAAGAGCTAATTCTTGTTTTTGGTTATTCACTTCAATAATTTCTATATGTCGAGCTTTCGTAATTTTTTCCTTGACTGGCGCTAAAGTGCCAATCATTTCGTTCACAGCTTGTATATGTAGTGGTGTCGTACCACAGCAACCCCCTATAATGGTTGCTCCTTGTTTTCGTAATTCGAGTGCACTTGAACCGAAATATTCTGGTTCCGCTTTATAGACCAGTCTCCCATCCACATAATCTGGAAGACTTGCATTAGGATAGATGGCAATCGACGCCTGCATAGGCAATTTCACTTCTTCCAGTGCCCTTATCATATGATGGGGGCCCAGACGGCAATTCACCCCAACGACATCTGCACCTAGGTACTCTAGCTTTTGAAAAGCTTCATTCAAATGAAATCCATTTTGAAGATTTCCAAGTTCATGCATCGATACATTTGCAATAATCGGCAGGTCCGTTTCCTTTTTAGCAATTTGAAGCACCGTTTCAAGCTCTTCAAAATCATAGAATGTTTCAAGAAGAATTCCATCGGGATCTTCCAGGAGCAAACTGTATAATTGTTCTCGAAAACCCCGTTTTATTTCTTCTATACTTAAATCCGATTTACGTATACTACGCTGGGCCCCAATTGTACCAAAAACATAAGCCTTCCCTTTCGCTACTTGTTTAGCAAGGCTGACTCCTTGGCGATTGATCCGACTGACTTCTTCCTCCAGCCCATACCGTTTCAATTTATTGAAATTGGCACCATATGTATTGGTTTGCAGAATATCTGCACCCGCTTCTAAATAGGCCCTATGTATAGACTCAATTTTATCAGGATTGGTGCAATTTATTTCCTCATAACATTGATCGATTCCATAGGAGTACAACAACGTACCCATCGCGCCGTCTCCAACTAGCATTCTTTCCTTCAATTCACTACGAAAATCCAATTAGTACACCCTCTCTTAAAAACACTATGGTTTTTGTCGGTTTCTATGAGTGTGAGAGTAAAGAAAAAAAACCTTCTCAAAGAAGAAGGCTTTTTTCGAAACATTCTCCTCATCTATCAAGCTCTGCTTGCTGGATTTAGCACCTTTGCCTAGGCTGGTTGCTGAGGTTTCATCGGGCCAGTCCCTTCACCTCTCTCGATAAGATTTATTAAGTTTAATTTTCTAAACATTTCAAAATTTATTTATATTTAATTTACATGAATCATCTGATAATTTCAAGAGTATATTTATCATTTTTTCATTTTCTTCAGACTTTTTAACGATACATCCTTTTAGAAAGCAAGGCTCCCCATTTTTCCGACAAGGATTCAATGGAAAGCAAGGACATTGCCCCCTCCTCCCCATCACGCTTATGAAGGATGACATCCGTTGCATAAAGTACCGTAACCTTATCTTGAAGCCGATCCAATAACACGATATCATCTTGTTGGCCAATTACCCCTTCTTGTATAACCCTAGCAAAATAGCCAGTTAGATTAGTGTCCATCACCAATTTCAAAAACTCTGGCTCTTTGTTAAAGTGGGAGATGGTCGAGCAAGGAATACGCCCCTGTGTAATCTGAATAACGGTCCCGCCAATGCGATAGATATCGCCTATAAACGTTTGACGTTCAGTCATTCCAGCAATCGTCAAATTCTCCCCAAATGCAGGGATGGAAAGCTGCTTATTGAATGTTCGATTCCATAAATCATAATGCTCAAAGGGATAAAAACATAGAGCACGGTCAGGCCCTCCATGGAACTTTCTGTTACCCACTCCATCCCTATCAATCCCTGATTTTGTTACGGTGATATAGTCGATGGCCTTCTTATCCATTGCCGTTTTGATCTTTACCCCCGAAAGCTCCTCCTCTTTTGGCATCCCAATTTGAAGAGACATGATTTTACGATTTTCCATTGGACATCTTCCATTTCTTTTAAATTTCCAGATTGCAATAAAGAAACATTCTTTATATTCAATCTATTCAATTATTTGATTATACCAAAAAAAAGCAATAACCTCTTTACTAGGTATAAAATTCGATGTGAAAAGAGAATGATATAAAAATAATCCCTTTGTTTTAGTAATTTAGTTGCTATTTCCAAATTAATTATGATAGAATATGAACACAATATATAGTCGAAAAAGACAATCCGTCGCCTATATGTTGATTCACGATTAATTTCCTCATTGTCGCTCTTTAGGGGGCGAATTTTTTTGTCTCCTTTTAAAAAGGGTGGAAAACTGTAGATCCTTACTAATTATTTATACCTAACAAGTAACTACCAAATTGAACAGGCGACCTTCTTTTAATGAAAATTTATAGGTGCGATCATTACTTTCCTCACAGTACACCACTTTTTTGATAATTTTGGTGATTTTCTTATGCCTTCATTTTCCCCTTAGCTTCTATTTTTTCGCCCCTTATATTCCAGGTATCGTAACAGCCATGCCGATATCGTTAGCCAAGCAGCTCCGGCAACAAAACCTGCCACAACATCGCTCGGGTAATGCACCCCTAGATAAATGCGGCTCCATCCAATGACCAATGAAGCCAAAAAAGCCAAAAACCATATAATGCCGTTCATATATTTACTTTTGACGATTCGTAAACATACAACTGCAATGCTTCCGTAAACGATAACCGAAGCCATAGAGTGACCACTAGGAAAACTATATCCGGAAACGGATAATAATGGAGCGATATCGGGTCTTTCCCTTTGAAAAAGATATTTTAGCCCCCAATTAAATACCCCACCCATTGCTGAAGTGATTATTAAGTATAAAGCAAGCTGTTTTCTTCTGTATAAGGCCAAAATCAAGGCAAATATACCAATTAGTACGACTATCCATGTCACCGACCCAAAAAATGTGAGCGTAGTCACAAAGCTGATAAATTGTTCACTAAAGGGCACTTGGATGAAATTGATAAGGACTTTATCAAATTCGATTAACTCCCCTTCCTTCAGTTCTTCCACAATTTCAATAAAAATGAAAAAATAAACTAGGATTAAACCAGCCATCATGGCAATATAAAGAAGTTTTTTTGAAATATGTATGCTAAAAAAGTTATGCATTCTCGGACACCACCTTTTCCCTCATTTACCACGCTACCTCTAGGATAAAACAAAAAAAGCCTAAGCGATAGATTTCGCTCAGGCTTTTTTTACGCTTGTTTCTTTTTAGGCTCCGCTCTTTTGCGTGTCGTCTTTTTCTTTACAACCATTTTCTCCGGCTTCGTCCTGTCAATGGACGCTTGTAAAGCTGCCATTAAATCCGTCACATTATTGGCCACGGGTTCTTTAGATTTTGCTGTAATGGTTTTCTCGCCAGTTTTCTTTGATTCAATCAATTCAAGCAAAGCTGTTCGATAATCATCTTTGTATTTAGTCGGATCAAACGTCGATGTCAACTGATCAATTAATAATATGGCCGTATCGATTTCTTTTTTTGCAATGGCATCATTAGCAGGAATATTAGGAACGTCGGTTGCAGAACGAACCTCATCAGGGTAATGAATGGTTTCCATCAACAATGTGTTATCCACTACCCGAAGGATAGCCATTTGTTCTTTGGAACGAATGATGATTTTAGCGAGACCAACCTTGCCTGACTCCAAGAGTGCTTCCCTCAAAAGAGAATAGGCTTTTGTACCGCCATCGTTTGGAGACATATAATAGCTTCGGTTGAAATAGATTGGATCAATTTCCTCTATTTTAACAAAATCAATGATTTCCACTGCCTTATCTTCATTTTGTTTTTTTAATTGCTCAAGTTCATTGTCTTCTAGGACAACAAACTTTCCTTTTGTATACTCAAACGCACGAACAATATCATCCTTGCCTACTTCTTTCTGGCAAACTGGACAAACCTTTTCATATTTTATCGGTGAATGGCATTCCTTATGCAAAGTTCGTAAGGATATATCCTTATCTTCCGTTGCCGCATGAAGCTTTATCGGGATATTCACCAAACCAAAAGAAATGCTGCCTTTCCATATTGTATGCAAATTCCTCACCTCATCGTTGATTAATTGATTCACTGTTATTATCATTCCCATTTCTTTCAAAAAAATTATATCTCAATCTTAAAATTAAGATTTTATGGGGAAAATACTAATAAACGCAATGAACGGAGGGAAAAATGTGATAAAACCAATGTTGCCCACCTATCATCCAGAAGCTCCTTGTTCTAAGGAATGGATGTATGAAGTCAAATATGATGGCTTTCGGGCCATTTTAACGATTGAAGAAAGTAAAGTGGCAAAGCTGACGAGCCGGAACGGAAAAGAGTTGCTGCCTCTTTTTCCGGAAATCGGTGAATTCCTAGAAACCTTGAACCTCGAAGGTATACTTCCCCTTCAACTAGATGGAGAACTAGTTTGGCTAACCAATGAAGCCAAGGCAGACTTTTCCGAGATACAGTGGCGTGGACGTTTGAGAAACCAAACATTGATATCCGAGGCTTCCACCCTCTCCCCATGCCGATTCATAGTGTTTGACTTACTAACCTTAAATGGAAAAGACATTACCAAACAAAACTTGTCGGAACGGAAAGCTATGTTGAAGGGCTTAGGAAAGAAACTTCATTTCCCAGAAAATCCTAGCCCCCATGAAGAAAGCCCAATCCAACTGATTGGAAACTATGATACTGCAAATGAAGCGATGAACAAGGTCATTCTCATGGATGGGGAAGGGATTGTAGCCAAGAACATCAACAGCATATGGCACGAAAAACGGTCAACCTCCTGGATCAAGGTGAAAAATTGGAGGGTATTCCCCTGCTTTATCACCGCTCTTCATAAAGAAAACGGATATATTTCAATTTCCGTTTATAAAGACGGTGTAATTACCCCGATTGGGAGCGTCAAAAATGGCATGAGTGCCCAGGATAAAACCATTTTACACGAATTGATTAAAAAAAATGCCGTCGAAGAGAATGCGAAGTTCTTTTACCTCCATCCTTCCATTTGTATCGAAGTGCAATTTCTGCATGTTCATGAAGAAAATGAATTACGGGAGCCTCAGTTTTCCCAGTGGCTGTTGCAAACGATACCAAGTGAATGTACTTGGGAGAGGTTCCTTATCAGTCAATTTACTTTTCCGGAGTCGGTCCATATAACATCACCAGATAAACCGATTTGGGCATTTAAGGATAGAAAGGTGATAAAAGTTGAATACCTCCAATATTTACGGGAGGTGTCATCTCATTTCTTGCCTTTTCTAGCCGACAAACTTCTGACAACAATTCGTTACCCTCATGGCGCAATGAACCCTGAACGTTTTTTTCAAAAAAATAAGCCAGAGTATGCGCCCGCATCGATTCAAACGTTCCTGAATGAAGACATCGAGTATATGCTATGTAATGAACTGGAAACATTGCTTTGGTTTGGCAACCAACTTGCCTTGGAGTTCCATGCACCATTTCAGAAAGCTGGCTCTACTAAACCAGATGAAATTGTATTGGATCTTGACCCTCCCTCGATTGAGTATTTTAACTTGGCGATTCATGCCGCTCTTGAAATAAAGAAAGTCTTGCTTTCATTACATATAGAAGCATTCGTAAAAACTTCAGGAAATAAGGGATTACAGATTCATATTCCACTACCGGAAGATACTTTTACTTATAAAGAGACACATATTTTCACTGATTTTCTTGGTCAATACTTAATAAGCTCCTTTCCAAATGACTTTACCTTAGAGAGAATGAAGAAAAATCGACAAAATCGACTTTATCTCGATTTTGTCCAACATAGTGAAGGGAAAACCATTATCGTCCCTTATTCCCCTCGTGGAAATCATTTCGCCGGGGTAGCCACTCCCTTATCATGGGAAGAAGTGAATGAAAACCTTAGACTGGAAGATTATACAGTGGAAACTGTACCTAACAGGATCAAAAGGTTGGGCTGCCCCTTCAAGAATTACAGGCAGATTGATAACGGCCCAGCATTTCTAGAGGTTTTATCCTTCCTTAAACAACAAAAGGGGCCTTATAAGTCCAAAAAATAAAACAGGTGAAGAAAAACGAATCGTTTTTCTTCACCTGTTTTTCTTTTTTTATAATAATTTACTGATTTGACAGCCTTTTGTCCCTTACCATTTCGTTTTCAAAAAGCTTTGTACTTCATCCTGCATCTTTGCATATAATTTTGTTTCCTCTTCATATTCATGTTTTTCAAGCACTGTGAAAACCTCTGGCTGATCGATGTCTATTTCAAGCAACGCTTTGAACTCATAGGTTGCATTTCCAATCAGGTCAATGGAATACGCATTACTCTCTTCATCATGGTGAACGATACATTTCACTTTTCCACCGTTGTTATAAACGGAAATTTCCTGTTCAAGCGAATTAAGTCCAATCGAGCAAGTAACCAGACTTGAAGCCGACATCGCAGTTCCACAAGCATTCGTGAAGCCTACACCTCTTTCGAAGGTACGAACATAAATGCTCCCAGGTGTCAGTTCTTTTACAAAACTGACATTGACCCCATCCGGAAACAGGTCATTCGGTTGGTTCACTTTCGTGGCAAGCTCTTCCTGTAAATTACTTTGCAATACATCGCTATCCACTAAGGTGATCAAGTGTGGATTTGGGACAGCCAATGCCGAAAATAGGAGGGAATCATGCAACTCAGGGAGCAATTCATTTAACAACTGATCCTTTTCTATTGCAAGCGGAAGATCCTTGACCCTAAAGCTGACCGGAGAAATTTCCACTTTGAATGTTGGAATTCCCGCATAAATATCATCCGTTTTTTCGACGAGTAAATTCACTTTCATCGTCTCAACAGTCATTTTATCAAGCCCTAAAACGTCATTCGTATACCTGGCCACACACCGAAGTCCATTACCACACATGGATGCTTCTGATCCATCTGCATTAAATACCCGCATTCTGGCATCTGCATGCTCACTTTTCATGACAAATAGAATGCCATCCGCTCCAAGCTTTTCTCTATTGCAAAGGACCTTCGCTAATTTTTCGCGTTCTGCCTCTGTAAAGGTCAGAGTTGTTGTTAATTCATCAATAATTAAAAAATCATTGCCCGATCCATGAATTTTAAAACCTTCAATTAACATCCTGTCACATCCTCAATGCTGTTCATTTATTTTAAATATTCTTTATCATAGCATTATAAGTTCGAACATGTCATCGGGAAAATTCCAATTAAGCGAATATTCCATCAAGAAAGCCGAGTTGCCATACAATAAAAAGCCTGTGGAGGCAATTCTACCCACTCCACAGACTCTTCAATTCATATTAACCTATTATAAAATAGATAATAAACAATATAGCGCTAACATACATTGGACCTGAAACTTCTTTCGCCTTACCTGTGACCACTTTCAGGAATGGGTATAGAATAAACCCGAAAGCCATTCCATCTGCAATACTGTAGGTAAATGGAATGAAGGTAATGATTAAAAGTGCGGGGATGCTTTCTGTATAATCGCTAAAGTCCATTTTCTTAATATTTTCAAGCATGAGCATGCCGATAATGATTAAAATTGGCGCAATGGCACTATCCGGAATCACCTTAATTACCGGAATAAATAAAAGTGACAGAAGAAACAAGAACCCCGTGATGACTGATGTTAAACCGGTCCTGCCCCCTGAGGCGATGCCTGCAGCGGTCTCAACAGTGGCTACCGTCGGACTGGAACCGATAGGGCCAGAAAGAAGAACGGAGACACTCGTTGCCTGTAGAGACTTCTTATAAGCCTCCGGACGTTCGATGCTGTTCACATGTCCGTGTACAAGACCAATGTTTTCAAAGATTAGTACCATGGTCATCGCAAAAACACTTATCCAAAATTCAATTCGCCCCACCTCGATAAATGTCAGTGAAAAAAAGAGTTCACTATAAGAGGCTGTATCCAAACCGGAAAAGTGGATATTCGAGATTTCAATCGTGCCAAAAAAGTACGCTATACAGCTACCTATGATGATCGTGATCATAAAGTTTCCTGGGACATTTTTAATAAATAAAGCAATGGCAAGTAAAAATGTCAAAATCGTTGCTAGAACAGATGGGTCACTCAAATGACCAAGTCCAAGAAGCGATGAAGAGCCCCTTGTAATAATCCCACCCTTTTCCAAACCGATTAACAGCAAAAATAAACCAAGACCAACAGAAATGGCGTCTTTTATGGAACCTGGAATGGAATCATTAATCAATTTCGAGAACTTTGTAAAAGCCACGATTACAAAAATGAGGCCCGAAACAAAAACAGCTCCAAGAGCCGATTGGAAGGATAAGCCCATTCCTTGAACCATTGTGTACGCGAACAGGGCATTGACGCCCATACCGGGGACGATGATTATTGGTACATTAGCCCACAACCCAATCAAGATACAACTCACTGCGGAAAGGATAATGGTTGCAATCACCGCTCCATTAATAGGTATACCTGCTTCAGATAAAATCAGGGAATTCACTACGAGAATATATACGATTGTGAAATAACCAACCACACCGGCAAGAATTTCACGTTTTCCATTTGTTCCATATTGGGAAAAATGAAAAAACGTTTCTAAATTTGTGTTCTTCATGTAGTATCCTTACTATGTTGTCCCTCGCCCACCCGCTTGTATAAGTGACAAACTGCACTTCGTGATTTTAACAAATATTCATTTAAAAATAAATAGAAACTCTTAAAAATGAAAAAGCTGATGGGATAATTCCATCAGCTTTTGGTACATTGTTTTTATTATTTTTCTATGTGGTCATAACCGTTAACGACCAGTTCCAATTTGCCTTTATCCGGAGAAATGATAAGTCCATGGACAGGAACATTCTTTGGAATCAGAGGATGGCTTTTAATAACCTCTACACTATTTTTTAAACTTTCATAAACATCATCAAATCCACGAAGCCAACTCTTGATATCGATGCCTGAAGCTCCGATTGTATCGATTGTTTCCTTTTGAATGCCACGTTCTACCATTTTTTCTACCGTAACATCAGCATTAACAGAAGCCATGCCGCAATCATGATGAGGGATGACGAACACTTCATCCGCCTTCAATTCATATATAGCAATCAAGATACTACGCATGACGCTACCAAACGGATGAGAAACAATCGCTCCGGCCGTTTTCAATATTTTCACATCACCATTTTTGACATTCATTGATTTTGGTAACAGCTCAACAAGGCGAGTGTCCATACAACTGACGATAACCATTTTCTTTTCAGGGAATTTGTCTGTTTTGTACTTAACATATTCCTCTTTTTCAACAAATTGCTCATTATAATCTAGAATTTCATTAAGTAAACTCATACCTTCACCCTTTTTCTATGTATTCTATTATGTATTACTATTTGATTATATCAAATCTTTAGACTATTAGCCAAAAAAATTGCCTAATGCTAACCTGATGCTAAAAGGAACGATGATGATGTACGGCTACACAAACCCCAGATCGCAAGTTTGCAATCCTCCTCCATACGCAAAGGGAAACTAAGAAGAGGTGTATTGGCCTTGAATATCGTTTCCCAATCCTTCGACAGCACCATACTTGATAGCCACCTTCTTTCCGGTGCCACTCATAATTTCAAAAGAATAAGAACCCTGCTGAAGTTTGTATGGATATCCATTCATTCTTGTCATAATTATAAATCATTCTATTGATCTTCACGAGGGACTTTGTACCGTTTTCTTCATAATAACCAATGAGTTCGCCTCTTCGGTTCATGGCCGATACTTTATTGATAACCCCTCCTTTTTATTATACTCGGCTAGTAAATGACCCTTGTTCCATCATAAAAAAAGGGATCCGCCTAAGCAGAATCCCCCGATGTAAAACTTATAAAATCCTAAATATGAAGGGAATGCGATAGTCGACCCCTTCATAAGCTCTGACTGCAGCTATAATTGTAAATACAACTAAAGCTATACCTATGACCGGTAATAGTACTGCACCAATCAATATGATTACAAGTAGACCAGCGACGATGGAATATACCGTATAAGAGATAAAGAAGTTCAAATATTCCCTTCCGTGATAATCTACAAATTGGGATGAATCCTTCTTAACTAACCATATGACTAAAGGACCGACAAAAGCGGTAAAAAAGCTAATTACATATATTAGGGCAGCAAACACTCTTTCATCTTTAGTGGGCATGTGTTCTGTTCCTCCTTTCTTATATGAAATAATACGATTCAAAAAGCAATTAGTTTCATTTCTTACATGTTTTTTTAAAAAAAGTAAGTCTTTTTTCCCCCATCTTAAAACGTTAACGGATAAAAAACCGAATAAGTTGGCCCTTCCCACGCATACAGATTAAATAGTGGATTGTCCACGTAAGAATGGAGGGATATATTTGCTAAATGAATTCCAGGCCTTCATCCTTGGAATCATCCAGGGCTTAACTGAGTTTTTACCGATTTCAAGTACAGGCCATTTATATCTGGGGAGGCACATTTTCCATCTTGACGAAGCTGGCATCTTTCTAGATACTATGCTACACATTGGAACTTTACTTGCTTTATTGGTCGTTTACAAAGATGAAATCATATTCTTATTGAAAAATCCATTCTCAAAATTGACGCTTCTTCTGGTAATAGGAACGCTTCCGGCTGTTATTGCCGGTCTCCTTTTAAGTGATTGGTTTGACAGCCTTTCAAAAACAGGGTTGACGATTGGTTGGGAATTCCTCGTAACCGGAATGATTCTATGGTGGGCCGATGGAGTCAATAAAGGGAATAAGAAACTAGATGATATCTCCATAAAAGATTCCTTTATCATCGGTACCTTTCAGGCGGCTGCAATCATGCCTGCCTTATCACGTTCCGGATTGACCATCGCAGCTGGTCTTTTTTGCAGGCTTGACCGGGCAACAGCCGCCTATTTTTCTTTTTTACTTTCCATCCCTGCTATTTCCGGAGGAATCGTCTTTCAGATGAAACCCATTTTCACGGGAGAGGTTGAAAGGATCCCTTTCATGGCTCTTTTGATTGGGACCCTCGCTGCCGCAATCTTTGGATATATAGCCGTAGTCTGGATGATTGATTTCTTAAAGAAACGATCTTTGAAGGTATTTTCCATGTATGTCTGGGCACTCGGTACGATAATTTTATTCATGCAATTCACTGGACGATTTTAACAAAATAAAATAGCAACTTTTCTTAGTAAAATGCTGACAATCGGGCTCAAAATCAAGTTGAATGCTAACCAAAACCTTCCCAATTTCCACCTTCAAAAAAAAGTTAGAAATTGACGAAAAAAAAGGCAAAAAACCTATTCCCAAACCGTTTATTTTTTAGTATTATACCTTCGTAAGGTTCTTTAGATTTAAATACTTTCTGAAAATAAAAATAGGGAAGGCAAATGGTGCGCCACCGGTTTCCGGTTCTAGTGGGTTCGATTCCCACCCCGAAATTTTTTGATGAACGACTTAAAAAATTTCGAGGGTGGGCAGCGGCTACGCATAAGGACTGCCCTCAAACGGAGGGACGGAAATGTTAAAAAAGAGAGATTTTGCAGATTGTTTTTCTCTTTATGAACACATGACTCATCCAGATGTCTTCCCTTTCGTGCGCCATAAAGTAGATTCATATGAAGAATATGTATTCATTACTAAGCAAACGATTGAGGCTGAAGAAAAAGGTGAGCTCATTTCACGAACAATCTTAGATGAATGGGAAAATCCCGTTGGTTGTATTTCTTTATACGATATTGAAAACGGAGCTGGGTTCCTAGGTACATGGCTTGGAAAACCTTTTCATGGTAAAGGGTATAATGCCGTTGCCAAAGACGCCTTCTTCAAGGAATTATTTTTTGAGCTCGGCATGGAAACGGTTTTTATGAGGATTCGCAAAATAAATATCCGTTCCATTAAAGCAGCCGAAAAGCTTCCCTATGCGATCAAGGCAAATGAAACCAGAAAAGCTCTCTATGATCAAATAAATCAAAAGGAAGACATTTATGATTTATTTGAAATTCCCAAGGATTTATACACCTTGCATATCCTTAGACAGGATAATGATGAAGACCAGCAATTACTTGAAGCTTAATCTTAATAAAGGCATGCCAACTCTTTCTTACGAAAGAAAAGGTACCCTATCATTTATATACAGAAAACGGAAGCGTCCCGGATTTGGGACGCTTTTTTTATGTTTATTTACATTTCCCCCTCTTTTAGCCATATGGAGTACAATTTTTCTGGGCCGAATAAGCATATACCCTATTAATTTACTCAATCTTTTTCTATAATAAATACAATTGACCAATTACTAAATACATTCAAATAGTCATGGAAAGGATCTAATTATGAAAAAAATCATTCTTTTTATCATCCAGCTTTTCCTGTTGGTTATCATTTGTGAACTAGGGATTTATTTATCCAATTTCTTCAGTTTGCCCATTCCAGGAAGCGTAATTGGCATGCTTATATTATTCATTTTATTACAAACTAAAATTTTAAAAGTGGAGTGGGTTGATATTACATCAACCTTTTTAGTCAAACATCTGGCCTTTTTCTTCATTCCGATTTCTGTAAGCTTAATGACCATGGGTTGGCTCTTTCTAAAATACGGACTTCCCTTAGCCCTAACACTGCTAATCAGTTTGATTATCGGGTTCATCGTATCATCCCTGGTCGTCCAAAAGTTCTCCCGTAGAGAAGAGGTTAAACAGCGTGACAACATTCATCACACTTTATAGTATAATGATTACAATCATAGCCTATGCTATCGGTAGGAAAATATACAGTACACATCCTTCACCTTTTACGACGCCTGTTTTTTTTGGAACAGTCACTATTATTCTCGCGTTGCTAATAAGTGGGTTGGATTTCAATGACTATACCCCAGGCAAAGACATCATCACGTATTTCTTAGGACCGGCTACTGTTGCGTTGGCCGTTCCTCTTTATAAAAATAGAGCCATAATCGCAAAATATGCGATACCAGCAATCAGCGGCATGGTTCTGGGTCTTGCCGTGACATTAACCCTTGCCTTAACCATCGCCAAAGCCTTAACACTTCCGCTTTATATCCTTCAGGGATTGGCGGTTAAGTCCATTACAGTTCCTATTGCCGTGGAAATCACCAAAATTTATGGCGGAAACCCTAATATTTCTGCAGCTTTCGTCATTTTAACCGGTGTTTTAGGCACGATGATCGCACCTAAATTGATGGATAAACTGAACGTCACGATGCCTTTCGCCCGTGGCATTGCTTATGGCACAATTGCACACGGACTTGGGACTGCCCAAGCAACACAGGAAAGTGAATTTACAGGAGCGGTCGCAGGTGCGGCAATGGCCCTTTCCGGCATCATCATTTCATGCTTATTTCCACTAATTAATCATTTTCTCTAGCATGATAAAAAATCCACATCGTCATTTGCCGATGTGGATTTTTTATGAAAAGATTCTGACTGAGGACCTAGCCTATTTCCCATCATTCCCAGGCAATTTTGAACTTTTAAACGGATGGTAATCAAGTGTACCAGCGTTGGTCAGGTTAACTGTTATGTTAATTTGGTCAATTGAATTTCCCTTCAAATAATCATTTGGTTCCTTAAAGCCTTTAGCTTGCCAAAATTTCAATTCTTTACGGTATAGAGTTCTCC
Organism: Peribacillus sp. NPDC046944; assembly: GCF_050272735.1. NCBI lineage: Bacteria > Bacillati > Bacillota > Bacilli > Caryophanales > Bacillaceae > Peribacillus > Peribacillus sp. NPDC046944. Next base: position 358,645 of record NZ_JBNNML010000005.1, read on the forward strand.
CCAGACCCAGTGGATCTCCATTCCGTTTTAAGCCTATTTTATATGTCTTTTCAATTTCTTTTCTTATATAGTCTTGAACTACATTTTCAAAGTTCTTTAAAGGTTCTGCATTTGACATTTCCAAGATACTCCCATTAATATGTATATCCAGGTTGTATTTAGCTTCATTATCTTTAATGAACGGTTTGATTTTCACTTTAGGGTGGGATAATGAGATGTAATTTGTGCCGTCACCTTTTTTAAATTCAAGTGGTGTTCTATTCGTATCTTCCGTTACCCAGCGCAATCCTTTTAAATCATCAATGGAATACCAATTTAACGATTTTTTATAATACAGGACAAAAGCTCCGTCAATCATGAAAGTCCTGCGCTTTTTCTTGTCCTCGGTCCAATCCTTTTCACTAAAAGAAATCGTCGGAAGGATCGTAGTTATCGAAACGTCCCTGTAAGTGGAAATAAAGGTTCTCAATGAAATCGGTTTAATATAGGAAATGTTTTCATAAACCGCTTTTGGAAAATGCAGCTCTGAATATAAAGGCGTTAAATTGAAAAAACCTTTAATAGCAAACAATTCCTTCAATGGCTTGTTCGTCGCAAAAATATTACTTGAATACCGAATCAAATTATATCTGAATGCGGCATCAATTATATCATTTATATTGTGCTTTAACGCCCTATCCGTCAACACAAAGGTCGAAACTTGACCAAGGTATAATCGTTGTTGTGCGGACTGATACAAATGGTTTATTGCCTCGGCAATGGATTTCCCTGAATGTTTCCCGACATACACCTTTCCCGGTTCTGTACTCTTGTTTTCTTGCTTGGCTACACCAGATAAGTCAACCAACTGTACATATACCTCATACTTGCCATCAAGATAATCCACTCCTAAAGTAGTCACGTAATGGATATCCTGAATATCCTTATAATCCCAACATCCCGTTAAAAGTGTAAAGGCCGATAAGATGAGAAAAAGCTTCGACAATCGTCGTGTCACTGTTTACTCCCCCTTTTCCGTTTGGTCTAGAGCGCCTTTAGTTCTTTTCTTAACATTCCATGGGATTTTTATAAAAGCATCTGAAACTTTCGAAAGACTTGGAGGTGAAAGTTCATTCATATAAGGTACTCCAAACGACTCGAGAGAGGAAACCCAAAAAGTGACGAATATAAATCCAATAAGTAAACCATAAATACCCAGAATAGAACTAAGTATTAAGATTAATAAACGGATGATTGATACGACCCCTGTCAAAGATTGATTAACCAAGGTGTAGGAAGCCACTGACGTGACTGCAGCGATGACAAGCATTGTTGGAGATGTCAATCCGGCACGAATGGCTGCGTCACCGACGATTAAACCACCAACGACTGCAACAGTCTGGCCAACTGCTTGAGGTAACCGTACTCCCGATTCACGGAACAACTCGAATAACCCTAGCATGAGAAACATTTCAAGCGCAACAGAGACAGGTAGTCCCAATCTGGAGATACTGACTGTTGCAAGTAAAGGAAAAGGCAATTGGTCTATGTTATACGCCGATAATGCCACCCAAAAACCTGGAAGCAATATAGAACACACCAATCCAAAGACTCGTAGAAGCCTTTCTAAAGAAACGAATATGAAAGGAAGGCTTGAATCTTCGGCCGCTTTAATCTGAAGCAATAATGTTGTCGGTGCTATGATGACGGTGGGTGAACCATTCATAAGTACAATGAACCTGCCTTGGTTTAATGATCCCACGCAAAAATCGGGTCTACTCGTATAATGAGTCAGTGGGAACAGCCTGAAATTTGCCTTTGAGATCAACTCCTCAAGCTGTTGATTACTAATCAATACATCAATATCAATTTCATTCAGTCTTTTCCTTACCAGCTTAACAAGTTCAGGATTTATTATGTTCTCTATATACATTAGGGCGACTTTTGTTTGGGTGCTCTTCCCAATGGTAAACTCTTCATAGGATAGCGAAGCTGTTCGCATCCTTTTACGTATGAGAGCCACATTCGTTGCAAGATCTTCCACAAACCCATCCCGTGGGCCCCGAAGAGAAATTTCAAATGATGATTCCTCCGGACTCCTGTTTGGAATGTCTGGTAAAGGTAATGCAAAAAGCTGCTGTGTAACTTGGAAAAAAATAAGGATTTCCCCGCTGAATACCCGTCTACTTATGTCCTCTTTATCAATCGGACTGCAAGAAAGCTCTGTCAAAGTCAAAGAAGGATGAAATGGAGGCTCGAGCTTTTCATGATCATCCTTTTGCTCCAGCATAACGTGAATGTATTGCAATACATTATTATTCAATTCAATTGTATCTACCATTCCGGGGTAATAAAATAAGAGGATGTTCGCTTTTTTATTCTGTTCACTTTCCATTACCCTAAATAAAATATCCGAACTATTCCTGAAAAGCTCTCGAAAAACTTCTTCCGTATAATAGTATGGTTTATCATGGGCGCTTTTGAATCGTTTCATCAGGAACCACCTTTCGTTTAGGTTTCATCTTGGCTGCCACTGTAAATAAAAGAATAAGAATAATGAGCAAAAAGAAAGTACCCAGAAAATAATAGTTCTTTAAGAATGTATAAAAATGAATATCGCTTAAGGGAATTACATTGATAATAATCATCATTATTGCCAGGACCAACAGGATCCCTTTCTTCATATTCGCTGTTTTTACTCTTAATAAATCCGGAAGTAAAAACATCGCCATTGATACCCGAATAAAGGCGCCAGCAATCCATTGATATATGGAAAAAAAGTCTGTATGGGCAATGTACTTCCCGATAGTCAACAAGCGCCATTGTTCATAAGCCGGATATCGCATTTCGCTAGAAAGAATTGGGCCGAACTCAATAATGGCACCGGTAAGCGGGCCAAGGATTAATACCGTGATGATGCCCATCATCCCCAATACCGTTTTCAGTTTAATGGCCTCTCCATTTGAAAGATGATGCTGAAATAATATAACGATAATCAACTCCAGATATCCATTTGCAATGAAGTACATTGATTTAATCCCAAAGAAATAACCCTGCTCAAATAGTGGAAAGAGAAAATCATAGTTTTTTTCGGGTATATTACCAGTAGCTACAAAGATACCTAAAACAATCACAATGGGTAATAAAATCGCTGAATTAATGGCAATGGTCTTAAGGTTAGAATACGCAAGCACGGCACATATACACGCAAAAGGTATAATAATGGCGATTGAAGGTGTTTCTGGCAAGGACGTGGTACGGACCCAGTCAACCATATCTTTAGCCGTCGTCAAGATGATCGTGATCAAATATACTGAAAGCACGAAACATATTACCTTTGTAAACCGTTTTCCCATTCGATTTGCCAACCAGGGAAAAAGATGCTCCGTTTTTTTCTTCTTTAAAATCCAATACAGAAGGAACGCCCAACCAATAGATAAAACACCTGTGAGAACAGCAAATATCCAAGCATCTCTTCCTGCCACATCCAATACCAAAGGAATGATCATAACGTGGTTCAGCAATCCTACCGAAAGGATGACTATCGGTAGTGACGAATTAAAATTAATCTTTGTCATATTTTAAACTCCATAAGGGAAAAGTTTTATCCATAACTATAAAGCATTCATTGTTTTGGAATAATAAATAGCATTTGCAGTGTAATAGGAATATATCCAAAAAGAAAAGTTATAGGGTCTATTTCTAAAAGACACTTCAAGAAAAAACATAAGGGAGCCGCAACGTAATACGTTGCGGCTCCCTTATGTTTTTTCGTTTTTATTGAGTTCATATAAACGTCTTAACTCATAGGTTTTATACAATTCTAACTTTCTTCGTTCAATAGGATGATAACTGATTCCTGCAGTTTTTAACTGCTGAATGAACCATCCTTTCGAGTATTGGTGAGCCATCCTTCCCCCTCCTCTTTTCGAAAAAAGATATGCTTGAGGAAGGGAAATAATAACCTACTTTTTACTTTTCATTACATTCGTCAACAATTCATACATTTCCGCCGCAGTTTTGAACGGACGCTTTTGACGCATTTTCGTTTGGTATGCGTCGGAATTATTGACTAGATCAAGAAGTGCCTGGTTAAAGACTTGATCTGATAATTCCTCTTCCTGAATCACCTTACAGAAGCCTTGCTTTTCAAAGCTTGCAGCATTTAAAATCTGATCCCCACGGGATGCGGCCGCACTAAGCGGAATAAGTAGCATTGGCTTTTGTAGGCCGAGGAATTCAAAAATTGAATTCGAACCTGCTCTTGATACAACAACATCAGCACACGCTAGCAAATCGAATAGTTCTTCATGTACGTATTCAAATGGGGCATACCCTCTTTGCTTAAGTTCCGACTTGACATTACCTTTTCCGCAAATATGAATAATTTGATAATCCTTTAATAATTGATCCAAGTTATCCGTTATCAAGTTATTTATTTTAACCGCTCCAAGGCTGCCGCCCATGACCAATAATACGGGCCTGCTATTCGTGAAACCACAAATGGTCTTGCCTTTTGAAGGTTTACCTGTGAATATCCCATCACGTAGTACCGCCCCAAGGTACATGGCCTTATCTTTTGGCAAGTCCTTTTCCGTCTCTTCAAATGTCGTGAATATTTTAGAAGCAAGCGGCATGGCAATTTTATTGGCTAGCCCTGGTGTATAGTCAGATTCATGAATCGCTATGGGGATTTTCAACATCCTTGCTGCCAATACGACCGGAACCGAAACAAATCCACCTTTTGAGAAAATGAAGTCAGGCTTAGTTCGTTTTAAAATCTTTCTTGCGTCAAAAATCCCCTTTATTACACGGAAAGGATCTTTTGCATTTTCTACAGAAAGGTACCGCCGGAATTTACCAACTGAAATCGTTTCATATCGAATTTCAGGAAATTCCTTTTCAATGATATCTTTTTCAATCCCTTTTTTAGAACCGATATAAGTAACATCCCACTCATGTTTTAAAAATTCCGGGATGATTGCTGCATTAACTGACACATGACCGGCTGAACCTCCACCGGTAAACACTACTTTCTTAGTCAAAATTTCCACCTTCCAAACTTAAAAAATCACTTTCCATCCATAGTACCACATTTCAAGGGTATATTTACTCGAAAATGCAAACAATGATATAGAATAACGTAATAAATGCAATGAGCGATTATTTTTTCATTTTCACTCTGAATATATTATAATCTTAGTATTCTACAATTCTACAGAATACATTGGAGGAACATTACATTGCAAGAAGTTTCTGAATCTCTTAATCAATTTGAAGGAATTGATGCATGGACACAACTAGGAATTTCTATCATTATTTTCCTTCTGGTCCTTTTGTTAAGGAAAGCATTCACTACTTATATTTTCAAATTTTTCCTTAAAATCGCAAAAAAAAGAAAAATTGAATTTGCCGCCAACCTAATGCTAGCCATTGAGCAACCAGTAAGATGGCTCATCGTTTTGATAGGAATCATCATTTCGATGCACTACTTTCCAATTGACATCCCATCAGAAATTATGAGGTCGAAGATATACCGTTCGGTCTTTGTCTTCTTGTTCTTTTGGACGATTTTCAATATCAGCTCGATTTTAACCATCTTGTTCCCTAAGTTAGTTAGTAAATTCGGACTGGAAGTCGATCAAATCGTGATGCCGTTCTTAACGAAAATCATTAAATTGATTATCTTGGCACTGGGAGCATCCATCATTGCGGAAGAATGGGGATTTAACGTCAATGGATTTGTTGCAGGTCTTGGACTAGGAGGTCTAGCCTTTGCCCTTGCTGCAAAGGATACTGTCAGTAACTTCTTCGGTGGAATCGTTATCGTTACCGAAAAACCTTTTACTATCGGCGACTGGATTAAAACACCAAGTGTCGAAGGGACGATTGAGGACATTACGTTTCGTAGTACGAAGGTTCGTACATTTGCGCAGGCTCTCGTTACGGTTCCGAATGCCACCCTTTCGAATGAACCAATCATCAACTGGTCGAAGATGGGCAAAAGGCAGATTGCTTTTCATTTAGGCGTGAATGTCACAACGCCAAAGGACAAGTTGGAAAATGTCATTAAGAGAGTTGAAAAAATGCTTACTGACCATCCCGAAGTCCATCCCGAAACCATACTGGTGAAATTTGATGAGTTCAGCCATACGGGTTTCAACATCTATTTGTATTTCTTCTCAAACGAAACCAACTATGGGGAGTATTTAGCCATCAAAGAAGATATCAACTTTAAGATTTTGGATATCCTCGAAGAAGAAGATGTCCAGATTGCCATCCCTTCTCAGGCATTCATCCTACAAACCGATTCGCATACAGCAGACATGAACGATTTTCAATCCATGCATGACTGACAAAAGGGACTGCCTAAATACCGGCAGTCCCTTTTTATATCTTGCCTTAAATAAAATCAAAATGTTCAAGGGATTTTATGATATAATTCTTTCATTGTGAAAAAATTTCATACACCGAGGTACATCGATGAATCAAACTTATAAAAAGTCAGAAAAGATCCGTTTGTTATTTTATATTTTGATACCTATCCTCATCACCCAAATCAGTCTCTATGCCATGACTTTTTTTGATGTGATGATGTCGGGCCAATACAGTACTGAAGATGTTGCCGGCGTCTCGATAGGAAGTTCGCTCTGGACTCCAGTCTATACGGGATTGAGTGGCATTTTGATTGCCTTGACTCCGGTCGTCTCACAGCTAATCGGATCAAGACGTACAAAATTGGTATCCTTTTCAGTGATGCAGGCCATATACTTGGCCATATCCTTAGCCGTCATAGTTTTAGTCGTCGGGTCATTTGTTTTAAACCCTATTTTGAATGCCATGGATTTGGATTCAACTGTCCACCGGGTCGCGCATGACTATCTGGTTGCCCTATCAATCGGGATTGTTCCATTATTCATATACAATGCCTTAAGATCCTTCATTGATGCACTGGGTCAAACAAGAATTTCGATGGTTATTACGTTGATCGCACTTCCGATAAATGTTGTGTTCAATTACCTTCTCATATACGGAAAATTTGGTTTTCCGAAACTTGGAGGGGTCGGTTCTGGTTATGCCACCGCGATTACCTATTGGTTAATCGCTATCATTGCCATCTTAGTCGTGGTGAAAATGAATCCGTTCTCTTCCTATCTCGTTTTCCATGAATTTTTCAGGGTATCTTGGATTGAATGGCGGTCCCTATTAAAGATAGGCGTCCCTATCGGATTGGCCATCTTTTTCGAAACAAGCATTTTCTCAGCCGTTACCCTCTTCATGAGTAAATATGATACGATCACTATTGCTTCACATCAAATTGCGATGAATTTCGCGTCATTGCTTTATATGATGCCGCTTAGTATATCTATGGCCCTAACCATTGTCATTGGATATGAAATTGGTGCTAAACGATATAATGACGCCCGTGAATACAGCAAGATAGGAATAATCATGGCTCTGTCGATGGCCCTCGTCAGTTCAGCTATCCTATTTTTCTTCCGGGAACCTGTAGCTGCTCTCTACACAAAAGATCACGCTGTAGTTGCACTAACTTCCCATTTTTTGATCTATGCCATCTTCTTTCAGATATCCGATGCCCTGCAGGCACCCATTCAGGGAGTATTACGTGGATACAAAGATGTCAATGTCACTTTCGCTATGTCACTTGTCTCCTATTGGGCACTCGGACTGCCTATAGGCTATCTATTTGCTAAGTTTACGGAAATGGGAGCTTTCGGATATTGGGTCGGTTTAATCTCAGGTTTGGCACTAGGAGCAATAGGTCTGGCCGCTCGTTTACGATACATTCAGCATATAAAATTCAATAAAACCGCTTAAAAAGGTGAAAAAAGGATTTATCCTTTCCAGTTTGTCGACAAAAGGGGTCCGGAATGATTTCATTCCGGACCCCTTTTTGATATTTTCTTGAAATTTCGCTCAAAATTTAGAATATAGGTCTC
>NZ_JBNNML010000006.1:0-361056 GCF_050272735.1 Peribacillus sp. NPDC046944
AATTATGTTTCGAAAGCATCCTCATCACTCCAAGTTTTAATACTTCTATTTTAAAACAAAAAAAACTGTAGGCAAAGTCGATTTTCATCGAGTTTGTCTACAGTCTGAGACCGGCAGATTATCTGCCGGTCCATCCGTTGTTATCGCTCCATTTCAAGAGTGCCAAAAACCTCATCATTACTTTGTCCCGGCTTCATCCCAACATGTTTATACTCTGGAGTGAAGACCGATGTTTTGATGGGACAAGCCATCTGCCTCTGCATGTTTCCTTCTCCATCGGGCACTTCGACTATCATGCCACGCGCTTGCAGTTGCGGGTGATTGGTCGCTTCAGAAAAAGTCAGCACCGGTTCGACACAAGCCTCGAACTCTTCGAATATGCCCTGCCATTCTTCAAATGTCTTTTCAAGAAATGCATGCTTGATGATCCTTTTGAATTGGATGCTACTTTCCGCATCTTGCTTCATGCTTAATTCGAACAGTTCAGGCTGTCCGATCGCTTCACATAACACTTCACGGAATGATGGCTCCAAGCTTCCAACCGAGAAGTAACGGCCGTCTTTCGTTTCATAAAAATCATAAAATGTTCCGCCATTCAATACCAACTTTTCCGGTTCAAGCTCCAATCCACCCTGTAAATGTAGGGGTGCAGATATCGCATTCAAAGCAAAGCTGCAATCGGTCATGCTGATATCGATGAACTGACCTTCACCCGTCCGCTCCCGGTAGATGACTGCCGACAAAATCCCGATGACAGCATGCATGGAGCCTCCAGCAAGGTCAGCTATTTGCGTTCCATTTTTTGCAGGTCCTCCTTTTTGCGTACCTGAGTAACCGGACAATCCCGCTATCGAAATATAGTTGATATCATGACCTGGACGATTCTTGTAGGGACCAGTCTGACCAAAGCCAGTAAGCGAACAGTAAATCAACTTTGGATTGATTTGTTTTAATTCTTCGTATCCCAGCCCCAACCGATCCATGACACCCGGCCGGAACTGTTCAAGGACAATATCATATTCCTTTACTAGATTCTTTACGGCATCAATCGACTCCTGCCGTTTCAAATCAAGGGCAACCGATTTTTTTGAACGGTTCAAATATTGATCGACTGCCCATGTATCATCCTTGGCCGGCCGTTCCACCTTCAACACTTCCGCTCCTAAATCTGCAAGCATGAGCGTAGCGAATGGCCCTGGCAAAAGTGTCGAAAAGTCTAGCACTTTCAGATTGGTCAGTAGTGTCATCGTTCATGCACCTTCCTTTTCTACCAAATGGATGCATTCTTCCTCAGTTGGGATTTCTATCTTTTATACTCATTCTTCTTCCACCCTTAAGTTTCCTGCAAAACAACATTCACATCCAATTCAATGCGACTAACATTGGTACATGTTCAATTTAAAATAATAAAATAACCGGAACCATGTCTGTGAACATGGTCCGGAAGTTTTCAGTCATACTTTTCATCAAAATTAATTTCTACTTCTTCGAGCTTAACGAATCTCGTTTTCCTAATCAGTTTATACCCAAACCAGAGGGCGAGAAAAAGAGGGATTCCTAAGTATGCCGCCACCACACTTCCCCAATCGATATGGTCCGAAAAGAACGCTTGGATATTTTGAGCCAAGATGACGACCATTCCAATCGTAATGGCAAATATCGTCCCGATTGGAAACCATAAAGCCTTGTACGGCAGCTTATCCAATGAATGCCCTTGTAACACATATGCCTTACGGAAGCGATAATGGCTTATGGAAATGCCCAGCCAGAAGATAAATCCCGTTATCCCGATCGCGTTCATTAGCCATAGATATACGGTGCCATCACCGAATATGGAAGCCAAAAAGGCAAGCATTCCGATGGAACATGTTAAGATCATACCCGCCACTGGGACACCTCGTTTGTTCAGTTTGGCAAAAATCCGGGGTGCTTGCCCGGCTTTAGCCATCGAATATAACATACGGGTAGAGGCATATAAGCTTGAATTCCCCGCAGATAATACCGCAGTTAAAATCACGGCGTTCATCAGGGAAGCCGCAAAGGCTACTCCCGCTTTCTCAAATATGAGCGTAAATGGGCTGACCATAACATTCTCGCCTTGTAAACTTGAATTCGTATAAGGGATAAGCAGCCCTATCACGAAAATCGCCAATATGTAAAAAAGGAGAATCCTCCAGAAGACGCTTTTAATGGCCTTCGGTATATTTTTAGCTGGATTTTCACTTTCCCCAGCTGCAACACCAACGATTTCCGTCCCCTGAAAAGAAAAACCTGCTGCTATGAAAACGATGAATACCCCCATGAACCCACCTGGAAAAGGAGCATCGTCCACTGTGAAATTTTTAAAGCCTACCGCTTCCCCTCCCATAATGCCTACAATCATGAGTAAGCCGACAATGATAAAAATGATGATGGCCGTAACTTTAATGAAAGAAAACCAATATTCCCCTTCACCATAGCCTTTGACAGAGAGATAGTTCAATAGAAAAATAAGCACTAAAAATGAGAAACTCCACAATAGTGATGGACTATCCGGAAACCAGAATTTCATGATGATGGTCGATGCGGCTAACTCAGCCGCTATAGTCATGGACCAGTTGAACCAATATGTCCAACCCAAGGCAAATCCAAAGGCAGGATCGACAAATTTCGTTCCATATGTACTAAATGATCCACTGGTTGGCATAAAGGCAGCTAGTTCCCCTAAGCTTGTCATGACAAAGTACACCATGGCCCCGACCAATGCGTAAGCAAGTAGAGCACCGCCTGGTCCCGCTGTATGTATGGCAGCCCCACTGCTAAGAAACAATCCTGTTCCGATGGCTCCTCCAATGGAAATCATCGTTAAGTGACGAGATTTCAACCCTCTGTTTAACGCCTGTTCTTTTTTCGGTGTTTCGACTGGATACTCAAAGACTTCCTCTTCGCGTTTTACTATCATATGTACATCCCCTTTTGCTTTTGCACGCAGTTCAGAAAATTCCCACTTTAGAAATTATACTACTTGAAAGTTCTGAATGGATTAATTATTCTTTTTCTTTCAGCAATTTTCATGCCACTTTTCACTTGTCAGCAAAATCCTACATCTTCACCCAATAAAACCGCGATATAGACAAATTCCTTTGCACTTACGCCATATTTCTTTGCGTTTTTGTGCCACGATATTTTGCACTTATTGGGGATTCTTCAAGAGGATAACGATTAATTTCCCTAAATTAGTTGCTTTTCTTCCTAATTGCTGTCAAGCTTATACAATCTGGACTATAAAAGAAAAGAACAAGTAGGTGACGAATATGATCGAGGTTAAAAATTCCACACTCAGTGATGGAGAGTTCAATAGAGGCGTTTTCGCAAAACGTGATATTAAAAAAGGTGAGCTGTTGCATGAAGCACCGGTTATCGCTTATCCAAATGAAGAGCATGTTCATATCGAGAAAACATTGCTAGCGGATTATGCGTTTGAGTATGGCATCAACCATACTTGCCTGCTTTTAGGATATGGCATGCTATTTAACCACTCCTATACGCCGAATGCCACATATGACATAAACTTTGATCATCATACATTTGATTTCTTCGCTTATACCGATATTAAGGCGGGAGAAGAGATTACCATCAATTATAATGGTGAGGTCGATAACGAAGATCCGTTATGGTTCAATAAAGAAGACAATGGTGAAGAAGCTGAGTAATTGATGACATAAAAGCGCCTGCCGTTTAAAAAACTTTCTCCAGTTTTTTAAAGGCAGGTGCTTTTTACGTAATTCGGGAAACCAAAAAAGCTCCATCAAGGATATGCTATCCCTTGATGGAGCTTTTTTTCATGCTACCTTAATTGATTGGTGAATTACTTGATTTTGATTTAGTGAAGGATTGGAGTTGGCTCTTTACCTTATCAATCATTTCAGGATTAGCGATTGATTTGATCTGGCTTATTGTTTTCTCACGCGTTTCTTTATTGCGCATTAAGTAAGCAGCTGCTCCCAATACGACGGTTCCAATCATTTTGTTTGATGGCATCTGAGTTTCCTCCTTATATTTTAGTATAGTATAGTATTTCCCTATAATCACTTCTTTAAACAAGGAGACCCAGACTTCCATCCTTCAGGCGACCGGAAACGCATATAGATTGCGTAGAAACTTGTCTTCTAATTCGTGTGCTGGCAACGGTTTACTGAACATGTAACCCTGTACCTGGTTACACTCCATTTCTTTTAAAAAGTCGAATTGCGTTTGATATTCAACGCCTTCTGCCACGATATTCAGCTGCATGTTTTTGGCCAGCCCAATGATGGACGCCACAATTGCTTCATCCGGTCCACCGGTTGCCAAGTTCCTGATAAACGATTGGTCGATTTTCAATGTATTGATGGGGTAATCCTTTAAGTAAGCAAAGGAACTATATCCGGTGCCGAAGTCGTCTATGGCGATCTTCACGCCCAGTTCCCTTAACCTTTCAAAGGTAAAGATGGCCCTGTTCACATTGTTCATCGCCGTACTTTCAGTTATTTCCAACTCCAGATTCCTGCCATCTATATTCCATTTGTCCAACATGCATCTCAACTTTTCGATGAAATTCTCCTGCATGAATTGCCGCGTCGATATGTTGACGGCGATATGAATGGAATCGAATCCTTCTTTATGCCAGGCATGGAGTTGGGCACATGCCAAGTCGAGTATCTTTTCACCGAGTTGGATGATCAGCCCCGTTTCCTCAGCCAATGGAATGAACTCAGCTGGTGAGACGAATCCCAGCCTTGGATGATTCCAACGGACCAAAGCTTCTACACCTGATATTTTCTCAGTCTGTGTATCGATCTTTGGTTGAAAGTATAATAGAAATTCATTATCTTTATGAATCCCCGTCCTCATTTCTTCTTCAATCAGGATTTTATCCAATCTACTTTCCATGGACTCTTTAAAGAACTTATACGATGAGTCTCCCGTTCCTTTTCCTAAGAACATCGCCAGATCCGCTCTTTTCAAAAGTTCTTCGATGTCCCCCCCATCCTGCGGGTAAGCTGATATCCCAATACATGTGGTTGTGTAGATGTCATGGTTATTGACCTTGATTGGTTCTACCAAAGATTCCAGTAACTTTTGGGCGGTGATTTCCACTTGTTCAAGCCCGGATATCTGCGGCAGGAATACCGCAAATTCATCCACCCCGATTCTAGCTAGGAGTTCTCCTGGTTCCAGGCAATCGTCAAACCGTTTGGCAATTTCTTTTATAAACCAATCACCTTGCCCATGTCCCAAGGTATCGTTAATGGTCTTGAATCGATCAATATCCATCAGGAGTAAAGCAGACATGCCTTCCACATTTTGCTCAATGAAGATATTTGCTTTTTCCTTAAAGGACCTTCGGTTTGGCAACCCTGTAAGTTCATCATGATAGGCCATATAATTGACTTTGGCCAAGGCCGCTTTCTGCTCGGTGATGTCCTTGGCAATTCCGTATACACCTTCGATTTCATTATCGACATATACCGGAACGGTCAAGACATTAAAAGTGACCTTGCTCTTATTTTTATGGATGGCCATAATTTCATAAGAGCGAAGGGTCCCTTTTAACGTATCCATATAGTAATTTTTACTTTCCTGCCATTCCTCTTCAGATACAAGACTTTCAATCGACAATCTTTGAATTTCCTCTGGTGTATAACCTAAAATCCTGAAAACCGCCGGGTTGATTGTTTCCAACTTCCCTTCCTTATTCATCCTGAAAATGATATCCGGATTATAAGTAACAAGGGAATCGTACTTTTGCTGGGTTAGTAGCAGCTCCTTGTTCTGTAGGGTGAGTTTCTTATCAAGGCTAATGAAAAAGAGGACAACTATCTGAATGAAAAGCATGGCACTTCCGATTCCGAGTGCCAGAAAGAGCGTTCCAACAGGAAGAGCTGAACTGGTTGGGGAAACCACGTGATTGCTATGATACGTGGCAGCCGCCATTCCCGTATAGTGCGTGCCTGCAACCGCTATCCCGATGATATTTGCACTGATGATTTTTTCAACTAGCCGGGTAGCCTTTTGGTGTATATAGCGAAAATTGATCTTTAAAGCCGCTACTGAAGCGGAACAAGCAATCAGTACGGAACAGATCACCAATAGCGGATCGTACTGAATGGACGCCGCCATACGCATCGAAGCCATTCCCGTGTAATGCATCGTAAGGATGGCCGTACTCAATGAGGCACCTCCAATCAATAGCTGTTTCCAATTCATCGTTTCACGACTGACAAAGAACAAGGACATCCCTGAAGCAAAAATGGCGATCCCAACCGATATCAGGACCTTAAGATAATCATACGTAATTGTTTCATGGACCTGTAAAGCCAGCATCCCGATAAAATGCATCGACCATATGCCTAGACCCATCGTAATCGCTCCACCTACCAGCCAATATTTCTTGGCTTTCTGTTTTGAATGGATGATTCTTCCCACAAGATCCAAAGCCGAATACGAAGCCAAGGTCACAATTATGAAGGACAAAATGACAAGCCCTATGTTATAGCTTCCATGTATGTGCAATTTCTTTCTCCCTCATCAAAAATTCCCGTTTCTAGTCATATATCGGACACATTTCAGCAATTTCAATCTCCACATCCATTAAATATACATATTTACCAAGCCAGTTCCTTCAAAAGACGAAAAAGAACCCGAACGACACCGTTCGGGTTCTACTTCTTGCCAATTCATTCAAGGCCCAGACCATTGATATAATCCACGCTTTCAGGACTTTTCACTACTTTTGCAGCTTGTTCTGGGTCAACGGTCGTTTGTTGAATGTTGTTCAGTTTGTAAGTCAGGACGCGCTTTGTTGATTCATCGATTCGTTCCATCGGGATTTCCCCTTTTTTAACGGCATCGATTATCCCGTTATACACCTCTAATTGGTGGGGATGTTCGTGACAGACCAAGACGATGTCCACGCCTGCAAGAATCGCTTCTTTGCCCATGTCCTTAAAGGAAAAGTAATTTTTCACGGCTCCCATTTCCATATCATCCGTGATGACGATTCCTTTGTAGCCCAGCTTCTCTCGTAGCAGGTCTTCGATAATGACCTTGGATAGGCTGGCAGGTTTTTCTTTATCATAAGCCGGATATTTTATATGCGTCACCATCATGAAAAACTTGTCATTATCCACATCCTTGATGATCTCTTTAAACGGATAGATATCCGAGTTTTCCAGGTCAAGCTGGTTTGCTTCCACGGAAGAGGTCTCGACATGTGGATCAATCTCGCTACGGCCATTCCCCGGGAAGTGCTTCAGGGCTCCTGTAACGGATGCTTCATTCAACCCTTGAATCACTTTTTCCCCATATTGATGGACTTTTTTGGGGTCCGTCCCAAATGAACGGCTATCTTTCTTCGATAAATCCAAAACAGGGGCAAAGTTAAGGTTGATTCCCATCGACTCCAGCTCTCTACCATTCAATTTAGCCACCTGATATACTTCATCCGCAGTGGCCTTTTCCCCTAACTTCTGTTGCGAAGGGATAGGGGAAACCTGTTCCCTCATCCGGGTAATGCCCCCCCCTTCTTGATCGATGGCAACCATGAGTGGAAGGGAGAACCGGCTACCTTCTGCAGATTCCTGCAGGGAGTTGGATAACTCGGCCACTTGTTTAGGAGAACTCATATTACGGTCAAAGTAAATGATGCCGCCTATATGCTTTTCTTCGATGAACTCCTGAACCTCGGTGCTCTTTTCCGTACCAGAAAAGCCGATCATCATGAGCTGCCCGACTTTTTCTTCGAGCGTCATCTTTTCTAGCATTTTCTCCACTTTTTCATCGGTATTGGTCAATGCATTAATTTCCTTATCACTTGTATCCTCTTTATTTATCTTATTCTCTTGTACGGTTGTTTTCTCTTTTTGATTGGCTTCCTTGGTATCACGCTTCTCTGTCTTTTCACTTGGAAGACTCGTATCCATATTCAACTGTATGAGTACGACCGTTAAAAATGAGAGAAGCGCAATGAAGAGGAGTCCAATGTATGTATACCTTTTCTTCATTGGACTTTCTTATCCACTAATTTAATTTCAGGGTCTGAAAGCTTCCAATCAGAAGATTCCTTCACTAGATGCCATTTGCCCTTCCATGTTTGGACAAGTGTCTCTCCATCTTTCAAATCTTCAGAGACCATTTCAAATGAGACAGTGGCCTTGTTATCATTCAATGAATCCACTTCTACATACGTCACTTCATCACTCATGTTATCCTTCATTCCTTCTTCCCAGCTACTGAATTTATTTTTCCCTTTTCTGCCGGTACTGAATAAATCATAGGCTGATTCATAATT
The DNA here is from genome assembly GCF_050272735.1 of Peribacillus sp. NPDC046944. Lineage (NCBI taxonomy): Bacteria > Bacillati > Bacillota > Bacilli > Caryophanales > Bacillaceae > Peribacillus > Peribacillus sp. NPDC046944. The sequence continues at coordinate 8,312 of NZ_JBNNML010000006.1, forward strand.
TCCGTTTGTAATCTCTTCATAATGCTCATTGACTACCGCTATTACATCTTCCTCTTCCGTTTCTTTTGCAGCAGCTGCTTGGTAAGCTCGTTCTTCAGCTTCCGCAATTTCCGTATCATCGATCCATAAATCTATTGAAGCATTATCAACCGAGACTTCGTCGCTTTTCAAGGTCTTTCCTTGCACTTTTACTTCCGCATGAATCTTCATCTTCCCATCTAAAGACACCGGACCTAATGATTCTAGATCCTCGACTGTTTTGCCTGTGCTCGTTCCATTTACGAAAATGGTCGCTTCATCATAATTAGAGGTTAGATACACATCATCTCCCGTCAAATCCAAACCGACAGGAATCTTATGGCTGTCTTCCTCTAATGAATCAACTTTAACCTCATCAGTTACCGTTGTATATTCCCCTTTATAGGAACCTTTAACCTCATGCTCAACCGGTAGGAATGGCCCGAATGTCCGCTCTTCTCCCTCTTTCAGTTCCCCCACGCCTTTCTCATTAATGGAAACGGAGGCATGTGGCTGATTTGTTGAGACCTTTATGTAAACTGGCTGAAAGCTAACACCATATTGCTTAATGATTCCCCATTTTTTCTTAACCTTTTGCAAGGTTAAAAAACCTTCACCTTTAGAACCTATTACATTATCATTTTCCAAGTATTGAGCCGTTTTTTTCAGATTTGACTTGGTTTCGGCTAGAAGATCAGGATTTTCATCGAAATATTGAATAAGCATCTTCGCATCCACTTCTTCTACCTTCATCACATCCTGTCCACCATTCAAAATCTTCGCTACGTCCTTAGTATTGTTACTTTTAATGGCATCTTCAAATTGTTTAACTACTTTAGCCGGTTTATACATACTCTGTACTGTTATATAACCAGCAAATCCAACCATTAGTAATAGGATTACAGAAATGGAGAGAACCTTAGAACTTTTCGACTTAAAAAAAGAACCCGATCTAGGACTTTTTGTCCGTGTTTCAGCAATAGGATTCTGATTTTCTATAGTCGTTCCACATTTAGTACAAAAGGCCTTATTTCCACTTATTTTTTCCCCACAATTATTACAATGCAATGTTTTCTCCCCTTTTTTCACTTAAAATATATGCTAAATTATAAAAATCGATTCATATTATCTCAATAATACTATATTATGTAACATGACAACGCAACAAATCTTATGAATTTAGACCTATCACTATCTAATTATACATATAACTTTTGAATTATTTGATAGCTTAGGAAAATATGAAGGAGTGGTAAATTTGAATGAATTGCAAGATAAGCTAGGAAGTGGACTCAATAAGATTCAGGATAGCTTACAAACGAACAAACAAAAGCTTCAAAACGCCCAAACGATTAACCAGTACAAAAGAAGCATACAAGAAACCGGTATGAAACGGAACGAAATACTTTTACAGTTAGGGGAGGAATTATATAAAAAATTACGTAGCAACGAGATCCATCCCACTGAAGAACTGACAAAAAAAATGACATCTTTAATGGAATTTGACCACGTCATATACAAGGCACAACAGTCTATTACTGAATTGAACTCTCAAAGTCAAACAGAGCATGCCTGTAGTTCATGTGGGTCTCCGGTCACCAGTGAAGATAAATTTTGTGGAGGCTGCGGAGCCAAAGTGGAGTTACCAAAATTGGATACTCAAATAGAAACATCTTCCTGTCCTTCATGTGAAGAACAAATCCCATTACATGCTGTCTTCTGCAACTGTTGCGGTTTAAAGACATCATGAATGAAATGAAAGGAGACGAGGATAGCTATGTTCTGTACAACATGCGGAGAATCTAATCCGGACTATAGCAACTATTGCTCACATGATGGGACTGCACTAGGAAATTCATCATCTCTGCAACAGTTACAATTAGTAAATAATGAAACGAACTTTTGTCCCGAATGTGGAGAAGGAACTAACAAGATTGATAATTACTGCAAATCTTGCGGAAACTCCCTACTTAAATTCGGCACAACAAAGATTTCCATGAACGAGAAAGTAACACCACGAATATTAAATTCAAGGACCTTCTCGTTTACTTCTCTATTATCTAAAGATACATTACGAAAAGCCCTTATACCTGCCATTGCAGCTTTTATTCTCATGCTTCTTTTAAATCTTTTAGTGTATACGACAAATACTAATTTTTATGAGGACATATTTGAAGAATCGTTTGGGTTCACCCCAGAGGAAGCTGCCGAAAACATGGCGGATGAGTCTGGCTTCAAATTCAAAGAACCTGGAGCTATATTCGGATTCTCAGATACGGTCATGATGTCTCATACACTTTCACCAAGTTATACGTTAGATATGGAAAGCAATAACTCATATGAAGATTATAAAGGGTCCGGCGAATTGAGCCTTTCCTTCACATATGTTTTATTCATTATAATTCCCTTATTATGCTTATTCTTAAGTGGCATTGTATACAGAAAGAAACATACTGATATCTCTATACAATCTTTCCTTTCAGGAGCCGTTGGAATAGCATTGATTTACAGCCTTTTGTTGACGTTCTTATCTCTATTCAGTGGTTTTGATTATAAAATCAAGCACTCTGAAAGCGGAGAAAGCTTGAATCTAGCCATAACAACTGCTTATCCATTCTTCCAAACCTTCTTTAAAGGTTTATTGTTTGGAATCGTCTTTAGCATGCTGGGGATGTTATTTAGTATTAACTACCGCCAAATAACCAAGCAACTTGAATCATTGATTCCTTATGGGAATGCCGTCCACCAAGGGTTTTCTGCATTTATCCGTGGTTTCGTTACACTTACCATTGTAATGGTCGCCATCCTTATCAGTAAAATGAATGATGCAAAAGAAATGCTCTCGGTCCTTGATGTACCTGGTGTTAGTCAACAAATTTTAGAAAAGACCACCTTGGCAGCCTGCTATCTAGGTGTGCAATTATCTTCCATCGTTTATAGTATGCTCCATTTCACCCCACTCTCCCTAAAAGGAGAAGGGGACGGAGAAAGTGGAGAAATTAGTTTCTCCGTATTCTCCGGCTTTAGCACGGATGGTGACGTTATGGAAGGAGGAGATCTTTCATATCTAGATTTATTTTTCAGTTTTACGAACATCGACCTTTACTTGAAGCTAGCGATGATCCTTCCTATCTTATTGCTAATATTTGCCGGTTATTCTATGGCTAAGTCCAAACAGTCTTCATTCGTATCACTGGCTGTACTAAGCCTTGTATATAGTCTATTCGTTAGCGCAATAGCATCTTTCTCGGCAATTTCGCTGAATGGTCTATTTGATATGGGGGATGGAGAAAATGCCATTACCTTCTCCCTCGGCGTCAGTGTTGTCCAGGTCTTTATCGGTAGCTTTATTCTTTCCTATATTGCTGGATTTGCCGGTAGCTATTTGAACAAGTTCTTTCCCGGTTCTCTAAAATAATCACTCTTCCTCTGTTCCCTCAAGGGACAGAGGTTTTTTGTATAAAGCCTAAGCTATGTGCCCCATACTACATGTATGACCCAATAAAAAGGAGAAGACTTCATGGATGATAAGGTAAAAAAACTTGCTGGTAGGGCACAGGCCTCTCTGAGTCATGCTGTAGATTATATGAAGGAAAAGATAATAGAACTTACGGGAGGAACCTCCATCACAATTATGGAGCTCGCTCTTTATATTCAAAACCAACCGGAGACGAATCGAAACGACAAGGAGCTTTTAGGGAAGACCTATACCTTTTATTCTCTAAAGAAAGAAGGAGCGACCTACCATTTGGAAATGAAAAATGCCCACATCCTTCAGTTGGACGTCCACATCAAAAATCACGATATCATCTCCTATCGTTCCTATCGTGATCATTCTAAACTGTCCAGTCCCATTAAGATTCCTAATACCCTCTTGCCAGATTAAACGTCATTAGTGGCCCCTTTATAAAAGAGGGCCACTTTTTACTTTTTATTCCTCTTAAAACGAGACATATAGGAATAATATGGGTATATGATAGAGAGAGAATGAGCAGGAAAGGAGTCGATGTACATGAATGAAAAGTGGAATGGCGATCAAATGGCAGATGTAAAGGGGAAGACGATTGTGATTACAGGGGCGAATAGCGGCCTTGGTTTTGAAACGGCTTTTGTATTAGCGGGGAAAGGAGCAGAAGTCATTCTTGCTGTCCGGAATGCTTCGAAAGGGGAAAAGGCGGTGGATCGAATCACGTCTGCCCATCCTAAGGCAAATGTCTCCGTGATGCCACTCGATTTAAGTGATTTGAGGAGCATTCATCAGTTTAGTGATTCATTCTTGGAGAACTACGATTCCTTATCCATTCTAATCAACAATGCAGGGGTCATGATTCCCCCTTATAGTCAAACGAAGGATGGGTTCGAGCTACAATTCGGAAGCAATCACCTTGGGCATTTTGCCTTGACAGGCCTATTGCTTCCCAAAATCCTTTCGACGCCAAAATCACGGGTCGTCACATTAAGCAGTTTAGCCGCCAATAACGGGACCATAAACTTCGATCACTTGGATGGGAAGGATCAATATAAACCAATGAGGTATTATGCCCAAAGCAAACTTGCCAACCTTCTCTTTTCCCGGGAATTGCAAAACAAGTTCGAACAGCACCAAGCAAACTCGATCAGTGTCGCCTGCCACCCTGGACTTTCCCATACAAACCTCATGTCGCGCGGATCTGGCAAGCCCCTGAATAAGTTTGTCCACTATTTGTCCAAGACCTTCACCCAGCCCGCCAATATGGGTGCCCTTCCCACGCTTTATGCAGCAACGGAACCTACCTTAAGAGGTGGGGAATATATTGGCCCAGATGGAAAAAAGGGAAGAAAGGGCTTCCCTAAAAAAGATCCCATCATCGATTCTCTATATGACAAAGACACTTCAGAAAAATTATGGGAGACTTCAGAATCCATGACAAGTGTTCAGTATCCCTTTACTTTTGCCAATATAAACCGATCATGATGCTTCTCTATAGAACAGGAACCAGCTGTTCTTTTTTTCGTCCTTTTTCATGAAAGATGCGTAATTTCCCTTTTAAGAGAGATACTATAAAAAAAATTAATGAGGGACAAGCATGCTTGAAAACGGAAAAATTACTTCCTATCAATTGGCACTGATTATTTACCCAACCATTTTTGCTACAGCCATTTTGAGCGTGCCAACTATATCCCATTCCTATGCGGGGCGAGATATGTGGATATCTCCAATCATTGGCTCATTGAATGGTTATTTCACAGCTTATATCCTATACCAATTACATAAGATGTACCCGAATGAAACGATATTCGAATACAGCCGGCATATTATAGGCAAGTTTCCTTCAAAGGCCCTGACTTGTTTGTATGTTTTCTTTTTCCTTTACATGTCGGGCTTCATTTTAAGGGAGTATGCCGATTTCATCATCATTACTTTTTTGCCGGAAACGCCAAGAGTCGTCATCATGGGTAGCCTGGTCTTGGTGTCTGCCTTCGCCGTTTCTGGCGGTGTATCGGTGCTGGGACGTGCTTCATCTCTTTTCATTCCCATATTCATCATCCCGATTCCATTCATTATGTTGATTCTTTTTCAGGACTACGATACGACCAGGATTTATCCGATATTGGAAAATGGCCTAAAGCCGCCACTATTAGGCGCCGCCGTTCCACAGGCTTGGTTCAGTGAAGTCTTTATCATTGCGGTACTTCTACCATTCCTTAGGGATCGAAAGCAGGGGATGAAATGGATCATCATCTCCATCATCGCCATTATGCTGAGCCTTATTTGTTTGAATCTAACTGCCTTGTTCCTTTTCGGTGATCTCACGAGCTACTACACATTTCCCGTATTCAAGGCGATTCGCTACATCAGTTTCATGAATTTCTTTGAGCACCTTGAAGCGGCGATCATACCAGGATGGATGCTTGGGGCATACATCAAGCTCACGGTGTTCTTCTATATCCTAGTTGTGGGTACAGCTCAGTGCCTGAATCTTCCTAGCTATAAACCGCTTATCTTACCGTTAGGATTCCTGGTTACATTATTTGGTTTTTGGGAGTTTTACAACTTACAGGGTCAGACCGAGTTCACTAGAACCGTCTTTCCTTTTTTGCTTCCCTTCATGTTGACACTGCTCCCGGTCCTGCTATTAGTAATAGCTAAATTGAAAAGACGTTTATACCAGAAGAAAGAAGTTCCGAATGGCTCTTCATCCCTAACTAAAAACTAGCCTGTAGAAAGGAGTAGGCCATGTCATGAACCAATCCGAACAAGAGAAAATAAAGCAGGACTTGCCGCTATTTAAGGATCTTCCCAAAAACCTTTCCTATTTACAAGCGACTTATTCCAATTGTTACGATGTGGTTTTTCGGACCTTTTGCATTGGGGGACATACGGATGCCGCCATCCTTTATATGGAAGGACTATCTGATACGAAACAAATTGAAAATAATGTGATGAATACGCTGATGGAAGAGTCCCTCTCATTTTCTGACATCCATGAAGCCGTGAAAGAAAGGCTTCAAGTTCTTGATACAAAAGAAATTCGTACGTTTGCCGATTGCATCACCTATCTTTCTACCGGCTACTCGATTCTCTTGGTACAAAAAATGGATTATGCCCTTGCACTAGGCCTTGTTAAACTTGAAAAGCGTCCGATTGAGGATCCCGAAGCAGAAAGTTTGGTACGTGGTCCCCGCGAAGGATTCATCGAATCCATACAAACCAACACATCTCTCATTCGCAGAAAAATCAGCTCCCCCACGCTTAAAATGGAATCAGTAAAAGTGGGGAGTTATACAAAAACGGAGGTTGTCATTGCCTATATAGAGGGTAAGGCTGATAAACAAGTATTGGAGACATTGAAAACCAGGATCAACGAGATTGAATTGGATGGTGTTCTGGAAACAGGATATATCGAGGGATCCATCAAGGACAATCCATATTCGCCTTTTCCACAATTGCTAACAACGGAAAGACCCGATGTTGTGGCTGCCAATTTGCTGGAAGGACGTATCGTCATCCTAGTCGATGGGACACCTTTCGTTTTAATCGCCCCGGTCAGTTTCTATTCTTTTATCCAGTCACCGGAAGATTATTATTTTGGCTTTTTAATCGGTTCTTCTGTACGGCTATTACGCTACCTATTTATTTTTTTCTCGGTTACCCTCCCGTCCTTGTATGTCGCCATCCTGACTTTTCACCAGGAAATGATTCCGACCCCCCTGTTAATTACCATTGCCTCATCACGGGAAGCCATACCATTTCCGGCATTCGTGGAAGCAATCCTGATGGAGGTCACCTTCGAGGCTCTAAGGGAAGCAGGACTCCGGCTTCCTAAACAAATCGGTGCAGCCGTCAGCATCGTCGGGGGGCTAGTTATCGGACAGGCCGCGGTTCAAGCCGGAATCGTTTCCGCTCCGATGGTCATCGTCGTTTCTCTTACAGGAATCGCCTCCTTTTTAGTGCCTCGCTATTCGCAAGGCATCGCCTTACGATTATTACGCTTCCCCATTATCCTCCTTGCCGGGACACTGGGATTATTCGGGCTGATGCTTGGGATCATCACTATCGTCATTCATCTATGCAAGTTGACCTCCATTGGGGTACCTTACCTACCTCCTTTGAAGAATGGTTCATGGCAAGACGCACTATTCCGGGCACCTTGGCAATCTTTACAGAAGCGGAGGAGATTTTTTAATGAAGACAACCACCCCAATCAGAAAAACCTTAGGATGAGAGGAAAGGACTCCAAAGCATGAATACCATTCTTTCCAAGCCAATCAAAAAAGCCATTACAGTGACCATGCTTTGCTTTTTCACTTGTACCCTATCTGGCTGTTGGGGTAGCAAAGAACTTTCCAATATGGCCTTAGTCATGGCAGCGGGGATAGATATTACAGAAGAAGATCAAGTGAAAGTTACCATCCAGGTTTTCATTCCCCGGGCCGCCAGCAGTCAACAGCAAGGAGCCGGTCCTGGGACGGGTGGAGTCGAAAGCCTTGTCCTCGTTAAATCCGCAACAGGGGAAAATATGGCGGATGCCATGGTGAACCTGCAAAAGTTATTTTCTCGCCAGATTTTCTGGGGCCACTGTGATGCCTTTATTTTCGGAGAAAAATTTGCCCTTAAAGGCCATTTGAATGATCAGATTGATTTCATCAATCGCCATCCTCAACCCCGGGCACGTGGTGACTTATTTATCAGCAAGGGGCCGGCTTCCGAGATACTCGAATTGGTCCCCGCTCTAGAAAGTTATATGGGGGATGTTTTACAAAAATCATCGGAATTGTATATAAAAAAACCGATCACAGTCAAGGATTTCCAGCTGATGACCATCAGTGATTCCAAGGGCGGCATACTCCCCCTTCTTGAAATATCCAAGCCTGATCAACCAGAAAAGGCAACAGAGACCATTACCACGTTTTCTGGTGTCGCTATTTTCAAAGAGGATAAAATGGTAGGATCGATTAAAGAAGATGTCACGCAAGGTTTGCTATGGATCCGGAATCAAAATAAATTGGGAGCGATAACCACATCGACCCCAGATGGAAGGAAAATCTCGGTGCACCCACTTCGGCAATCGACAAAGCTGATTCCCAAGATTGAAAACGGAAAGTGGAGTGTAACGGTTGATGTGAACGTAGACGGTTTACTGGTTCAGAACGGCAGCAATCTGGATATCATGGAGGAATCTAGCTCGAAGCAGATTGAGACCTATTTACAGCATGAAATGGAACGAGATATAGAGGCTGCCATTACCGAGGTGAGGGATGGCATGGGGACGGATGCCTTCGGTATTGCTGAATCCTTTCATCAAAAGTATCCAGAAGAGTGGGAAAAGGTAAAAGACCATTGGAAGTATGTCTTCCCACAAGTCACAATAAACATGGATATCCATTTGAAAGTACAAGAACCAGGTTTGATGACGAAAACATTAGGAACGATAAAGAGAGGTGAGTAGGATTTGAAAATGGCCGCTATATTGGGAGTGACTGTCTTACTCTTCCTCCTTTTTCTTTTCAACTATCCTAAAATCGACCGCTCCCATAAAAGAGAGAAAAAAACGGTGGTCCTTTTACTGGCCATCGGGTGGGTTCTGGCAATCCTTCTCATACTCTTTCCGGAAATGCCGGGACCTACACAAATATTCAACATCCTGTTTGGTCCACTAAAAAAGCTATTATAACGAAAAAGAGGGAGCCTAGGCCCCCTCTTTATTCATTTATTATTCAGCGTCAAAAACTTCTACTTTCTCCATTTTGTCGCCATTTTTCATTGCTTTAGCCGTTTCTAGACCTGATGTTACTTTACCGAATACAGTATGAACACCGTTTAGATGCGGTTGTGGTTCATGAACGATAAAGAATTGGCTTGAGCCCGTATCTTTTCCGGCATGCGCCATGGACAAGCTGCCTGCTTCATGCTTGTGCGGGTTTCCAGCTGTTTCACATTTGATCTGTGTGCCGCTTCCGCCTGCACCTGTACCTGTTGGATCTCCACCTTGGCTTACGAAGCCAGGGATGACACGGTGAAAGACTACACCATTGTAAAAGCCTGTGTTTGCCAGGTTCTCAAAGTTAGCCACTGTGTTTGGTGCTTCATTAGGGAAAAGATCAAATTCGATTTTCTCTCCGTTTTCCATCAATATGTATCCTTTTTTAGCCATTATAAAACATCTCCTTTAAAATGAACTGAATCAGTCTTAATAGTACCATTTTTAGCAAGAGAAAGAAAAGAAAGCGCTGTGTTTTCAGATTCAATTATTATACAGCGTGCGTTTCTTCTCTTATAATAGGGAATATTCACTAAAAAAGGAGGAAAAAACAATGACCCAACAATTTGATGCCTTATTCGTAAACAAACAAGAAGATGACTTTTCCTTAACCATTCAGCAACTTTCACTCAGCGATCTTCCAGAAGGTGAAGTGCTCATCCGCGTGCATTATTCTGGCGTGAACTATAAAGACAGCCTAGCGACGATCCCTAACGGAAACATCGTTGGCCGCTATCCGATTGTCCCTGGCATCGATTTGGCAGGTGTTGTCGTTTCATCTAAGGATTCCCGTTTCAAAGAAGGAGACGAAGTGATTGCCACCTCCTACGAGATTGGCGTTTCACACTTCGGGGGCTACAGTGAGTTCGCCCGTATTCCAGCAGAGTGGGTTGTCCCGCTCCCTGAAGGCCTAACATTGAAAGAAGCCATGGTTATCGGAACTGCCGGTTTCACCGCTGCACTTTCCATCATGCGTCTAGAAGAAAATGGACTCAAGCAAGAGGACGGAAATGTTCTCGTCACAGGAGCCACTGGAGGCGTCGGCAGTTTTGCCGTCTCGATTCTTTCCAAGCTCGGCTATTCGGTAGAAGCGAGCACCGGGAAAAAATCAGAACACGCGTACATAAAGGAACTGGGCGCTACGAAGATTTTATCCCGTGAAGATGTCTATGATGGCACGCTTCGTCCACTTGGCAAGCAAAAATGGATTGGTGCCGTTGACCCGGTCGGTGGAGAAACATTGGCCTCTGTCCTGAGCCAAGTTAAATATGGTGGATCGGTGGCGGTCAGTGGATTAACCGGAGGGACAAACCTGCCTTCGACTGTCTTCCCATTCATTTTGAGAGGCGTCAGCTTGCTTGGCATCGATTCAGTGAATTGCCCTATGGATACGAGGCTGAAAGTTTGGAAACGCCTAGCAACCGACTTTAAGTTGGATCATGTAGAACAGCTCATTCAACAGGAAATTTCCTTGCAGGAACTTCCCGATGTCCTGCCTACCTTACTGAAAGGTCAAGCAAAGGGACGGACAATCGTCAAATTATAAAAAACAAAAGGTGACGTTAGCTCTGGCTCTCGTCACCTTTTAATGTGCCTTTGAATAGGGAGGATGATATCGACGGTGGTTCCTTTGCCGACCTCGCTACTAAATTTAATTTGCCCTTGATGCTCATGAATGATTTTTGTACTCACCATTAGTCCCAGGCCGGTCCCTTTTTCCGTTGTGCTATAAAAAGGCTCACCTAAATGCTTCATTCGTTCCTCTGTCATCCCACTACCCGAATCAATGAAGCGGATGACCAGGTTCCCTGGATCATATTCATCCAACTGGATATGAAGTTTCCCGCCATTTTCCATGGCTTCAATCGCATTATTCACTACATTAGTAAACACTTGCTTTAATAGATTAGGTTCACCAAATACTGTTGAATCGTCGACTTTAGTTTCCATCGTTATTTCGACATCGTTCAGATTCGCCTGAAGCTTGGCCAACGTTATGACACTATCTAAAATGGCAGGTATCCGGGTATGTTCACATGTTTGCAATTGGGGATTGGCAAGACATAAAAACTCTTTAGCCAACCGTTCGATCTTGTCCACTTCCTTCACTGACAGGTCAAGGTATTCCTGCTTGTCAGGCGTTTCACCCATTAATTGCAAAAATCCCTTGATGGCAGTTAGTGGATTCCTTATCTCATGGGCAATGCCCGCCGCCATCTGACCGACCGCAGAAAGCATATTCGTCTTGCATAATAATTCTTCTGTCTTCTTACGTTCGGTAATATCTCTACAGAAAACTTGGATGGCTGGTCGTCCCTTATAAATAATCGGAAGGGCGATGGTTTCACCATAAAATACTTCACCATTAAAGCGCCTGAACTTTTGCTCCAGTAACTCGACCGTCTTCCCCTCATCTCTCATCACTTCTATTCGCTTGCCGACCGTGTCTTGAGAATCGGGATGCACGAACTGAAAAACGGACTTCCCCATAATTTCTTCCACAGACAAGCCCAGCATTCTGGCACCTTCGGGATTCATATACTCAATGATTCCATTACGATGCACAAAGATTGCTTCAGGTGACACCTCGATCAGGTTGCGATACCGTTCTTCGCTCTCCCTCAACGCTATTTCAGCCAACTTTTGATTCGTAATGTCCCTGTATACGAACGCCAATGCCGTCGGTTCATCTTCGTTATTCCTGATCGTAAAAAGGGTGATGCTCACATCAATTAGCTGGCCATCTTTTCTTTGTCTGACCGTTTCGAAGCCCTTCTCTTGTTCCCCCGACTTGACCCTATTATGCAACTCGTCAACAGATTCCTTCAGGAAATCGGGGATGATCGGAAAAGGCTTACCAAATACCTCGTCATTCATCCAGCCAAAAAACTCCTCAAAGGCAGCATTAACTTGTAGGGTTTTACCATCTAGATCAACGATGGAAATGGCATCCGCACTTTGTTCCATGAAAGATTGAAGCTGCTTTGTGATATCATCTACTTTTTCTTCCACTTGCCCTTGTCTATCATTAATTAGCTTTTTCAACAGATTTATTCCTTTCCAATTCCGAAAATTCACTTACTCAATTTTACAGTAACAGTAAATCATTTACCAGTATTTTATAGTAGTTTTCACTATCAATGTAGTGAAAACCCAATAAAAAGAAGCTAAATCAGTCATGCAGATTTAGCTCTTCTCTTAAAATGAATTATATTTACATTCTTCAACTATTGGTTCATAGAAGCATGTAACCACTATCATGGTATACGCACAATAATTTAACACGATATACATAAGAAAAGACGACACGTAGATGTGCCGTCTTTTCTAGTCATCAATCTTGTGGATCAAAAGCCGCTTCGAAAGCAGATGATACCTTTTCGAACTCCTCGTCCGTTTCGATATCATTTAACTCTCCTTCGCCTTCAACTCTGAAAAAGAAAATATCGATATCTTCCTCTGTGTCTTCTTCAATGTCTTCTAGCAAACCTACAGCTACATATTCCGTTCCTTCAACATCCAATGTTCCCAGAACTTCAACCTCGTGCTCTTGATCACTGTCGTCAGTAAGGGTAAACACTTCACCTTCGCGAATACTTCCCATCATAATCTCTCCTCTCAAGTCCATTTAAAATGGGTTTGTTTCCATAGTATATCTACTATTCCATACAGAAACAAATTTTTGCTTTAAAAAAGGGCAATTCTTTTCCTTTTCAATAAAAAATCCAGTAAAGTGGGGGAAATCGCTAGAATTTAAATCATTCAGACTATTTTGTTTATATTACTGTAATTTTATACCTAATCATATATACTAATATTGCTTAATAACAACAAGAAGGAGGAATCCCCTTTGACTATGAAGAAAGTCGATCATATCGGCATCGTTGTAAGAGATCTAGAAACATCCATATCCTTTTATCAAGAAGTGTTGGATTTGAAATTGAAAGCGCGTGTACCCCATACGAATGGTATCATTCAGCTTGCCTTTCTTGGGTATGACGGTTCAGATGAAACCGAAATTGAATTGATCCAAGGATATAGTGACACGTTGCCATCAGAAGCAACGATTCACCACTTTGCCATTACCGTGGATGATATCGAAGAAGAATACGCGCGGATCCAAAGCCTTGAGAATGTCGAACTGATTGATGAAGAAATCGTCACCTTGCCAAACGGCTATCGCTATTTCTACATATACGGACCAGAGAAAGAATGGATCGAGTTCTTCCAGAGATGAACACAAAAAGCAGAGCGATCAGCTTCTGCTTTTTTTAATGAGTCCAATAAAATAAATAGTTATCAAGCTTCGTCTACAGGTATCCGGTAATCAGGATTGCTCTGGTTCCAACCTCCGCCTTCTTCCACGGATTGATTGATACTGCTGTCCCCATCACCATCAATCCAAATTCTCTCTCCATTCTCCAATGTCCGCCAATGAGGTTCCACACCATGTTCTTGATGATTTTCTTCTATTATATACGCTCCATCTGACCCATTTTCTAGTGCAAGATCCGAACCATCCAATCCGCCTTCATTCCCATTTACATCAATAACGTCCGCCATATCCAAAATGGATACCCCCAACGCACCAACGGCGACTGTTTTCCCAACATTGCGTAATCCTTCTTTCCAACGTGTTTCGTCTCCATCCCTAAGTCCTCCGGCTACATCTCCAACATTCCCCACCGTCGCCTTAATACCTTGTCCCACTGCTTTCGCTGTATTCCCAACACCGTCCCCTAAATCCTTGAACCCTTGATCCACCCTCCCATCATCTTTCGATACTAGTCCACTTCCAAGATTCCAAACTCCCTCAGCAACATTCCCTAGTTGCTTACCTGTGAACTCCGTTGAATTCTTAACACCATCGCCAACCTCTTGGATGAACTTAGATCCCGTTAATTCTCCAACTCCCTTAATAATGCCTCCAGTCACACCGCCAACTAACCATCCCGCACCTTCACCGGCACTTTTGAGAAAACCCATATTATTAGCCCCCATATCCATTTAGTAGTTCAATATTACTACTTATTGTCATTTAATAACATACCATACTAAAAAAATACAGGGAACTAATCAAAAAAAGACCCTATTGGCCCTTTCCTTTAGAATGCATATTGATATAACCCATAATATAACGGTCCGAGTGTAATGAGTAATGTGACTCCGATGAGGATACTTTTCGCACGTCCTGATATATCTTCCATTGCTGCTTCTCCATCATCATGCTTTCCGATATAACTGAAAAGTACATCCCACAGCAAACCACCTACAAACACGAATTTCCATATAAGAGGCGTGAGTATGGCTGTATTCGTCACAAATCCAAATAGTCCGATCCACGTAATAACTGAAATGATGAAATCCACTATTAAAGAGGGGGTACGAAGGCCTTTAAGCAAAAAAGCAATCGCCACCGTTCCTAAAATCCCTAAATAAATCGTCCAAAAAATATGCATATTCCATCCTTCTTCCGGTAAGATTCTTCAATTATATGAAGTATCGGATGAAAAGGGAATACAATAATGACATTCTCTTAATCTAGTACAAAACTATTTTATTTTTTAGATTAACCCGGTAAAATTTTCGAAGAATGATAAAGGTTTTGGATTTTAACCCTAAATCATATGTCCACTTTCAAGTATTGAGGGCAGATTTTATTACGGTCGTAGATAAAGATGAATAACTAATTAAGTATGTACTAGGAAAATAGAAATGATGAAACCTACTTGAATCAACCAAGAGATTTCCACGTTAAGAATGGGACTTCAACAGAATTATCGGGGGTTTGAATAGGAGAATATCAAATGCTAGAAGAAGGTGATTCCGGCTGTAAATGCACAGTGATCACCTTTTTCATTCTATCTTAGATTACCAGCTTGCCTTTTTGATGCCCGCGATTTGCCCAATATGTGCAAGATCACGGAAAACGATCCTGGACATGTTGAACTTCCGCATATATCCACGTGGTCTTCCCGTAACTCCACACCGATTGTGAATACGTGTTGGCGAAGCATCCCTTGGGAGCTTGGCCAATGCTGCATAATCTCCTTTCACTTTAAGTTCCTGTCGAACCTCTGCATACTTCTCTACTGTTTCCAGCTGTTTTTTTGCCTTTGCTATCATTGACTTTTTTGCCACCTTAGTTATCTCCCCTTCTATAAAAATGATTATATTGTACCCGGATTACTTTGTTTCACGGTGAAGTGTGTGTTTCTTTAAGCGCGGGCAGTACTTTTTCAATTCGATTCGATCAGGATGGTTTCGCTTATTTTTCGTCGTTATATAATTCCGATCTCCCGTCTCTGTACATGCCAAGGTAATGTTTACTCTCATGTTTGTTCCCTCCTAAATGTTTTATAAATATCCTTAATCGTCATGATTACGGTTTATGATGTTTACCTTTATATAATAAAACGTAATGATTACTATTTGCAAGTTTTTTCGTAAGCTTTTTCGATTTCCCCTTGGTTCCCTACTCAACATCAAATATCTACATAAAGAAAAAGCAGGCTCCCCGACCATGTCAGGAAGCCTGCTTTTTTCTAAAAATACATCTTTAAATCTGGAATTTACGAACCACTTGCTTTAGCTCATCTGCCATAGAGGTCAATGAATGCACGGATGAATTGATTTCTTCCATCGATGCCAGTTGTTCTTCCGTTGAAGCCGCCACTTCTTCTGAATTGGCCGCATTTTCCTGTGCGTGTGCCGTTAATTTATTCGACGTTTCCGATACTTCATCTACACTGACTGAAATTTGTTGAATAGAAGCCGTGATTTCCTCGATTTTCGGAGTAATGTCTCTCGTACTTTGAAGGATCTGGGCGAATTTATTCGATGTTTCCACTGAAACCTTCACGCCCTGTTCCGCATTATCCATCACGTCTTTCATGATCGTAACAGAATTCCTTGTGTCGTCTTGCATTCCCATGATTAAATCCGTGATCAATTTAGTAGAGTTCTGGGATTGTTCAGCTAGTTTCTTCACTTCATCGGCCACCACGGCGAATCCCTTACCATGTTCGCCCGCCCTTGCCGCTTCGATTGCTGCATTTAATGCCAATAGATTCGTCTGTCCAGCAATGCCCGTGATTACATCGATAATATTCCCGATTTGATTAGAACGTTCCGATAAAGAATCGATAACCTGATTCGATTGGTTAACCGATTCATGGATGAATCTCATTTGCTTCAAGTTCTCCTCGACATAGTGGCTGCCCTCTTCTGCCTGTTTCTCGGTTTCTTTTGAAAGCTCTGACATGCTAGCCGTACTTTCGGTAATCCGTTCCACACCCTGGCTCACTTCATTCAGTGAACCGAGACTAATTTCCAGTTGCCTTGTTGAACTTTCAGAAGCCCCGGAGATTTCCTGTATCGAAAGAGCGATTGTTTCTGCTGCCAATTTCGATTGTTCAGAACTGACACTTAATTGCTCAGCCGATGATGTAACTTTATTCGTATTGGAGGAGATGGCCGTAATCGTATGATGCAGATTTTGGGTCATCTTTTCAAAAGATTGATTTAACACATAAATCTCATCGCGGGTTCTTACCTCGATTTTTTCTATATTCAAATCTCCTTCAGCGACCCGGTTAGCCATTTTACTCAACTTCTCGATTGGTTTGGAAATAACGTTTGAAATCAATAATCCATCAGCCATCGCAAGCACGAAAGCTATCAGGCTTAGAATGATAATCTTCTTAGTTGCCGACTTTGATTTATCCTGAACCTCTTTCACCTTTTGCACCATGATGTCGTCTTTGATCCATGTATAGAATGAATTCGTTTGCTCAACCATTTTGGTACTGATGGGAACCACATTATCCCGGGCTAGGGACTTGGCTTTTTCAGGATCGGCTCGTACCGCTTCTACAGATTTACGACTCTCCTCAATCCATTCGTCATTTGATGCTTTGATTCCATCGAGCTCTTTGGTCATTTTATCTGAGTGCGACAAATCTCTCGCTTCTTTTATTAATTCATTGATGTTTTCATTCGATTCATACATCTTCTCTTTCATATCAGGTGTTTCATATAATAGATATCCTCTTAAATACGTTACCTGACGTGCTGCATCCGTCTGGATACTTTGAGTGATTGATTGAACCTCGGAGATATTATCAAGAATATAATCATACTTCTTGTTCATATCTTTCATACTGTGATAAGAAATGAAAGCTGAAACTCCAAAAATGATGGAGACAAGAAAAAAGCTTAGTAGTAACTTATTCTTTATGGATAATTTCATTCTTTTTACCCCTCTATTTCTTTTGTAATGGTCACGCTTATCTATCCCTTTTCATATAAAAAGCCCACAATTAAAGTGGACGGTAAATATGTTCCCAAGGAGTAATAGTTTCCTTTTCTTTTATCGGTCAAGAAAAGGAAAAATTAAATGGAACATGGTGGT
This sequence comes from Peribacillus sp. NPDC046944, assembly GCF_050272735.1. Taxonomy (NCBI): domain Bacteria; kingdom Bacillati; phylum Bacillota; class Bacilli; order Caryophanales; family Bacillaceae; genus Peribacillus; species Peribacillus sp. NPDC046944. Next base: position 25,985 of record NZ_JBNNML010000006.1, read on the forward strand.
AAAATAAATATTATTTGTTAAACACTATCATTTAAGAGGGCAGGGGAATGCATGTTATTAAGAAACGCAACATATTTGAATGAAGAGTATGCCATTTCAAGGGGAAATCTGTTAATACATGAAGGGAAAATCGTCACAAATCCTTCTCTCTCTGAAGGGAATGCTTCTGTCGAAGAAATGGATTGTGAAGGATATATACTAATACCTGGATTATACAATGCTCATTTTCATGGTTATTCATTAACTGCCCAAGGACTTCAAAGGGATATGAAAATTGAAGAGTGGTGTAATGACAGCAAACAAGGACACCTTCAATCCGGATATTTTGAGAAAATCGATGCACTGACCAGAAGGGAATATGAAACGATTTGTATGAAGGCTTACGCAGATATGGTGAAGAAGGGAATCACGTTCGTCAGTGAATCAGAGCCAAGTAATTGGCCGGATGCGATTGCCGAAACCATCAACCGCATTGGAATGAAAGGTTTTGTCGATACCTATGAGAAGATTCCGGAATATCACGATCTGCAAAGTGGGCAGGTCAACTTTGGTACGCATTTGCTAGAAGAAGAGGATATCACGGATGAAACCCTTGCTCTCTGTGTTTCTAGTAAAAAGGACTTTGATTCCCTCTATACCACGCATGGGATGGAAAACCAATGGAGAAGGGACCTGATTTATTCTCAATACGGAAAGTCATCCATCGAGTTATATAAAGAGCAAGGGCTACTCGATAACAAGACGATTTTTTTCCATGGCGTTCACTTGAATGAAATAGATATCGATTTACTAGCTGAGGCAGGTTCCTCTGTCGTCCATTGTCCCGTCTCGAACCTAAGCACTGGAGCAGGTATAGCCCCCGTATCCAGCATGCTTGAAAAAGGGCTGAATGTTTGCATGGGAACTGATTATGCCAGTACCGATTTATGGGAAAATATGAAAATCGCCTATTATCTACTCAAAACGATGTCCCCGACACATCCGTTCACAGCGGAGAACATCTGGCAAATGGCAACGCAAAATGGCGCGTCCGCCTATCATCAGAACATGAGTGGAAGAATCAAGGATGGATTTCATGCAGATCTTGTCTTCATAAAAAAGAACCCCCTTATTCCAGAGGTCGATACAGACGAGTTTTCCACGACTGTGCATAATCTTTTACTTGAAACGAGCGAACCGTCCATTCATCATGTAATGGTCAACGGGGAATGGATCATGTTCAATCGCAACCTTACACACGTGGATGAGGAAGAAATGAACCGGGCATATAAAAAAATCCTGACGAAAGTCTATCATCAGGTTGTTGAATAGGTTTCAATGACACAGGGGCTGTCCCAAAAGGTGTAATTACCCCGTAATTGAATAAATAGTAAAAGGCAGAAACGTTGATTTAACAACATTTCTGCCTCTTTGTTTTTGCGAAATTCAATGGAATAAGGACTTATTAGACAGCCCCTTGTCTCATGATTTAAACGGCCCGCTTCTCCTCGGGTTGACCTTCTCCGGCCATGCCGTAATGTGCATGTTTTTCCTGAACGAAAGCAATGGCGATCGCTCCTACTACCGCAGCGATTGCAATCAAGGAAAAGTTCATTTGAGCTGGCAGGTTCATCGTTAAGAGGATGCCTACAAAAGTTGGTGCAAAAATCCCACCTAGGCGACCGAACGCCATCGATGCCCCCACGCCACTGGAGCGCATGGAAGGTGGGTAATATTGTGATACCATCGCGTTGCTTATATTCTGCACCCCGACCGACGATGCACCGATGAAACCAATCAATATATAGGCAAGCACCGCATTTTGTGTAAGACCGATGCTTGCAAGGGCAATGGCTCCACATACATACAGGGGAATCATGACTTTTTTGAAACCTAGTTTATCCGTAAGCGGACCGAACGCAATCGTTCCGACGATCGCACCGACATTCATCATTGCAACAAATAGCAAACTAGAACTTAAACTATACCCTGCCTGGATCATCAATTTCGGCAGCCACGTGTTCATCGAATATATCAGGACAAAGCAGCTGAAACAGGAAATCCAAAACATGATTGTACTGAACCCTCGTTTTTTCTCAAATAATTTCACAATGGTTGAACCTTGTTCAGGTGCTTCCGTTCTTTCGAGTCTTGTCTCCCCATTCAAACTTAACTCTGGATTGACTTTCTTAAGAATCTGCTTTACTTCCTCGTTTTTCCCTTTTTCCAATAGGAAGACCGCCGACTCTGGAATCGCTTTAGCTATAAAGGGTAGGATCAATAGCGGCAAACCCGCAATCCAGAAAATCGGCCTCCATCCAAATTCCGGGAGTATGGCACGGCTGGCTAGGGCGGCTGCAATCGCTCCGACCGAATACCCACAGAATACAAAGGAAATCATCGCACTCCGAATCTTTTTCGGTGCGTACTCCGTTGTCAGGGCAATCACGTTCGGCATCACGCCTCCCAGTCCGATTCCTGAAATGACACGAAAAACGGTGAACAAGACTGGTCCACCAGCCACACCGGATAAAGCAGTAAAAAGACTGAAGAGAGCCGTACAAAATAAGATGATTTTCTTACGTCCGACCTTATCGGCCAAGTAGCCAAAAAAGACCGCTCCGACAACCGTACCCATTACCGTATAACTGCCGATTGCTCCCGCTGTCACCGATGATATGGACCACTCCTCAATCAATGAAGGAACGATTGAACCATAGATGACCACATCATAACCGTCGACCAGGATAATGAAAAAACCCCAAAAAATTAATAGTAAATGAAACAGGTTAAAACGACTTTTATCTATCGTTTCACCAGCATGGACTGTCCTCAATCCTACACCTTCTCCCCTTTATTTAGTACGTTGAAGCACAAAAGCAAAAGAACAGACAGATGCGTATGACACGCACCTTTAATCAATTAGTATCAAAGTCGACCACAATTAAATCTTCAAGTCCAATCTCTTCTAAATAGGCAAGAATCGCTTGATGCGATGGATGCGGCAAGTATGCTTCAAATGTCGTCCTGTCCTCAAATCTGGCAGTCATGCCTATCTCGTACCCTTGATTGCGCCCCGCAAAATTCCTTCCTTGCTGGATATCCAGTAAACCTGGTATAACATCTTTTAGAGCCAGAGTCCTAGAAATCAATTCATCCACTTGATCATCTGTTACATCTTCACTTAACTTAACCAAAACAATATGTTCAACCATTCTGCTCACCCTTATCTGCTATTTAAAACATGACGGTCAAAACCGGCAATTTGTTTATATTTATTGGCAATATCCTCTAGTTCCTGTTGTGATATGACATCATGTAAATGATCGAATCCCCCTGGAGCCCGGTCCTCGACAATCTGCATGACCTCTTCCGGTCCATTCTGACGATTGGCCAGCACGATGGCCGCCGTCTTCTCAAGACGTGATTCTTCATAAGCACATAAAGCCGCTTCTGCATGTACTCCACTTAAAATGGCTTCCCCTAACGCATCCGCATCCAGTATCGCCTGGGAAGCTCCATTGGAACCAATTGGGTACATCGGATGTGCGGCATCACCAAGCAACGTGGTTCTGCCAAAGGACCAGCGTGGAAGAGGATCGCGATCGACCATTGGGAATTCGAAAACGGACTCCGTTTCCTCTATTAATTTAGGTACATTCAACCATCCAAAATCCCAATCGGCGAAAGCTGGTGCAAAGACTTCCTTCTCTACTTTCCGATTCCAATCACTTCGGGAAGGCGCATCCCCTTCAATCGTCAACTCCGCAATCCAGTTCATAAGCGAACGACCACTCTCTGCCAAAGGATCGACAGGATAAGCAACGAATTTCTGGTCTTGATAGCCAGCCATGATCATTGTCTTCTCGGTTAAAAAAGATGACGATTCTGTGATGCCACGCCATAAAATCCGGCCGCTGAATTTAGGGTCACCTTCATTCGGATAATAGAATTTTCGAACTGTGGAATGGATGCCATCTGCTGCAATCATGATGTCTGCTTTATATGCCCCTAGATTTTCCCCTGTTTTTTTATTCACAAATTGAGCTTCCACGCAATCATCGAACAGTTGGAATGAAGATAGATGGTGACCGGTTATGACCGAGTCTTCCCCCAACTCTTCCTTGACCGCTTTTAGTAGCAGCATCAGCAGACTTCCACGATGGATGGAATATTGTGGCCACCGATATCCTGCATTCAACCCCCTCGGTTCCTGCCAAATTTGTTGACCGTATTTATTGAAAAAACTCAACTCGGCCGTAGGCAGTCCAATCTTCTGAAGTTCTTCCCCTAATCCAAGCTCCGTAAGGACCCGTACAGCATGTGGAAGAAGATTGATGCCCACTCCCAATGCTTTTATCGTTTGTACACTTTCAAAAACTTGCACTGATACACCAACGCGGTGAAGTTTAAGGGCAGTAACAAGCCCGCCGATGCCCCCACCAGCAATAATTGCCGTATTCACTTTTGACACAGAAACCCCTCCAAATGACCTGATAAGTTATTCAAATATTTTAATTATTCTAATTATGTCACAAAACTCCAGTTTAGCAATATAAATTCTGGGATTATGCAATAAAATTTCATAGGATCATAAGGAAGTCTTACCTGTAAATCTGCTTCTACGCATAAAAAAGCTGATTGCGCATGCAATCAGCTCTCCTATTATTTATAAAATACTTTATCAATGTTGTATTTAGCATGAAGTGTATTGATGATGTACGTTTCATAGATTTCACGTTCCATCGCATCTTCTACGATGATAACCTCAATTTTTTTCACTTCATTACGATGTTCTTTAATCGGTGAAACATTATCCTCGAAATGCTTTTTGACTCTTTGTCTTAATTTACGTGCCTTTCCGACAAAGATCAACTCGTCCTTCTCATTATAAAACATGATGATGCCGCCCTTATCACGGGGAATCAAATGGAAATCAATGAATCCGAAGATTTCCGGGATGATGGCTTCATCACCCTCAATCACTTGTTTTCTTTGTTTAATGCTGATATCCGCTGCTGGGATTTTAATATTAATCATCAAAAGTCACGTCCTCTATTTGTATATGTATGTGAGTGCTGGAAATAGTCATATGGATAAATCACACTATGTTCTAGTGGAATATAATGGGCTTGTTCAAGCTCTTTCCAACACTTGCTCTACCATGTCCTTAAAAGTAGATGGTATCATAATTTTGGCGGAAAAGCCATGGCATGAACATAGCGGTTCAGTAAAAGGCAATGGACCCTTGTATTTTTTTAAGGAAGGAAAAGAAGAAGACCCGTTACGAGTCTCCTTCTCCATGATCAGAAATATCCGTTACCACCTGTGGGCCTTCGCATTGCTTCTTAGTATAATGTTCGTTTGCGATACTTCCGTATGGCCATTTACTTGAGACTTCGAACGCTTAGGTCTTGTCCAATTATGGTGAAACTTTTGAGAATGTGGATCTAATTGATCTTTATAACTCATGTTGTATCACCTCATCGTAAAAGATTGGGATATTTCTTTTCAAAGCAATAGGAGGTTCCTATCACAGTTTTAGTATGGATTGGGGACGAGTAAACATACATTACTTCTTAAAAAGAAAATTCTACCTTTTTCCCTTTCGAAAGCACTTTCCCTTCACCATTTACGGCATCACTGGTCAGAACCGAAATCCTCCTCACATCTTCCTTTTTGAGGATGAACCCGATATTCCCTTGCTTTGAGCCCTTCGCTTTTATATCCCCATTCAAGTTCTCCAGGTAAATATCATCTTTCCAAGTCAAATGTTCTCCCCCATCCGTCTGAAGAAAAGCGACCGGGGAAATCTTGGCGTCCGCATTGGTAGGATTATGGACTTTCACATTCATTTTCACGATATCGAATGCGTGTTCATGGGTGTAACCATGAAAGAAGTCAATCATGCTATAATCCGGAACCACATGCATCACCTTGATATCCTTCATTTCTACCGTGATTGGCCCGACCTTCACGGTTTCATTTATCGGCTTATACTCTTTTACTGTCAATTCGCCTCGTGAATCGGAAACCTGTTGGCCGACTTGTTTCAAATCACGATCATCCGGTAACTGGGGGTTAGGAACATAGACATCCTTCTTCACCAATGGTTTTTCCTTTTCCTCTGTCTTTTCTATTACGTTTGGTTTTTCATCAAAAGCTGGCTGCGTATTAAGTGCACCAAATGTGGTTAATAAAAAGGCACCAAAAAGTAGTTTGTTCACCGAATCCCTCCCAGCGTTTTATTTTCCTTTATTTAATAAGTCGAAGATGATCGTGGCATGATCCGTGTTATCGACCTGTCCGGCAAAACGGTCCTTGTAGGGCCCGAATGCATAGACGGGCACATCTTCCCCCGTATGTCCCCCGGTAGTCCAAGCCGTATTGGACCTGTTATCAAAAATGGCTTCGATTGCATTATCAATCGTCGTAACATGTTTACTTGTTGTGGCATCCTTGACGGATTGGATTTCCTCGTTCGTAAGTCTCACTTTCTTTTGATCAATATACCTTTTCAAGGTTTTTTCAACATCCTCACCCTTTACGATGCCATCCGCCATGAAGTCAGGTGTCCGTTTGGCAGCCTTAATCGGCTCACCGGACCAATTATAGACTCCCTTCGTTCCGATTGAGAACCCTCCCGTGGAATGGTCAGCCGTAGCGACAACTAAGGTATGTTTATCTTTTTTCGCGAACTCGATGGCTGACTTGTAGGCTTTTTCAAAATCCTCCATTTCACTCATCGCCCCGACAATGTCGTTATCATGGCCAGCCCAATCAATTTGACTTCCTTCCACCATCAAGAAGAATCCATCTTTATCTTTATTCAGGCGTTGAATCGCCGAGTCCGTCATCTCTTCCAATGAAGGCGTTTCATTGGTGCGGTCAATCATTTTAGGCAAACCTTCTGAAGCGAACAACCCAAGCACCTGTTTATTTTTATCCTTTAGGAGCTGCTTTTTATCGGTAACATAACTATATCCATCTTTTTTGAACGCTTTTGTCAAATCGACATCCGGCCGGACAAAATTCGATTGGCCTCCCCCCAAGAGGACATCGATTTTATGTTGACCCTCTATTAGGTCCCGGTAATAATCATCAGCAATTCCATTCATGTTTTTCCGGTTTTCGTCATGGGCACCGAATGATGCTGGGGTGGCGTGGGTAATTTCCGATGTGGCGACAAGACCAGTTGATTTCCCGCTTTCCTTGGCCACTTCCAATACCGTTTTCACTTCTGTCTTATCGTTATCGACTGCGATTGCTGCGTTATACGTTTTCACCCCGGCTGACATCGCCGTTGCTGCAGAAGCGGAATCCGTGATATTTTGTGTCGGATCTTCTGGGTATGTCATCTGCTGACCCACCAAGTATGGATCGAATGCCGTCCTTTCAGCCACCGTCGTAGAAGGTCTATCTTTTAAATACCGGTAGGCGGATGTATAAGAGACACCCATTCCATCCCCTATCATGAAAATGACGTTTCTAATCTCCGGTTCTTTCTTAGGCTTTCCTTTTGCCAGGACATCGTTGTTTGTGACCGACCATGTAAGACTTCCAAGAGCTAGTGTGGAAATGATGGCAACAGGCAAAATCTTTTTACTGAATGAACGTTTCAAGAAAACGACCTCCTACTGATTTAATGGATGATTCAGTTAAAATATACCGCAGGAAGATGAACCTACTGTGAAGGGAGTGTAAATATATGGGGGTTTTATGTAAATGAATAGTAAAGAAAAGAAAAATAGGTAGAGAATGAATAGGTTCAGGGGACTGCTACAACAAAGACAAGTTCCGCCACTTCAAAAGAAGTCTTCCAGTTCATGAAAGAAAGCACACACTAAAAAAAGACCGCCCCAGAAGAGGCAGCCCATGCTGGATTATTCTTCCCCTTCGCCTGGGGCTGGGCGTCATCAGTCAAAATATAATTATTGATAGCGTAAACACTATGCTGATAAATCGGGATGTCCATTTTTTTGCATCGCTCGTTGATTCAGTAATTTAAATAATGGCGGCAAAGTCACATACACCATCAACACCCTGAGTACCTGAACAGCAACGACAAACATCGGGTCGGATTCGAGGGCTACTGAAGTGGCGGTCATTTCCGCAACTCCTCCAGGCGCAAAGGCCAATGAAGTAGTCAAAAAGGACATTCCAGTCATTCTGGAATCGATATATGCACAAAGGATCATCATGAATATAAAAGCAACGGTACTTAATGAAGAGACGACCAGAATTTTTTTCATTCCTACGAACATTCCCCTATTGAACTTGGCTCCCACACTTGCCCCAATCATAATTTGTGAAACAATCATGATGCTATCTGGCCACCAGGCAATCAAATCCATCCCGGCAATGAGTGAACCGGAAGCTTGAAAAAATGCAACCGTCAACATGCTGCCTACTAGCCACGGCGCAGGTAACTTGAGGATTTTCCCGACATGGAAACCACCCCAGGCAGCGAGAGCCAGCACAAGCGTCCATCCTATTTCAACTTCATTAAAACTTTCCACCCCACCGAAAAAACGAGCCGGAGTTGAGGCTAATGGATTAGCCCCAAGTACAAAGAAAGGTACAATCATGACAACCAAAAAAATCCGGATGGTTTGTATGATCGTCACAACTCCGGTATTGGCCCCTGCTTCCTGAGCCATTCCTGGCATAGCTGAAAGACCTCCCGGTGCCGTAGAAAAGAAACTCGTCAGCATATCCATTTTACATAACTTGTACAAAAGAAAACCGGAGCCTAAAGAAAACAACAACGATAAAGCCAAGACGATGATGATCGTGATGCTATTTTCCATGAATATTCTCAACACGGAAAGGTTGAGTTGTAAGCCCAATTCAATACCAAGCAGGCATTGTCCTGTTCTTAACCAAATTTGCATGCTATTCGATTGACTATCAGGTAACTTCAAGAAAGCTGGCTTCCAAAAAGAAAGCAGGGCGGACATCAACAGGGATCCGATCATCCATCCGATGGATAATCCCGTTGACGCCAGAAAAGCCCCTCCTAGGCCGCATAGTATCACTAGCCAAATGCCTTTCATTGTATCTACTAATCGCTCCATTCGATGACCTTCCCACTTTTATTTTTCATCTTTTCGTACAAATCTCAAAGAAACGAATATACCTGTTCACTCTTTCCTTGCCACTAATAACATCGCCTGCCCTTGAAAAGAGAGAACTTGGTTTTCCACAACCTCGATTGAAAGAAAATCGGTTGTTTCCTTTTCAGCCGCAATCATATAGGCCATCAATTCATTTTGTTCCTTTTCAGGAAGCTGCATCATTTCACACCACTTCTTAAATTCGAACTTTTTTTTGAATGTCGTAAAACTTTCAATAATAAAGCCTGTGTTTTCAATAAGTGAAATCCATTCAGTTTTTTTATAGGCCCTGTAATGGCTAGGATCCCTTTTCTTTTCTATATAGTTATAAAAGTGATCGTATTCATCCTTTTCAGCTGCAACGTTATCTATTAAGAGGAAAAGGCCATTTCTTTCTAAGACCCGGTTTGACTCCATTACAAATCGGTTTATGTTGGGGAAATGGTGGGGTGCAATCCGACATGTAACCGTCCCAAATGATTGATCGGAAAAAGGGAGCTGCTCGGCATCTCCTTGAACAAACGATACATTTCCAATGCCATTTGAGGTGATGAATTTCTCTGCTTTCTCTAACATTTCAGGGGTCAAGTCAAGAGCGGTCACTTGTTTAAATAGTGGAGCTAAAGCTTTGACCACATGACCGCCTCCCGTTGCGATGTCCAAAAGGTTATCCTTTCTGTTCTTTTCCACGATCTTTATAAGTAAATCCAGATCTTCTCCACTCGCATGCATTTTGCTCGTCACATAGTTGGCAGCGTTTTTTCCAAATTGGGAAAGTACTTGATCTTTTTCACCCATCTTAAAACCTCCTTCTTCTCGCTTCCTTTCCAAATAAAGAAAACCGAATTTTCTAATATAGAAAAAGTCGGCTTCCTTATCTTCATCCATTATTCTTTACTGAGTAACCGTGTCTCTTCGGTTTTCCAAGGCATACGAAGCGGCAGATGTTCCTGCAAGTTTACCATATACAGATCCTGACATTAACCCAGATCCGCCTGGATAGTTTTCGTAGAAAATCCCTCCGACCATTTCACCCGCAGCGAACAGTCCCGCAATAGGTGCTTCCTCTTCATTCAATACCTCGCCTACCGTGTTGACATGTATTCCACCAAACGAAAAAGTGATTCCACATGTTACCGGGAAAGCATAAAATGGACCTTGTTCAATGCGAAGTGCCCAATTTGATTTTGGTGGGGTAATTCCATCCGTTCCTTTACCGTCTTTTTCCGTAGGATTATAATTTCCTTCTTGTACAGAATGGTTATACTCCTCAATCGTTTTCAAGAATTGTGCTTGATTAACCGGCAGCAAATTAGCAAGTTCTTCGAGCGTATCCGCCTGATAAATGGTAGCCTCTTCAAGATCATACTCTTTACGCAGATACGGTCGCACCTGAGAATCATAAATCTGATAGGCTACATGATCAGGCTGTTTCAAGATTTCCCTTCCATACTTGGCATATGTATAGTTTCGGAAATCCGCACCCTCATCGACAAACCTGTTTCCATCTTTATTTAGCATGATGCTTAAAGGATAAGAATGTTTTTTGAAGATGTCTCCAGGTTTCGTAAAATCACCGACTTTTGGAGCATTATAATCCGTCCCAATTGAATGGCAGCCGGACCATTGCCCATATTTCTGTGCTCCTACCGCCAAAGCCATAGTTAACCCGTCTCCAGTATTATATTCCGTTCCTCTCACAATAGCCGCATTCCATTCCTCACCGATAAATTCGCTCCGTAGCTTTTTATCTGCTTCAAATCCGCCACACGCTAAAACGATGCTTGTCGTATTGATCGTTAGCTCCTTGCCTTCTTGCTGTACAACGATTGACTTGATCTGATTATTCTCGAGCTTCAGCTCGGTAGCGCGCGTCTCGTACCAAACCTCTATGCCAAGTTCTATCACACGTTCATTCAGTTTTCTAATCAGCCCTACACCTTTATCATTGGTTTTTAACGGAAGACCACCCCAAAATATCCGTTTGCCGTCTTTTTCAAAAGATTGATTTTCATAATTCAATTCAAATTCAATGCCATGGCCCTGCATCCATTGAATGGTTTTATAGGATTGAGTAACCAATTGCTTCGCCAATTGAGAATCACTCTGTCCTTTCGTAACCCTCATGAGATCATCATAGTATTCTGTTTCACTATAAACGGGCACATGAATTTTCTCGGCTTCCTCGTCAGTGATAGAAGGAATGATTTTTCTGATATCATCCAGACCATTATAAGCAGTGCGAATGGCTCCATCCGTAAAGAATGAATTTCCACCTCTCTTTTGCTTCGGTCCTCGCTCGAGTACTAGTACGCTTGCGCCTTTTTCTCTAGCTGCTATAGCTGCACATAAAGCGGCATTTCCCGCTCCTACTACTATTATATCGAAATTAGATTGAACCATATATCTTCCTCCTAACATATTTTTACTTGAGCTAAGCTTAATACACTTCAAAAAATAAATGAAATATATAAATTTACACAAAGTCGATAAAAAATATTTATAACCATACAAAAAAAGACTTAGGATGGAGTCATTCCATATCCCTAAGCCTGCTTTATTATCTTTCCTTAACAAGGAAATCCACAAAAGCTTTTACTACCGAAAGATTTAAAAAATTGGCATCATACATTAACCACGTGTTCCGTTGCAAAGGTGTTCCCTGTTTATCTTTTAAGCATAACTTATGTAGAAAATCATTGGGCTGTAGAGACATCTCCGGGATTATTGCCACCCCTAATTCATTTTTGACCATTTCCTTGCATGTCTCCAGCTTATCTACTTCCATGGTGATACGAGGTGGAGACGAAAATTGATCATGCCACCAATCACTGATTAAATTTTTCAATGAGTTGTCGGTATGATAATTAATGAACGGCAAGCTCGGCAGCTCCTCTATCGTAATCTCTCTTTTCGAAATCAGATATAACCTCTCTTGGGATAATAGGGACTTTTCTCCCTTCCATTGATAGTTGTTCCGTACGATCCCCACATGTACCTTTGACGAATCCAGGAGGCTCATGATTTCGGTACTCCATCCCGTATTTAAATTAAATTGTATATCTGGATATTGCTTCGAAAATCTTTTCAAGATTTCAGGCAACTTATACCGTGCAAAATTACTGGAAACACCTAAACGCAACGTTCCATTGATTCCATCATTCATATTCATCACATGGTCTTTCGTTTGTTGCAATTTCCTTTGCATTTCCTCGGCGTACTTTACTATATAGTCGCCCTCAGAGGTAAAATCGATTCCTTTCTTCGTCTTGAAAAATAAAGCTACGCCAAACTCTGCTTCTATATTCTTTAATCGATAGCTTAAAGCTGGCTGCGATATATATAGTCGTTCTGCCGTGCGTGTAATGCTTTTCTCCTCATGAAGTATGTTTAAGAAAATCCAATCCTTTTCATCCATTCGAACCCGCCTTTTCTAATGTTATAATTTGTATTTATAAGATATTAAAGAAAGTATACATTGAATTTATGAGTTTATCGAATACCCTTTCCTCTCTTTCGACTTCTTCCAAGCCTAAATAGTTTAGTATGCTTTAGCGTTACTTCCTCCTTTAGGTACCAAAAAAGAACCCCTGACATTCCCCTTAAGATTGTGATGATGTACATAGGTTATAAACTTTTTTAATGACAAATCGAAAAAAATATATATTTAACTTATTAACTTTCCTGTATTACTATTTAACAAAGATAACCAATAACAACATTGAGGTGAAGCAAATAGGAATTTTTAAAATTAATTTTCTGAATAATCAATCAAGAAAAGTCTTTATTGTAAGCGTATTCAAAAGGAGGGGAACCGTCCATTGCTAACTATATTAGGAGTTTCCATGGTTACTATCTTTACATATTTGATTATGACCAAAAAGATGTCACCGATTGTGGCTTTAACACTTATACCTATCATTTTCGCTATAATTGGTGGGTTTGCTTCTGATATCGGTCCCATGATGCTTGAAGGGATAAAGCTCGTTGCACCTTCAGCCGCTTTATTATTATTCGCTATATTGTTTTTTGGAGTGATGATCGATGCTGGGTTATTCGACCCGCTTATCGCAAAAATATTACAGATTGTTAAACGGGACCCTGTCAAAATTGCGATAGGGACAGCCATTCTATCCCTCATGGTAGCATTGGATGGGGATGGCACAACCACATATATGATCGTGGTTTCAGCCATGCTTCCTCTTTATAAACGAATTGGCATGAATCCTTTGATAATGGCCACTATCGCTATGCTCTCCTTAAGTGTAATGAGTGGCATGACACCATGGGGAGGCCCCGCTACACGGGTCATAGCTGTTTTGGGTCTTGATGCTTCCGAATTCTTCGTTCCCCTCATACCAACAATGATTGGGGGAGCCTTATGGGTGACCTTCATTGCTTTTTTACTCGGAAAAAAAGAACGCAAACGGCTTGGAAGTATCCATTTCCCTTACGCAGAAGAGGATTCTATCGCTCAATCTGAGACTGCCGCTACTATAGAGGACACTCTCATTAAAGAAGAAAGCGATATAAAAAGGCCTAAGTTATTGTGGGTAAATCTCTTGATCGTCCTATCCATCATGACTACTCTTATACTGAACCTACTGCCTGCTCCCGTATTATTTCTGATTGGCTTCATCCTTGCCCTACTGATAAACTACCCAGACTTAGAGAAGCAAAAAGAACGGATGCTAGCTCACTCAGGTAACGCTCTAATCGTGGTCATCCTTGTTTTTGCAGCTGGCGTTTTTGCTGGAATTTTATCCGGAACAAAAATGGTGGACGCAATGGCCAACACTCTGGTTTCCATCATTCCGGAATCTTTAGGCGCCTTCTTCCCTTTAATCGTAGCGTTTACCAGTATGCCTTTTACTTTTGTATTATCAAACGACGCCTATTATTTTGGAGTCCTGCCCATCCTTGCTGAAGCCGCCTCCGCGTATGGGATTGCCCCTATTGAAATTGCCCGGGCTTCCATATTGGGCCAACCCGTTCACTTAATGAGTCCATTAGTCGCTTCGACCATTTTATTAGTCGGCATGATTGGGAAAGATATAGGTGACCATCAACGTTTTGCTTTAAAATGGGCCATTCTTTCATCCCTGATTCTCACTGGATTGGCGATATTGACTGGGGCCATATCCTTCATGTGATACACATTTTTTAACTATTACATCCATCTACCAATAATAATCCTTAAACAAAAGCACTCCATTCCTGGAGTGCTTTTGTGTTTTATTTTTCAACCTTCATGTAACTCAGTGCACGGGTTGCGGTTTCCCTCGCCGTTTCGACAGAATCAGCTGTGGATAATGCAACAGCTACCCTTCTGCCAACCTTCGTGACCGGTTTTCCGAAAACGCGCACCTGCGTATTCGGTTGAGCCAAAGCTTTATCTACCCCGACTATAGAATATTCTGATAACTCAACCGGTGCTTTCAAGGGACGGCTTGCTCCTGGGGTGATCAGTGTGATTTCAGGGATCGGGAATCCTAGAATCGCACGGGCATGAAGGGCAAACTCCGATAGGTTTTGGGTGACCAATGTTACTAATCCTGTATCATGCGGACGTGGGGAGACTTCACTGAAATAGACCTTATCCCCTGAAAGGAATAACTCCACTCCAAATAATCCATATCCACCAAGTTCATCTGTAATCTTCTTGGCAATCCTTTTAGCTTCGATGATTTGTCCTTCCGTCATAGCATGTGGCTGCCAAGATTCTATATAGTCCCCGCCCTCCTGGACATGGCCGATTGGTGCACAAAACATCGTTCCGTTAACGGCACGGACAGTTAGCAACGTAATTTCCGAATCAAAGCGAATGAACTCTTCAATGATCACTCTTCCATTTTGGACCCGGCCACCCTCCATCGCTATTTTCCAGCAGGCTTCCAAATCATCTTTTGAACGACAAATGCTTTGCCCTTTACCAGAAGAACTCATTAGCGGTTTCACGACATTAGGAAAACCGATTTCTGTAGCAGATGAAACAAATTCTTCATATGTATTGGCAAATCGATAAGCTGCCGTTGGTAACTTTAGCGTTTCAGAGGCCAACCTTCTAATTCCTTCACGATCCATCGTCAATTTAGCCGCTCTTGCCGTTGGGATAACCGCGAACCCTTCTTCCTCCAATTTAAGCAATTCGGAAGTGGCGATGGCCTCAATTTCCGGCACGATTAAATCAGGTTGTTCTTTTTCAACGACTTCCTTAAGCTGCTTCTCATCCAACATATCAATCACATAACTTCGATGGGCCACTTGCATGGCAGGTGCATGTTCATACCGGTCGACTGCAACGGTATCAATACCAAGCCGCTGAGCTTCCAGGATGACTTCCTTGCCTAATTCTCCTGAGCCCAATAATAAAACCTTTTTTGTTCTATACATATTCCACTTCTCCCCCTCCATGTGTTCAAAACCATTATATGCGAACTATATACTAATAAAAACATATTTCGTTCGTTTTTTATTTTAATTTTCCTCTAAAACTCTTGATTTCATATAAAATATTTTGTTTTTTAATCATAAATCTTTATAAACAAAGGAAGATACCATTTGATTGGAGGACGGAATGCCAAGTACGCTCAGTGAAATCAGCACCGTTCTTTACAGAATGGAGGAGTGATATCTTATACATGTCGAAATTTGTACTACGATACTTTTTGAAAATGTAAGCGCTTTCCATTATAATGTAAGTAGGTTGGATGGCATGCGTGGCCGTCAAAGTATTCGGCGTAGGCGGGGCCAATACTAGCGTTAAAAGGAGGAAAACGCTTTTAACGCACAACTATTAGCACTCCTTGGATAAGGGCTGTTAAAGATTCTTAACAGTTACTTGTTAGATATATGCACCATACATAGTCATGGACAAGGGTTGTCTAACATGCCCTTGTCTTTGCAGCAGCCCTCATCGTTTCAGTCTAATAGTTTATAAGATTAAAAGCTCTTCCACTGAAAAATCAGAGAAGAGCTTTTTCGTTTGTACCTAACATTCTAGTTCCTTCCCCATCTCATCCAGGATGGTCAAGACTTTCAAAAATCCAATAGCAGACCATTTAAAAACACAAGCTGAGACTGTAGATGATGCATGTGCTGTGATTGACATGAACTGTATACCGGCATCTACAACTAGGTAGGACCTTCGCTTAATACGAAAAAACAGGCATCCATTGCACTAATGGATGCCTGTTTAGATGTTGATTCTATTCTTAGACTTCTTGCGGTACAGCTAATCCAAGACCTTCAGCAATACGTGTTCCGTATTCTGGATCGGCTTTGTAGAAGTGTCCGATTTGACGAAGTTTAATTTCTTCTAATTCCACTGGTTTCATTGCACCCACGACATTTTCTACAAGACGTGTTTTTTCTTCGTCGCTCAACAGGCGATATAGATCTCCTGCTTGAGTGTAGTGATCATGATGATTATAGGCAACCTGATCAGCTTGTCCAGACACTTCAAACGGCGCAAGTTTGTTTTCGTTTGATTCAGCTGGTCCCCCAAAGCTATTTGGTTCGTAATAAACGGAACCTTTCCCATTATCATCGGCACGCATGAAGCCATCGCGTTGATATGTGTTTGCTTCCACTTTCGGACGGTTAACCGGAAGTTGGTTATGGTTAGCACCTACACGATAACGATGGGCATCGCCATAAGCAAATAAACGGCCTTGAAGCATTTTATCTGGAGAAGCTTCAATTCCAGGTACGAATGTTCCTGGGGAGAATGTTGCTTGCTCTACTTCAGCAAAATAGTTTTCAGGGTTTCTGTTCAATTCCACGCGGCCAAGTTCGATTAATGGATAATCTTTTTGCGACCAGACCTTAGTCACATCGAATGGGTCAAAGCGGTATGTGTCCGCGTCTTCCAAAGGCATGATTTGTACGCATAATTTCCAAGCCGGGAAATCACCTTTTTCAATCGCGTTGAATAGATCTTCCGTATGGTAATCAGGGTTTTCACCTGCAAGTTTAGCAGCAAGGTTCACATCAAGGTTTTTGATGCCTTGCTCTGTTTTAAAGTGGTATTTCACCCAAACAGCTTGTCCTTCTTCATTCACCCACTTGAATGTATGGCTTCCGAATCCATGCATATGGCGCCATGTTGCTGGAATCCCACGGTCGGACATCAGCGTAGTTACTTGGTGAAGTGATTCTGGTGAATGAGACCAGAAATCCCATACGGCAGTCGGATTTTTCAAGTGTGTTCTAGGATCTCTTTTTTGTGTGTGGATGAAATCAGGGAATTTGATTGCATCACGGATGAAAAATACAGGTGTATTGTTCCCAACGATATCGTAGTTTCCTTCTTCTGTGTAGAATTTGACCGCGAAGCCCCTCGGATCACGTAATGTATCGGCAGAACCAAGTTCCCCAGCTACCGTTGAAAAACGGATGAACATCTCCGTTTCTTTCCCTACACCATTGAATACTTTGGCCTTCGTATATTTGGACAAATCATTCGTAACGGTAAAAGTACCAAATGCGCCACCGCCTTTAGCATGGACGACACGTTCAGGAACACGTTCACGATTGAAATGTGCCAGTTTTTCTAATAAGTGAACATCTTGTATAAGCACTGGTCCACGTGATCCAGCAGTAATTGAATTTTGGTTATCGCCAACCGGGGCACCCCAGCTAGTTGTCAGGTTTTTCTTATTCGACATAAATGAACCACCTCTTCATTAGTTTTAATATACATATAATAATATAGTTTCTTAGAAAAAAATCAATACTTATTTATAATAATTTTAATATAATAATAAGATTCAATAAGCATAATTTCTTTTCTAAATGCTAGTAAAGTATAAAATATGTAGGGGAAATGAGGTATTATGCACTTATTTAGGTATTCACTATCTATATATTGGTATAACTCCAGCGGTGGCGCATTCTCTTTATTCTTGCTTTTTTATCAATTATAAGAAAAATAGAATAGTAATCGAGAATACTAGAGGGTGAAATTGGAAGTGTTATCAATTAAGATGCTTCGCTTTCTCTCATTTTATAGGAAATCAGCCTGTTTAATCAGTGAAAATTCCGTGAATTTTACTTTCACGTGTACCCATTCGCCAAACAGTCGAAAGATGCCTCTAAATATAGAAGATTTTTTGTGCCAATTCAGCAAATTCCCCCCTGATTTGCATGAGGTTTTAGTATAATAAGGAATGCATATAGTGTTTTAGGAGGTTTCCATGAATATAATCATGCGTTTTCTTGCCAATGGGCTGATATTACTTTTCATAGACTGGCTTCTCGACTCCATCACGATAAAATCTTATGGCACAGCTTTGCTGGCTATCTTCATATTATCGATTATGAACATGTTAGTTAAACCCATTCTACAGCTCATCACTTTACCAATCACGATCCTGACATTCGGATTGTTTTCCTTCATCATCAATGCTTTCACTTTTCTGATTACGTCGTATGTGGTCAGTGGTTTTGTCATTCATTCTTTTTGGGGCGCGCTCATCGGTTCGTTTTTACTAACCATCATTCAAAGTTTACTCGTCAAAAAAGAGTAGGAACAATCGTCAGTCGACATGCTGACGATTTTTTTATCTCGTGACTTTTTCCATAACACCGTTCGATATTTCCTGGGCTATTTCCCTAATTTTTGCAAATCATCACTAGCAGTATTCACTCATTTTCGAAAAACAAAAAGGGAATGGAACCACCTTTGCATAAGTTTAACCATACATACGCTAAAAATAGGTATGAATCGACTTATGGAGGAATGATATGTACACCAATCGTAAACCAAGAATTCTTCTGTCCCTCATGCTCGTGCTCGCTTTCCTTATTCCAGCTTCATCCTTAGCCGCAACCGGGGGTGGAAGCCCATCTTCTCCTTACTCCGTCTCTCAGGCTTTCGTAAACCAAAATAGTTCCATTCGTACTGTCAGTGGCTTTGTAATCGGCCAGCCCACTTCAGCCACTAGCGTCGAATTCAGCAACTATCCAAGTGATTATGCGCTGGCAATTGCTGATAGTTCCTCGGAAACAAACGTATCGAATATGCTTTTTGTCCAAATTCCCTCCTCCTTCCGTTCTGAATTCGGATTGCAATCGAATCCTGATTTAAAAGGTCAAAAAGTCGCCATAACCGGAACACTGACTTCCTACTTTTCTCATTCTGGCTTGAAGGACCCGTCAGTCATGGTGAAAAACGGGAACACTCCAGAATCAGGAACTCCGAATGCCGGATCATATTATGACTCAGCTACCGGAAAAACCGGGCGTGCTCTAAAAGATGCCCTCCATGAAATCATTGATGACCATACGAAAATTTCCTACGCAAATGTGTGGGAAGCCTTACGAGAAACCGATGAAGATCCAAACAACTCCAATCATGTCATTCTTCTATATACAGGGCGTTCACAGGCAAAGACCACCAATGGTGCAGGCGTGAATGACTGGAACCGCGAGCATGTCTGGGCAAAATCCCATGGCGGATTTGGGACATCCATGGGTGCTGGCACCGATTTACATCACTTGCGGCCGACCGATGCGTCCGTCAATAGTACGCGCAATAATCTCGACTTTGATAATGGGGGACCCGAACACTCCGAAGCCAAAGGGAACTATTACGACTCCGATTCATGGGAACCACGGGATAAGGTGAAAGGAGATGTGGCGCGGATGCTCTTCTATATGGCGGTGCGCTATGAAGGAGAGAACGGTGAAGTCGATTTGGAATTGAATAACCTAGTCAACAACGGCTCAGCTCCATATCATGGGAAACTGGACGTGTTGCTTGATTGGCATGAACAAGATCCAGTCGATGCATTTGAACGAAATCGAAATGAAATCATTTATAACGACTACCAACATAATCGAAATCCTTTCATCGATCATCCCGAATGGGCTGCTTCCATCTGGGAGTAATGAAACCGGCTGCCCATTTCCTAAGGGCAGCCTTTTTCATACAGACATCAAGTAGTAAGAAAAATTAGTTAATTAACTTTCGCTAAATAACAATTACCTTACAAACTTCATATATTCTCTTAAAAATTCCCTTATTTGGTAAGCGTTTTCATTTTTTTCTTTACAAATAAACTATTAGTATATATTATTTAATTGTAATATTTTGAGAAAAGACAATACATATTATGCTCCTCAACTCTACTAGTGATAAAATAGTAGAATGCGTTAAAAACCCATATTCCTACACAAGAAAAGAGGAAAATTATGCAAAACTCCAAAGATTCTCAATTACATAGAGGATTGGAAGAAAGACACATCGCATTAATGTCTCTTGGCGCTGCCATTGGGGTCGGGTTGTTTCTTGGCTCTGCATCGGCCATTAAATTAGCCGGTCCCGCAATTATTTTGGCTTATGCCATTGGCGGCTTTATTATTTATCTCATCATGCGGGCTTTAGGGGAAATGGCCATTAAAAACCCCGTTGCCGGTTCCTTCAGCCGCTATGCAAGCGATTTTATCGGTCCTCTCGCCGGATACATTACAGGCTGGAATTACTGGTTCCTTTGGATTGCAACGTGCATGGCCGAAATTACGGCTGTCGGCATTTACATGCAGTTCTGGTATCCAGACACTGCACAATGGGCTTGGGCATTAGGCGCACTTGTGATTATGACAACCGTTAATTTCCTTGCCGTTAAAGCTTATGGTGAATTAGAGTTTTGGTTTGCCCTAATTAAAATTGTCACGATTATCTTAATGATCGTTTTAGGATTTGGCATGATTTTCTTTGGTATCGGTAACGCTGGGGATGCAGTCGGATTCAGTAATCTATTCTCACATGGAGGCTTCTTCCCTAATGGTATCTCGGGCGTTGTTCTTTCATTCCAAATGGTGATGTTCGCCTATTTAGGCATCGAGATGCTTGGAGTGACGGCTGGGGAAGTAAAGAACCCTGAGAAATCACTTAAACGGGCAATCAATACCGTGTTTTATCGAATTTTACTGTTTTATGTTTTGGCTCTTACTGTCATTCTTTCAATTACTCCATGGGATCAAATGACAGGGGAAAACAGCCCGTTCGTTATGATGTTCGATAGAATCGGCATCCCAGGGGCGGCAGGGATCATCCAGTTCGTCGTACTGACAGCAGCTCTCTCTTCTTGCAATAGCGGAATCTTCAGTACGGGTCGAATGCTGTTTAACCTGGCACAGCAAGGCGAATCACCAAAAAGTTTCGGTCGTGTCACAAAGAATGGCGTGCCTGGCACAGCCATTATCGTATCGGCCGTCGTTCTCCTTTTTGGCGTCTACCTGAATTATATGAAAGCTGACAAAGTATTTACTTATGTGACTAGTGTGGCGACATTTGGAGCACTATGGACATGGGGCACCATCCTTATCACACACATCAGTTCCCGAAAGAAAATGAGTGGACAGGAAAAACAAAACTTAACATTCAAAATGCCGTTTTTCCCGCTCACTTCTTATTTCGCCCTTGCCTTTCTAGTATTTGTCATGGTCGTTCTCGGCTTTTCTCCTGATACGAGAATCGCTTTAATCGTTGGTCCGATCTGGATTATCCTGCTTGTCGTGTTGTACTACATAACAGGATTGCATAAGCGAAAAAAATAAATAGCGAAGAAAGGGTGCCCATTGAACACGGGCACCCTTTCTTTAGCTATTTTCCCTTCTTTTCAACCTTTGCTAGTCCACCTAGGGGAAACATGACAGCGACATTAAAGAAATAACTCCATTTCACTGCCTTTCTCACTGAAACCCATTTTCTTGTATAGATGTTTCCCGTTTTCGGATGTATGCAACCAAATCCGTTTAACGCCCCTTGTTTTACTGTTATCTATACAATGCTCGAGTAAACGCCCCGCCAACCCGTTTCCACGATGCTCTGGGACCGTATACATATTAAGAATATAGGCTTCAATCCCTTTTAGATTTTCTAAATACGGTGGTCTTTTGAATAAAACCATTCCACTGATGCTTACTGCTTTCCCATTCGCTTCTGCCATATAGGATATAAATTCGTTGTCTGGAAGTGCTTTTTGTAAATACTCTCTTGTTGATCTTTCCATAAGCTGCTCCTCTTTTGGAGACTGTACCTCACCTAATTCCATTAAAAGCGCTAATCGCAAACCAACTATATGATCAATGTCTTCCATAGTAGCCCTAGTAATAGTAAACGGAGTATTGTTTTGAAAACCTGGTCCTTTATTAGACGGTAGATGTCTATCATTCATTTTTTCACCTTCCATTCGTTTTACTCTTACTTTCCCCATGATAATAAAAAATGGAATAAAGTTACACTTAATAACCCATTAAAATGTTTTATTTAGACCATTAGAGGTAATGGTATAACAACGACCAAATTATGTAGAAAGATGGTGGATGGCATTATGAATTATCGAAAATTAGCAAAAAGCGTATTGATTCCTGTTGTCGGAGGGTCCATTGTCGGGGCAATTGCCACAAGAAACTCCAAAGAGATTTACAATGACCTCAAGAAACCTTCCTTTGCTCCCCCTTCATGGGTTTTCCCCGTCGCTTGGACAGGCCTATATACCGTCATGGGAATCGCGAAGTATCGTGTATCCGTGAAGGAAAAAAACACAAAATCACCGGAACTCCTCTATGATACCCAGCTCGGACTGAACTTTTTATGGTCTTTCCTATTCTTCAAATGGGGCTTGCGTGGAACGGCTTTCATCGAAATGGCTGCCCTATTGACCTTGATTACTTTGACGGCCTTCGAGTTTTACAGCATCGACCGTACGGCTGGCCTCGCCATGGTTCCTTATATCGGCTGGGTGACCTTCGCTTTGGGCCTTAACTACTCTATGTTCAGAAATAACTGATGGAGAAAAAAGAGCATTCCATGTTTCGGAATGCTCGCTTTTTGAATTGGACCGATAAAATATCCAGTTTGACCGATATATCTGCCAAATGGACTGATATCCTTCCTGAATGGACCGATAAAACTCATTTTAGTTATTGATGTTCGTGATTCTACCTTCCGTAACCGCCGTGATTTTTCCACCTTTAAAAGTGTTTTTCACATATTCAACGAAAGCCTCTAAATCGGCATGGCCGAATACGCGCTCTTTATCTTTTAACACGGTATAGTTATCGCCGCCGCTTGCCATGAAGTCATTGACAGTCACGGTGTACGTTTTTGACTCGTCGATTGGGGTGCCATCCGCTTTCTTCATTTCCGTGACGCGCTCTGCCACTGGCTTACTGAAATCAGCGGTATAGCTCAATCCGGAGATTTGCAAAGTTTTCGGATTGCCTTCAACGACCCACTGCTGTTGCAGCAATGTTTTCACTTCCGCACCTGTTAATTCAAGTTTGACCAGTACGTTTCCGAATGGCTGGATTTTTGCCAAATCGGCATATGTTACTTCACCTTGTGGAATATCGGCACGAATTCCACCTGGATTCATGAAAGCGAAATCAGATTGTAGATCGGCTTTCATTGAATCCGCGATTAAATTTCCAAGACCCGTTTCCTGGGTATAGGCGTTCGCTCTTAAAATCTTTTCATCCGTCGTTCCTAGTGGCGCTTTCAGTTCTGGGAACTGATCCAAATATGAGTTTATGAACTTCGTCGTTTCAGCATCTGGTGTGATTCCGTCTTGTGTGACTGTCACGATCTCAGCTGATTTTTTGACAATGTCCTTTGTTTTCGGATCAATTTCCAAGTCAATGTCTTCAAAAGCCGTTCCGTAAGAATACGCTTGAACGATTAACTTTCCATCGACCGTACTATTATTCTTGGCATGATTGTCTCCAGCTAAAATGACATCGACTTCATCATCGATATCTTTTGCCAGTTCCGCCACTTCTCCTGTAATGACCCCATCTTTCTCAGTGCCTGGATCATGCGAGACAACGACAATCGATTTGACGCCTTTTTCCTTTAACTCATCGACCGCTTTATTGACGGCTGGGGCCTGCTCAATGAATTCTACATTCTTGATACCGGCAGGGCTTACCTTTTGAGGTGTCGTATTCGTGACGACACCAATAAATCCGATTTCCACACCGCCGACCTCTTTAATGACATAAGGATCTAATATTGGTTTTTTTGTGTCTTTATACACGACATTTGCCACCACATACGGGAAGTTCAACTTATCGAAGACAACATCCGAAGTGGGTGACTTTCCGCCATTAATTTGGGCCATCAGCGTTTCGATTCCTTTATCGAACTCATGGTTTCCGACCGTTCCTACATCAAACCCCATATTATTCAGAAACTGAAGAGTTGGTTTGTCCTGTAATAGAGAGGAAACAGGAGCGCTCGCACCAACGGCATCCCCAGCTGAGATTAACAGGGTATTTTCCGGATTCTCTGCCTCACGCTTTTTTAAGTGGGCCGCTAAGTAATCGGCACGTCCTTGTTTGACTCCGCCAAACTCAGAGGTAGTATCCATTTGACCGTGAAAATCATTGATACCCAACAATTGTACTTGAATGTTGTTATTGGCTAGATTGAATTTGTAGATACCAAATCCTTTATCATCCGTTTTGCCTGTATATGAAATAGCACTGTCTTCATTTAAATATTCTGCACCTTTTGGCGATGAAGTGAATGTAACATTCACCTTGTCGGAAATCGGAGCAATCGACCAGTTATTGTCTGCGGTCGGATTGATTTCCTTCTCTTGTGTAATGTAATCCATCAAGATCTGACGGTTTTCATCAGCGGAATCGACAATGTATTCACTGCCTTTGACGCCTGGGAAATTCCCTCCGCCCGAAGCACGGTAATTATTCGTTATGACGATGAATTCTTGATTTGGATCAACGGCTTTGCCCTCGTATTTCAAGTTGGTGATCCTGCTTGAATCTGATAGCTTTTCGCCTTTTTCATCATAACGAGGAGCTTTCGTGACATCGACTTGATACGTCACGCCATCAATCACGTCAAAGTTATAGACTGCAAACTTTTCATTCAGTAATTTCTGTTCCTCTGTTTTCGCAGGATCGATTGTATTGAATTTCCCTGCGGACATTTCAAGCCATTCTTTGACCACGGACCCTTTGATTTTGATGGCTTTTAATGTATTATCGTACAAATATAGGTCGCCAGCGCTGCGGATTGTCAAATCACCCGTTTTTATATCGGTGTATTCCTCGACTCCATTGCGGCCAGCCTTGAATGGTGCCCCTACAGAAAGGATTGGTAAGTCCTTATATTCAGGACGATTGTTCTTAAGGTAATTTTCAACATACCACTTTTGTGCACTTGTTACGACCTGTACAGAAGGATCATCCTGCACAAGGGCAAAATAACTGTGGATTGGTGCTGTTGTTTTACCGATTGGCGTGTTAACATACTTAACCGTTGCCTCATGGTCTTTTTTGACCGCCTTCACAACAGCCGCATCTTCCGCCGCTTTCTTACCGGTTACTTTGTCATTGATTGCCCGGGTTGAAGAATCTGAGTTGATGACTTTCCATTTTCCCTTGATATTCTGAATATCAAGGTCGATGATGCCAAGATTACTTCCACCATATCCTGCTTGGACGGCTGGTACCCCATTGATCGTTCCCTTTTTATTATCAACGCCCGCAAGGACTTTGCCTTGACTGTCTTTGAACAGGTTGTCCAATGATGCCTCATCTTGGGCCGGGAAGACTTTATGAGTATGTGAGAACGTGATGGCATCGATATTGGCCACTTTACTTAATGAATAGATAACATCCTCGGTATTTTTGGCGTCGCCGCTAAAACCGGAATGCGTAAGCGCCACGATGACATCTGCACCCTTTTTCTTCATTTCAGGGACATATTTTTTGGCTGTCGCAATGATTTCCTTTGTTACGACTTTCCCTTCAAGATTTGTTTTATCCCAATCCATGATTTGTGGAGGGGCAAATCCGATATAGCCGATTTTCACGGACTTTTCATTACCATTTATATCTTTCACTTTCTTCGTTACGATCTTGTAAGGCGTGTATTTATTTTTATCGTTATTTGGATTTTTGTCTTTGTCTATTTTATAAACGTTTGCATTTACATAGGGGAATTTCGCATCATTGATGGCTTCATCCAAATAAGATAAGCCATAGTTGAATTCGTGGTTACCGAATGTAGCCACATCATAGTCTAGTAGATTCATCGCTTTATAGACAGGGTGCACTTCTCCCTTTTTAAGCGGGGCTATATTCGCTTTGTATGTACCAAGCGGCGTGCCTTGAATGAGGTCCCCATTATCTACTAAGACACTATTTTTCACTTCTTTTCTTGCCTGTTTGATCAAGGTTGCCGTGCGGGAAAACCCTACTGAATCCGATACGGCATTTTTGTAATAATCATAACTTACTAGATTGGTGTGTATGTCTGTCGTTTCCATGATTCTCAGTTCAAATGGCGCGTCGGAAACCGAAGTGGCCAAGCTTGTTCCGAAATTACTCGTTTTTCCATTATAGTTGGAAACGACGGATACCTTGATCCAATATCCTGACTTGTACGTGTTGAAGTGAGCAGAAAACTTTTGTGCTGTCTTGATGTCCGTCTCTACTGCTGATTGCGAAACGACCTTTGTCCCATTCATTAATTGAAAGACAACGGCTTCCTTCCCCTTATTGCCCTTTTTGGGCGTAACGGTCACAGTGGCTTTTGCCCCATTTGTGTAACTTACCGAAGGAGCGGATATGGCAAACGGTTTCGCTTTTGCCTCTCCTTTAGCGGATGCATCCACCGGAAGGGCAAATGGTGCTGTAATTAAACTTACAGCAAGGATAGGGACTAGCATTTTGGACTTGAACGACATACTTCACAACCTCTCAGATTTTATCAAATTCTAGAATAATATAACATATTCTTATCAGAATTTTTACACATTTTATTATGATCTTACATTTTTTGATAAAATACTTCTTTTGCATCATTTATTTATTGACAACAAGGGATAATATACCATTTTATATTTTTATATATTTGCAAAAAAAGACCGGCTCATTATATGAACCGGCCTACTAATCTATTTGATTATCTTGTGATTTCCTCTTCCCTTAACAGTGTTTTTTTCACTGTTGCAGGTTTAGGGGCCTTTCTAAAGTCCTTACGCAGCGTTTTATAAAAGGCAGCCATGATGAGTATCAGTATGACCGTGAATGGCAAGGCCGAAACGACTGATGCAGACTGTAATCCGGTCAATCCACTCGATAGGAGAAGGACCAAGGCAATTGCCCCCATCAGGACGCCCCAAATCACTCTGACGAGCACTGGAGGGTTCAAGCTACCATTCGTCGACATCGAGCTTAAGATAAAAACGGCTGAATCGACTGATGTCACAAGGAAAGTCAGGATTAAAATCAAGACGAAAACCGTGACGACACCTGTGAAGGGAAGTCCTTTAAGCATGGTAAAAAGGGCACTCGTTATATCATTATTCACAGCGGTTGCAATTTGCGTCCCTTCAAACAAATCCATATGAAGGGCTGTACCACCAAATATGGCAATCCAGACTAACGCGATGACTGGCGGTGCGACCATCACACCTATGATAAATTCACGGATGGTGCGCCCCCTCGAAACGCGGGCGATGAATGATCCGACGAACGGCGACCAGGCAATCGCCCAAGCCCAGTAGAAGATTGTCCATTGATAGACCCAAGGATTTCCCGTATATGGATTCAACCTTAGACTATACGATACGAAATTAGAGATATAATCACTAATCCCCACAATGAAAGTATCCAGAATAAATTGGGTCGGCCCTGTAATGAAGATGAACAGCATGATCACGAATACTGCAAATAAGTTATAGTTACTTAACCATTTCATCCCTTTGTTCAAACCCGTGATGGCAGAGGTTAAAAAAAGGGCTGTCATCGCGATTACGATGATGATCTTTATCCAGTTTGCATCCGGCACATTATAGGCGAATCGCAAACCACCATCTATCTGCATGATGCCTAATCCCAATGAAGTGGCAACACCCATGATCGTTGCGGTGATGGCAAGGATATCAATGATTTTTTTTGTTGGCTTCACATGCCGTCCCTTCCCGATTACAGGAGAAAGCGTGGTTGAAACCAGACCGTTTTCCTTTTTCCGGAACTGAAAATAAGCCATGGCAAGTCCCACGATTGCGAATATGGACCATTGACTGACGCCATAATGAAAGAAGGAATATCCCATTGCCAATCGGGCGCTTTCTGTCGTTAATGGTTCGACGTCTTTATATGGTGGCGTAAAGAAGTGGGTCATCGGTTCTCCTATCCCGTAGAATACTAAAGCAATGCCAAACCCACAGGAAAATAACATGCCAATCCATGTGAACATAGGGAATTCCGGACGTTCATCATCCCCGCCCAAACGAATTTTTCCGTATTTGCTAAAAACGAGATAAATCAGGAAAACGACAAATAAGAAGACAGCGGCCAAAAATAGCCAGCCAAAAGAAGATGTAGTAAATGCTAGAGCGGCATTGGCACCTTTCGCAAAAGTGTTAGGAACCATCGCTCCTATAATGACAACTAACGATACAATCATAGCAGAAATCCAAAAAACGCTGTTTAATTTTAAACGCATCGATTCTTCCTTTCTAAGGTGCATGGTTTTTTATTGAAATGGGTTATGTTATACGAATGGTCATTCGAGGGGAAAGAATTGAATTGGATAAAAACAAGAAGATAAAAAAGGAGCTTGCCTATTCATGAATAAACGCTAACCTGTGCTGCTTATTTCATTTTTTTTAAATCACGGAATGCTGGAATCCAAAAATCTTCTACGTCCCTTTAACAAAATCAATTCTTTAATATAGCTACCATTTCTAACCGGCTTTTTGAAACATATCAGTCTAAATTTCTATATACCCCATTTTTCACATGATAATCATAAAATTTGGCCATACAAAAAAGGAACTGGAAATGTGGGTACATTCACCAATTCCCTTTATCCTTATAAATGACGGTCAATCAAACTGGCGGAGACCGGTTGGATGCCCATCTCCCTCGACCAAATCGACAGCTGACCGATATGATGGATTTCGTGGGCAATCAGGTGCCTTAATACCTTGCCCTTTTCATAACTCCCTTCCATCCATGGTGCCTCTATACATTCAAACTCCATGGCAGGTGACCACGTCTCCAAGAACTCTTTCACTTCCGGATGATACCTTGCGGATAAGTCCTGAATCGCTTCAACTGTATGAAAGGAATCCAAATCTATCTCGAGATCCGGCTTTCCCTGCATGGCCCTGATCCAACTATTTTCGACATCGATGACATGGGCGAGCGTCTTCAATATTTGCCCCATCCCCCCATTTCTCTTCCTTAGTAGTTCATCAGAATGGAGTTCGTGACACCAACGAAACCACTCGCTTCTTACTTGCCAGTTATAGCTAAAAAGTGTATACAGACCATCATCTCCTTTACCTAAAAGCTCGAACGCCTCCTATTTAGAGAACTCATAGATGAGCGGATCGAGCCTCCCTGTTCTCTTCCTTATACCGATAATAATCCTGCCGCTGTATCGTCTTGAACCCACATGATTCATAGAGCCTGAGGGCATGGGCGTTCGTCGCTTCCACTTCCAAAAAGATTTCATAGCCCAGACTATGCTGTTTTGCCACTATCTTTTTCAACACCTTTTTGCCAATGCCTTTTCCCTGATATTCCGGAAAAATGGAAAACCCGTAAATCCACGCTTCCCCTTCACTATGATCGACACGGATCTTGCCGACGGTCTTCCCATCTGCCTCGATCATCAAGGTCTTCAATGTATGTTCAAACTGAATGCGCTGATAATATTCCCTCGCTTCCTTCTCCAGAAATTGAAAACACTGAATGTCCAACTGAATCTCCGTTTCTGCATCCATTTCTCGTGAAGGGCGAATGACAATATCTTCATAGTCTGACAGTTCGGTAAGCGTCCATTTCATTTGGTACTCCGAGAAAGCAAATTCACAAGGAAGCCGTTTCAAAAACTCCTTCCCCGATTGTGATGGTCCTGGAGTGTTCAGGATGATCTCTCTGGCCTCCCTTCCCAACGCAGCATCCAATGCTTCATTCACCAGGTTAGTGAAAATCCTCCGCCTCCGGAACTCCGGGTGAACCATGCCACACATCTCCAATTTACTTCCGAAGTCATATAACCCCACAAACCCGACAAGCTGTCCTTTTTCGTAATGAAGAAAATCATTTTGCATGATGCCATTCCGGCTCCGGAGTGTATCCCAATTCAGCTTCAATGTAAAATCTCCTTGTTCACTTTCTTGTTGTAAGCATTCAAGGTCCCTTAGTTGTTTTTTATTCAAAATAGTTCGCCCCCCATCCTTCATTCCATTTTATTCCTATTCAATAAAAAATACAGCATCCTCAAATGGATTGCTGCATTTTTTTTCATATCTTATAAAAATGTTGTTTTTTCAAAAGTATTTTCACTTTACTCTATAAAACTAAAAACGTATGGGAGGGGGATTTCCACTAATTCTAAGGACCGATGCATTATATCAATAAAATGATTCTATTTGAGGATTATTTTTTCCATTTTTTGTGTTATATTCCAAGCTAGGGGAACATAATATCCTATTCGGGCAAAATATGAATAGAAGGAAATAGGCTTCGTCACCTCATGTTCAATCAGATTTTGGATCCGATTGAATATAGGATCCAAAATCCATTTTTCAACCTAGTCCCTCGTTACCCTTATGTCAACTTCTCTTTTTATGGCCAGTTTTCTTTAGGTTTTCTACTTCTACAGTTAGTTCGTTTAGTTTTTTTCCGAAGCGGAAGAGCAAAAACATTGAAACGACGAATGGATAGCCAAAATCGCTAACTAATGATACCCACACA
This sequence comes from Peribacillus sp. NPDC046944, assembly GCF_050272735.1. Classification (NCBI taxonomy): domain Bacteria; kingdom Bacillati; phylum Bacillota; class Bacilli; order Caryophanales; family Bacillaceae; genus Peribacillus; species Peribacillus sp. NPDC046944. The sequence goes on from NZ_JBNNML010000006.1 coordinate 56,836, forward strand.
GTAGCATCCTCAATCATCATCCTCTTCACCCCTTTTCTTGTATCTATTAAGTAAAGTGAATAATGTCCGAGCAAAATCAATCTAGCACTATCGGTTTATAGCAAAAAGAACAAATGTTCGTATATAATTGATTTATTCCCCTTGTCCATCACTTTAGAACTTAAGGAGGGATAATAAATGAACAAGTTAACGGCCCATTTCTTTTCTTATTCACTTGATGTGTTACATCAGAGATATGCTTCATTCTTTGATCAACCCATCATCCAGGTTTTTTTACAGAATCCTGAACATTTGAAGATTTTCACGGATACGCTTGAATCCCCTTCTACCAACAACCTTTGTCATCTCAACGAGACTTTCCAAGTTTTCTATTACAGGGCCAAGGTGTACAAATACTTATGCTCTTTAATTTACTTTTTCTCAGTTGATTATGATAAAAGGGCGCGAAAGCAACGGGAACGCTATCGAATGGATCTCGACATGACCTCGGATAGCGGCGGTATCATCGACCGAATCGGAAATGTAGATGTTCAACTTGAAAAGATGGGGGAAACCGGCGACCTTTCTTCCCACATTAGTGATGAACAACTGGTGAATGCGCTGCAAAAACTAACGCCCAAACAAAATAGGGTACTCACGATGGTCTATTCCTACGGCCTAACCAACAAAGAAATCGCAGCTTATTTCAAAGAATCACCCCAGAATATTTCAAGCATTCGCAAACAGGGACTCGAAAAACTGCGAAAACACTATTTGAATGAGATTTATGTTAGGAAGGAGAACAGGTACTGTGGATAACAAACTATCAAAGAAAGAATTGATGGAAATGATCGATTCTTTAGACCCCAAAATAAAAAAGTCCTTAAAGAATACACACCATCAGGACAGAAAAGACCTGGAACAAGAGATAAAGCTCAAAATCATAGAATCCTATGAAAAAATTGCAGCCATCGAAGCTCCCAACTTCGAGGAATTCCTGACAGAATTCTTGAACAAACAGAAACGGTAAGGAGTGCCAAGTTCAGCTCTTGCTGGGCTTGGGGCTCTTTTTTTAGGTGGCTTTCCGTCCAAGCCTTTTTCAAGGACAAAAAGGACCTCACTTTTTAGAAAGTGAGGTCCCTTCTCCTATTCAGGCTTCAATGTCAGCGTATCGCCTTTTGGTTTATCTAGCCTGGTTTTGTGATACGTCCCTTCCGCCCAATCTTCGAGCTGGTCATGATACCATTTACTTTTGACATGTCCGGATTGCCCAGGACCGACGAGGTGATAAGCTTGATTCATATCGGAAAGATCCATGACAAACCTCCAGGACCCGCCATGATTGACGGTACCGTCGTCAAGAAATGCAGCGGCCTGGACAGTGACACTGCTCCCTCCAACGGGAATCCCTCCTTCCCCGTTAAACAAATAGTTCAATGGGGAAACGCTTGAAAGCGGATGGTCGAAGCGGACTTGGTGGTACTCTCCCCACTCCCAATCAGTTAGGTCACTTCCTTGCGTTTTCTCCAATTCTTTCAATGTTTCTTGTAATGATGTCGCCAATACCTGCTCAAGTCCCCCTGCTTCCTCGATCCATGGACCTGGCTTTCCGCTCAGGGCCTCCCGCAGCAATTCATCAATCGCCGATTTCCTTCCATTAAAAAGCTTAAGGGTTTCCTCTGGAATCTCATCCGTCAGCAGGACATCCCCGATTTTTTTCATCCATACATTGAAGATCATTGGTGCAGCGGCATCTGCAGAATCTATTTGATTCCATTTTTGTAGAATTTCTAATGCCTTTTTTTCCTGCTTTCCAGATGGCCCGTTTAAGATCGTTAAAAATTGCGGGACAAATTCTCTCGCCTGCAAATTCACCTGATCCATCTGCAGACTTTGCATATCCCCTGCAGTCAGTTTCTTATTCGCTTCCAAGAACTCCTGAATCCTCATCTGACGATAGGGCTGCGCCCAGTTATTACTGATGTGGTACGGATAATCATCTGAAATGACCTTGTTATTCGCGGTCGAGATGAATCCCTCCTTTGGATTGATAGTTTTTGGCAGTTCATCGAAAGGAATATAGCTTTTCCATTCATATTCATCCGTCCACCCTGGCACCGGCAACATGCTATCCCCTTTTTTACGGATTGGAATCTTCCCGTTCGCCTTATACGCAATCGTCCCATCGTTGGAGGCGAAAACGAAATTCTGTGCAGGCGTTTCGAATTTCAAAAGCGCCTTTTCGAATTCATTCCAATTCTTTGCCTTATTCATATTCAAAACCGCTTCCAGTTCTGCTGACGGATCTAGTGCCGTCCACCTTAATGCCAGGACCGTATCTTTCCCGCTTTTACCGGCGAATTCAGAAACGACCGGGCCATGACGTGTAATGGTCACCTGGTAATCAATCATCTTACCGTCTTTCACCTTGATCGGTTCATCGATTATTTTGGCCTTTTCCCATTTCTCCTTATAAGCAAATTCATTCTCGTTCTTTGGGTTCCTCTTCTCAATATACAGATCCTGAACATCCGGACCCGTATTCGTCACACCCCAGGCAACGTTTTCGTTATGACCCAATATGATGCCAGGAATTCCTGCAAAAATGACCCCACTCACATTGACGGTCGGTGCCTTCAGATGCATTTGGTACCAAACCGAGGGAGTGGCGAGTCCAAGATGGGGATCGTCGGCTAAAAGCGGCTTTCCCGTATCCGTCTTTTCACCGGAGACCACCCAGTTATTACTGCCATTGAATTCATAAGGTATGACGGCACCAGCAAAGCTCTTCTCAATGTCCAGCTCTTCCTTGCCGATGATATAAGGTGCATCCTTTGGATAATCCGGGAATAAGTCATAGGCCTTTTCCTTTGGGAACGTTTGGAGTAAGTACTGTCTGAAAGCCTGATCTTCCCAGTTCCCGCCTAGATCAAACGCCATATACTTCCCAATCGTCAATGAATCCACAGGTGTCCAGGGTTTCGGCTCATAGCCAAGCAAAGTGAACTCGACCGGCCATTTTCCATTATCCTTCAATTCGTCGATATAGAGATTCACACCTTCAGCGAATACATCCAATGCTGCTTTCCCCTCACTTGAGTAGCCAGCGTAAGAAGATTCGGCAGCCCGCCTTAACCCAAGCGTTCGAAAGTATTTATCATTTTTCACGGTCTTCTCACCAATCACTTCACTTAATTCCCCGGATGCCTGACGCCTGCTTAGGTCCATCTGAAACAAACGGTCCTGCGCCTGAATATACCCTTGAGCCAAATACAGATCATGTTCATTATCAGCCGTAATATGTGGAACCCCACTCGAATCACGAATCACTGTAACCGGTTTCAAAAGACCGGGCAATAATAAATCCCCCTTCGTTTCAGGAAGCGACCTTGATAAGAATACATTTGCCGCAATCACGGCTATCACTATAAGCAAGAGCAGCGATACAAAAACCCAAAGGACACGTCTTTTCCATTTTCTTTTTGGTTTTGGCTTTGACTGAGGTAGGACTGCTTCCATTGTTTCATCTCCCTTTTCTAATAACTCTCTCTTTCTACTTTAAAGTATTCGCTTTCATATCCGACTTCCCTACCAATCCTTCAATATTTTTCTACTTATTCTGAAAGGATTGGATATATACCTCTCCTTTTTCCTATGTACGATTAAGGAAAAATTCCTTTTGAATGCAAATGAAACGCATCGATGAACCGATGCGTTTCATTTAAGCGTTAAGGTTAAGATATTCAATCACCTTTTCCACTTCATCCGTATACAAAAGGGACTTATCAAAATCATGGACGGCTTTCGTCTCCGCTTCGAGGTAGTCATATCGGGAAATTAGATTCAAGTATCTTTTCCACTTATGTTTTTCCTGCAAAAGCCTCTTTTCCCTTTCAATATCTTCCGGAATCACTTCATTAATGATAAAGCAAGGATCCGAAAGAACCGGATGATTGAATCGTTCGTTTAAGGTAATCAATTTTGCTTTATCCCATTCGACCCTGACCAGGTCCGATATGGCTCCTACATTATCGACTGAATCAAGGATACGCTTTGATAGCGCCTCATACTCTTCATATTCGAGGCCGTTATCCGTCATGATTCCCACACTGAACCATTTTACTTGTGGATCGAGCGTGTTTTTTTGTTTGAAAGCCACTATTCATTCATCAACCTTTCGTCTATGTAAGTCATGTTTTCCATATATACGATTGAAGATAGCAGGCACCTGTTTCTTATGCGTTTCTTTTGATTTTATCATGATTCTTCAAAGTAAAGAAATACCGGTCACTTTTGGTCAAAAACATCATCCCTCTACATGCTATAAAAAAAAGGAACCTCATTCATAAGGATTCCTTCAATTCGAATACTGGATTGTAATTCCTCTCTGTTTAACGATATACTCCATAGCTTGGGCGAAGGATAAGAAAGATTTAACTTGGTGGGAGAAATCAAGCTTGATAATTTGCCTGACTACGGCCGGTGTAAACCCGACAAACATCGTTTCTGTACCCATCAATGCTAACGCGCCAACCAACTGGTCGAGTAGGGAAAACATGTTATCATCCTGCGTATAAGTGATGCCGGAGAAATCCAAAATCATTACTTCAGCATGGGAATCGTTACACTTTTGCAGGACCGTCGACTGCAAGGACCCCATTCGCCATTCGTCGATACGTCCGATTAACGGTACGAGCAACACATCGCTTAACATGGTTTGGACGATTGGCGTCGCCAACTCCTCCATGACTTCTTGATTTTCTTTTACTTTCTTTAAAGACTCGTTTGCCGATTTGGCAATTTTCTTATAATAGTTCACAAAACTCACACTCATGCAATAGAGGAACTCGTCCAATACGGCATCAATGATTGAACTAGCTTTCAACAAGACTTCGATAGAATAGTGTCGATTGCTGACTTCCTCTTCAATGAAGCTCCAGAAAAGGTTACGCGCCAGCTGAATCTCCCCAATGATTTTATCTAACGAAACGCCCATCTCCACAATTCGATTCCCAACTCTCATCCCGATTTCACTCATGCTTTCCATCGCCTGGGCTTTTCCATGGATCAAGGCATCAGCATGGATTTGAATGATTTGTGCCCGAATCACCTTGCTGGTTTCCAAATCATATGGCGAATCTTCTTCGAAAAGTTCGAGATGTTGGACCAATATATATTTGAATTTTTCGATTTTTTCTCCAATCAATACCAATTCTTCCTCCAAAACGGCAACAGCCTCCATTCAGCTCTTGATTTAAATATCAAGCCTTTTTTTAATTTTAGCAAATTTTTATTTAAAAGCGATATAAAAACCTTATATTACCAATAGGATAAAAGAAGTTTCATTTTATTAAAATAAGGGTATTACGATAACTTGGAGGAGGGATTCCTAATGAAAAAAGAACAACAAGACTTTGAAGCAGAAAATATGAGTGATTTAGTTGAACTGATCAATAGTAAAAATAATAGCCGGAGAATCTTAGATGTACTTCGTCGTAATAAGAAAGACAAAAAAGAAAATGGAGATGAAAAAGGCAAATGAAAACCCAGACCAAAAAGGTCTGGGTCTTCATTTACGATAAGGTGCTTAAATTTTGAAAGTATGGATGATTTCATCCATTTCTCCGGCTAATTTCCGCAGGTGTTCAGCAAAGGCGCTGATTTCTTCTATTGCGGCGGATTGTTCCCCCGTAGCCGTCAAGACATTTAGTGTCGCCGCCTCTGAACCCGCCGCTGCAGTGGATATCATCTCCATCGACTGTACAGCCATCCTCGTTCCCGCTTCCATTTTTTCAATCGTCTCCCCCACTTGCCCCACTTGATCAGAAAGATCGTTTATGGAGTGGTGAATTTCTATAAATGTATCTCCAGCTCCGGTCATCACGTTGATTCCTTCGCTTACCTCGCGATTGACAGACCCCATTTGCTCGGCCACCTGCTTTGTTTCTTTTTGGATATGGTTGATGATTTCACTGATTTGCTGAGTTGCATGGCTTGATTGCTCTGCAAGGTTCCTCACTTCATTGGCCACCACGGCAAACCCTTTTCCTTGATCACCAGCCCGTGCCGCCTCTATGGAAGCATTCAAGGCCAATAGATTCGTCTGAGCAGCTATCCCTGTAATCACTTCAACTATTTTCCCTATCTCGACGGAACGTTCCCCCAATCCATTGACGACCCTTGCCAATTCATTCACATTCGAATAAATGGACTCCATTTGTTGGCCCGCCTGTTCGATTGAGTTTTTTCCTGCATTCGCTTTCTCCAAGGACTTATGGATGGAGCCAGATACCTTCTCCGCCCCGATTGTTACCCTTGAAAGGCTGGATGACATCTGATAAATCACATCAGTAGTCTCGTTCACTCCCTTTGCCTGGTTTCTGGCTCCTTGTGCGACATCTTCTATCGAGCAGGAGATTTCTTCCGTCGCGCTGCTTGTCTGATGCGCTCCTTCCGCCAATTCATTGGAATAGGCATTCATATTCTTCGATGCATCCTGAACCTTTTTCAATACGTCACTCCAAGATTCCACAGTGTGGTTAATATGAAGTGCAATCGTTTTCAAGGAACCTAACTGATCTTCACTTATCCTTTGTTTAAGGTCACCGTCCGCAATTTTCTCTAGATAACGATTAATCAATCCAATCGGACGAATGAACCTTCGATGGTTGATCACGGAGGAAATAATTCCGACCACCACACCGCAAATTGTAATGAAGACCAGATTCCATAGCATGGGCATTCCCGAAATACCATTTGCTAGACAAACGAACAGCCCAATCATGAAGGTACCTGGTACCACAACCAAGCTCGTCCGAATGATATATTGAATTAGTCTCATTAGTATCCACTCCTATGATTTTAAATTTTTTAAAATGTTCACAGAATTATCATACTATTTCCCTATTATAATTTCCACATTTATCCTTAAATAGTACTTATCTATCACAAATAAAAAAGCTGATTTTGCTTAACAAGGACAAAATCAGCTTTCAATTCTTCTATTCACTTATTTAAGAACGGGCTATCTTTTCCTTTGGATAGTCTTGACTTCATCACCGTCCGAAGAGATATAGACCGTTTCATCTACTTTATAGGATAAATACCGGTCACAATCTATTTCCAATATCTTTCCGTTATCGAATTTCATTGCGCAATTCGAACCCTCTTCTGTTTTGCTCACGTTAATGACTTCATTCGTCTTAAAGCCAATCGCCTTGCCATCGGAAAAATGAGGGTAGTACTTCTCGACGATCACCACTTTGTCCAACCGACCTGGACCTGTTAAATACACAACCAATAATATGATTAAAACGGCTATTAAACCACCTAGGATTACTGTTTTTCGTTTCACTCTATCTATTACCCCTTCTTTTTATCAATCTATTACTTACTATCCTTTTTCAATAGATTATATTCAGAAACCTAGTAAATATGATAGAAAAGAGACTTTGTTTTCCTCTTTTATTTTACCTTTTTCACCATCCATATACAAATGGCCGCCAAAATGATCAAGATGGATACAACGGAAATGACTCCTCCCCAGCCGAACCGGATTAAGAATATACCGCCCGTGGCCCCCACTATACTGGATCCTCCATAATAGAAGAAAAGGTACAGAGCCGAGGCTTGGGCCTTCTCGTTTTTATCCGCCAACCTTCCGACCCAGCCACTCGCAATCGAATGGGCCCCAAAAAAACCAAAGGTGAAAAGAGCCAATCCCAATATTTTCATCGATAGAGGAACTGCCAAGGTCAGGAGGGCCCCTGCTAGCATGATCAGTATCCCAGTTAGTAACACGTATCCCCGGCTATAGCGGTCAGCGAGCTTCCCCATCCAAGTCGAGCTGAAGGTCCCGACGAGATAGATAAGGAAAATGAAACCGATCAGTGTTTGAGATAATTGGTAAGGCGGTTCCATCAAGGGAATCCCCACGAAGTTATAAACGGTGACAAAGGAACCCATTAATAAGAAAGCCATGCCAAATAGCCATAATAATTGTGGATTCTTCATGTTATGTCGTAAGGATTCTATCATTCTCTTCACAGACATGTTCGTGTGCGTGACATGCTGAGAGGAAGGCAGCATCCACCAAAAGAACAAGCTGATAAGTAAGCTTAAAACGCCAAGACTTCCAATCGCTACATTCCATGAGTAGTGATCCGTCAACACCCCGACAATCAATCTCCCTGCCAGCCCTCCAATAGACGACCCACTAACGTAGATGCCCATCACATACCCCAGGCTTTTCGGATGGAACTCTTCATTGATATAAGCCATGGCGATTGCCGGGAACCCTGCAAGGACTGCCCCTTGAACCGCCCGGATGGCAATCAACAGGTAGATATCATCCTGGACGAAACTGACACTGATCGACAGCAAAGCAGACATGGTCAAGGCTACACCCATTATCTTCTTTCGATCAATGCTTTCCGAAAAAAAAGAAACCAGCAATAGGCATATGGAGAGCGTCCCGGTTGCAAAAGACAACGTAAGACTTGCCATTGGTGGAGAAACCCCAAACTGCTTCGCAAAAACCGGTATGACCGGTTGCGTACTATATAAATCTGCAAATGTTACAAAGCTTCCAAGAAATAAAGCCAAAATCGTTTTCCGAAATGATTTACCCGCAGGTTCAATATAATTCAATTCTGCTCAGACCTTTCAATTCCTTATTTCTTATGTTAATACGTCTGAACTCAATTGTCTATTTTACGAATAAGGAGCAGGCCCATGGGAATGCCAGGCATAAAAAAGTCCCTTCACAGATACCGTGAAGGGATGGAAAATCGTTAATGAACTTGTCTATCCTTCCGCTCACTCTTGACCATCAGCCAATATACAGGTAAGCCGATTATCAAAATAATTATGGAGTAGAGGGCATCCATCGGTGTATCGATTAATGTGCTAAGCACTATGTATACCGCACCGATAATTGCCAGGATAGGGATGAACGGATAAAGCGGCACTTTATACGTTTTTGCATCCGGATCTTTTTTACGTAGAATGAAGACTGCAAAGAAGGCTAGCCCATAAAAAGAAAAGACAGAGAATATCGCCATATTCGATAGCTTATCCGGATCTGTCACAATCATCATGATGATCGCAATGACCACTTGTAGAATTGTGGCATTGACAGGTGTCCTGAATCTAGGTGATATCTTCCTTATCTGTTTATGACCAGGAACCATCTTATCCTCAGCCATCGCAAGTGTAATCCTTGGGAAGGTTAGAAGCTTGCCGTTCAGGCAACCGAAGATTGAAATCAAGATTCCGATTGCAATTAATTTTCCGCCTAGCTCACCAAAAAGAACGGTGGCTGCAACATTAGCAGAATTCGTTCCATTCGCAATGATTCCATCAGGGCCCAGAACGTGTAGCATGGCCAGGTTTACAGCTAAATAGGCAACCATGACCACGACTATCCCCGTGATGATGGCCCGAGGTAATGTCTTCTGTGGATTCTTCATCTCACCAGCCATAAAGCCGACATTGATCCAGCCATCATACGCCCAAAGTGTAGCAAGAATGGCCCCTGCCATACTCACCTTCACCGTCGTTTCAACATCCATGTTGAAAACGGGCATCTCACCTTGAGCCATACCGAACACAGCTATGAAGACGATTGGAATCAATTTGGCAACCGTTGAAACGGTTTGAATCAACCCGCCATATTTCGTCCCCAACAAGTTCATGGCCGTCAAAAAGACAATCGTGATTATTCCAATACCCATTGTATAATCCATGGATATATTAAATAAACCGGCCACCAACGCTCCAAAGTATAAACAAAGTGCGCCCATTACTGCAGGTCCATAAACTAGCGTTTGAACCCAACCGCAAAGAAAGCCCCACAACTTTCCATACACTTCTTCTAAATACGCATATAAACCGCCCGTTTTAGGAATTCGTGTACTCACTTCGGCGATTGTCAATCCACTTGCCAGCGTAATCAAGCCACCAATCAGCCAAGCCAATAAGGACATTGTTGAATTACCACTTAACTCAAGTACCACTCCCGGCTTCATGAAAATACCAGAGCCTATGACTGTACCCACTACTATAGATGTTCCAACCCAAAAGCCAATCGTTTTTTTCAATTGATCATTCACATAATGTCCTCCTTCCGTGTACACACCTTCTATTTTCTCAGAAAAATTATACCACGAAAAATATACAAGAATAGTTTATCGAATAATCTAAATAGTCAATTTACTATTTTAGATGTTGTTACCTCTATATTGTATCCGTTTTCATAATAAATTAATGTTTTCCTTTTTCTTCTTAAAATCCGAATTATTTTTTCTTTAATTGAATTTATTATGTTTTAAAAGGATTTAAAACGAATTATATAGTTATTCAAAAGTGTAATCATTCGTATTTGGTGATTCCACCTTCATTATTTCATTTTATTTCATTTATCGTCACAATGTGAATCGAATGATGCACGTAAGGTCTATCAGATTCATATCTTTATCCTTATATAGAGATTTAATCCAATATGAATATAACATTAACATTCTTTTGTGCTCGCTAAGCCTCACTCTTTAATGAAGCTCTATCCTTTATACGAAAAAAGGCAGAAATGTTGATGTCGCAACATTTCTGCCTTTTTCTTTTCATTTTGTTAAACCCTGCTTCTTACCAAACAATAAATAACAGGATAATGGCTAAGACCATACGATAAATAGCAAATGGCGTCAACTTCACTTTATTAATCAATAATAGGAAGAAACGTATGCAGAATAACGCAAATATGAAGGCACTGATAAACCCTGCGATAAAGAATGGTAACACGTCAGGCGTAAAGTACTCCCAGTATTTTACGATTTTCAGCAAACTGGCTCCTGCCATGATAGGCACAGCCATGATAAACGTGAAATCGGAAGCTGCACGGTAACTCATCCCCAGCAGTACGCCGCCTGATATGGTGGAACCCGAACGGGAGAAGCCTGGCCAAAGGGCTAGACATTGTATCAACCCGACACCTAAGGCTTGTTTATAAGTAATTTGATCAACCGTTTCGGCTGTCAATTTCGGTCGGAACCTATCCGCTGCAATCATCAGCAAAGCACCGAGGAATAATCCGACGATTACCGTCTTTACAGTGAATAAATGGTCATCAATATAATCTTCGAACAATAAACCTAATACGGCCGCAGGCAGCAACCCTACGATGATTTGAAGCAAATTCAACTTTTTCCCTGCCACGGCAGAGGGGTTCTTCATCTTTCGTAATCCGAGCAAGTCCATGAACCGCCCCCAAAAGAGCACAACAACAGCCAGTATCGATCCCAGCTGAATGACGACCTTGAATGCATTCGCTACTTCACTACCAAATATTTCGGTAGATTTCAGCCATAGATCATCCACTATGATCATATGCCCCGTAGAAGATACTGGTGCAAACTCCGTCAGGCCTTCCACAAGGCCAAGGATAACGGCCACAAAAATTTCCCATATATTCATTGTTTTCACCTCATTATTTCTCCGCTTGTAAATGGAAATACCATTGTATTTTACTCGTTGTTTAAAATATTGTCTATTAATCATTGCTGAAAGAAAGAAGAGATACATGTATCATAGATTCAAGGTTCTTCTTTTCAGAAAAAGGAGTGATGCATGTGAAAAACACCCAAATCTATGCCCACCGTGGATCCAAAGGAACGCATCCTGAAAATACGATGATTGCATTCAAAGAAGCCCTACGAGTCGGGGCGGATGGCATCGAGTTCGATGTCCACCTCAGTTCGGATGGGGAATTGGTAATCATCCATGATGAAACACTTGACCGGACGACCACTCTTTCCGGGTATGTAAAGGATTTCTCCGCAGAAGAGTTAAAATCAGCGGATGCGGGAAGTAAATTTTCCGAGGAATTCCATGGTGAGAAGATTCCATTCTTAGGTGAAATTTTCGAATGGGCGAAGGAACATACATTGTGGATGAATATTGAGCTTAAAACAGATAAGCTCCCTTACGAAGGCATCGAAAAAAAAGTTGTGGGTTTAATCCGGCAGCATCACATGGAAAATCGAGTGATTCTTTCTTCTTTCAATCATCAATCGATTGAAAACGTAAAGACGCTGGCCCCGGAATTGGAGCGGGCTTTATTATTCGAGGGATTGCCAGCAAACGTCGAGGAAATTTTAGCCGAGAAAAAAGAAGCTGGCTTTCATCCTGACAAAAATAGCCTGACCCCATCCATTCATGCCACTGCGAAGAAACTTGGATACAAAGTCCGCCCTTGGGTGGCCAATAAACCAGAAGATATCGAGCGGCTAGTCAAATGGGGAGTCGATGTCATCATGACCGATTTTCCTGAGAAAGCCATCACGACTCTGAAAGGCATGTCAGCTAAATAAAATGTGAAAGAGAAGGGGAACATTCCCCTCCTCTTTCAATCCATGTTTATTCAGTTATTAACGAGTCGATCCGCCTAATTGTTGTTCAGCCATTTGCACTAAACGTTTTGTAATTTCTCCACCAACTGATCCATTAGCACGTGATGTTGTGTCTGCACCAAGGTTTACACCGAATTCAGAAGCAATTTCATACTTCATTTGCTCTAGAGCTTGTTCTGCACCAGCTACTACTAGTTGATTGCTGCTATTGTTGTTTGCCATGTGTTTCTCACCTCCTTATATATATTTATTTACATCTCCCCCTCCAATTATGTTTTCCAATTTATTGAATAATCGTAACTTTATGAAGATAACTTCTTCGCTCGCTATCATGAATTTCTTCCTATGCTCATAAACTGTTAGGAAACTTTCAGTAAGGGGGAAAAGACGTGCAAATTCATGTGGTTAGGCCTGGCCAAACGTTATTTGGCATCGCCCAAACATATAGCGTGAGCGTTGACCGGCTCGTTGAATCAAATAAAATTCCTAACCCAAATAATCTTGTCATCGGGCAGGCCATTGTCATTCCAATCGTCGGCAGCTATTATTTTGTCCAGCCTGGTGACACTTTATTTTCGATTGCTCAAAAAGTGGATGTACCCTATCAAGAGTTAGCGAGGATCAATGGCATTTCCGATCAGGACTCCTTATCCGTGGGGTACCGCCTATATATTCCTGCCCGAAAAAAACGAACTGCTGAATTCAACGGCTATGTCGAGCCCCGTGGTACAACAGTCGCTCCTGCCCTTGAAACAGCTGCTCAGGAAGCCGCGCCTTATTTGACATACTTAGCGCCATTCAGCTTTCAGGCACTGCGAGATGGCACCTTAAAGGAACCGTTGCTCAATAACTTTCCCACCATTGCAAAAGAAAACAAGAATGTCCTCATGATGGTCATCACCAATCAGGAAAACGATCAATTCAGTGATGAACTTGGTCGGATCATCCTGACGAACACCTCCGTGCAGAATAAGTTCCTAAACAACATTGTGACCACAGCCAAGAAATATGGATTCAGGGATATTCACTTTGACTTTGAGTTTCTCCGCCCGTCCGATAAAAATGCCTATAACCAATTCTTACGTAAAGCAAGGGATCGTTTCAAAAAAGAAGGTTGGTTCATCTCGACGGCACTTGCACCGAAAACCAGTGCAGAGCAAAAAGGTGGCTGGTATGAGGCACATGACTATAAGGCACATGGTGAAATTGTCGACTTCGTGATCATCATGACGTACGAATGGGGATACAGCGGCGGTCCAGCACAGGCGGTATCCCCGATAGGACCGGTTCGGGACGTACTGGAATATGCCATCACCGAAATGCCGGCCAATAAGATTCTGATGGGCCAGAACCTATATGGATATGATTGGACATTGCCTTTTGTCCAGGGCTCCATCGCCAAAGCGATTAGCCCTCAGCAGGCCATCCAGATTGCTGCCGCGAACAATGTATCCATAGAATACGATGAGAAAGCGCAGGCGCCCCATTTCAATTACACGGATGCAGATGGGAAGGAGCATGAGGTCTGGTTTGAAGATGCCCGGTCCATTCAAGCAAAATTCGATTTGATCAAAGAATTGAACCTTAGAGGAATGAGTTACTGGAAGCTAGGCCTTGCCTTCCCGCAAAACTGGTTGCTCATCAGTGAGAACTTCAATGTCCGACGACGGGTCTGAGGGATTTTCATATTTTTTTGCATAAACCATGTGGTCCTCGCATATCATCAAGTATTGAGCATGAAGTCCTTTTCTGGATACGTGACTCCACATGATAAAAACCTTCCGTCAGGTCACGGAAGGTTTTTATCATGTATTTGATCTCATGTTCTTACTAGAACTTCTATATATATCCGTTAACTCCTTATGAGTTCAGTCCATTTTGTCCATACTAAAAGGACTGTCGTAGGGGGGATAACATGATCCGAATCAATCCGTTCAGCAACACTTTTAAAAGGTCTCCACGTTTACTCAAACTATTTTTGACCATCATCCTATTTTTACTTGTATTCGGTTGGCTGATTCATCTAGTCGAGCCTGATAATTTCCCTTCCATATTCGAGGGGATTTGGTGGGCAATCGTCACGATATCGACCGTTGGATATGGGGATTTCACCCCACTTACGAAGTTTGGGAGAATCCTCGGGATGCTTCTCATCTTATCGGGTGTCGGGCTCATCACTTCTTATTTTGCCTACATCGCCAAAATGTCCATCTCAAGCGACCAACAATTCCTTTCCGGAAGAAAGGAGTTTAGCGGCACCGGTCACTTTATTATCATCGGCTGGAATGGACGTTCAAAACGAATCATCAAGAACATTCATGAACGCATGCATAACCAATCTATTGTCTTGATTGACGACACATTGACCAAGCACCCTTTGCCACGGACGAATATACATTTTGTCCAAGGGAAAGCCAGTTTGGATTCCGTTTTGCAACAGGCCAATATTAAACAGGCGGCACGGGTCCTCATCACTGCCGATCTCCAACAAAACGAACTGCAGACCGACATGTTCACCGTGTTGGCTTTACTGGCTATAAAAGGACTGAACCCTCATGTATATTGTCTTGTTGAAATTTTAACGCAGGAACAGAAGGAAAATGCATTACGTGCGGGAGCAGATGCCATTATCGAAACGAATAAGTTTGCGAGTGATTATATGCAGGAATGTTTATGGAGAGGAATCGAAAAGCGGGAAGAAGAGAATCCGGCCACGGTAAATGGTTTGAAGATTGAACAGATGCCTGTCCAATTCGATTGGAACGGGCAAACATTCAAACAATTGGGGATTACATTATTAGATAAGGATATTCTCTTGGTTGGCATCATTTCAGGAGGCGAGACACGTATCAAGCCTCCTGCAGATGCAATCATCCATCAAAATGATATCTTGCTCATCATCGATCGTTAATCCAATAAGATTTTTTCAAGGTCCCGAACGAGAGATTTCCCATACGCAATATATTCCTGAGGAAATTCAGCATCGGGGTCTTCCGGCTCGGCAAATTGATTAAATGAAGCGGAGAGATTCCCGATATTTCCCTCGCGGTCGATGCCATCTTCATACTTATGAGATAATAAATACGGCGTCATGATTTCAACCATGGCCCCGTCCGTATCAAGTGACCCATCCACAGCTTTGAAGGGAACACGCAAAAACTGATAGCCATCTTTGTCGTCCATTTTAAAATCGAAGGTGCCGTGGTCATAATCCCAACCACCACCGATCATATACCCTTCTGGTTTAAGCTTCGTTTCCAAATCGAATAATCCAAAAGTTTTCCCTTCCAACTTAGAAGATATTTCAATCATGTTAAAAACCTCTTTTGCTAATTTTAATAATTAGCTTACCCAAAAGTCTTAAAATAACCCCTATTGATCACTATCCTCTTTCGATTGGGTAAAAAGCAAATTGGATTCGGCTGTACCTTCTGATTGATAGGCTTCCTGGATATCTGCCTGCTGCTCTGTTTTCTGTTTTTCCAGATCCTTCATAGCGTTTTGATTTCCCGTAGTTGAAGGGGTACTTATCGTTCCAGCGTAACTATTCGTTGTCGAAGATAGTTGCATGCACAGTCCCTCTTTTCTAGGTATCGGATTACATAGCATTATCAACCTTTTTTCTCAACTTTTTCTTAATCCGATAAAAAAAGGCATCATGCGTGGACAATCTAGTCCAGCATGATGCCTTCTTCACTTTATTTTATAAACGCTGTTCGAGTTCCGCCTTTTTCTCTTCATACCCTGGTTTTCCTAGCAGGGCAAACATATTCACCTTGTAGGCTTCGACCCCAGGCTGATCAAACGGATTGACCCCCAACAGATAGCCGCTCATCGCGCAAGCCTTCTCGAAGAAATAAACAAGGTAGCCGAATGTGAAGGCATCCAGTTTTGGTACGGAAACAATCAGGTTAGGAACACCGCCATCCGTATGAGCCAATAAGGTACCTTCAAATGCCTTGTTATTGACGAATTGTACGGTTTCACCAGCCAGATAATTCAAACCATCTAAATCATTTTCTGCCGCTTCAATCGAGATTTCATGACGTGCCTCTTCCACTTTGATGACCGTTTCGAAAAGGTCGCGTCGCCCTTCCTGTACATACTGCCCCATCGAATGCAGGTCCGTAGAGAAGTTGGCGGCTGCCGGGAAAATCCCTTTCTGGTCCTTCCCTTCACTTTCGCCGAACAACTGCTTCCACCACTCAGAGAAATATTGCAGACCAGGTTCATAGTTGATCAACATTTCAATGGTTTTCCCCTTATTATAAAGGACGTTACGGACGGCCGCGTATTGATAAGCCTGGTTCTCGGAAAGCTCCGATGAACTGAAGTCCGCTCTAGCGCTCTCCGCCCCTTCCATCACTTGATCTATATCCGCACCACTTACAGCAATCGGAAGCAAGCCCACTGCAGTAAGTACAGAATACCTTCCACCGACATCATCCGGAATGACGAACGTTTCAAATCCCTCTTCCGTGGCCACTGTCTTTAATGCGCCCTTTTCTTTATCGGTAGTCGCGAAGATACGGCCTTTCGCTGCTTCTGGACCATACTTTTGCTCGAGAAGCTTACGGAAAATCCGGAACGCAAGGGCAGGCTCCGTCGTTGTGCCCGATTTGGAAATCACATTGATTGAAAAGTCCTTGTCGACCAATACGTCCATGACATCTTGCATATATGTAGAACTTATATTGTTACCAACGAATATGATTTGCGGAGTGTTTCTTTTATCAGAAGGTAAAAGGTTATAGAAACTATGTTGCAGCATTTCGATGGCTGCACGTGCTCCTAAATACGAACCACCGATTCCGATGACCAACAGGACGTCCGAATCTTCTTTTATTTTGGCGGCAGCTTTCTTGATCCTGGAGAACTCTTCTTTATCATAATCCTTCGGTAAATCAACCCAGCCCAGAAATTCATTGCCCGCACCGGTCTGTTCGTGTAGAGAATGATGTGCCACTTTTACAGCATCCTGTAAATAGGTCATTTCGTGCTTTCCGAAAAACGGTAGAGCTTTTGAATAATCGAAATGTAGATGGGACATGCCAATTCCTCCTTTATTCTTTGGTTACTCTTTTACTTTATCTGATGTATTTAGCAGAATCAAGAAATCGCTAAGTCTTTTAGAAAAACTCCCACTATCGAATAGTGGGAGCATATCGTAAGGTTCTTATAATGAAGCACGTAGAATCGCAAGGACATCTTCGCGATTCAATACTTTAAACCGACCGAATTCTCCATTGCTCATCGCTTTATCGGCAATGACTTCAAGTTGTGAATCGTCGATATCGTAATCTGCAAGACGCGACGGGGCCCCTAAGCTGCTCCAGAATGACTGAAGGCGTTCAATTCCCTCAAGCGCAACCTCTTCACTGGATTTGCCCTCTGGGTCGACCTGAAAGACACGGACGGCAACTTGTTTGAACCGCTCGACATTTTCATGGAGCACATGTTTCATCCAATTAGGGAATAATATTGCCAGGCCTCCCGCATGGGGAATATCATAGACCGCAGAGACGGCATGTTCAATATTATGAGTGGCCCAATCGCCAAGATATCCTACTCCCAGTGAACCATTTAACGCCACATTGCCCGCATACAAAATCGTAGCACGATTTTCATAATCCTCGAGATCTTCCAATAACTTTGGAGCCGTTTCCATGACCGTCACCAGAAGTGATTCACAAAAGCGGTCCTGAAGCGGAGCATGCGTTTCTTGATGGAAATACGTTTCGAAAACATGTGACATCATATCGACCATGCCATAGACGGTTTGATTTTTTGGAAGTGAAAAAGTATTTTCAGGATCAAGGACCGAGAATTTAGGAAATAACAAAGGACTTCCCCATCCGTATTTCTCTTTCGTTTCCCAATTCGTAATGACCGAACCCGAATTCGCTTCAGAACCGGTGGCAGCAATCGTAAGGATTGTCCCAAAAGGAAGGGCTTCTTTGACGGGAGCCTTTTTGGTGACAAGATCCCAAGCGTCTCCTTCATACTTCGCACCCGCAACGATGCCTTTTGTTGCATCGATAACACTTCCGCCGCCTACCGCTAGCACGAAGTCGATTTGATGTTCCTTACACAACTCCACACCTTTACGGACAGTCGTGATCCTTGGGTTTGGTTCAACTCCTGCTAGTTCATATACTTCCACCTGGATTTCTTTCAATTCCGCCATCACTTTATCATACAGCCCGTTTTTCTTGATGCTTCCGCCACCGTAGACGAGCAGCACTCTCTTTCCGTAGGCAGGAATTTCCTCTTTTATGCTTTTCAATTGGTTTCTACCAAAGATGATCTTAGTAGGATTCTTATACGTGTAATTTTCCAATATATATAATCTCCTTTTGCATTGCCTTTTTTCAGCGGCCCCATGCCACTGCAGCAATGGATATTTTATCCCTTCATTATGACGAACATTCCATATAAATACAAAATATCCGTTTAGAAGTTTTTTCTGGGGTGTATATAATTATCTTCAAAAAGCATGATAAGTAAAGAAAGATGCTTATAAAAAAGGAGGCTATACAATGAGTGGATTACAAAAAACGGCCCTTGTTTTAACAATCATCGGAGCCATCAACTGGGGACTAATTGGATTTTTTCAGTTCGATCTAGTCGCAGCGATATTCGGCGGACAAGATGCTGCTTTGGCTCGCATCGTTTATGGCTTAGTGGGAATCGCCGGGCTTATCAATCTTGGTCTTCTCTTCAAGCCAAGTCCCCAAACGTCTCGTGAAACTGAAACAAAACCAACTCAATGAATCGCTAAAAGAAAATATGTATAAAATAAAGCCGGTCCATGAAACATGTCCCGGCTTTATCAATTATTGAAGAATAATAAAAAAACCGGATGGTCCTATGACCATCCGGTTAAAAAAATTATTTTTTGATTAAGTCTTCGCGTTCAGATTGATCGATCCACGCTTGAAGTTTATCTTTTAAAGAGTTGAATCCTTCAGTAGACTCGATGTGTGATGTTGCTTTAACAGATGCTTGGCGTTTTTTTGGAGCTTTCTTAGGAGCTTCAGTACGCTCAGGAGCTTCTTCTGTTGCGCGGATTGATAAGCCGATTTTTCCAGCTTTTGAATCGATTGAAAGTACTTTAACTTTCACTTCATCGCCCACTTTTAAATGTTCGTTAATATCTTTTACGAACCCGTGAGTGATTTCAGAAATATGAACTAATCCTTGAGTTGAATCATCTAAAGCAACAAATGCACCGTAAGGTTGAATACCAGTTACCTTACCAGTAACTACTGCACCAATTTCGAATTTTTCAGACATGGTAACACTCCTATTTTATATATATTTTTTCGGCTTTTCACGCAATACAAAATTATATCACAGAGCTGGAAATAATCAAAGTTAAGTATACCATACTTTTTCCGCTAAAACGTAAAAATTTTGTAATTGAGTGTCCATTTCGATATATGGCTATTATTTATAACTTATCCTAAAAGTTTTCATTTAATTCTTTGTCCCCATTTTTTCGATCATTAATTTTTCAAAAAATTAGCATAACAAAAAACTACCAAATTGAGATTAATCGTAGTAAGATGAGAAAATGTTTATCTCTACATTCACGTATTTCTATACCTCTAAAGGAGTTTTTCACCATGGCAAAACAAGAGCAATGGTCTTCCAAAATCGGATTCATTCTAGCAGCGGCTGGGTCCGCTATTGGTTTGGGTGCCATCTGGAAGTTTCCATATATGACAGGGACAAATGGAGGCGGCGCTTTTTTCCTTTTTTTCGTGATTTTCACCCTCATGATCGGCACACCCTTACTTATTGCCGAATTCACCATCGGCCGGAATGCACAAAAAGATGCCATTCGGGCCTACAAGCACATTTCACCAGGTAAACCCTGGGTGTTACTAGGATATGGCGGAGTTCTAGCATCCATCATTTTACTTTCCTTCTATAGTGTTGTTGGTGGCTGGATCCTTTCCTATTTATGGAGAAGCTTTACCGGGTCCCTATCAAATTTAACCCAATCGGAATACAGTGGCCTTTTCAATACCGTTATCAGCAGTCCTTATGAAACGGTCATTGCGCAGCTTCTTTTCATGGTCTTGACGATTTGGGTCGTTCAAGGTGGCGTATCCAAAGGGATTGAAAAGGCCAATAAGTACATGATGCCTTCCCTGTTCGTCCTTTTTCTTGTCCTTCTCGTTCGTTCCATGACACTTGAAGGTGCGATGGAAGGTGTCCGTTTCTTTTTGAAACCGGATTTCTCCTCCTTGACGGAGCAGACGATTTTATTAGCGCTAGGACAATCCTTCTTTGCATTGAGTGTAGGTATTTCCGTGATGGTCACCTATGCTTCGTACTTAAGTAAGAATGATGATATTACAAAATCGGCATTATCCGTAGTCGGGTTGAATATTTTCATTTCCTTATTGGCGGGCTTGGTCATTTTCCCGGCCGTATTTGCCCTTGGTTTCGATCCTTCAAGTGGACCAGGACTCGTCTTCGTCGTGTTGCCTGCGGTCTTTAATGAAATTACCTTCGGTGGCATTTTCATGGCGATTTTCTTCGTATTATTATTATTCGCTACGCTTACTTCAGCGTTCTCCATTCTGGAAATCATCGTAGCATCCATGATAAAGGGCGATGCTCGGAAGCGCCGGAAATCTTCATGGATAGCCGGCCTTGTTGTTTTCGTGATCGGGATTCCAAGCGCATTATCATTTGGCGTACTCTCTGATGTGAAGATTTTCAACTTGACCTTCTTCGACCTCGCTGATTATGTGACAAGCAACATCGCCTTGCCTATCGGAGCCTTATTCATTTCTCTTTTCATTGGCTATCAGATGAAAAGGCTCCAAGTTCAGAATGAGTTCGAAATGGGGGCAAGCCCAGGATTCTCTTTCTTTAAACTTTGGTACTTTCTCATTCGCTATATCGTTCCGGTAGCGATACTCGTCGTCTTTTTGAGTTCAATCGGTCTATTTGACAAGTAATGTTTCTTCATTCAAAACGCCGCATCGGTAATCGATACGGCGTTTTCTTTTCACAAAATATCCATATCATTCCCACTGTGAACAAGTTAAAATATGGTAAAATGACCTTATTACTACTATTTCCTGAAAAAGGAGTGATTGACATGTCAAATATCGCAAAGAATATTCGGCAATACCGGGAAGATCATAATCTCACTCAACAAGAACTGGCTTTGAAACTACGTATGGGCACCAAAAAAATTGAAATGTATGAATCAGGGGAAGTCACGCCTGATACCCAGACCATTTTACGGCTTTCCACCGTTCTTGATATCCCTGCCTCAGAGCTAATCCAAAATGGCCCCGTTGCGAATGCTTCAGGTTTGGATGAAGAAATGGAAGAACTCATTCAGGAAATTGGACTCAAACAGGCTAAGCTCATCCTCCGTACCGCGAAAGATTTCAGTGAAGAACAAATTTTAAATATCATGCATCATTTATATAACACACAAACTAAATTGTAAAAATATCCATATCAGGCGTATTATTTTCTATAAACTGGATATACTATGATTAACACTTTCTATGTTAATCCATTAAGATTAACTCTTTTTTCTAATTCCCCCTATGGATAGGGATTCGCCGTATATTACGGCGAATCCCTATTTTTTTGCGTATGGGGTTTTAGTACTTGCTATATTTTTGCATGAACCGATCCATTCTTTTAATGGCTTCCTGAAGCTGTTCCATGGAAGAAGCATAAGAACAACGGATATGCCCCTCACCACTTTCCCCGAAAACATCTCCCGGTACCACGGCCACAAGTTCTTCAGTAAGCAGTTTTTCTGCGAACTCCATGGAAGTCATGCCCGTTTTCTCAATGGATGGGAAGGCATAAAAAGCTCCGCCTGGATTATGGCAGTCCAGACCGATTTCGTTAAATGACTTTACGATATAGTTGCGTCTTCCTCTGTAGCTGCGGCGCATATCTTCCACATCTTGCATTCCATTCTTCAAAGCTTCCAATGCTGCAAACTGTGCCATGGTCGGAGCGCACATCATCGCGTATTGATGGACTTTGAGCATCGCTGCGGAAATTTCCGGAGGCGCACATACAAATCCAAGACGCCATCCAGTCATCGCAAACGCTTTAGAGAACCCGTTGATGACGATCGTACGCTCAAGCATGCCGTCGATGGCGGCAAATGACGTATATTTCTCATCATATGCAAGCTCCGCATAAATCTCATCGGAAAGGACTAATAAATCATGCTTTTTGATGATTTCAGCAAGTGCTGCCAACTCCGATTTCTCTAACTGAGTTCCAGTCGGGTTATTCGGCGAACAAATCAAGATTGCCTTCGTCCTTGGTGTGATGACCGCTTCGAGTTGCTCCGGCATTAACTTAAAGTCATGCTCCCTGGAAGTTTGGACAGTGACCGGCACCCCTCCTGCCATCGTTACCAATGGTGCATAGGCAACGAAACAAGGTTCGACGACGATGACTTCCTCACCAGGATTCAAGATTGTCCTAAGGGCAATGTCGAGGGCCTGACTTGCACCCACCGTAACAATGATTTGATTCTCGGGATCATACGAAACCTCAAACTGCTTTTTCATATATCCACTGATTTCCTGCCTCAATTCCATCAAGCCGGCATTAGCTGTATAAGAGGTGTATCCTTCTTCCAATGAGTTGATTGCCGCTTCCCGGACTGCCCAGGATGTAACGAAGTCCGGTTCTCCCACTCCAAGTGAAACGACTCCTTCTAGATTGGCAGCCAAGTCGAAAAATCGACGGATACCCGATGGTTTTAGCTCTGAAACCGTTTTTGACACGAAACTCGTTTTAATCATGGTGATACCACTATCCTTCTGTCTTCTTCTGTTTGTTCAAAAATTGTCCCATCATGCTTATATTTCTTCATAATAAAGTGAGTTGTCGTGGAAATGACAGAATCGAGCGTCGAAAGTTTTTCCGATACAAACCTTGCCACTTCATTCATTGAACGACCTTCCACGATGACGGAAAGGTCATACGCACCGGACATCAAATAAACGGACTCCACTTCTTTGAATCGATATATACGTTTGGCGACTTCATCGAAACCAACTCCGCGTTTTGGGGTTACTTTAACATCGATCATGGCTGTCACACCGTGATATTCATCTACTTTTGCCCAGTTAATCACGGTCAAGTAACGTACAATCACACGCATATCTTCCAATTTCTTCAACATTGCTTCAATGTCCGCTTCAGATAACTCGGTCATTTTAGCCAAATCCTTCTGATCGATCCGGCTGTTATTTTCAATGATTCTTAAGACTTCCAATTCCCCTTCATTCAAATGCATTGGAAAACCTCCCTATTAGAATTCATAAATGTAGACATGATGGTTTGGCTGGCAGAAAGCCCGATCAATTTCCTTTTAAAGCCTTGTTTAAAGGCATGTATGACACGATTAAATTAATAAGTTCTATTCTGTCAGGATAAACTTACACTATTATACCAAAGTTCACGTAATATCTGTTATAGTAATTGTATTTTTTAATGGGGATAATTTCTGGTATTGTTATGTAACAGGATAAAGAGGAAATTATTTAAAACTAAGGAAGATAAGCAACAGCAGTAGCTTCTTATTTTGCTTAGGAATGGTAGAGGAGAACACGAATATGGAAAGTTACGTAAAGAAAGACATTGAGCAGATCGGGGATATCGATATGTATTATGAACACATTCATGTTCATGACTCTTTCCCCACCCTGGTATTAATCCATGGGTTTTTATCATCAAGCTTTAGCTTCCGGAAACTGATACCCCATTTAACGAAAGACTATAATGTCATCTCGATAGACTTGCCTCCATTCGGTCAAAGTGGGAAAACTAATCGCTATACATACTCTTTCCGGAACATCGCAGGTTCCGTCGTACAGCTTTTGGAAGAAAAGAACATCAAGAAGTTCAGCATCATTGCGCATTCCATGGGTGGACAGGTTTCCTTGCAACTCATCAAAGCTTATCCTGGCCTGGTCGAGCGCGCCGTCCTTCTTGCCGGATCCGGGTACGAGCCAAGCTTCCCGAGAAAGATGAAGATGCTCAGCTACTTCCCTTTCTTTTCATTTGGGGTAAAGGGATATCTCCAAAGGTCCGGCATCGAAAAGAATCTAAGGAATGTCGTCCATAATCAGACGATGATCGACGATGAAATGCGCCAGGGCTATCTCGATCCTTTCATGAAGAAGCATGATATATTTCGTGCCTTAGGAAGGATGTTACGTGATAAGGAAAGCGATTTATCATCCGAACAACTTCATTCAATCGATACGCCCTGCCTGCTTGTTTGGGGGCGGTATGATCGAGTGGTTCCGCTCGACATTGGAAGAAGACTACATGAAGACCTCCCCAATTCCAAGCTCATTGTCATGGAAAACACGGGCCATTTACTTCCTGAGGAGAAACCCGAAGAAGTGTATCAGTTAATCAAGGAGTTTTTAGACGAATAGACGAAACCATATAAAGAGGGATGACCCGAATTCGGAGTCATCCCTTTTCTTTAAATCGAGCAGCTGGCATCATTTTTGATGATCAGCAGTTTTTGTGCAACCTGTAGACACCGTTCCAACTGGACGGGTTCATCAAATGCAAATTCGTAGATGGACTTGATTTTTTCCGCCAGTTCCTGAAGGTCATCTATATCGCGTAAGGCCACTACCGTGTCGGCAATCTCCGGTTCATATAGTTCCCCGCCAATCCCATACGGATCCCATTCTTGCAAAGTAGCCACAAACGCTATATTCATTTGTTGTGTATCCATTATAATCACCTGCTCCATAATTTCGGAAAGAACATGTTATCATAGTATCATAACAAGTATCTTTTCGTTAAGACGTTAACAGGGCATGATAAAAAATGATTTGGCGGTGAATATATTGAACAGATCTATTTTTGATGAACACATCAGTAGGGAACATACCGGTTCTGTAAAGTGGGACAAAATGGCCCTTACATCATTATATGGCAGGGAAGACATCCTGCCTATGTGGGTGGCCGATATGGATTTCCCTTCTCCTGAACCTATTCAAAAAGCGTTAATCGAACGAGCGAATCATCCGGTCTTCGGATATACCGTCCCTTCAGAGTCGGTGTACGGCGAGATTCAAAAATGGGTGAAAGACCGGCATCAATGGTCCATCACAAAAGACATGATCACATTCAGTTCTGGCGTCGTTTCAGCCATCGGTTCCACCATTCAGGCCTTTACGGAACCTGGGGATAAGATTCTGGTGCAATCTCCTGTCTATACCCCTTTCTTCGACATGATTAAAAACAATGGACGGGAAGTGGTCAATAGTCCCCTTCTCTTGGAAGCTAACGGATTTGCCATCGACTTTGAAGATTTTGAGGAAAAGTTGAAGACCGGCGTTAAGCTATTCCTCCTTTGCAGTCCTCATAATCCTGGCGGTCGCATTTGGACAAAGGAGGAGTTATTGCGCATCGGGGAACTTTGCTTGGCCCATCATGTCACCATTGTCAGCGATGAGATCCACGCAGACCTCTTTCACTCAACAGCCATGCATCATCCTATCGCTTCATTGGCGGACAAGTTAGCCGATATCACGGTCACGTTAATGGCACCAAGCAAAACGTTCAATATCGCTGGTCTCCAGGCCTCTTTCTTGATTACCAGCAATAAAGAGCTCCAGGTCAAACTGCAGAATGCCCAAACAAGACAGGCCTTTCACGGTTTGAATATTTTTGCCTTAACGGCCATGGAAGCCTCCTACCGGGATGGGCTTAGTTGGCTCACCGATTTGATTGAGTATATTGAAGAAAATGTTAAAGTGGCCGAGGCGTTCATTTCTACTGAAATTCCTTCCCTTCGCGTCATGCATCCTGATGCCTCTTACCTCCTATGGATTGACTGTCGCGAACTCGGTCTTTCCGATAAGGAAATACAAGAACGACTGATCCATAAAGGAAAGATCGCCTTAGAGCCTGGAACAAAATATGGTGCAGGCGGAGAAGGATTTGTCCGGATGAATATCGGCTGTTCACGCAGCCTGCTGCAAGATGGATTAACTCGTCTCAAACTGGCTTTTTCATAAAACAGACAAAGAACCAGGCGAATTGCCTGGTTCTTTGCTTTTGGCTATTGGTTTTCTTCCTCGACATACGGATCTTTTTCATAACGCGGCAAATCTCCAAAGGGAGTCTGAGTATCCTCTTCTATTAAATCATCTTCTATTTCCTGGTATTGGACGTTATGATAAACCGTTAAGTTTTCCCCATATAGATCCACACCGGCTATATTCTCATAGTTCTCGACGAATCCTACATTTTCAGACGAATCGATATACGTATCCTCATAATCACTTGGTGGATAGGCAAAGTCGGAAGGCGTCTCCGATGTACCATATCTAGCTACGTCTTGCCAGCTATCTTCCGCATCATATCCGACAGAGCTCGTCCCATCGCAATCATATGTGGCGAAGCTTGGACCAAGCACCTCCTCTTCGACCGGACGATTATGGGAAGTCTCTTGAGATGGGCTATGCTCCACACAAAAAGTCGTGGTCGGGACAATATTCAGCCTTTCAAGCGGAATCTCCTTCGAACAAACCTCGCATTTTCCATAATTCCCTTCATCAATGGCCTTAAGCGCTCGATCGATATCCCTGATTTCATCACGATAATGCTCCCCAAGTGCCAAATCTTTTTCGCGTTCGAATAATTCCGTTCCTTGATCCGCCGGATGGTTATCATACACGGATAGTTCCCCTGTCCAATTTCGTACGTTCTTTCTTAAGCCAAGTGCGTAAGATTCCTCTAATTGCTCTCCCAACCGGTGCTTCGTTTGCTGAAGTTGCTGTTGGAAGCTATTTAGTTGCTGATTGGATAGCATATGCAACACCCTTTCATAATCAACCTTTCCCTAGTATTTCTCTCTTTGGCGCATTCCATAAAGGTATTTTTTCCCTCGAGAATAAATTGAACAATCCTGCAAAAACTAACTAATGATACCAAATCTTAAAGGAGGCTATCTCATTGTATTTTTATAAAGAGGATCTAATTAATATGATCGTACCGGACAAACCCGATCCCAATGCTGCAAAAGTTCTTCAAGAAGCGCTCGGTGGCCAATTCGGAGAAATGCGTACATTGATGCAGTTTTCGTTTCAAAGCGCCAACTTCCGCGGCAAGGAAAAAAAATATCGGGATTTAATCCGAGGGGTGTTCCTTGAGGAACTGAGCCATGTGGAGCTTGTTCAGACCACAATCAATCAGTTACTTAATGAAGCAGGTGGGAACCTGCCGGGAAATTCAGGTCCGAATGGTGCACCACTTGAGGAAGTGATTCAGTCTGGTGCGAACCCCCACCATTTTATCATCGGTGCCAAAGCTTCCCTTCCCGTAGACGCGGGAGGTAACCCTTGGAATGGGTCATGGGTATACGATCATGGAAACTTAATTGCCAACCTTTTAAACAATGTGATGCTTGAATCGACGGGGGTACTCCAAAAATCGAGAATTTATGAAATGAGCTCCAATAAAACCTTGCGTGAAACCATTGCGTTCCTCATGGTACGTGACAACGCCCATCAAAATGCGTTTGCAAAGGCTTTAGAAACACTGGGAGTGGATTGGGGTAAAATCTTCCCTGTCCCAAATTATGACCTGAATAAATATCCCGAATGCCGGAAATATGTAGATTTGGGCTACCATAATGCCCAATTCAACTTCAGGCTTGACCAAACCCAGATCGGCGAAGTATTCCAAGGGGAGACACCAAGCCGTAATGGCGGCAATCTTTCTGTCATGGAACCACCTAAAGGATTTCCAGTTCCAGAGATGCCGGACATGCCTAGTGAACATGCTCCAGGTTTGAATGACCTCAATAACTAAACGAAAAAGCGGACACATCGCTGTGTCCGCTTTTGTATGGATTGTGGATATTAATTATTGATATATTTTTCGAACACATACCCGAAATCTTTCACATGGTACTTCTTGCGGCTATCCATCAACCAGTCAAACGCAGCGGCATTGATATCCTTAAAGCTGGACACCATTTGGCTGCCATCTGTACGGACTTGATTCAATGTCGATGAGGCCAAATTTACGCTTTGTTGCGCAAATTGAAGGGCATAGGCATTCTCATGGCAAATTTCCGAAATTTTAACGAGTGATTTAAATAGATCCTTCAATTCCTCGATGAATTTCTTATGCACGTCAATCGAGAAGGTTTTAGCACCGATCGAGAATTTAATCTCAGCATCTAAATCGACGGTACCAGCGGTTTCTAATGTCACATGCGAAAACTCATACTGGCTATAGCTATATCTGGTCAGCATCCGTTTCTTGCTGATGGCACTTGTTCCGTCGAGATGGATGAACGCTTGGTTCGTGAAGCAATATTCATCCGTTTTCGATTTAATCAAGAAATAAATTTTCTCGTCATCTTCATGCATGATGTAATCATCAGCATCGACCTTATCATAATCAGCAGGCTTAATCACACTTCCTATATCACTGAGACCCAGAGCATCTGCTGCCATTTTCTTAAACATATCCATTCCTCCTATTTAAACTAGTTTTTCGAGAATGATTTCATCCCGTATTGGAATGCCATCGGAGCTGTAAAACGGGATTTCCGGTTTTGTCTTTCTTGATTCTTCCACGGCATTCCTCACAATCTCGGAAATGACATACCCACGTTTTTGAAAGAACTTCAAAGCCTGTAAATTATCATTCGTGGTAATGGCTTTAATGGAGTGGCAATTCTTTTCCTTGGCGATATTCTCAATCACATAAAGTAAGGATGAGCCCACGCCCTGATTCTCATGCTCACTGTTCAGGGAAATGATTTCACATTGTTGATTCAGCACTTTATACGTGACCATCCCCGTGATTTTCTCATCCCCATCCATTACCGCAAATCCATCGAGTTCCGCATAATGGAACATGCCGATTGAAAAGACGACTTGAGTCGTCTCCCAATGTTCCATGAAGAAGCTCTTGACCGTATCTGTCGCAATCATTCTCTTCGCTATGATTTGCATAACACTTTCCGCCCCCAAAACTCTCTCTCTATAGCTTATAGTATAAAATGCTTATGCCAAAATGGGAACTAGTTTATTTGTTCCATGTTTTCCTGTTTTGCTAAAACAAGGTAGTCAGAAGCACAAAGCCGTTCAAGAAAGGGAATCATCTTGTAGATGCCGGTTTCTTTTCGTCACTTCCTCCTCGAACTT
Organism: Peribacillus sp. NPDC046944; assembly: GCF_050272735.1. Lineage (NCBI taxonomy): Bacteria > Bacillati > Bacillota > Bacilli > Caryophanales > Bacillaceae > Peribacillus > Peribacillus sp. NPDC046944. The sequence continues at coordinate 86,429 of NZ_JBNNML010000006.1, forward strand.
CTTCGTCTTCAATTCTTCTTTCTTCGAGTATCTGATGATGGCCCTCATCGTAAACCCAGCTGCAATCAAAAAGATGACACAGGTAATGCCTGCGGGAATATATTCACTTTTGTCTTCCGGAAAATAAAGAAACATACCTAATAGTGCGGAGTATAGAACGTCCATCTATTTCATCCTTCCTGAAAAATAATCTTTTTCCTCATTATAACAATTATTGAATCAATCCACTAGTCAAGTTCCTCCCTTAGAAATTAAAAAAGCGAGAGGCCCTATGCCCCCCGCTTCACGTACCTTCGTTTATAAAATCGTAATGCCTTTAATGACTACATCCACAGCTGGCTTGTCTCCCGCAACCGTCTCTACATTGGCGATCGTATCGACAACATCCATGCCCTCGATAACTTGGCCGAATACGGAATGTTTGTGGTCTAACCATGGTGTTCCGCCATTTTCCATATAAGCACTGATGATTTCTTTCGGATATCCGGCTTGCTTCATTTGTTCACCCATTCTGCTGTCTACATGCTGTGCCTGAACGATGAAGAATTGGCTTCCGTTCGTTCCTGGACCTGCATTCGCCATGGAAAGGGCTCCGCGCAGATTGAACAGTTCCATGGAGAATTCATCTTCAAAATTCGTGCCCCAGATGCTTTCCCCACCCATTCCTGTACCTGTCGGATCTCCACCTTGTAGCATGAAATCCTTTATGACACGGTGGAAGATGATTCCATCGTAATATCCATTCTCAGCGTGTGTTAAGAAGTTTTCTACTGTTTTAGGAGCATGCTTGGGAAACAGCTTGATTTTAATATCACCAAGCGTCGTCTGCATGATCACCGCTTTTTCATTTTCCGCTATTTCGGTTGTTAATTGTGGAAATGTTGTCATGGTTCATTACCTCTTTCGTTTTTAAATAAATGGCTCATATCTCCATTCTTTAACCTTCATTTCTACACTTTACACGACTTCGGAAAAAAATGCATCTTTGATACAGTAAACAAATTCATTGTATAAAATCATCGTACTTATGTATCATGTAGGGAGTGAACAAGAAAGGTGGATGAAGGAATGTCCGAGCATGAATTCAAGGTTGGCGATAAGGTAACCGCCATTTATAAAACAGGGAAATATATCGGGGAAATCACCGATATCCGTCCTTCTGCATATCTTGTAAAAGTATTGGCAGTCATGAAGCATCCTATGCAGGGAGACCTTCATAATCCGAAGCAAACGGAAGTATCCATGTTTCATCAACGACGTGCCCTGGCATTCCGGGAACAAACCAATGTCCCGATGAATATGGTGAGGGTATACGATGGGGACATTCCAGATTATAAGGAATCCTTACGGGTATCTGTTGAGAAGATGGCCCTCACTTTAACCGAAAGCCAAACAGAATGGAACAACAAAAGTTTGGAGCTGCTTGAAGACCTAGCAGCGGATTATTTTAAATAACATATAATAAAAGCCAAATCAATAGAAATTGATTTGGCTTTTATAACGCTAAATGATTCAATACTTTGGATAAATCGATGCGGTCACCGATTGTCGTCGGTTCGTGATTTTTCATATAACTTTTGTCTTTCTCCACCAGTTTAAAGATATTATACGTGGTAATGGCATCATCAAGGGCCCTATGATGCTTACCTGTCCCCTCTTTTCCATAGGCCTGTACGGCTTTCCATAATCCCGTTTGATTTTGATCTCCGAAGAAACGCTTGTATTCCAGGCAAAGATCGCTCTGTTTCCCCGTGAAAGGGAAATTCAGACCTGCTTTTTGACAGTTCTGACGAAGCACCTTCATATCCATGTTACCCCAGGTGACGATGGTCGTTGGATGCTTCTCATCCAATTTTGCTAAAAAGGAAACCAATTCTTCAAATGAAATTCCACGATCCACCTGGTTTTGGGTGATATTCAGGAATTTCTTGCATCGATTCGTCAATTCTGGAAACCTTGACGGATTAACGTAGGAAGAAAACTGTTCTTGGACTGTATCGTTTACGACTGCGATTAAACCGACCTCAATGATTTCCGGGTAGAAACCAACTGGATTTGCCTTTCCTTCGGGCATTGTAAATTCAAAATCAATGAATACATACTGCTGTTGTCCAACCATTTTCCGAACCCTCCTTATTCATGACATCTTTCCACCGACTAAATTTGGTTATTTTTTCCGTAAGAATATTATAACAGAAGATTGAAATAAGTTTTTATTTGATTTTCATTAAGCCAGAGCCATTCACCCAGCCAGTTTTTCTCCATTGCGTTAAGCAACTTCAGAAGAAACCCTTTATCATCTTCCTTAATTGGATTATGATGGATGAAACGGAGCGAAAGGACCACTCTTTTTTACCCACATCTTTTCCATTAAGTTACTAAAAATATATTAGTTAGGAAGTTGAACTATGCGCGCGTACCTTGGCTATATCACGATTTTCTTCTTAGTTCCTGTCTTATCCATCTTCATCTTTCTTTCCTATCAGGAGTGGTCTTTAGCTGAAACTCCCCATCATGTCTTGGATGAACGCATCCCCTTCGATCAGATTGACCTGGCTCAGACCAGTTACATGACGGCCGCAAATGGGAAAGTGATTAGTGAAATTCCCAATGGAGAAAACCGGATCTATTTGAAGCTTGACGATATCCCCGTGTTTCTAGAAGACCTGTTCATTGTCACGGAAGATCAAAAATTTTATGAGCATAGGGGAATTGATATAACCGCGATCAGTAGGGCCTTGCTTGTCAATTCACAGAAGAGTGCAATCAAACAAGGCGGGAGTACCATCACCCAGCAATTGGCCAGGAATGTTTTCCTTACCCATGACAAGACGTATAACCGAAAGCTAAGTGAACTCTTTTACGCCTACCAGCTAGAACGGAAACGGTCCAAGTCCGAAATCATCGAGCTCTATATGAATGCCATTTACTTCAACAACGGGGCTTACGGAATCGAGGCGGCTTCCCAACTCTACTTCAGCCAATCGATCAAGGATCTATCAAAGGCCGAAGTGGCCTTTCTTGCAGCCATTCCTAATAATCCCGAACTCTATAACCCTCTTAAACACTTTGATAACACGAAAAAGCGTCAAGAGCGGATACTAAAACAAATGGTTGTCCAAGGTAAACTGGAGCAGAAGGAATTCGATAAACTCATTAAAAAGGAAATCAGGTTGGACTTGTCCACCAACATCGATTTATACCCTGATTATGTGACATATGTCCATCAAGAGTTGAAAAACCTGGTCGCTTCGGCGGAAGGTCTGACAAAACCATTGAAAAGCTCGGATGAAGTCACACGCAATCAAGCGGAAGCCAAACTGAATGAACAGGTCACAAAGCTTCTGAAATCTGGCGTAACCATTCACACGGCACTCGATATCAATCTACAGACCCAGGCCAAGTCGGCCATGCAATCGAAAATCGGATTCAATGATATCGAAGGTGCATCAGTGGTTATACAGCATCATACGCACCAGCTTGTCTCTTTGATTGGGGGAAAGGATTATAAAAAAAATTCTTTCAACCGGGCATACCAAAGTTACAGGCAACCTGGTTCGACCATAAAGCCTCTTCTGGATTATGCACCTTATATAGAAGAAACGGGAGCGGATATCAATCAGCTTGTTAGCGGGGCAAACTATTGTAGCAACAGCTACTGTCCACAAAATTACAATGGGGCGAGCTACGGCATGGTCACTATAAGGAATGCTTTTGCACAATCCTATAATACGCCGGCCATCAGGCTTTTTGAAAAGACCGGCATAGAAAAGAGCTTCAGCTATCTTAATGCCTTTCAATTCAAAAAGGTGTCCATCCAAGATCACCACATCAGTTCGGCCATCGGCGGTTTTGAATACGGGATGAGCCCTCTTGAAATGACCAATGCCTTTACCTCATTCAATGATGGCCGCTACCAGCCTGCACGGGCAATCACGAAGGTCACAGACCAAGAAGGAAACGTTCTTTATAAATGGAAAAATCAATCGAAAAAGGTGTGGAATAAAGACACCGTCAGCAAAATGCGGCAGCTTCTTCACGAAGTCACCACAAATGGGACGGCACGCTCAGCCTATTTTCCGTCTGAATATATCGGGGGAAAAACAGGCACAACCAATGATGCCAAAGACATTTGGTTCGTCGGCCTGACAGGAAACTATACAACCGGCGTCTGGGTTGGGAAAGATAAGCCAGCCAACCTGCAAGCCGTCTATTCGCGACAGCCCCAGATAGAGATATGGAAGGCAATCAGCCAAGCCGCTGAATGGTAAAAGCAAGTCATGATAAGACGACGGAGGGATTATGATGCTAGGAATCGCAATTGAAAAATCACAGGATCATTTACTCATTAAATGGCAACTATCCACAATAGAAATACCCATTTCCGAAATCATAAAGGTGACTCAAGATGATACATATGCGGGTGAAGATAAACGTGCGATTAGAATTGGCACGCCATATGCTACAACGGATCGTATCGTGCTTCATACTGTATCTGATACGTATATCTTGTTCACAACGAATGCCACTTCCATACAAAACAAGATCAACGCACTGATATAAGGAACCAAGTACACGATGAGAAAAGAGCTGCCGGATGTTCCCGGCAGCTCTTTTCTCCGTATATGGATGAGTATTCGCTATATCGGTAGGCTGGCAATCACGCTGTTATACAACTTCAATCCTGAATAAGCGACGATGGCGACTAACGCGGTCCATACGAAGATGGGAAAGAAGATGAGTCCGACCAGCCCAGATACATTCACACTGGAGCTTAACTTAAACACAAAGTAAATCAGGGCCACGACATTCGTGATAAGGAAGATGGAAATGAGCCCCGGGAGGAATTGGACGCTGAACAATGAACAAGCTCCGCCGATCACATAAATGACCGACCCCATCCTGATGCTCGTCAATGCTTTCCCATCCGAATCTTTGGAAAAGAATAGAAGGGAAAGCTCAATGACCGTGTCCGAGATTAACTTCAGCGCTGCAAACACCATGAACATGACCAACAACAACACAATCATCAAGGCAAGCTTAATTCCTGTCTCGGAAAAGAACTCCAACATCCCTTGATAGATTCCTAAATTCCCGAATAAGATAAGCACCTGCATTTCCCCATAAATCGCAAAGGACAGACTAAACAGTAGTATCGCAATGATCGGGAAATAACTAAGTAAATACGTGTTTTTCATTTTTTCTCCATCCATGTATCTTTTATCCTATTATTATGCAAGATATAAAAGGATTTCACAATGGATTTTTACATATATTCCCCTCTTTGCACCCCTCTGAAAATATTTTTTGAGCCGTTTCACGCTCCTTTTCTACCTATATATAAAACTCGATATCAATCAGTATTCCTCGCTCCTTATGTCATGCAAACCCTCAAAAATTGGGTTATACTTTTAGGAATGACACGTAACACATATAAAAAAAACACATTCAACGAAGATACTTTACCGTCTAGGATTGTGTAAAAAAATGCATAATAAGGCGATGACTTCGTTTATAAGGGGGGAGTTTATGTCTTTGCTTCATTGGGCGGTATTATCACCATTTCTTTTGGCCATCTTAATACCGTTTTTATACAAGTATTTACGTCGAATACATACTGGCTGGTTTGTACTGATTCTACCCGTTCTTCTATTTAGCTATTTTTCCCGATTCATTTCTTCAACCAAACAAGGGGAGTCCATTACTGAACGGGCTACTTGGATTCCTTCACTAGGAATACATATTGACTTTTATGTAGACGGGCTAGGTCTTTTGTTCGCTCTGCTCATAACGGGGATTGGTTCACTCGTTATTTTGTATTCCATCTTTTATCTATCAAAAGAAAAAGAAAAACTGAACCAGTTTTATGTCTTTCTCTTACTATTCATGGGCGCCATGCTTGGTGTGGTCCTTTCCGACAATTTAATCGTTCTCTATTCATTTTGGGAATTTACAAGTTTGTCATCCTTTTTACTCATTGGGTATTGGAACGAAAGGGAACGCTCACGTTATGGAGCTCAGAAATCCCTGCTGATCACCGTCTTTGGCGGATTAAGCATGCTTGGGGGAATCGTGCTCCTTTCCATCATGGGAAACACCTACAGCATAAGGGAACTGATAGCTCAAAGCGGCGAACTGTTGGATCATCCGCTTTTCATCCCTGCTCTTCTACTCATTTTACTGGGTGCCTTCACTAAATCGGCACAGTTCCCATTTCACATCTGGCTACCTGATGCCATGGAAGCACCGACACCAGTCAGTGCCTATCTCCATTCCGCGACAATGGTCAAGGCTGGCATTTATCTGGTTGCCCGTCTAAGCCCGGTGTTTGCGGAATCCGGTGTCTGGTTCTGGCTCGTTTCGATTGCCGGGTTGGTCACCTTATTCTGGGGTTCATTCTCAGCTGTGAAACAAACGGACTTAAAGGGGATTCTTGCCTTTTCCACCGTCAGTCAGCTTGGTTTGATCATGTCTCTATTGGGAATCGGAGCCGCTGCCCTTCACTATGACACGCTGGGAGACAATATATACCTGGCCGCAACAGTGGCCGCCGTCTTCCACTTGATTAACCATGCAACCTTCAAAGGAAGTCTATTCATGGTGGCAGGTATTATTGACCACGAAACCGGTACAAGGGACATCCGCAAGCTTAGTGGCTTGATGCAGCTGATGCCCATCACCTTTACGGTGGCCATCATCGGTGCCTTTTCCATGGCCGGGCTCCCTCCGTTCAATGGGTTCTTAAGTAAGGAAATGTTCCTGGCTGCCATGGTGAATGTATTGGAACTGGATATATTCAATATGGAGACATGGGGAGTGTTATTCCCGGTAGTGGCTTGGGTTGCTAGTGTTTTCACTTTCATTTACAGCATGATTGTCGTTCTTAAGCCTTTTACAGGGAAACTTCGACATTTGGATAAGAAACCGCATGAAGCACCGATTGGCATGTTGATTTCACCGATTATCCTTGCGTCTTTGGTCCTTGTATTCGGGATTTTCCCTAATCTACTATCTTCGTCAATCATCGTGCCGGCTGTGGCGAGTATACAGCCAAGCTTGGTAGACCCGGATTATCATGTTCATATCGCATTCTGGCATGGTTTCCAGCCGGAAGTATGGATGACGATCGGAATCATTGTGGTAGGGATCATTTTATACAAAACGTTATCCAAATGGAACGGCATCTATCGGATAGTGCCAGACCGTTTTTCATTGAACTCCCTTTATGATCATGGATTAAAGGGGATGGAACGCTCGGCATCTACCATCATGAAGTTTCTCATGACAGGGTCGATTCGAAACTATCTGCTCTCGATTTTCCTTTTCTTCATCCTTTCCTTAGGCTTTTCCCTTTACTGGAAAGATGCCTTTGTACTCGATACAGGAAACTTTGCCCCATTCGGCGTCTATGAAGTCGTTTTGGCGGCTATCATCGTGATTGGATCGATTGCCATTCTATTTGCGAAATCCCGTTTAACATCGATCATCCTCTTAGGGGCGGTCGGCTATACCATTTCCCTATTTTTCGTCTTGCTTAGAGCACCGGATTTGGCATTGACGCAACTTGTCATTGAAACCATCTCCGTCGCGCTTTTCCTGCTCTGTTTCTTCCATTTACCATTACTTGCAAGCAGGAAGGAAGAGCGGATGACATTCAGGTTGAATAATGCCTTGATTTCAATTGGCGTTGGCGTGATCGTCACATTGATTGCTTTATCAGCGCATAGCAATAAGCTATTTGCTTCCATTTCAAGTTATTACCTTGAAAATGCGTATAAGGAAGCAGGAGGAAAAAACGTGGTCAATGTCATTCTCGTTGACTTCCGCGGACTTGATACGATGTTTGAAATAAGTGTTCTTTCCATCGCAGCACTCGGGATCTTCGCGATGATTAAATTGCGACTGACTGGGAGGAAAGATAAATCATGAAACAAAATGACTTGATTCTTCAAACGGTGACAAAGGTTGCGGCCTTTGTCATCCTACTTTTTTCCGTTTCCATCTTTTTAGGCGGCCACTACTCACCGGGGGGCGGGTTTGTCGGCGGATTGATGACATCAGCGGCGATTGTCCTTCTTTTACTCGCCTATGACATTAAAACCGTCGCGGAGATCTTGCCGATTGACTATAAACTGATGATAGGTGCAGGTTTATTCATCTCTGCCCTGACTGTAGCCGGTTCGCTCCTGTTCGGGGTTCCGCTCATGACTCATGTGTACCGTTATATCGATTTTCCCATCCTTGGTCACATCTCGCTTCATACAGCGGTACTTTTTGATTTAGGCGTTTACCTCGTGGTTGTTGGTGTAACGATGACCATTATTCAAACGATTGGGGAGAGTGAATAATGGAACTTTTAATGGCCATTGTCATAGGAATTCTATTTATGTGTGCAACCTACTTGATGCTATCCAAGAGCATTTTGCGGATCATCATCGGTACAGGGTTGCTTAGTCATGGGGCCCATCTTTTGATTTTAACGATGGGTGGTTTAAAAGGAGGTTCCGTCCCATTGCTTGGGGATGTGGCGACGTCTTATGTTGACCCGCTTCCACAAGCTCTCATCTTAACGGCGATCGTCATCAGCTTCGGTGTCACTTCCTTTTTATTAGTACTTGCCTACCGGACCTACCAGGAACTGGGGACGGACGATATGGAAGAAATGAGAGGTACCGACACAAATGATTAATCTACCATTCTTGCCTGTTTTATTACCGCTTTTTACAGGCATCATCCTTATTTTCTTTTCAAAAAAAATCAAGCTTCAACGAGGGATTTCTTTCATTTCATCCCTCATCGGAATCGGGATTGCTATCTATTTGGTCCTTTCCGTTCATAATGAAGGGATCTTGACACTGGGAGTCGGCAGCTGGGATGCGCCTTTCGGTATTGTGATTGTCGCTGACATGCTTGCCTCCTTACTCGTTCTGACCACGAATATCATTGGATTGGCGATACTGGTTTACTCGTTTTACTCCATAGGGAAAGAACGTGAGGCCCATTATTACTATCCTGTCTTTCAATTTTTACTGATTGGCGTGAATGGGGCATTCCTTACCGGTGACCTGTTCAACCTATTCGTCTTTTTTGAAGTCATGCTGATGGCCTCCTACGTACTCCTTGTCTTGGGAGGAACGAAAATTCAGCTGAGGGAATCATTGAAGTACATCATCGTCAATGTTCTTTCTTCCTCCTTTTTCGTCATCATGGTCGCTTATCTGTATTCGGTGCTCGGCACGTTGAATATGGCACACCTGAGTCAGCGGATAGCAGAGGCAGGACAACCTGCCATCCTATCGGTCATCGCGATCGGCTTCTTGATCGTCTTTGGCTTGAAGGGAGCCATTTTTCCGCTATTCCAGTGGCTTCCGGGTTCTTACTATGCACCTCCTATCCCCGTGATGGCCTTATTTGGAGCCTTGCTGACCAAAGTCGGGGTCTATTCCATTTTCAGGACCTATACACTCATGTTTCATCATGACCAAGATTTCACCCATATGTTTCTCCAAGTCCTGGCGATTTTAACCATCATCATGGGAGTCATCGGTGCAATCGCCTATTGGGATGTTAAAAAAATCATCATTTATAATATCATCATTGCCGTCGGCGTCATCATCTTCGGAATTTCGTTGATGAATGAACCAGCCTTATCCGGATCGATCTTATACATCATTCATGACATGTTGATCAAAGCCGCACTGTTTTTATTGGTGGGCATCATGATTAAGATCAGTGGCTCTGATGATTTACGGAATATGGGCGGATTGATCAAGCAATATCCTGGCCTTGCCTGGACCTTCTTCATCGCAGCCATATCACTGGCCGGAATCCCTCCATTCAGCGGATTTGCCGGCAAGCTGATGATCCTTCAAGGGGCAGCCGACAAAGGAGCCTATATTGGCTTGGCAATGGTCTTGCTATCAAGTTTGATGGTCTTATATTCTGTGATGAAAATTTTCATACACGGTTTTTGGGGAACCCCGAAAGTCGCGTATACCCTAGGTAAGGCAACGGTCAACAAAATGCTTGTCCCTGCGGTCCTGCTTGTCGCCATTTCCGTCTTATACGGAGTGGGAACAGAAGCGGTTTACCCCTATATTTCACAAGCCGTTGACACATTAATGAATCCCGATATTTATATCGATGCGGTTTTAAAGGAGTAATGCCTGATGTCCTTTCAAATTTTACTGAATGTATTCCTGGCTATCATCTGGATGTTTTTGAAAAATGAATTCAACGGAAGCACCTTCATCATTGGCTATGTTTTAGGACTTGGCATCCTGTTTATCTTCCGTCATTTTTTCACCAGCCGTTTTTATCTTAACCGAGTGTATGCCGTCATCCGGCTGTTCTTCATTTTCGCCAGGGAGCTCCTGTTATCCAATATTAGCGTACTTAAGGTCATACTTAAGCCAAGGCTCGATATGAAACCGGGTATCTTCGCATACGAGACCGTGCTTACGAAGGATTGGGAGATTACCGTCCTATCCAATTTAATCACGCTGACCCCAGGCACCCTGGTTGTGGAGGTTTCGGAAGACAATCGCATCCTTTATATCCACGCGATGGATATCGCTGATAAAGAAGAAGCCGTCGACAGCATTAAATACACATTTGAAAAAGCAATCATGGAGGTGAGCAAATAATGTTCGATCTTTTACTTAAAATCGCTTTGCTCGGTGTCTCACTATCCATGCTCGGGTTTCTATACCGGTTAATTAAAGGACCTTCTGTGCCTGACCGGGTCATTGCCCTGGATGCGATGGGCATCAACCTCATCGCTCTCGTGGCGCTCGCATCCATCGTCATGGATACGAATGCTTATTTAGAAGCCATCCTGTTGCTCGGCATCCTGTCATTTATCGGAACGGTCGCTTTCGCCAAGTTCCTTGAGAAAGGGGAGATCATCGAAAATGACCGAAATCGCTGAAATTCTTTCTGCAGGCTTTATTTTGATCGGTGTCTTTCTATTCTTGGTATCCGCCTTCGGCATTATCCGGTTGCCTGATGTTTATACACGAAATCATGCCGTATCCAAAAGTTCCACCCTCGGGATCATGTTCATCCTGATTGGGACACTCTTATACTTTTATTACAAGCACAGTCATTTCGATTTCCGTGTCGTACTAGCCATCATCTTCATCTTCATGACCAGTCCAGTAGCCGGACATTTGATCAACCGCTCCGCCTACCATTCTGGCGTTAAAATGTGGGATCAAAGTGTCCAGGATGATTTGAAGAAAAGCCGATGAAGCAAAAAAAGGAGCTGCCGTTTTACCCAACGGCAGCTCCTTTTTGTTCACTCTCACTTTGGCAGGTCGATGACTGCCAGCGTACATCTGGAAACGCAGACCAGGTTTCCTTCTTCATCCCGGATCTTCACATCCCAAATCATGGTCGTTCTCCCATGATGAAGGATGTTCCCTTCTGCAGTGACAAGGCCCGAACGGACACCCCTTACATGATTTGCGTTGATTTCAAGCCCGACGACCGCTTGTTTCGTGCCGTCGACCAGCTGGAAACCACCGATGCTCGCAACCGACTCGGCCAGGGCAACCGATGCGCCTCCATGCAATAGACCAAATGGCTGTTTTGTCCGTTCGTCGACGGGCATGGTCGCAATGACTTTCCCATTACTCAATTCCTTCATTTCTATCCCAAGTGCGCCAATCAACGAACCTTCCACATTGATATCCATCTTGACCCATCCCTTTCATTTTAGAATTCTATCATTAAAACCATTCTACCTTGTCTGGGTGAGTTATAACAGATATAAATGAATAACCATTCATTATTGATGAAAAAAAGAGGATGATCCGGGTACCTTCCAGTCATCCTCCATCTCATATGCATGCCTGTCTTACTTGGATATAACCTGCTTCAGCTCCGACCAGTTTGTCAGTCTAGGGATGGATTCTATCTCACGGTTATAGGAATTATCGATGGCATATACCTTCGTTTGAATGCCCACCAACGTTTCCAAAACGGCCGGTTTATCATCGAAATAATAGTCCAGCTCCAATTTCTTGATCGTTTCAATTTTTTCATGGTCTTTCATGCCGCAATAAAAATGGTCGTCCTTTACAGGGAATCCATTCTCGATCATCCATTGTTTCGTCCGTTCACCATGCTCGGCTTTTCTTGCCGTAATATAAAAGATTTCATGTCCTTCGTTTTCAAGGGCCTGTAATGCTTCCACTGCCCCCTCAAACGCCGGGCACGAGGAATAATAGATTTCTTCGGCAAGGCTATTCCACATTTTCCCGCCTTCTTCTTTACTCATCTCGAACAATTCATGAATCTCCAAGGTTTTCAAGGCTTTGAATTTTGTTAACTCTACATTTTTATTGAGCTTTTCATTATATAACTGGAATGCATATTCCCTTAAATTAATCAAAGTATCATCTATATCAAAACCGAATCTCATCTTCTTCACTCTCCATTTAAACATACGCGGTAAACAAGGATTCAAAAGATTTCTCCATGTCCACCTGCAAGGCCTGTAGCTTTTCAATATAAGCTCTTCTTTTTGGCTCCGCCCTTTTGAGTCCCGTTAATCCGCTATCTCCCAGAAGGATGTGTTCATAAATTTGTTGGGCCACTAGCTCAGCGTCCCCAAGGGCACAATTGAGTCCGAAAGCACCAGTGGGGGTCATGGTATGGGCCGCGTCCCCCACTAGCAGAACACCATCTTTGGTCCACGTTTCACATGAGCAACTATGAACGTCCAATAAAATGAAGTCCTGCCAGGATTGGATATTTTCACGGACCACACTCCGTAACTCTGGGAAATTCATGATCAACTTTTCAATAAAAGGTTCAAAAGGCTGTTTCCGAAGCTGAGGGAACGAACCATGTTCTATATTCCATCCGATTTGGATGAAACCCCCCGCCTGAGTGAAGAGTGCCAACTGGGAACCATTGACCAATGCATTCTTGATCGATGGCTTCCATCCGTAAGGGGCCGGTATTTTAGCCCAGAGTAAATCATAGCCGTGGTTCTTGACCTCAACCGGGATTTTCGCTTTTTTCCGGACCGTTGAAAACCTTCCATCCGCCCCGACAATCAATCGGCTTTGAATGGTGAATTCACTCCCATCCTTAACGGCTTTCACTCCACAGAACCGCCCCTCTTTGTCCTGGACGAGATCTGTCACCCTCGTGTTCAGCATCAAGTGGAAGGAATCTAACTTTTCAGCTTCATCCAAGATCACCTTCAACAGATGCTTCTGCGGAACATGAATGCCCAGATTATCTTGATGGGCGTCCGGATAAATCTCTTTTACCAGTCGCCCCTCCTGCCAATATTCAATCTGTTCCATTCTAAGCAGGCCCAGATTCTCCACTTTCGCAAATAAGCCAAGCTTTTTAAGGATGCTCTCCCCTTCATCGTTTAAGAATTCCCCTCGAAATTCCTGTGCGACTGCCTGATTTCGCTCAAGGAGGATGACCGAAATGTTCTGTTTGGCCAATAAATAGGCTAAAAGCGCCCCTCCAGGTCCTGAACCAACAATGCAAACATCCGTTTTACCCATCATGCTTCTCACCTGTTGTCTATTTTATTTTGGATAAGCCGTTATGCGGATGTCTTCCCCAAACGTATCAACATGAGAGATGGAAACATCCAAGGCTTCATCCATTTGATCTACATCGTCCCCTGAAAAAGGAGTAAGTGAGTTTCTTCCACCCAATAGTTTAGGAGCTACATAGATTAGATATTTATCGATGAGTCCTGCCCTTAAGAATGAAGCATTTACCTCGCTTCCGCCTTCAAGCAAGACATCCGTTATCCCCTTTTTATATAGTTCGGCCATCAGGATCTCCAAATCCAACCCTGCTTCTGTTTTGGGGACCATGATGAATTCGACTCCTCTTTCGCTTAGGGAGGCGATTTTTTCCAACGAGGCATTTTCATGCGTGACAATGACCGTTCTCGCTTCTTCTACCTGTAAGACATGGGAATCTAGAGGTACGCGGAGTTCACTATCCAAAATGATGCGGACCGGATTTTTTCCCCCGCCTTCAGGAAGCCGGGTCGTCAAGGATGGATTATCGGCCAGGACCGTTCCGATGCCGACTAAAATTGCATCGACCTCATTACGTAGCAAGTGGACCGAGTGACGGGATTCTTCCCCTGTAATCCATTTCGAATGTCCAGTGTGGGTCGCCAGCTTCCCATCGAGCGTCATCGCAAATTTGGACAGGACAAAAGGCCGCCCTGTCGTCATATTATGGATAAAGCGTTCATTCAGCCTTCGTGCTTCTTTTTCCAAAATGCCCACTTCCACTTCAATGCCTGCCTCTTTAAGAAGCGCGATTCCTCTCCCTGCAACTTCCGGGTTGGGATCTTCCATGGCCACTACGACCCGTTTAATTCCCGATTCCTTCACCAAGTTCGCACATGGTGGTGTTTTCCCATAATGGGAACAAGGTTCAAGCGTCACATATAAAGTTCCACCTTTGGCATACTCTCCCGCCATTTTGAATGCATGGACCTCGGCATGCGGTTCACCGGCTTTGCGGTGAATCCCTGTTCCGGCAATCACGCCGTCTTTCACAATAACAGCCCCGACGATGGGGTTCGGGTTCGTCTTCCCTTTAGCACTGCCCGCTAGGTCCAAAGCCAGTTTCATGTAATATTGATCATTATTCATCATCACAGCTCCCCTTCACACAATTACAGTGGGATCCTCTAGTGGGATATGCCCGGATTTCTTGATTTTTGTATCCAGATAGAAACTATTCGTTTCAGTCAAACCACCCCAAAGCGGGATATGATTCTTCGCCGTCAAGCCATGCTCCTTAAGCGCTGCCAGCTTTTTAGGATTATTCGTAATCAGCGTTACGGGTTTATGACGCAGAGCTTTCAACACCGTGATCGCTCCTTCATAAGATCTTGTATCATCTTCGAATCCCAAAGCATGGTTCGCTTCAACGGTGTCAAATCCTTCTTGCTGAAGCAAGTAAGCCAATGATTTTGTAAATAAGCCAATACCTCTTCCCTCATGATCCGCAAGGTAAAAAATGGCGCCGGTTCCGGCGTCGGCAATCATCCTCATCGATTGGTGAAGCTGGTATCCGCAATCACAACGTTGACTGCCGAATATATCCCCCGTATGGCAGATACTGTGCATACGGACGAGTGCATCCTCCGCTTTCTCGAAATCACCATACACCAATACCGAAGATTGCTGGCCAAAAGCCAAGTTGGCAGTCGAAAGCGATTCGAGCACTGCTTCTTCAACATTATCCTCGCCATCAAGCTGAAGCCAGGTGTACCATTGGAAGACAGCCGAAAAGTCACCTTGCTTAACAGGGAGATTCACGGGACCGACCAGGCATAGATCATCTTTACCCGGTGTTTTCAGGATGTTCATTTTATCTATTAAAAGGTCTTTTATTTGCTTTGTTATTTTCATAGTAAAATCACCTATTTTTTAGTTTTATATAGTACGGTCTCGCTACTTACTTAAGGTAAGCAAGTATTTTAAGTATACTACCAAGTGAGGATTTTTACAAATAATAGTGTACACTTCTTTCTATTTTCCAAGTAAGAAAAACGGCTTTCTAAAACACTATCATAATCTTCTACATCCACTCATATTTTAACCTATATAATAAACCTGTCTATGGAAAGACATAGGAAAGGGAGGCAAACCTTTGGCTGATATCCCTTATTTTTTTTTCGACCAAGATTTTTTCCAGAGAAACCGTGATTGGGGAATGCCTTATCGCAATCAGGTAGATCCGCTGCTTCGCCCTTTCTCCGCCGGAAACCCCGACCTCTTGATTCAATCGGCTAAATCTTCGCAATCGTTAATGGATGATGCAAAAAAAGTAGTGGATATGATTGCCTCGTCCAAACCATTTTCGACACGGCTCATGTCCGCCGCCCAAGAATCGAAAACGGCTGCCGTCACCGACATGATCAAAAAGACAGGTATTAAAAACGAACCAGATATCAAGTACAATCCCGATGGCATCCGTTTTGATTTTTATCCGAAAAAAGGAGAGATAAATTGCCATGTCATCATCAGTTTGAAGTGGAGCAACATATGAAAAAACCGAAGCCTCTTTCCGGCTTCGGCATCGATCCTAGTTCTTGCCCGGATTGAATGTTTCCACAAGAAGGGCAAGGGTACGGGTCATGACTCCAGTCGCCCCGGCCGTACCCAGTTCATTTGCGCTCGCTGTCGTGGATGTTCCCGCAATATCGAGATGGACCCATGGGGTCGATTCGGCAAATTCACCGACAAAGGCACCACCCATGATGGCATGCCCGGCTCCTCCCGGCGAATTATTCAAATCCGCAATCTTACTATTACGCACACGCTCTTTATCCTTTTCGGTAATCGGCAGGCGCCACATTGGCTCACCGGCTTCCTCAGAGGCCTTTTGAACTTGTTCATAGAATTCCACGTTATTGGTCATGGCACCTGTCATATCATTGCCCAAGGCCGTTATAACACCACCCGTTAAGGTGGCAACATCAACAAGGTATTCCGCACCATGGTGTTTCGCATATGTCACGGCATCCGCCAATACAAGCCGTCCCTCGGCATCCGTATTCAGCACCTCGATGGTTTTACCACTCATGGCGGTAATCACATCATCCGGTTTAAATGCATTTCCACTGATCATGTTATCGGTAGAAGGAATGACGGCAACGACATTTTGATCCGGGCCCAATTCCCCGATGATTTCCATCGCACCCAAGACGGCCGCTGCACCGCCCATATCCGTTTTCATTCCAACGATTCCAGCCTTTGTTTTTAATGAGTAACCTCCTGTATCGAAGGTAATTCCTTTTCCGACCAACCCGATTACATCCGTCCATTCTTCTTTTCCCTGATATTTGAGGGTGATCATTTTCGGTGGTTCGACCGATCCTTGATTGACCGCTAGAAGAGCACCCATTCCAAGCTTGAGCATGTCTTCCTTCTCGAGGATTTCAACCTCGAATCCATACCGGTCCCCCAATTCCATGGAATAGTTCGCTAAATCCGTGGAGGTCAGTAAGTTCCCAGGTGTATTAACTAGCGTCCTCGCTGAATTCGTCGCTTTCCCAAACACACGGCCGACATGTAGGGCCGCTCCCACTTCATCCGTTTGGCACTCACTATAAACCGTGATGGCTTCCAAACTTTTTTCTATCTGGTTCGATTTCTGTTTATACCCGGCAAATTTATAGCCTGCCAGCTCAAATGCCTCGGAGAATGCATGCGCCGCATCCAGTGCGTCCAACTGTTCAGTCGTGAAGGTGTCCAAAGCGATGCTGATTGTGGTAAGCCTTGATTCAGCCACCACTTTGCGGGCCTTCCCTAAAGCTTCCCTTAAAGTCTCGAAAGATAGTTCTTTTTCTTTCCCTAGACCGACAAAAATCAGCCTCTTTACGCCTAGTTTTCCTAAAGTATGTATTTTAGTGATGGACTTCTTCTTGGAAGAGATATCACCATCCTTCACCAATTGTGTAAGATGTCCCGATAATTTCTCATCCGCTTCCTGCCCAATCCCCGTGAATTTAATCGGCCGATCAAACACACCCATTAACAGGCATTCTTCCGTAACATCTAAGTTTAATGTATGTTTCACTGTAAACATTCTGATACGCCTCCATTCGAATACTCCTATTATAACCAAATTCCCCGAAATTTCCGAATTCAATGCACAAAGTGGATTTGAAATGCCCGCTTCATTCATTTAAACGAGATGATCCATTCGATTTCACTTAACCAGTTTGTACATCAGGATATCATCGACATATTCATTTTCACTCATTTTAAATTCTTTAACCTTGCGACCTTCTTCAATGAACCCCATTTTCTTGTACAAAGAAATAGCACCGTGATTTGATGCGAAAACGCCTAAACTCACTTTTTCGATGAAGGGATTGCTCTCCGCCCAATCCAATAATGCCTGTAGTAGCATACTTCCAATCCCCATTTCTCTGTAACCCTTTCTTATCATCATGCCAAAGGTGCCTGTATGGGACAATCGCATTCTATTTTTGGCCATTTCGAATACTATCCAACCAACGACTTCTCCCTCACTTTCAGCTACCAGTAATGTTTCTCTTTCATGATCCAATATGCTCTGAACCCATTCGCTTTGTTGGGAAGATGTTTTATTGAACTCTGTGGATAACGCGATTAGGAATTCACCTTCTGACACAACGGATTTCTGGATGTCTAAAATCGCCTCGGAGTCTTCCAGTTTTCCAGGACGAACCATGTAACTAACCGGGTCTTTTGAAATAGACAATACTATCTCCTCCTTATAAAACATATGATTACTATTCATATTCTTTATCGACCTACCTAGACCTTCTAAAGAATCGCCTCTTCTTTCTAAATCTTAGCTTTATTTCACCTGCCTAGTAAGGAAGTAGTTTAGAAAGCCGCCCTTTAGAGAAATAGTATAAGAAAGATCATATTTATTTCCAATAAGCAGGGAATCAAGAGGATATGATGGAAAGTATTAGTAAGAATGAATATTTTTCCGGCTAACCGTTACTTTATAAATGGAAAGAAGGCTGAAACCTTTGGAATTTTTTTTAAACTTCCCTTTAATTGCCGCTTTAATCGCCATCTTCTTTGCCCAATTCATTAAAGTCCCGATTCATTTCATCGCCTTTCGTAAATGGGATTGGTCGTTGATCAACTCTACGGGCGGTATGCCAAGTTCACATTCGGCCGCCGTGACTGCACTTACCGTAGCAGTGGGGATTGAAACGGGCATGGACTCACCCATCTTTGCCGTTGCGACACTTTTTGCCATCATCACGATGTTTGATGCAACGGGTGTTAGGAGGCAGGCAGGGGAACAGGCTGCCGTCCTGAATCAGCTTGTCACAGATTTCAATTTATTTGTCGAACAAGCGAAGAATTGGCAGAAGAAAGAGGAGAAGCAGAAGCAACAGCAATTGAAGGAATTATTGGGCCATAAACCGATTGAAGTCTTTTTCGGAGCATTGACTGGAGTATTCATCGCACTTGTTCTTCACTTTTTAATCTTTCAAGGGTAGGTGACTTATAAATGAAATTAATCTCTCTTTGCCCAAGTAATACCGAACTCTGTACATATCTCGGAATCGAAGACCAGTTGATTGCCATCGATGACTATTCGGATTGGCCCGACTCCATACAGCATCTGCCTAAAGTCGGTCCGGATCTGTCCATTAACATCGATCTCGTGGAATCATTAAAACCTGATTTGGTTCTTGCTTCCCTCAGCGTACCTGGTATGGAAAAAAACATCGAGGCACTCAAAAAACGACAGATTCCTTATATCATCTTTAATCCGCAATCGCTTGAAGATATCGCCCAGGATTTACTGACCCTTGGGGAAGCCGTTCAGGTACAGGAAAAGGCCGCGTTGCAGGCGGACAAATTCCGTTCCACCATCCGGCAATATAAGATGGTAGCGGACAGCATCGACCATCCCCCTTCCCTCTACTGGGAATGGTGGCCCAATCCCCTTTTCTCACCTGGCGGGGTCAATTGGTTAACGGAAATCAGCCGTCTGGCTGGAGGGTATAACCTCTTTGAAGAAGTACACATGGCAAGCATTCAAGTGCCATCGGAAGAAGTCCTAGAAAAGGACCCGGACCACATTTGTTTAGCATGGGTCGGCGTCCCGTTACATAAGGTCAACCCTGAATTAATCAAGAAACGGAAGGGCTGGTCCGAAATGAAAGCCGTCCAAAACCATGCGATTCATATCATGGAAGAACCCTTATTCTGCCGGCCGTCCCCCAGATTGCTGGATGGACTATCCAAACTGGCTAGGACGCTTCATCCCGAAGCCTACCTCCACATCCCTACAGATTGAACGGCAAAAAAGCCGGCTCTACATTGAGTCGGCTTTTTTGCGAGCATTCATGTATTTAAAACACAAAGGAAGACATGTTTGTATGGACGGCTTTTTCGGCGATTGTATGTTTGAAGACCTGCCTCACTTTCATTTCATTCAACTCATATAACTGTTCCTCTGAAAAACGCCCGTTTCCTTTTTGTACAAGATAGACCTCCAGGGTTTTCTTTCCCCACTTCTCATATACATCTTGCACCGTGTCGTAATACAGGTCAAGGTGGTTCCCTTTAATCGCCCCACCCTTATCGGCTACCACCCCAAAACCATAATCAGGGATCCAAAGGATGGTACCTAGCGGAAACACGGAAAGATCAGCAGCAATGGTCGAAAACATATCCCGCTTCACCTTCACCCCAGAATAGGTAATGCCATAAGACGGGCTATCCGGATATTTACCGGTGGATTCATAGCCTGCTGTATATCCCGTTGCCAACACCTTATGTTTTGGATACTTCGAAAGCTCTATAGCCTCTTCTATCGTTGGTGGTCCCCCACTTTTTTTCGTGGACGATGCTATAAAGGTCGCTTTATGGTGCCCACGATGAAAGGCTTTGTATTCCAGCTCGAATACCGTATTTTTCCTAATCGTTTCTTCCAAAGGATGGACTTCGGACTCGGCTCCAAAAACATGATGAACGGTTGATTCAATAGCCAAGAAAAACAATAGGATGATGGCAACCCGCAAAAATAATGTCCGTATGATTTTCATATGTATGTCATTCCACTCCTCTCACAAGGATATTTGTTCCCTAACATGAGGAAAAGTATTCATATAGACCCAAAAATGACTACATATCACTAGAAAAACAGAAAAAAAGGACCACCACTAAATGGCAGCCCCACCTATTTAAAACATTTGGTACCCCTTATTCCTCAATATCTTAATCGTGATTCCAGCCCCTATAGCACCAATTAATCCACTTGATAAAATCATCAGATCCGCCGCATGCAAGGATGCTAGGCTCGTCCCAAGTTCGGAAAACGTGTCACTGGGTTGTCTGAAATATTCAATCAACTTGGCTTTATTCACTATGACAAGGAATACGATAGGAAAAAGGACGACCATGATCCATGATGATCGAAAAAGCATGTTAAGTAAAAAGCCTATCCCGAAAAACAATACAAAGAATAAAAGTATTGAGATGACCAATACCGGTAATGGCATAATCTTCTAGACCTCCTTAAAAGAACCACTTTTAGTTTACAGAATACATAATTGGTTCGTCAACGACATAATACCAATTAATCCCTTGTGATGCATCATTGTCTTACATAAATAATTTATAAGAGGTATATCCGAAATGATTCCCTGGATTGACTCCGTCGAGCATCGTCTGCATTCTTTCTTTTTTAAAGGATAAAAGATGATTCAATAACACAGACTGCTTGCCTTCCGCAATGAGGGCTTCCGGATCATAGAACTTAGCTTCATATAGCTCGTCCATTTGAGCCGATACATCAAAACTAAGCGGCTTAAGTAAAAACACCAACATATTATCACTTATTTCCCCTTTGATGACTCCACTCCTGACGCCTACCATCCCTTCAATTTCCGTATGAATCCCCGTCTCCTCCAGCACTTCTCTAATGACTGCCTCATCCACCGTTTCATCATTTCGAACGAAGCCGGCAGGGAGGGACCATTGACCTTCCAATCCTCCATACCGTTTATTAACGACAAGCCATTCGCCTTTATCGGAAATCACGAGACCCGATACAGCCAACCAGACATTTTTGCAACGTTCCAATCATTTCACTCCTCATTTCTCTCAATATTTGTATTATAAACCTTTTTTTTCAGTCATACACAATAGAAAAAAGCCATCCCGGAAATTTCTTGAATGGCTCATACCTTTTATTATGAAATTACAGGATGTTGAATTTACCCTTTTTCGCAACCAAATAAGGGCCGCCTATCAATAATAACGCTCTGTTATCCACCATTTTCTTCATGAACGAGGCCGTTTTCCCCGTCACTTTCTTACCAAAAACAACCCCGATTGCATCATGCTCACCAAGTGAACATACCGTCCCTTTGTTTTCGAACGTAAAGGTATCTAGGTCGGTTTGGTTGCGGACCAACTTGGTAATGTTCTTCGCAATGACTTCTCCTTGCTGCATGGCAATCTGTGCGGTAGGGGGATATGGCCGGTTTATTTCTTCATTGATGATCAATGAACAGTCACCCACGATGAAGATATCATCATGACCTGGTGCCCGCATATCGAGGTTCACTTTTATGCGACCACGCATTGCATCGAATCCCGAAGCTTCAATGACGGAATTCCCACGAACTCCAGCTGCCCACACAACGGTCCCTGCCTTGATCTCCTCGGTTTCCTCTTCACCAATTGCCACGATGATTCCTTCAGGGGTAGCTCCCTTGATGGGCGTGCCAATCTTGAATTCCACTCCTTTTTTTTGAAGATATGAAACGGCATAATCCACTAATTCGGGATCGAAACCAGGAAGTACCGCCGGTGCAGCTTCTACACAGTACATGCGGACTTTCTGAGGGTCAATATCATATTCCTTACACAGCACAGGAACACGATTGGCTAACTCCCCAAGGAATTCAATGCCCGTAAACCCAGCTCCACCGACTACGATGGTCAAGCGATTTTCGTCTTTTTCCATTTCCGAGCTATATGTGGCAAATTGCAATTGGATATGATCCCGTATTTTCCGGGCCGAGTTTAAATTGGAAATGGAGAAGGCATATTCCTTTAATCCTGGAATGCCGAATGTTTCTGATTCTGGGCCAAGCCCGACCACTAAGATGTCATACGAAACTTCGCCATTTTCTAGAATGACTTTTTTCTGTTCGGTCTTGATTTCTAAAACGGAGTCTTGAACGAACCTCACTTTACTTTTGTTGATGACATTCTTGATGGGATAGCGCACACGATCATGATGAAGGGTTCCGGCAGACGCCTCATGCAACCAGGTTGTTTCATAATGATAATCATTTTTATTCACTAAGATGATTTCCGCTTCATTTTGTCCCAATGCTTTTTGTAATCGGGTTACGGTCATCAAACCGCCATAACCTGCTCCCAAAATAACGATAGTTGGTTTTTTCAAGTAATCTTCCACCTTTACAGTATTTTTCTTTATCCCGCTTTCCATCTCAATTTCTATGCGATATCCTTAATTTCCATTAAAGAAGGCAATCCTATTCATATGTGATGCCTTTCACTAATTAAAGTTCACGAACAAACCAACAAATTCCATATAATTGAATATTATTCCATTCCCTCTCATTTTTCAAGGAAACCGATTTCCCCTTGATTAATGGAAAATCCGTCTACTTGATGCCGTAACTTTTCATTTCGATGATTAGTATGCCTGATTGCTCGCACGAACTTTCTCATTTTTCAAAAAATTTATCCATCTTCTTTAACTTCAACTATGTTAAAATGAAGAAAGAATTTCAACAAACCTAGTATATCGGAGGGATAGCGTTGGAAGTAAATGAAAAAGTATATGATATTACCATCATTGGTGGTGGACCTGTAGGCTTATTTACCGCATTCTATGGTGGTATGAGACAGGCATCAGTCAAAATCATTGAAAGCCTCCCACAATTGGGTGGACAATTATCCGCTCTTTATCCTGAAAAATACATCTATGATATCGCAGGTTTTCCTAAAGTGCTGGCTCAGGAATTAGTCAATAATTTGAAAGAGCAAATGGCGAAATTCGAACAAACCGTCGTCTTGGAACAATCCGTTCAAGAAGTGGAGAAACAGGCCGATGGCGTCTTCATGTTAACCACGGATAAAGAAGTACATTATTCCAAAACAATTATAATCACTGCCGGAAACGGGGCTTTCCAACCTCGACGCATCGAAATCGAGAATGCTAAACAATATGAGGGTACGAACCTTCATTATTTCATTGATGACCTTAACCGTTTTGCAGGGAAAAAAGTGGTGGTCTTCGGAGGCGGCGATTCCGCAGTGGACTGGGCACTCATGTTAGAGCCTATCGCTGAAAAGGTGAGCATTGTCCATAGAAGGGATAAATTCCGCGCTCACGAACATAGTGTCGAAAATCTAAAAAATTCTAAAGTAGAAATTAAAACCCCTTACATACCTGCAGATTTAATTGGTACGGAAGATCGAATTCAAACAGTCGTCCTTAAGGATACGAATGGAGAAGAAACCGAAACATTGGATGTTGATGCAGTCATCGTCAACTACGGCTTTATCTCCTCTCTTGGTCCCATCAAAGAATGGGGGCTCGATATTCAGAAAAACAACATCTTAGTCAACTCCAGAATGGAAACGAACATCCCCGGAATCTACGCGGCTGGTGACATCGCAACCTACGATGGCAAAGTCAAATTAATTGCCAGCGGCTTTGGCGAAGCCCCTACTGCCGTCAATCATGCGAAGCAATACATTGACCCAAAAGCAAAAGTGCAGCCCATGCACAGCTCTTCCATGTTTTAGCATCCCATCACTCATTGACCGGCTCTTAATTGAGCTGGTTTTTTTTATTCGTTTTATTAACTTGTGGATAACTTCCGGGAAAGCAGTTATCCACAATGTGTTCTAGATGTTTTCGGACTCTTCGATAAAGGGTAATGAATGTAAGAGAAGATAAAGAAAGGAGTTTACATTCATGAATATCTTAATAGCAGGAGCGAATGGAACGACTGGTAAGAAAATCATCGAAGAACTATCAAAAACCCAACAGGATACGGTATATGGAATGATCCGGAAAGAAGAACAAGCACAAGGGATAAAAGACCTTGGCGGACAACCCTTCCTCGCCGATTTAGAGGGAAATGTGGATAAAGCGGTGGATAACATGGACGCCATCGTATTTGCTGCTGGTTCAGGTCCGAAGACAGGACCTGATAAGACCACGGCTGTGGATAAGAACGGAGCAATCAAACTGATTGATGCCGCTAAGAAAAAAGGCGTCGGGCGCTTTGTCATGTTAAGCTCCGTCGGTTCCGATCAGCCCCAACAAGGTCCCGAAGGAATGCAACACTATCTCGAAGCCAAGCATGATGCGGATGAACATTTAAAGGAGAGCGGTCTCACTTATACCATCGTCCGTCCCGTCGCATTGACTAATGACCAAGCGATTGGGAAAATTAAGGCAGATGCAAAAGTCGACCATGTCGATACTTCCATACCACGAGCTGATGTCGCTAAAGTATTGGCCCAAGCCATCTCCGAAAAAAACACCTTCAATAAAACGTTCGAAATTCATAGTGGTGACCAACCGATCAAAGAAGCCTTGAAAACCCTATAAGAATGATGGAAAAAAGGGGGACACTTCAAAATGTGTCTCCCTTTTTCCATAAGAAAACCCTAGGGAGATTTTAGTCTTCCTAGGGTTTCAATATTATTTATCTGTTTGTTTTTGCTTTTTTTTCAAATACTCCGCACGCAGATTTTCAATATGCTGCTTTTTATCAAATTTGGCAGTCGTCTGCTTTTCCTGATATCTTGTCACAGCTGCCTGGCCTTTGTAATCCAATTGATATTTTCCCACTATGTTCACCTACTTTTCCTGTCTTTAAAGAGAATCTATTCAATAAATATATCATACCTTATTTTTGTGAAGTAAACCTTATTACTTTATTTGTGTCCTGCTAACCTTCCATATATACGGTTCGTGCACACACGTAATACTAACATAGCAAGGGACTTTATGCTTTAATCGACAAAAGACGACGAATCCACATAAGCATTTCATTATCATTTTAGAATGCTCGCTTCTACGTGTTTATTGGATAAGTCTTTTATCCTGACATAAAAAGACGCCTCCCAACGTATCGTTACATACGTCAAGAAGCGCCAGATATAAACGTTGATATCGAATTAACTAAACGCTAACGATCACTGACCGTCAACCAACCATTAACAGTTCTCCGGCGTACCTTTTTCGGTAGCCGTCCTGAAGGAAGATCCACAACCGCATGACGCGATGGCATTAGGATTTTCAATCGTAAATCCTCCACCCATCATCGTTTGTTTATAATCGATGACCGTTCCATTCAATATGCTGGCATCCTCTTTGTCCACAAGGATATGGATCCCAAATTGCTCCAACTTCTCATCCTTCTCGCCAGGTTCCTGTTCCAACCCCATGCCATAGGATAATCCACTGCAGCCTCCGCCTTTTACAGCCACTCTTAAAAACGATCCCTCTTCTTCGTTTTGCTTCATCATTTCTTTTATCTGAAAAGCAGCTGCTTCCGTAATCTGAACAACTTCACTCATTATAAACCGCTCCCTCTCCTAAAGATGTGAGATAGAATCTTTCTTTACTTATAGTATATACCAAAGAAATTCCCCTGCTCAATTTTCCAGCTTGAAAAAAATTAAATGTTCCAGATCATTATCCCCCCACATTTCATGAAAAAACTAGATTAAATCGTGATTTATGGGTATAATTACCTGTGTAATTAGTCTTATAAGATTTTATAAAGGAGGTAATCTCTATCGAAGAATTACAGCCTCTATATGATAAAAGTATAGAATGTCTTCATTGTAAACAAACATCAACCACTAAGAAAATACGTTCACGCTTTATTAAAGTATCCCGTTATGACACTGATTTTTGTCCTATATATGAAAACCCGGACGCTAACGCCCTTTACTATTATATTCACGTTTGTCGACACTGCGGTTTTTCCTATTCTGAAGATTTCTCACGATATTTCCCACCTACCACAAAAGAAGTCATCGAAGAGAAAATCTGTTCTAAATGGAATCCCCATCATTTCAGTGATGTACGTTCCGTTGAAGATGCAATCAAAACCTATAAACTGGCCAGTTATTGCGGTTCCTTGAAAAAGGAGAAACATATCATCCTGGCCGGTATTCATTTACGGATTGCCTGGCTGTATAGATTTCAAAATAAACAGGAGCAGGAAAATAGGTTCCTACGACTTGCTCTTCAGGAATATGAAGCATCTTATTCATCAGGGGACTTCAGCGGCACGCAAGTATCGGAAGTCAGGATTTTATACCTTGCCGGCGATATATCCAAAAGAATCGGAAATACACAGGCAGCCATTAAATTTCTTTCCATGGTACTTGAAAGGCAAAAACACGCCAGGGAATCGTCCATTATCCAAATGGCCAGAGACCGGTGGCATGAAATCAAGGAAGAATCGGAAATGGGTGGTATCGCGGCAAATGCCTGAGGAAATGTATCCTCCACCAAAAAGGAGGCGGCCCAACATGTTATTCGGCTGCCTCCTTTATTTATGTCGATTAAAACATTTGATATTCATCAATAAATTTATATATATTTTTCACAAGTTCATCCGTTGTATCCCCAGAAACTACTTCACCATTAACAAGGGCATACAAAGAACTGGAACATTTCCCACAATATCCTAGGCAACCATATTCAATAATATCTAAATTAGGATCCTTCTCTAATCTTTCGAAAGCTTCCTGTGCCCCACTGGCCAGATTGCTTACACAGAACTCAATGATTGGATACATCGTTTCACCTCGCTGTCATTAACAGTTTATCCTAAACCTTTTCACATTAACAGTCAATAAATACGCACAAAAATACGCCGTTTTTAAGATATCGGTTGTGATTTACAGTTATATTCGTTATACTTTTGTCGGGGTATGTAAACAAGAAATCATATAATATTTTTATTATTCTACAAATTAGGCATATATTTATTCACATAATTCCATAGGATACAAATGGGGAATCCTATAGTAGGATAATTTATTTTCACAAGTGAAATACTTAACATTATTTCTAGAGATCAAACAAAGGGGAAAAAACATATGAAGAATTTAGTCATACTTGGTGGTGGGTATGGTGGTATGCGCATGTTACAAAGATTGCTGCCTAATCAGCTTCCTGAAAACGTGAGCATCACACTAATCGACCGCAATCCTTATCACTGCTTAAAAACCGAATATTATGCACTAGCAGCAGGTACTATTCCTGATCAGCACATCCGTGTTGCATTTCCAGAACACCCTCGCTTAAAGAACGTATACGGAGAAGTTCTTTCCATTGATATGGAGAACAAACAAGTCATTATCGAGAACCAAGAGCCCGTTGCTTACGACGATTTAGTTATCGGCCTTGGATGTGAAGATAAATATCACAATATTCCTGGTGCTGATACACACACATATAGCATCCAAACCATCGATAAATCACGTCGCACTTATTCAGCTTTGAATAATTTGGGCGCTGGTGCAACCGTATCAATCGTTGGCGGAGGCCTTAGCGGTGTCGAGTTAGCCAGTGAATTAATTGAAAGTCGTTCTGATTTGAACGTAAAGCTTTTCGACCGTGGACCACATATTCTATCTGCTTTCCCAGAAAGACTAAGTACGTTTGTCGAATCATGGTTTGATAAACATACCATCGAAATCGTTCATCATTCTAATATCACTAAAGTTGAACCTAACCTGCTTTATAATGGGGATGAAGCGGTTCATAGTGATGTTATTGTCTGGACAGCCGGCATACAACCAAGCAAGATCATTCGTGACATGGATATCGAAAAAGACCGTCAAGGAAGAGCCGTTCTTACACCACAGCATTTCCTTCCTACCAATGACAGCATTTTTGTAGTCGGCGACTGCGCTAGTTTGCCACATGCACCGAGTGCTCAATTAGCGGAATCTCAAGCCGAACAGATTGTTCAAGTTCTCTTGAAAAAATGGGCCAATGAACCACTTCCTGAAAGTTTCCCTCCCGTAAAATTAAAAGGGACATTAGGTTCTCTTGGGAAGAAACAAGGTTTTGGACTTGTCGCTAACCGTCCTATCACAGGAAGAGTGGCACGCCTAATGAAATCCGGAATACTTTGGATGTATAAATACCATAACGGTTAATCTAAAATTTCATGAACCTATTCTTGAACTGACTCAAAAAGCTGCTATAAAGCTTCCTCCTGGGTCAGTTTTTTCATTTCCCTTTATATCCGTAGTTCTCCATTAATTCCACAATTTTTTTCAGGTGAACGTTCCCTTCGGCCACAATCTCATCTTCAATGAGGACAAGTGGATAAAATAAATCTTCTTCGACCATCTTCGCCGCCATGTTTTTTTGCCTATCAACATCAGGCGGATTCAACATATCAATATAAGTAATGGAAAATGGTTGCTCTGGAAACTTTCGTGTCAATGCGGCTTGAAGCCATTCATATGTATCCTTCGAAGAGGGAAGATTAACACAACTCGCACATATTTGCGTCGCCCCATATACCTCTATTTCAATTTTTTTCTTTATCATCTGTTACCTCCACCATGTATTTTCTCTGTGCTTTTTGGAATCTTTTCCCTATTAATGACAGATTCGAAAAGAATAGATTTAATTTCCGCAAAGTTACAGTTGGATTTTTTACTATGTTCGCATTATAATATGATTAGGAAAGGAGTCGATTGCAATGTCTGACCAACAAATGGAAACACAAGTTCAAGATGTTCTAGATAAACTTCGTCCGTTTCTACTTCGTGATGGCGGTGACTGTGAACTAGTTGACGTAGAAGATGGAATTGTAAAATTACGATTACTAGGAGCATGCGGAAGCTGCCCAAGTTCGACCATTACTCTAAAAGCTGGGATTGAGCGCGCACTTCTTGAAGAAGTTCCCGGGGTAGTGGAAGTTGAGCAAGTTTTCTAATTAGCCTTTAATAACGGGTTGAGCATTCAACCATATTAGATACAACACATACAGACTAAATATATTTAGTCTGCTATAGAAATAAAGCTGACTCCGCTTTATCAGTCCTATCAATCCTTGATTGATACGGCTTAAAGGGAATCAGCTTTTTTACTGTTGCAATGAACATCTATGATTTATTAAAGCTCCATTCCTTCTTCTCTTCCTCTGATAGGATCGCCGTCTGGCTTCCATCATTGTCGACCCTCAGCTCTTTCACCTGAAAGTCAGGAAATGCTTCCTTCAAACTTCTTAGCAGTTGTGCTGTTTTTTCGCCAGACACTAGGCTGAGGACGGTCGGACCTGCTCCACTTAGAGCGGCACCATAGCCGCCTTCCCGACGTACAATTTCTTCGATTTCCGCTAAATGCGGCACTAAGCCAGCGCGATAGGGTTGATGAAACCGATCTTTCTGCATCATTTGACCGACAAGATCCCAGTTATTCGTCAAGATTCCCGCAAGTAGCACATTAGCTGCCGCACTTCCGCTTATTGCTTCTTTATACGGAAGTGTTTCGGGAAGGACATTCCTTGAATCCTCCGTAAGCAATTCAAAGTTAGGGATCACGGCAATGACGTTTACCCCTTCTATCGGAAATGAAAGAACATCCGTTTTTTCATCCGTATGCATACCGACGACCAACCCACCATGAACAGAGGCCCCTGCATTGTCCGGGTGTCCCTCAAAAGTAGAGGCATGTCTGTTTTTTTCCTCAGCGGATAAGTTCAGTTTAGCGACTAGATTCGCTAATTCAATCCCGGCTACGATGGCTGAAGCACTGCTTCCAAGTCCCCTGGCAAGCGGGATTTCACTAGAAACGGAAATCCGGCACGGTGACAGGTCTTTCCCATAATATGCCGCCGTTTTCTTTGCGATTTGAATGATGTAATTCGTGTCATCTTTCGGGAAAACGGACATTTCCTCAGAAAGCGGAATGACTTCCCAATGATTCGATAGGGATCCGTGTATCTCCAAGTACAATCCAAGGGCAAGACCGATTGAATCGAACCCGGGCCCAAGATTAGCCGTACTTGCTGGCACACGGATCAAAAACATCTCCGATTCCGCACTCATGCCTGGTTCACACCTTGTAAATGTTCTAAAATGATTTTTTCATCCATTGGTAGTAATGTCGGATGAATCGTGCTTGTATCGACAGCCACGTTCGGATCCTTCAATCCATTTCCAGTAAGGACAGCCACAACTTTGCTTCCTTTTTTGATTTCGCCGCTTTTTAATTGTTTATACACGCCGGCAATGGAAGCACATGATGCCGGTTCAGCAAATACGCCTTCCTTTTTAGCCAGGAAGTGATAGGCTTCAAGGATTTCCTCATCCGTTACCTCATCAATTTTACCATTTGATTCACTTGCCGCTTCCACAGCAAACTTCCAGCTGGCAGGATTACCAATTCGTATCGCGGTTGCGATCGTTTCAGGGTTTTCAATGACCGCATCACGGACAATCGCTGCTGCCCCTTCGGCTTCGAACCCTCTCATTTCAGGTAGCCCTGTCTGTTTTCCTTCATTGTACTCCTTAAACCCTTTCCAGTACGCGGTGATATTCCCCGCATTCCCGACTGGCAATGCCAAAATATCAGGCGCAGATCCAAGCGCATCACAAATTTCGAACGCAGCCGTCTTCTGACCTTCAATCCGATATGGGTTAACTGAGTTTACTAGAGTGATAGGTGAATGTTCGCTAAGGGACCGGACGATCTTTAAAGCTTGGTCGAAATTGCCTTCAATCGAAATGATCTCTGCTCCATACATAACCGCTTGAGCCAATTTACCCATGGCAATCTTTCCTTCTGGAATGACAACAATGCAACGGATATTGGCACGCGCCGCATAAGCAGCAGCCGCAGCTGATGTATTCCCCGTGGATGCACAGATGATCGTATCACTTCCAGCCTCGATCGCTTTGGCAACAGCCATGACCATTCCACGGTCCTTAAATGATCCCGTTGGATTGGCTCCTTCGTATTTTACATGGAGCTCAATTCCCCACTCTTCTGATAAACGGTCCAATTTAATCAAAGGTGTATTTCCTTCTAAAAGGGATAATGCCGGTGTATCTTCATTTACAGGTAAAAATTCTCTATATTCGCTAATTAGTCCTTGCCAACTCATTTGTTGTCCTCTCCTTCTACACGGTATGTGCTTTTCACTTCTTTTACCATATTGTAATCATTCAATTCGTATTTAATTTGATCGAAAGCCGCCATTGGGGCTTTATGGGTAACCAATACAATTTCCGAGGACTCTTTTTCATCCAGCGGCAATTGTAGGATCTTATCGAAACCGACCCCATGCTCCGCGAATAAATTCGTGATCCTAGCTAGGACACCCACTTCATCCTGTACATGGAGTCGAATGAAGAACTTAGCCAGAATCTCCGTATGATCTTTTAATTGTTTCGGGTATTGAGGAGAAACGGCACTTCTCCCGTTCACGCCCAATCTCATATTCTTGATGACCGTTACCATATCCGAAACGACAGCCGTTGCTGTTGGCAGGCTACCTGCCCCAGGGCCGTAAAACATCGTTTCCCCCACTGCTTCACCATAAACGTACACTGCATTATACTCATTGTTTACAGAAGCTAGTGGATGTTCCTCCGGAAGCAAAGTCGGCTGCACGCTAACTTCGACCCTATCCCCCGTTCTAGTCGCTACGCCAATCAGCTTCATGGTATAGCCAAGCTTTTGGCTGTATCTCAGATCCTCTTCGGTTATTTCTGTGATTCCCTGCACTTCGACATCATGCAAGCCGATATTCATGGAAAAACCGAGAGTCGATAGGATAGCCATTTTCCGTGCGGCATCCAGTCCACCTACATCCGCGGTCGGATCGGACTCGGCAAAACCCAGTTCCTGAGCTTCTTTCAGCACGTCTTCATAAGCCCTTCCTTCTTTGCTCATCTTCGTTAGGATGAAATTTGTCGTTCCATTAACGATCCCCATCATTTTTGTGATCCGGTCCGAAGATAGCCCATCAACTAAACCGCGCAATATCGGGATGCCCCCGGCCACGCTTGCTTCATAGAATAAATCACATTGGTTTTCCGTGGCTAACTCCAAAAGTTCCGGACCATACAGGGCCATCAGGTCCTTATTGGCCGTTACGATATTTTTTTTATTTTTCAAGGCTTTGATTAAGTATTCACGCGTTTCTTCAATTCCGCCCATCACTTCAATAACTAAATCGATTTCAGGGTTTGAAAGAATATCCTCCGGATTGGAAGTTAGCATACTGTTATCCACCGATACGAGTCGTTCCTTTGACGTATCTTTGACCAGTATCTTCTTAATGGTGATTGAGCAACCTACTTGGTGCATGAGCTTGTCTTGATGTCTCTCAATGATTTGTACGACTCCGGACCCGACAGTGCCCAGCCCCAATAATCCGATCGAGATGGCTTTCATTTTGGTTCCCCCTTAAAGTATCTGTTTTCCCCAAGAAAACATTTGTATTTGTATAGTAGACATTATATGTTTTATTCGTTCAATTATCAATAGTTAGAATATACAGTTTTTAATTCTTTTTCGAAGTCCTTGCTAGGTATGACAGGAAAAACCGACGTTTAAGGGCGAACCTCGTATTTATTTCACAGAGTTCAACGAATCATACGTCCCCATGATTATGTGCGGATTCTTCTCGGGATCCATCCACTTCAGCAAGCTAAGGACATTCTTCTCGGAAGTAGCTGTACAACCCGCTGTTGGCTTGTTTTCCCCTCTCCATATATGAAGGAAGATTGCACTGCCCTTTCCCTTGATGATCGGATTCCTATTATAATTGATGACGGCTCCATATTTATAAAGTTCATGGTTCATCCTTTCGAAAGATTTCCATTTCTCATACGGATTCTTTCCTTTATACGTGACCCACTTGTTATAGTCCTTGGACGCCGGATCATCGATCCAATAATCATACTTGGTTGTTTTCCGGTAATCCATCTTCACTTTATCTGGCTTGGATGTGCTTCCAAAGGCCGTTCCGAAAGAATACATCCCGACAGGTGCTTTCCCGTCGCCCTCTTTCTTATTCTTCGTGAATCCATTCTTCCCGGTAACGCCCTTCATATCGCCTAAGGCTCGCCGCCATTCACCCTTCTTCTTCTCATAGGTTCGGATTGTCACCTTCATCCCACCCATGGTTTTGCCTGTGGCGGCTACGAGTTGGCTGATATCTTTCCGCTTATCCAATTTCTTGAGGATGGTCTTCTCGCCTGAGCTAAATACTTCCCTGGCATTTTTCATGGCAATAAAACCAGTATGGTTGGAATGGCAAACCTTATACCAATTACGCGTCTTCCCAATGACCGATAACTCTTTATTTTTCCGATATGTCTCTACTGTTTTACTGTCCGTCGATGCCGACTCTTTCAAATCCGTTGTCGTTTTAAGTACAATTTTGAACTGCGTCGCATCACAGCTGGTTTTGATTGTTGTCTTGGCAGAAACCGCAGCTGGAAAAACGAATAGGACAATCAATAAAGCCAGCATTGCATGTTTCATTGCATGCATCCTTTCTCCACTTGAACAAGTTTTGAAACCACTTATCGAACTATTCTAAAAAATCATATTATTATCATAACATAGTAAATGAGGTGGTATCATATTTCTTCCAGTTTTTTTTAAATCCAATCAATCTTCGGAAGGTTAAAGTGGTTAACTGGAATTTCGGCCAAATCGTAAAACTGCTTGAGAAACGTCTCATACTTCTCCGATGTATTCGTGATGGAGGACAGCTTATCTTCCAATTCATTCGATCTTGCTTCTGATACTTTTGAGAAATACTCTTCAACTGCCTCAAAGTAATGAATGGGAAACAGCATTCTTGAATACATTAAGCGTGCCGAGAAACTGGAGAATGGTTCAATGCCTTGATATTCACGAAAAAAGGTGGTGATGCCCCGTTGATGCGTATGCACATTTTGAAAATAATGCTCCCTCACCCATTCCGCGGCATCCCGTGTCCCATGGTCAAATACCCAATCAAACGGATTCTTCATCCACTTATTGTTCTTCCAGGTATCATTTAAAAACCGCTCATAACACACCGTACCGCTGTCGATAGGTTGTGGTGTATCATCGATTTCCGTGTCGACTAAATATTGAATCGCATTCTCACCTAGTACCATATAATAGGGAAAGGTTTCTACAAACATTTTTTCGAATGGGTTATCCGGATGGGCTTTTAATTTGTCCCTCCAAATGTTCTCCAGCTGATCGATTCTTTGCTCCCAAAGTTCTTTCCATTGGCCAATCCGTGAACAGGATCGAATCGTCTCCGTTATGGCTCTTCCACGTTGGTGGAACCTTGCTATGTGACGTCCCGGATTGAAATTTTTCGGCCCTTCCAAGTCCTCATTGGCAAGGAGGATAAATAATTGGTCCTCCGCTTCCGAAACAAAACTGCCGTGATTGGCAAGGACGAACGCTGAAACATGACGATCTCCTAGGGCAATCATGTGCTCAGCCATTCTATGGCGCTCTGCCAATTCCTCTTGTTCCCTGTCTTCTAATGGCACGATGCTGTAAATGAAAGGCCCGGAACGAAAGCTAGGAAACCGGCTATTGGCTTCCTCCCGCTCCACCTCGATTCCGTAATTATTAAAAATGATTTCTTCTATCATAGCGTTTTCCTCCCTTATCAAATGGATACAAACAAATTGGGCATCATATACTTATATATATGAGGAATACGCTCTTTTCTGAATAACTATCGATACCGAAAATTCACGCATGAAAAATTTATCCTATAACTATGGAGATTGGATGATGAAATGACTAATATAAAACAATCAATGTCTGAACAAACAGCTCGAAAATGGCTTGGTGAACGAGGAGTGAAAGTGGAGGATATCGCAGAGCTGGTCATGTATCTACAATCAAGCTACCATGAAGACTTGCAAATGGCAGACTGCCTCCACAATGTTGAACGGGTCATTTCGAAACGCGAAGTGCAGAATGCGATCCTTACCGGCATCCAACTGGATATGTTAGCCGAAAAAAAACTGCTTGAAGAACCCCTTCAAAGCATCATTGAGATCGATGAAGGACTATATGGCGTGGATGAAATATTGGCTTTATCCATAGTCAATGTATACGGGTCGATTGGCTTCACCAATTATGGATTTATCGACAAGCAAAAACCGGGTATCCTAAAATATTTAAACGATAAAAGCACCGGCAAGGTCCATACCTTCTTGGATGATATCGTCGGTGCCATAGCCGCTGCTGCATCCAGCCGGCTCGCACACAGGGTCGAAAACGTGGAATGACGCCATAATGGAAAGCGGGGAGCACGTAGGTTAAAACAAAAAAGATCCAGGTCTGCATCTGCAAACCTGGATCCTTTTTTATTCAAACTCCCATAAATCAAGGGTATCCACCACATAAGTCGGTTGTTTTTCGTATTCCTTTAACCGTTCCTTTGTCGTGACGCCCGTATGTACAAGTAAGGTATCAATTCCAGCATTCAGCCCTGCCAAAATATCCGTATCGTAATTATCGCCGACCATGATTGTCTGTTCTTTAGGCACGCCCAATACCCTAAGGGCCTGCTCGACGATGACTGATTCCGGTTTACCGATGAAGATCGGTTGAACCTGCGTAGAAACGGAGACAACGGAAGTCAACGCCCCGTTCCCTGGTAAAAGACCCTGCTCAGTAGGTATGGCGATGTCGCCATTCGTCGAAATGAAAACGGCTCCATTTCTGACGGCAAGGCATGCTTTGGATAGCTTTTCATAATTCACGCCACGATCAATGCCCATGACCAGGAAATCAGGATGTTCATCAACAAGTTTCATACCCTTTTCTCTCAACGCCTCGGTAATGCCTTCTTCACCCACGACATAGACGGACGCATTTTCCTTTTGTTCAGCAATGTAGTTTGCCGTCGCCATGCTTGTCGTGAATACCTGGGCATCGTCAGTCGCAATTCCGATACTGCGCAGCTTTTGGGCCACTTGCTCAGGTGTCCTGGATGAATTATTGGTCACGAATAAATAAGGTATGTCCCTTTTTCTTAACTCATTTATAAAACCGGCCGCTTCCGCTATTTGCTCGGTGCCACGGTACATTGTGCCATCTAAGTCAATTAAATATCCTTTATACGCCTTCATGCACATTCCCCCTATTTAACCAAATTAGTTTTTGAATGCTGAAACTGGGCCCAATTCGTTTAATAAATAGTTCCTTATTAACTCAGGGAATTGCTTGAATGCTTCAATGTTTTCCTTGAAAACGGTTAGGAGCACTGTATGATCCACTTCAATGAAGTCCTGAACGAGCATCTTTCTTAATGGCAATGCCTTTTTAAATTGTAAGGAAATCGGTTCGGTAATGACCTTTTCGTCTAGCAGGATATCGACAATATCTTCATAGCTACCTGGGTCACGCATAATGAAACCATCGATCATGGCATTCCCCGCATCCAATACGGAATCAATGGAGGTTTGAATGATTCTCTCGACACTATGTTCCATAAGTTTCCCGTTCCAGCTTTCCTGTCCTTCAAAAAGCTCCAATTGTTTTTCCAGATACTCTAAAATCCGTCCGATTTTTTGTCGGTCTACAAAGTACATACTCCCAGATCCTTTCTGATTCTTAAGATGATATAGAAATTTTATCTACAGTTGAAGGTCTAGCGTAGTAATACCCCTGCGCCAAATCAACCCTATTCCTTGATAATACCATAGCTTCTCCTATACTCTCAATTCCTTCTGCCACGACAACGGATCCTGTCTCCTTGGCAATCAGTAAAAGTCCTTTTAACATCGTTTCTTTCACGGCATTATGATCGATATTCTCGATGACCGATCGATCGATTTTTATGATCTCCGGCATGATTTCTATGATCGCATAGAGACTTGAGTAACCAACTCCCGTATCATCCACCGCTAGACGGAACCCCAATTCACGTAACCCTCTAATGCTTTCAATGAATTCTTCAATATTTAAAATCGGGTCTCTTTCGGTAATTTCCATGACGATCTGATTAGCATGCACACCTTTGTATTTCTTGAGCATATCCTTTACTTCATTTACGAACCGGGGATCACTGAGCGTTACCGGGGTGAAATTGATAAACACATTCTGGGGGGACTCATTCTCGGAAATCTGTCTGAAGGACTTTTCCAAAACGATTTTCTCCAAATCATATAACCGCCCCGTCTGCCTGGCCACTGCGAAAAGCGCCAATGGGTTCTCGAGCTCTGTACCACGCGGGCCACGGGTCAGCACTTCATATGCCTTGATTTGATTGGTCGCCACATCAAAAATGGGTTGTGCCAGTAAGTTAATATTCCCATTCTCGATAATTTGATTAATCGATTCCCGCATTTCATTCATCGGTGATTCAGCTTCTGCCATGGTGACCGCTTGCCTATGCGCTTTATCAAGGGCTCCCTCAATCGAATAATGCTTATGCTCCACGAACATGTATCCTGTGTTTAAAGTGACCGGTTGTTCAGGGTTAACACTAAGCAACCTTTCTTTCACTTCCCTGGAAATGGAACGGATTAATTCATCCATATAGATCAATGATTTCGACGACCCTTTTATGTTCATTAAGAGAGTAATGCCGTCTGAATAATAGTCATGTATCGTCAATAGGTTTTCTTCCCGTACTTTATCTATTACAACCTTTTTAAATGCCTGTTTCAAACTGGTAATGAACTGGGGAAGTTCTTCGTGCTGGCCCTTTTCTTTAAGTTCGAGCAATTCTTTTACGTTAAAAACTATGACTGCCACTTCATAATCATGGGAAATAGCCGCTTCCACCGCGCGAACCACTGGCTTTCTTAGGGCGAACTGTGGCGGGTAGAACCGAAGTTTGGCTGATGAGGAAAATACCTTGAACCATTTTCCTAGTAATATATACCCTTTACCCTTTAACGATGTCATAGAATCTTCCTCTATTCCGGGTTATTTTTCCTATATTCTAACATAAATAGGGATTTTTTTAGCTTAAAACAGAAAAATTTTGTCGTTTCATCAGAAACTTCATACTAAATACTCATTTCTTGAAGAAACGGCAACTTGGCAGGCGACAAAAATGTCTGTTTCCCTATGGCAGCCGTTTTGTTATGATGAT
This sequence comes from Peribacillus sp. NPDC046944, assembly GCF_050272735.1. Classification (NCBI taxonomy): domain Bacteria; kingdom Bacillati; phylum Bacillota; class Bacilli; order Caryophanales; family Bacillaceae; genus Peribacillus; species Peribacillus sp. NPDC046944. Next base: position 125,094 of record NZ_JBNNML010000006.1, read on the forward strand.
GGTACTACCAATTGCAGGCAAGGGGAAAGGTGTGATACTGTGGAAGATCGTTTTTATTTATACAATGATTTAGTTGATACGAAAACCAGGTTCATTAGTTTTATGGGAGAGGAATCCAGATATGATTTTGCCATTACGATGACCGACCGTTTTTATGGAAAAAAACTTGTGCTGAATATGCAGAGCAATCGTTTTGCCATTATCGGGACGGATGATTTGGAAGAGGAAGGCTATCTTGAACATGCATTTTCACTGACAGAAGCTGAAGCGGAGGAACTTACCCACTTTTTAATGGAAATCATCTAAGTGCGCCGTTTTTTCTTAAAAGAGGGTAACCTACTGAATGTATGGAGTACATGAGGAGGGATTGCCTTGGATAAAAAAGAGGAAACATACCACGATTTTTCAACCGTGCAAAAACAACAGGACTTTCTAATTCCAGAAGAGTTTCCAGAGGGACCGTTCGGATCGCCCATAAATCAGGATGCTCCCGTTGAGAATAAAACCACGCCGTGGCTGGAAGGACAACGTTATCAGAGTGCATTCAATTATGAAAATAAATCGCTTCATGAAAACCTACAGCGGAAGTATCCCGGTGCTCATCCTACCCATGATGACCCGGAAAAACATATTCAACCTCCATATAAAGGATACGGAAACTCGTGATCGAGAGAAATGAAAAAGGCCAGAATCCATTCTGGCTCTTTTTACTTTTTGATTTTCTTTACGACGAAATACGGGCAACCAAAATTACAGTATTCATATAGATATTCACTGAGCGTGCTAATTTTCGTGTCAAAGGTGGCTTTCTGATTAGTGTCGTCGAAAAAACCGCGGAGTCTCAATTGACCGTAACCCCAATCCCCGACAATATAATCATACTTCGTTAATATCTCACTGTATCTTGCTTTAAATGCTTCTTCATTATAGCCTTCTCTTTCGTCTTCAATGATTTCATACGTCAGGTTATTGATGTTGATCATACGTTTCACCTCTTTAAAATGCATTCCTTCTTTAAATTATAACTGATTCCCCATTAATTACTAAGCGAAAAATCAAGAAATATGTTCACCCTATTAGACAAGGGGGTGTTTCCGTTGAAAAAAATGATCCTAACGGTAGGTTTAAGCTCAATTATTGCTCTAACGGGCTGCTCGGGCAATCAAGATCAAAGCAACGGTTTGATGAATAATGACAGGGGTGCAGGTGACCCACAAAATGTAAATAACCCGTCGAAGTATTATGACGAGGATAATCGAAATCAAGACACCAATCGTGACGATTTCGGCTTTACCCGTACGAATAAAACGACCGTTGATGGAGGAAACATCGACAATAAAACGGCCTCCATCGATCGCGAACAGCTAGCTGATATGATTTCAACACTAAGCGTTCAGCTACCAAATGTCAATGACGTCGCTACACTCGTCACGGATGAGGAAGTACTAGTCGTTTATGATACGGATTCAAAAAACCGGACTGAAACGGCTGACCAGGTGAAACGTACTGCCATGGGCGTCGTCCCCCGTTACTATCATGTATATGTAAGTGACGACCAAACACACGCACAGGATATCGAGAATTTCGCCACACTGGGTTCTGGCAGTCAAGGAATGGATTATACAATTGAACAAACCATCAAAAATATGCTCAAGTCCCCTCAAGGCTACAAGATGAGTAATGTAGAAAATGAAAATGGCGAAATGATGAATGACAAAAGAGATCGTCATGATAACATTCGTCAAAAGACCATGGATTAACTAGCATGAACCGAAGAAAGGACCGAATAAGAATCGGTCCTTTCCTTTTTATTTCAGTAACTCTTCACCTTTACTATGTTTATGCTTGGCCGCAGCATTCACCTGTTCATCTGCATGGTAGGAAGAACGGACGAGCGGGCCGGATTCACAATGGCTGAACCCCTTTTCCAAAGCCCTTTCCTTTAATTCCGCAAACTCTTCCGGTGTATAGTATTTCAACACCCTTAAATGCTTTTTCGTCGGTTGTAAATACTGGCCGATCGTCATGATATCCACATGATGTGCTCTAAGGTCATCCATGGTTTCAAGGATTTCTTCACGCGTCTCCCCTAGCCCTACCATTAAACTGGATTTTGTTGGTATTTCCGGCTGTAATTCTTTTGCCCTTTTTAATAGCTCCAATGATCGCTCATATTTCGCTTTAGCCCGTACTTTATCGGAAAGGCTTCTTACCGTCTCGATATTATGGTTCAGGATATCAGGCTTAGCATCCATCAACATCTTAATATTGTCGTATTCGCCACCCATGTCAGAAGGTAGGACTTCAATGGATGTAAACGGATTCTTACGCCGGATCGCCCGGACTGTTTCAGCAAAAACAGCGGCGCCCCCATCCTTTAAATCATCACGGGCCACGGCCGTAATCACCACATGCTTTAGATTCATTAACACGACGGAATCCGCTACACGTTCAGGTTCGGCCCAATCCAATTCATTGGGAAGGCCTGTCTGGACTGCACAAAACCGGCAAGCCCTCGTGCAAATTTCACCTAAAATCATGAATGTGGCTGTCCGTCTAACCGCCCAGCATTCATGTATATTCGGACATTTTGCCTCTTCACAAACGGTATGAAGATTTTTTTCCCTCATCATATTTTTCAGACCCATATAATTTTCATTTGTATTTAATTTAATTTTCAGCCAGTCTGGTTTACGAAGAATTTCTTTATTAGTAGTAGACAAGAAAGTCACTCCATTCTGAGAAATTATGACACCCTACTTTAACAATAATAACGCAAATATACAAGTTATAGGAGGTTTACCATTATTTATTTTTCATGTTTAAAGCTAAATCAGTAAAACTATAGAAGAAGCAGAAAGAAAAGCATTTAGCTCGATGTCCAGCTACACGAAAGGATGAATACGAATTGTCTACGAAAGGAGCTGCCTCTTTGAAAAAGGGATTACTTTTCTTCATCGCCTGTTTGTTTTGTTTGAATACCCATATTCCATCAGTATCGGCAGCCGAAACCCCGGATCCCTATCAAGGGAGGATGGAACTATATAAAAACATGGAGGCCACCTTGCAGATTCCTTGGTATTACCTTGCAGGAGCCGACCAATACGAACATAGCCTGCGACTTTCCCGGAACGATTTGGAACCGGCCAAGGGCCTGATAGGGATCCACATGGAGCCTTCGAGGTGGAGAGGGGCCCTCAATCCTAACCTCACCGACTCAAACCCGCTTTCCATCTCTTTCTTCGATGGATTGGGGCAGGATGGCAACGGGGACGGAAAAGCGGAACTGGAAAACGACACCGACCGTTTATATGCCTTTGCCAAGCATCTCCTGTATTACGGCACAGATGAAGATAATATCCGGATTGGACTATTTGATTATTATAAAAGGGACAAGACAGTCAGCATCATCATTGGCCACGCCCATATCTATAAAAAGTATGGCAGGCTAGATTTACAGGAAAAAGCCTTCCCTGTACCCGTACGGACTCATTATACGTATTTAAATACATGGGGGAGTGCTCGAGGATGGGGAGGCCGAAGGATTCATGAAGGAACGGATATATTCGCGGACTATAGCCTTCCCGTCCGTTCTACGTGTTATGGGATCATTGAAATGAAGGGGTGGAATAAATATGGAGGGTGGCGGATTGGCATACGTGACCTAAACAATACGTACCATTACTTCGCCCATTTAAGCGGTTTTTCTGAAGGTTTGAAGGTGGGACAAATCGTCGAGCCTGGTCAGGTCATCGGCGGTGTGGGCAGTACGGGTTACGGACCGCCCGGGACATCCGGAAAATTCCCGCCTCATCTCCATTATGGGATGTATAAAGATAATGGAATCACCGAGTGGAGTTTTGATCCCTATCCTTATTTGAAAATGTGGGAACGAAAGGATTTAGCAAAAAAAACAAGATGAGCGGCGTTGGGTTCCTCCGCTGCTTTTTGTTATATAACGAACATAAACCCCCGAACTTTATGCATAAGTATTAGTAAAGGGGGCTAAAGTGTGTTTCGAAAAAGATTCCGCCCAAAAAAGTTCCGCAAAAAAGGACCTCTTCCTACCAGAAAGGTTTTTCTTTATTCATTCATCCTTTTTATCCTATCAAGCATCCTGACGCTTCGTTACGTTGATAAGGAAATTGAACCGGTCATCATGAAAGTGGCAGAAAATGAAATCAAGCGGATTGCAACCGAGACCATTCACGAAGCTGTTGATGACAATATCTCTAAAGTCGATATGGAAAAGATCATCGTCACCAACAAAAATGACGATGCCAACCCCTCCTACAGCTTTAACCCTGGGATCTATAATGAATTACGTTCCAACATCACAAAGGATATTCAAAATAATCTCGGAATTAAAAAGGGAAATCCCTTCAACAAAAAGGAACCAGCCAAACTTAATGATGAACAATATAAAACAGTGGTGTATTATGTCCCCTTAGGGGTGGTAACCGGAAATAGCCTTCTTTCCAATTATGGACCCAAGATTCCCGTGAAAATGTCCGTCATCGGGAATGTCCAGTCGGATTTAAAAACCAAACTCACAAACGCCGGCATCAATAATGTGTATTACGAAATGGCCGTCGATTTCAATGTCAATATCCAGATTGTCATCCCCTCATTCACAAAAGAAACCAAAGTCAGCCAGGAAGTGAAGGTTGGCAGCATTTTGATGCAGGGGGATGTCCCAAGTTATTATAGCAACGGAAGCGGCACGGTCGCTCCTGCCATCATGAAGGACGAGAAGGAAGATAAGAAGTAAAAAACAGCTTGCCCTTTATAAGGTTAAGCTGTTTTCTTGTATATTCAGGCACTCCTTTATCAGCAAATGGAGGTCTGTCCGTAAATCCACCTCATATGGATGCACTACTTTATTGTTAGGTTCCTCAAGGATACGTACAACGGGTCGATCCCCTATTCCCTCGTTTTGGGAAGAGACGATTCCTTTTCTCCCATCATTCAGTTCCACAGTTAATCCGTTAGGATAAATGGCCACCGCCCGGCGAAAAGCCTCGATTATCTGTTTGTCGAACTTTTTCCCTGCACCTGCATATAAGATTTCCAAGCCCTCATGGGGAAGCATCGCCTTGCGGTAAACGCGATTAGATGTAACCGCATCGAATACATCGGCGACCGCAATGATTTTACCGTAATAATGAATTTCGTCCCCCTTGACCCCACGGGGATATCCAGACCCATCCAGCCTTTCATGGTGTTGATAGGCGCAATTCGCGACGATGAGTGAAACCGTATATACGTTTTTAATTAAATGAAATCCATACTCGGGATGCTTTTGAATTTGCTCAAACTCTTCCTCGGTTAGCTTACCCGGCTTTCTCAAGATATCCACTGGTACAAGCATCTTGCCGACATCGTGTAGAATGGCGCCCAGCCCAAGAACTTCTAACTGTTTTTTTTCTAGCCTCAATTCCATACCTAAAGCAAGTGTGTATAGCGTCACATTAAAGGAATGAGTAAAAATATAATCATCATATGTATAGACGTCAGCCAGTAAAGTCAGCAATTCGTTGCTGTTTTTCAACTCTTCCATGATACTTCGTACGAGATGGGTGAATTTCAACGCGGCCTTCTCGATGGTAAATGCACTATTCACCTTGACGCCATTTTTGATTTCCAGAAAAGTGGCTTCTATCGTTTGAAGGGCCTCTCGCCTTAGTTCCCCAGAAATCGGTGGCTTTGGCATGATGTCATCCGTTCTAGAATCTTGAATATAAACAAAGGGAATATTAAGGGCAACCAATCGATTGATCATTTTTTGTGTCAATGTTAGCCCCTCGCTCAAAAGGATGGTGCCCTGCTCATTATAGATGTTCATACCGAGCCGCTCTCCCGGATTAAGCGACGCTGTAATGGATAGCCTCATACTAATACTCCGTTTCAGATTCAAAATTTTAAATAGTTCCTTATAGAAAATATCGGCTATATTTGTGGAAATTCAACCTGAAACCTATTTATTTTTTTCAATTAAAAATAAGGCCCCCTCTATTTAAAGGAAAGCCTTTATAATTAAATCATTTTCATTAATGCCTTCCTTCCAATCATTCCCCGGTAAATACCCTTTTCTTCAGCCTCCCACGTTACGGTTTCGAGAGGTGCATCCAGTAACTCTTCTATCGTTTTAACGCCTATAGCCCTTCCTGCAAGGATTTTCCGGTCCTTTAACGTTTCATTCAAAAGACCGACGTCTAATGCTCCGCACATGATATATCCCTTTTCGGATGCTACGGCAAGCAAATTGGTTTTGGGCAGTTGGACGGAGATGGCTAAGAATGTTTTGCTATCGATCATTATTGGCATCATGTTAATCAATTGGTTTCGCCCCCTCTTTCTCATATATTATGAAAAAGAGGGGGAAACCGTGATATATACCTAGTTGTCGGGATACATTTTTTTCAACTTCCATAAAAGGATATCACGTAAAAATTCTGGCATTAAGTACTCCTTTTGTTTGGAGCGCTGAATGCTTGGGAAGAAGTGCCCGAACGTAAACATATCTGGTAGGGCCAGTTTATAGGTTTGATCCGGTTGAATCTTTGTACCTTTCACGCTGATTTCTTTAATGATTCCGTTTTTCGTCCGTTTAAATTCTATATGATCATAGTGCATGACTCCCATGATCTTTCCTCGGAATCCGAAGCCCTTCACCTGGATATGGGGCCACTCCTCATTTCGGGAAAGCATGAGGATTTCCTTCAATTCCCGGCCATTCACTTCAACGATGCACGGATTGATCGGATGGGGACATATTTGGTGAATATCCCCTTTGGAGACGGGACCTTGTGGCAAGCCTTCCAATAACAGCCCAGCATTCACAAAGGAACAGTCCGCTTCGCTCCACTCTCGTAACGCTTCACCTAGAATCTTCGTAAGCGGCGACACTTTAAACCAATCATTCTCCAAAGGTTCAGGTAAGGATAGGACAACTTGTTTGAGAGCATCCCTCCCGACTTGGTTCATCTCTTCAATCCAGCTCCGCTCGCCCTCCAATTCGGGAAGGTCGTTGGTATCGTAGAGCATGGCCGTCTTCTTGATTACTTCTTTTTTGTCATTAAGGGTCAATTCCACTTGACCAATATAAAACCCATATTTTCCCGCACCACAAAGTAATGCTTGGTTGACGAGTTTTCCTTGATGAAGAATATGATGGGTGTGAGCACCAAGAATGATATCTATTTCCGGAAAGTCTTCTGCCATTCTTTCGTCATCATGTATTCCCAGATGAGAAAGAACGATCACTACATCCGCCATTTCCTTGATCTTTTCTATCTGTTTTTGTAACTCCGCAAATGGATCGGCAATATGCCAATCCAATGCACGATAAAACTTTTGGAAAAAGGCGGTCAGCCCGATCATGCCAAGCTTTGTACCTTTTTCCGTGGTATGTATCCAGTAAGGAAGCGCCCATTGGGGCCTAGTATCGTTCAGGTAATAGATATTCGCTGCCAATACCTTGAAATGAGCTTTATTATACAAAGTATCCAACGCTTCATGAGGCAATGTAATGCCTTCGTTATTGCCGATCGTTACATATTGATAACCCGCTTCGTTCAGAAGGTCAATATTCCCCTTACCCATCGTACCTTCTGAGAATGGGTGCCAGCGGTCGACATGGTCTCCTATATCTAGTATGACCGCTTCCTCTCCCGTTTCTTGATGAAGTTGTCTTCTTTCTTTAAGAAACTTATCAATACGAGGCCAATTTTCAAAATGACTGTGAAAATCATTGGTGTGATATAGATGTATGATTTCTGACATCATTTTTCCCCCTCGTTATCCTGTTATACCTTGGTAAATAAGACGTAGCCCAATAATGATCAGAACCAATTTCAGCATGTTCTCAAGTGCTGAGCTGTTCAGGCGTGTATTCACAAAAGCTCCAAGTTTCGCACCAAGCCAAGCCCCTGGAATCAAGGCAATCACATATGGCCAATGAACATTCCCCAGAGAGATATGCGTGATGGAATTCGTAATGGAAGACAAAAATACCATGAACATCGATGTCGCCACAGCCACATGGGGCGGGAAGAAAAATACCAGCATCATGACCGGGACCATGAGTGATCCTCCGCCAATGCCAAATAACCCGGAACTGATCCCCACGACAAATGAGATGGATATGGCCACCAAGGGCTGATATCCATAAGTGGATGCCTGTCCATTTTTGTTTATATAAGTCTTGGTGATTTTTCCGGTCCCCGGTTTGAAGGTGATCGGTCGCAATCTATCTTTCACCAATAAGACGATGGCCATCACTATCATAAAAAGGCCGAAGTACAGCGAAAATGCATCCACATTGAGAACTTTGTTCACATAAGCTCCGATGATCCCCCCTGGGGCGCTTCCAGCAAAGAAAATGAAACCGGCCTTATAATCCACTACTTTATGCTTCATATAAGATAAAGTGGAAGCCAATCCAGTGAAAATCATGATGACTGTTGAAACACCAACCGCTACTTGTGGCGTCAAGGCGCCCATCACCTCTGTGGAGCTACCTAGAAATAAGAGCGAAGGCACTATGATGATTCCGCCCCCTAATCCTACAAGGGCCCCGATTGTACCTGCCAATAAACCCACACTAATTAATAATACCCATATCATGAAGAAATCCGCCTTTATCGATTTGTGAGCTAAAGCCCTTCTTCTAGTTTGCCCACCCAGTCTTTATTCATTATATAGTCCAAATTAAAACAAACCAAGTTGCTTAGGAGCCAATCCTTCATATGTAAGGCCTAGCAAATCGATAAATTGTTTGGCATTATCCGCCGCGTCCCCACCAGAGTTATTGTTGAACAATACATATACATCCTTACTCTGCTTTTCTAATAGGCGAAGTTTCTCCACCCAGTCGGTTAATTCCTGTTGGTTATAGCGATATAAATAGCGCACTTCCCGCCAGTTTGCTCCAGAGGCTGGTTTCTGCCAACCGTGGATATTGCGTCCATGAAAGCGTACTAACGTTTTATCTGGATGCGTAGCCTTGAGGACAAGGGGGATGGAACCTTCTCCTGCCTGTGGTTCGTCACATACCGTGTGAATCCACCCTTCTTGCTCGATGAACTCGAGTGTCTGCTGGACCCTATTCGGTCGGTACCAACTTTGGTTCCTGAACTCAATGGCCACAGGAATATCCCCCATCTCCGCCCTACACCATCGGAGATACTGAACATTCTCCCGTTTGCAATCAAACCATGGCGGAAACTGAAAAAGGACCATCGCGAGTTTACCCGACTTTTGAAAAGCTTCAAGAGATTCCCGGAATGCAGTGAACATCTCTTTTTTACTTTCAAAAGGAATCTCACCTCTTTGGTGACCAGTCATTCCCTGATAGGCTTTTACAACAAATTGAAAGGAATCTGGTGTCTCGGCTATCCACTTCTCTATATTCCGCCTCGGCTGAATGGCATAAAAAGATGCATCCACCTCAACCGTTGGAAAATGCGCTCCATATACCTTCAGCTTGTCACGAGTGGGAACTTTATCGATTGATAATGAATCATGGTCCCCCCAACCTGTTAAGCCAATGTATATCACTCTTCACCCCTCCTAAACCACTTACACTATACTTTTTTTACCCTTTCACTACTGACTTCAAAACGTATAAGCACTGTCACTCGATTCACTCTTCCTGCTTCTCATACGACTGGTTTCCTATTCCTTTATCATATCAAAATCTACCGGTTGTTACACATACATCCAGCAAGGATTCTTCCCTTTTAACCTATCATTTCGTGCAGATAATGAGTAAATGAAAAAGGCCCTTGGATAAGGACCTTTTTCAGACTTAATATTTTAGAACCATTCTAGCCAAAACGGTTCAGTTTATTCATCATGATGCCTAATCGCACCACTATGATCCCTTCCATGACTCTTAGAACGACTTCCGGAAACCGGCTGGGAGTTCGGTTCCCCCTTTTTCAGGAATATCCCAGTCAGCCCTAAAACAAGGCTAACACCGATTCCTACGAAAACCCATTCTTTATTCTGAATCAGCCAATCCACAATATCCACCTCTACCTATATGTACTTTCTTTTAAAGACAAAAAAAGTACCTGCTTGATTGGTACTTTCCCTTCAATCGTCTAAACCCTTTAAGAGGATCAACAGAAAAAAATAGAAGAAGACGAACTAAGTTCGCCTTCTTCCGGCAAAGGAAAACCGAAATGGCATGTGCACACCCGGTTTCCTTCACTTTATTCCATCTACAACGTTTGTTTAAAACATATATAGATGATTAACCAATAGAACCTTCCATTTCGAACTTGATTAAGCGGTTCATTTCTACCGCATATTCCATCGGAAGCTCTTTTGTGAATGGCTCAATGAAGCCCATGACGATCATTTCTGTTGCCTCTTGCTCAGAGATTCCACGGCTCATCAAGTAGAACAATTGCTCTTCTGATACTTTGGAAACCTTCGCTTCATGCTCAAGAGAAATATTGTCATTTAAAATTTCATTGTATGGGATTGTATCAGATGTTGACTGATTATCCATGATTAATGTATCACATTCGATATTTGAGCGGGCTCCCTCGGCTTTACGTCCGAAATGGACCATACCACGGTAAGTTACTTTCCCGCCTTGTTTAGAAATCGATTTTGATACGATTGTTGAAGAAGTGTTAGGAGCAAGGTGAATCATTTTCGCTCCTGCATCTTGATGTTGACCTTTACCAGCAATGGCAATGGATAATGTCATACCACGAGCGCCTTCACCTTTTAAGATGACGGCTGGGTATTTCATCGTCAATTTAGAACCGATGTTTCCATCAATCCATTCCATCGTTGCATTCGCATCACAAACCGCACGTTTCGTAACCAAGTTAAACACATTGTTAGCCCAGTTTTGAATTGTCGTATAACGGCAATATGCGTCTTTTTTGATGACGATTTCCACGACCGCACTATGAAGGGAATTGGTTGTATAAACTGGTGCTGTACAACCTTCAACATAATGAACGGATGCTCCTTCATCGACGATGATCAGCGTACGTTCGAATTGACCCATATTTTCTGAATTAATACGGAAGTATGCTTGAAGCGGTGTATCCACTTTCACGCCTTTTGGTACATAGATGAATGATCCACCGGACCATACAGCTGAATTCAAGGCAGCGAATTTATTATCCGTTGGCGGAATCGTTTTACCGAAATGCTCGCGGAAGATATCTTCATTTTCACGAAGAGCGGAATCCGTATCTTTAAATACGATACCCATGTCTTCTAATTCTACCTTCATGTTGTGGTAAACCACTTCGGATTCATATTGAGCAGAAACCCCTGCTAAATATTTTTGCTCCGCTTCAGGAATTCCTAATTTATCAAACGTTTGCTTGATTTCATCAGGCACTTCATCCCATGATTTCTCGGACTTCTCAGATGGTTTCACATAGTAAGTGATTTCGTCGAAGTTCAAGCTTTTTAGGTCTCCGCCCCACTGAGGCATCGGCATATTGTAAAAATGCTCCAATGATTTCAAACGGAAATCTAGCATCCATTGTGGTTCACTTTTCATACGTGAAATTTCTTCCACGATTTCTTTTGTCAGGCCGCGCTTTGAACGGAAGATGGAAATATCTTTATCCGCAAAGCCATATTTATAATCGCCAATTTCAGGCATCTTTTTAGCCATAGCTTGTATTCCTCCATTTCAAATGGCTGAATCTACAACAGCTCATTTAAATTTAATTATTCCTTTAAACCTTTTTCCATGGCCTTCCAGGCTAGAGTCGCGCACTTGATTCGTGCAGGGAACTTAGAGACCCCTTGAAGTGCTTCAATGTCACCAAGGTCGATTTCATCATCATACTCTTTTCCTTGTATCATTTCTGAAAAAGTCTTGGACATCGCTAAAGCCGTATCTATATCTTTTCCTTTGATGGCTTGAGTCATCATGGAAGCCGAGCTCATTGAAATCGAACAGCCATCGCCATCGAATTTAACATCACTGACCTTATTGTCTTCGATTTTCATCGTTAAACGTATACGGTCGCCGCATGTGGGATTATTCATATCGATGGTCAAACTTCCATCTTCAAGCATACCCTTGTTACGGGGTTTCTTATAGTGATCCATGATGACCTGACGGTAAAGTGTATCTAAGTTATCAAAAGACATTACTGAAATACTCCTTCGTTTTGACAAGCCCGGACACTAGCTTATCGATCTCTTCTTCCGTGTTATATAGATAGAAACTTGCTCTTGCTGTCGATGATACGTCCAGCCATTTCATTAAAGGCTGAGCGCAGTGATGACCGGCACGGACAGCGATTCCATCTGCATCTAGGACGGTAGCGACGTCATGTGGATGGACGTCATCTATATTAAAGGTTACTACACCGGCACGTTTTTTCGGATCTTTTGTGCCATAAATCGTAAGGCCTTCCACTTCAGACAACTTATCGATCGCATAGGCAGCAAGTTTGTGTTCATGCTGTTCGATTTGATCCATGCCGATTTCTTCCAAGAAATCAATGGCAGCACCAAGACCGATGGCACCTGCGATGATTGGAGTTCCGGCTTCGAATTTCCAAGGGAGTTCTTTCCAAGTAGATTCATACAAACCTACGAAGTCGATCATCTCTCCACCAAATTCAATCGGCTCCATTTTTTCGAGAAGTTCCTTTTTACCATATAATACGCCGATTCCAGTCGGACCGACCATTTTATGGCCTGAAAGAGCAAAGAAATCACAATCTAAATCACGGACATCCACTTTCATATGCGGTGTACTTTGCGCTCCGTCCACCACCATGATTGCATGATGTTCATGCGCGATCTTTGCGATTTCCTTAACAGGATTAATCACACCAAGCACATTGGAAACCTGCATGACAGACACGATTTTCGTGGCATCCGTAATGGTAGCCCGCACATCATCAAGCGAAATCGTTCCATCCTCTTGTAGCGGAATATATTTCAGTACAGCACCCTTTTCTTTAGCGAGCTGCTGCCATGGAATGATATTACTATGATGTTCCATATAGGAGATGACAATTTCGTCACCTTCTTTAATATTTGCACCACCGTAACTCTTCGCTACGGTATTTAAGGATGTAGTCGTTCCTCTAGTGAATATGATTTCTTCAGTAGAGGATGCATTGATGAATTTACGAACTTTTTCACGTGCACCTTCATACGCATCCGTAGCTTTTGTTCCAAGTGTATGCACACCACGGTGAACATTAGAGTTGAAACCGCGGTAATAATTTTCAATCGTTTCAATGACAGCAGCCGGTTTTTGAGATGTTGCAGCGCTGTCTAAATAAACTAATGGCTGACCATTGACTTCTTGATCTAATATCGGAAAAAGCTTACGAATTTCGTATGGGTTCATTACTGTACTTTCCTTTCAATGACCTCGACTAGTTGTTTTCTAACTCCTTCGATTGGAAGTTGATTCACAACAGGGGCCAAGAATCCGTGAATGACAAGTCTTTCTGCTTCTTTTTTCGCGATACCACGACTCATCAAGTAATAAAGTTGAAGGGGATCGACACGGCCGACAGACGCAGCATGTCCTGCCGTAACATCATCCTCATCGATTAACAGGATTGGGTTAGCGTCTCCACGTGCCTTTTCACTTAACATCAATACACGTGATTCCTGTTCCGCATTGGCCTTTGTTGCACCATACTCTATTTTACCAATACCATTAAAGATGGTTGATGCACTGTCTTTCATAACACCATGCTTAAGGATGAAGCCTTCAGAGCGTTTTCCGAAATGAACAACGGCTGTCGTGAAGTTTTGTTTTTGTTCCCCGCGTCCAACCACTACGGATTTTGTATCTCCGTAAGAGCCATCACCTATTAGATTGGTTGTATTATCTGAAATCGTATTACCATCGTTCATCAATCCAAGTGCCCACTCAAGACGAGCATCGCGTGCAACTACCCCACGACGGTTCACATATGTTGTGAATCCTTTGGATAGAGTGTCAACAGCGCCATATTCCACTTTCGCATTTGCATTCGCAAACACTTCCGTTACGATATTAGCGATGCCTTCATTAGACTCAACGGCCGAGAAGTAGTTCTCCACGTATGTTACAGAACTATTATCTTCCGCTACGATCAATACGTGATTGAACAGTGTAGTTTCAGGATTATCCACCAAGAATACTGCTTGGATTGGTTCCTTGATTTCTACATTTTTCGGAACATATAGGAATGCTCCCCCGTTAAGCAATGCAGCATGCAGAGCCGTTAAACGGTGTTCATTCACTTTCACGCCATCTTTCATGAAATACTTCTGTACTAACTCAGCATGATCTCGAGCCGCTGTGAAAATATCCGTGAAGATAACGCCTTGTTCTTTTATAGCTGCTGACAAATTAATATGTGCCGGCGTATTATTGCGTTGAATGTATAGATTTTCATTTTCTTCAATGATCGATTTAATCTCTTTTGGAAGTTCTTCTAAAGAAGCAAATGCTTCACTTTCAACCGTATGGGTTTTGAATGAAGTGAAATTCCATTTATCTATCTTCGTTTTATCCGGTCTAGGCATCGGAAGCTCTTCTAAATCTGAAAAAGCTTTGATTCGAAGGTCTGATAGCCAAGATGGCTCATTATTTTTTGTTGAATAAGAGCTTATGTCCTCTTTTTCAAGCGATAATTTCATTTCTGTAGTCATTGCAAATCCTCCTACTTACGCTTCTTCGCCAACAGTTTCGTCTTCAATGCCCAATTCTTGTTTAATCCAGTCATAACCTTCTGCTTCTAGTCGTGCAGCTAATTCAGGACCGCCTGATTTAACGACGCGACCTTGCATCATAACGTGTACGAAATCAGGTGTGATGTAGTTTAGTAGACGTTGGTAGTGAGTGATGATCAAGCAACCGAAGTCTTCTCCACGCATTTCATTGATTCCTTTAGAAACGACTTTAAGTGCATCGATATCAAGACCTGAGTCAATTTCATCCAAAATGGCGATTTTTGGTTGAATCATCATTAATTGAAGGATTTCATTACGTTTTTTCTCTCCGCCAGAGAATCCTTCATTCAAATAACGTTGAGCCATATCTTCATCCATTTCAAGGAATTCCATGTTTTTATCCATTTGACGGATGAATTTCATAAGTGAAACTTCGTCGCCTTCTTCACGGCGTGCATTGACAGCCGAACGCAAGAAGTCTGCATTTGTAACACCACTGATTTCACTTGGATATTGCATAGCAAGGAAAAGACCAACACGAGCACGTTCGTCAACTTCCATTTCCAATACGTCTTCACCATCAAAACTGATGCTTCCGCTTGTTACTTCATATTTAGGGTGACCCATGATTGCTGAAGATAAAGTGGATTTACCTGTTCCGTTCGGCCCCATGATTGCATGGATTTCTCCGCCTTTTACTTCCAGGTTAACCCCTTTTAAAATTTCTTTGCCTTCTATTGATACATGAAGATCTTTTACCGTTAATGTTGAACCTGACATAATAATACCTCCGTGAACTTAATTCCTATTTTATTACAGAAAGTGAAAATCACTTTCTTGACTATAGTTTTCAAAAAATCATTCTCACTTTATTCTCATTACAATTTTATAACAAATCCAATTTAGAATCAACTAATATAGATGGAGGTTTTTACTCGCTAGGGAGTGGAAACCTGCCCTATTGTTATAAAACGACCGTATAAAGGCTTTTCACTGCAAATATGCCCTTATTTTAGTTTTCGTTAATGTAAGCTAATTATTCGGGATTCCATTCATAATAAGATATTCCCGAAAAGTTCAAGGGGAAGACGGTTGGCCCTTATCATGAAAAAAATCGATCTGCAGGAGTAATGAGCAGGATCCGGTACGTACAACAGATCACTTTTCATTTTACCTCTACAGACCGATTTTTGAAAGACTCTAATATATGCTTATCCGTGGATTTTACGTTGTAATTCCAGAACCATTTTATTGCATTGCTCATGTTCCCTATCTCTTACTTTTTCAACCTCGATACGAAGGTCTAAATTTCTGCTGTATTCACTGTACCCAACCCCATGTGATAACTGCATAGCTTTTTCCATTTCGCTCGTTACGTTTAAATCTAAAGTATTGATAGTGAACCATCCTTTCAAATTTGTGAATCATTTTGTTTCTTCGTCTATTCTATACCCTTTGCTTTCAACTTTAAACCCCAACTTAAAAACGACCTGGAAATCCAGGTCGTCTTTCGTTGCTTTATTCCTTTGCAGGTACGACTGCACCCTCATATTCCTCAAGAATGAAATCTTGAATTTCTTTGGAATGTAATACTTCCACAAGCGTCTTGATTTCTTCTTTGTCTTCGTCACCTTTATTAACAGCGATCACGTTCACATATGGTGATTCAGAATCTTCTATTGCAATGGAATCTTTAAGTGGATTCAAGCCAGCGTCGATTGCATAGTTAGAGTTGATTAGGACCGCATCTCCTTCGCCGCTTTCATAGATCTTCGGAAGTAATGCCGCTTCATAATCTGCATCGAATTTAATGTTCTTCTTATTCTCGACAATATCTTTTACTGTAGCTGTCGTTTTATCAATGCCTTCTTTAAGAGTAATCAGGCCATTCTTTTCTAAAAGTGATAAGGCACGTCCATGGTCTGCAACAGAGCTGCTTAAAATGATTGTTGCTCCTTCTGGAAGCTTATCAATGCTTTTATATTTTTGTGAATACAAAGCAATTGGTTCAATATGGATGCCGCCTGCATTAACAAAATCATATCCATTTTCCTTAATTTGAGATTCTAAATAAGGAATGTGCTGGAAGTAGTTCGCGTCCAGTTCTTTATTGTTCAAAGCCTTGTTTGGCAAGATATAGTCTTGGAATGTTTCCACTTCCAATTCAATGCCTTTTTCTTTAAGAAGAGGAATCGCTTTTTCAAGAATCTCTGCATGTGGTACATTCGATGCACCCACCACTAACTTCTTCGTATTATCGCCACTACCTGTATCTTTCTCTTTATCCGTTCCGCAAGCCGCCAATGCAATTGATAAAACTAGAACGAATGCAAACCCTAAAAACTTTTTCATCCTTTTCATCTCCCCTTATCTTTTATCCAATTTAGAAGTAATCACATCACCGATAATCTGTATGATGAAGACAATAATTAATATGACAATCGTCGCTACCAGGGTAACGTCGTTGTGATTCCGTTGATAACCGTCCAGATAGGCTAAGTTACCCAATCCACCAGCCCCGATGACACCTGCCATTGCCGTGTATCCAACCAATGCAATCGATGTTACCGTGATGCCTGATATAAGGGCCGGCATCGATTCTGGAAGGAGGACCTTATAAATGATGGTGCTGGTTTTGGCTCCCATTGATTTAGCCGCTTCAATCACGCCTTTATCAATCTCACGAAGGCCGATTTCGACCATCCGCGCATAAAACGGTGCTGCACCGATAATGAGTGCTGGTAATGCCGCATTCTCACCAATCATGCTACCGACAAGTAATTTGGTGAACGGAATTAATAATACAATCAAGATAAGGAATGGAATCGAACGGAAAATATTAACGAAAGCACTTAACACACCGTTAACGCCCCGATTCTCCCACATATTCCCCTTGCCTGTTAAAAACAGAAGCAACCCCAATAGTATCCCTATAAAAAAGGTCGCTACAACTGAAATACTTGTCATATACAGCGTTTCTTTCGTCGCTTCTATGATGTCTTCCCAATCTACATTCGGCAATAATTCTTCAAGCATGAGTAATCACCTCCACGCCTACCTGCTGTGCTTTTATGAATTCGATTGCGCGGAGCATTTCATCTTCACTGCCATCAAGGTGGATGAACAATGTTCCATATGAGCCGCTTCTCGTTTGTGATATCTTCCCCTGGACAATGTTCACATCCAACTCAAAATTACGTACCAATTTTGTGATCAACGGGCTTTCTGCATGATCCCCCACGAATGTCAGTTGAATCACTTTTCCTGCTGGATACCGTTCAAACAAATGCTCCATCGTTTCTTTTGTCTCTTCTGGTTCCGTCACCTGCTGAACAAAACGCTTAGTCATCTGTTCTTTAGGGTTTCTGAATACTTCCAGGACAGCTCCCTGTTCGACTACCCGTCCACTTTCCATCACAGCCACTCGATTGCAAATCTTCCGAATGACATGCATCTCATGTGTAATCAAGACAATGGTTAAACCAAGGCGTTGATTTATATCCACAAGCAATTCCAGGATGGAATCGGTTGTCTGGGGATCTAGAGCGGACGTGGCCTCATCACACAAAAGCACTTTCGGGTTATTGGCAAGAGCCCTCGCTATTCCCACCCTTTGCTTCTGTCCACCACTTAGCTGCGATGGATACGCTTTTTCTCTTCCTTCCAATCCAACTAACTTAATGAGTTCATTGACGCGCTTGATGCGTTCTTGCTTGGAGATGCCCGCAATTTCCAGAGGAAAGGATATATTTTCTTGAACGGTCCTTGACCACAAGAGATTAAAATGCTGAAAAATCATGCTAATCTCTTGACGGGCTTTACGAAGCTTAGACCCTTTAATTGTTGAAACTTCATTTCCCGCAACGTTCACGGAGCCCTCAGTAGGCCGTTCCAACCCATTCAGCATACGTATGAGCGTACTCTTGCCAGCCCCACTGTATCCGATGACTCCGAAAATCTCGCCTTTATTTATTTCTAAATTCACACTATTCACGGCATGAATCGTTTCGCTATTTGCTTTTCCTGTTCGAAAAAGTTTACTGACGTTTGACAATGTAATCATGTATGCTCACCTCTTTATCCAATTAAGCCTATGAATTTAGTCGATTTATTTTTATGGCCTCCTGATGAATCTATCCCTCTATGATTCAAAGAAAATAGAAAAAGCCCTTCTGCATGAGCAGAAAGGCAGGGAAAAGCAGGCCTTCCTCTCATCTCCCAAAGCCTCTACGCTTTGTGTGAATTGGCACCTTTCCAAGGAAAATCCTTGTCGGTTGCCGGGTTTCAACGGGCACATCCCTCCACCTCTCTTGATAAGAGCTATATATGGACTATTCTTTTTTGTCTTAACATTCACTTTACTATGTCTGAAATTTTAACACAGATAAAAAAGGAGTGCAATGTAAAATCCTAGGGTGTACCTGTTTCTCCATTAAACTCTTTGAGAATTCACTGACACGATATTCGTCGCTTTTTCAATCGCTTGCTCTAGATCTTCAAGTAAATCGTCTACATTTTCAATACCGATTGAAAGGCGAACCTGGTCGGCACTGACACCGGCCTTGACCAGTCCTGCATCATTCAATTGCTGGTGAGTTGTACTTGCTGGGTGGATGATTAGGCTTTTAGCATCCCCGACATTGGCGACATGCGACCATAACTCAACCGAATTGATGAGTGTGGAACCTGCTTCACGTCCCCCCTTAATTCCAAACGTCACCACAGATCCGGCTCCCTTAGGCAAGTATTTATCTGCAAGGGCTTTATCGGGATGATCATCGTTACCCGGATAAGAAACCCATGAGACTGCCGGATGGTTCTCCAAGTATTGAATGACTGTCCTCGTATTCAACAGGTGTTCCTTCATCCTGACATGGAGCGTTTCCAGGCCAAGCGTGAACTGGAATGCACTTTGAGCACTTAACGTCGGTCCCAAATCCCGAAGCAATTGCACACGCGCTTTCGTAATAAAGGCAGCAGGCCCTACCGCTTCGGAATAGACAAGTCCATCGTAACTAGGGTCAGGTTCCGTAAAGCCTGGATAATTAGGCGAATTCCAATCGAATTTACCACCGTCGATGATGACTCCCCCTAATGTCGTACCATTACCCAATAGCCACTTTGTAGCTGAATGGATGACAATATCCGCCCCAAAGTCAATTGGTCGGCACAGATACGGCGTTGCGAAAGTGTTATCGATAATAAGAGGTATCCCTGCTTCGTGGGCTATTTCCGCCACTGCTTCGATATCAAGAACCCTTAAGCTTGGGTTGCCGATTGTTTCGGCAAATATGGCCTTCGTTCGTGGAGTGATTGCCCGTTTGAAATTTTCCGGATCATCAGGTGAGACGAATTTCACTTTGATTCCGTATTTAGGGAGTGTATTTTCAAATAAATTATAG
This sequence comes from Peribacillus sp. NPDC046944, assembly GCF_050272735.1. NCBI lineage: Bacteria > Bacillati > Bacillota > Bacilli > Caryophanales > Bacillaceae > Peribacillus > Peribacillus sp. NPDC046944. Next base: position 145,181 of record NZ_JBNNML010000006.1, read on the forward strand.
GTCCCGCCGTACAGTGTTGAAGCAGAAACGATTTCATCCCCCATACCAGCGATATTAAGGATGGAAAGGGATATAGCGGCCATGCCGCTTGCAACTGCCAATCCACCGATTCCCCCTTCTAACAGGGCCATTCTTTCTTCAAAGACACTGACAGTGGGATTGTGAAGCCTCGTATAGATGTAACCATTCTCTTTTAATCCAAATAGATTCGCTGCATGATCTGTATCTTTGAACAAATAAGCATTACTTTGATAAATGGGTACGGCGCGGGCACCCGTTTCGTCGACTTTTAAACCGCCATGCACACTCAACGTCTCAAAGCGGAATTTTTTTTCTGTCATTATATTCTCCCCTTCTTCCATTGTTTTAGTAGGAATTAAAGCGATATTGCCTCATCTCTTGTTATATGCAAGGAACCTTATAATATGAAGAAGTCGGAATTTCCCGCCGGGGTCGATAGAGATTTCCCTATTGAACGATGTCGCTTGGATAAGCGCGTTTTGTAAATGGCAGACATTCCATCCTCGTGTATGATGCGTCTATAACGTATGTACTTCATACAAAATATAGCACTTTAGTAGCAGGTAGTCAATTAGTTATTAGAATATTCAATCATTAATACGAATGCTATATTCCCCCCATGACTTCAACAAAAAAACCAATCCATGTAGGATCGGCTTTTAGCTTATCTCTTTCAGCAATCCATACAAATAAGGAACAGACTGAAAGGCATATATTTTTTTTGTCATCTTTCCTTTTTCAAAAAGCAAAAGACAGGGTACGCTCTCAATTTCATATCGTTCAGCCAATGTCTGGACATAATTCATGTTCATTTTTCCAGCCTTCATTTCCGGGAACAGCTCTAGTGTTATGGAAAGCATTCTTGAAGCCACCTGGCAGGTTCCACACAAAGGTGTGTATAGATATAAGCTAAAAGTGTTCCCTTGATCAACAGCTTGCTTAAAGTCTTCTTCTTTCCATTCCTCCATCAGTTACTCTTCCATCCTTTTACTTGTAAATTTAGTTTTCACTTTCATATTTGCAGTCAGTAGCACGGAAGCGATGTGATGTTCTGGGGTATCCTCGACTTCCTTGTACATCCTATCTATGTACAAATGCCTTGCTTCCGGCAGTTCCCGACGAAATTGTTTCCTTAGCTTTTCCCCTGACGCATCTGCGTCAAAAAGGATGTAAACGTCCCGGCCTATCAATTCATCCACCATTTCATCCAACTTCGTTAAAGAAATGGTGCCATTGGTACATCTGATTTCCACTTCTTCGTCCAGAACGGATGCCACTTTGCGCTTGTCTGAAAGGCCTTCAACCATGATCACTTTATCGAGTACATCCCATTCCATCTCATCACCCCGTCTCCACTCAAATTGAAAAAGAGCAGGCTTAATTAAAGCCTCCCCCTCACCTTACTTACCCGTTTATCAGGCTATCATATTCGTTTGCACTCATCAGTTTTTCAACTTCACTGTTGTCTGATGGTTCAAGGACGATCATCCATGCTTTTTCAAACGGAGATTCATTAACGAATTCAGGATTGTCATTTAACTCTTCATTGATTTCAACGACCTTGCCGCTAATAGGAGCATAAAGTTCAGAAACCGTTTTAACGGATTCTACACTACCAAAGGGCTCGTTCGCTTTCAGTTCAGATCCGACCTCTGGAAGTTCAACAAAAACGATGTCCCCAAGTTCAGACTGGGCGAATGCAGTAATCCCTATGCGTACTGTACCCTCTTCCGTTTTGACCCATTCATGTTCTTTTGTATAACGAAGTTCTTTTGGCGTTGACATATTAATTCCCTCCATATTACAGCTTATATTTTATCTATTATATTATAAGGTAGATTCTTTGTTATGATAAGGAATTATCCAAATGTTTTGTAAAGTCTTAGCTCCAGGTCTGATCGAATTGTTCTTCTTTGAAACCTACTGTCACTTTTGAACCGTCCGTCACAATTGGTCTTTTCAAAAGCATGCCATCCGTAGCCAATATATCGAGCATCTCTTTCTCTGAAGCTTCTTTCAGTTTGTCTTTTAAACCGAGCTCGCGATATTTTTGCCCGCTCGTATTGAAAAACTTCTTCAACTCTAGTCCACTACTTTTATATATTTGTTCAATTTCTGCCCGAGAAGGGGGATTTTCCACGAGATGAATCGCTTCATATTGCAACTCATGGCGATCCAGCCACTTCTTTGCATTACGGCATGTGCCGCATTTTGGGTACCAGTATAAAGTTAAGCCCATCGTTTCACCACCTTCCCTTAGAATACCCGTTTTTTTGGGGCAATACAACGATAGACTCTCTATTCGCATCCCCATGAAAAACCTACAAAATAAATCAAGGGAATACCCGATATGGGCATCCCCTTGAAGACTTTAAGAATTAAAGTGCATATTTTTCATTTTCGATTACTTTGACGGAAGCTTCACGTTTTTTCGCAATGACATTGATTGGATTATGTCTAGTCAACTTGCGAAGGGAAGAAAGCATGATGCGCAACGTATCGCCAGTTTCAACAGCAATCAACGTTTCTTTTGCATGTTGCTCGATTTCATTGAAAGCTTCTTGAACGAAGATTTCAGTGTAAAGCACTTTTTGTTGGTTCTTTTCTAGACCTGTAGTCGCGATTGCTTTTTCCGTACGTAGCACCACTGATTCAGCAGCATAGGCAAGAGATACGATATCAGCAATATTTGAAAGGATTTCTTGTTCTTGATCAAGTTTTTTACCGAATTTTTGTGCAGCAAGACCTGCAGCCAGGATGCCAATTTTCTTAGCATTTCTAACCAGCATTTTTTCTTGTGCCAACGGCTCATCGCCTGGCTCTTCCGGCATCATCATCATTAACTCTTCTTGTAAGCCTTGTGCTTTTTGAAGAAGAGGAAGTTCACCTTTAAGTGCCTTTTTCAGGAATGTGCCTGGAACGAGCAAGCGGTTGATCTCATTTGTCCCTTCAAAGATGCGGTTAATACGAGAATCACGGTACGCTTTCTCAATTTCATATTCTTGCATGAAGCCATACCCACCATGAAGCTGAACCCCTTCATCAGTTACATAATCCAACACTTCCGAAGCGAAGAATTTATTCAATGAACACTCGATTGCGTATTCAGCAACGGCTGCGGCCATGGATTTACCGTCTTTTACTTGCTCATCAGTCAGTTTGCTTTGTCTTTGGTCATAAAGGCCGACCGTACGATAAACAGAGCTTTCCGCGGCATAGATTTTAGAAGCCATCGTCGCTAATTTTTCTTTTGTTAGGTTGAAATCAGAAATTTTCGTTTTGAACTGCTGACGCTGATTTGTATAAGCAGCTGTAAGTTCAAGAGCACGTTTTGAACCGCCTACTGCACCGACACCCAATTTATAACGTCCGATGTTCAAGATATTGAAGGCAATGACATGGCCTTTACCCGCGACACCTAGAAGGTTCTCAACCGGAACGGCTACATCTTCAAGGATCAATGTACGTGTAGAAGAACTCTTAATGCCCATTTTCTTTTCTTCGGCACCTGTAGATACACCAGGATATTCACGTTCTACGATGAAAGCGGAAAACTGTTCGCCATCGATTTTTGCGTAAACACAGAATACATCTGCAAATCCTGCATTCGTGATCCATTGTTTTTCTCCATTTAAAATATAATGAGTGCCTTCTGCATTCAATTTTGCCGTTGCTTTCGCACCCAACGCATCAGATCCCGAGCTCGGTTCAGTTAAAGCATATGCCGCAATTTTTTCACCTGTTGCAAGTAGTGGAAGGTATTTTTGTTTTTGCTCTTCATTACCGAATAATACGATTGGTAAAGAGCCGATTCCTACGTGCGCACCGTGCGTAATTCCGAATCCGCCAGCAAGTGCCATTTTTTCCGTAATTAATGCAGAGCTGATTTTATCAAGGCCAAGACCGCTATATTCTTCTGGTACGTCAGCGCCTAGTAAGCCAATTTCCCCAGCATGCTTCAGCAATTTTACAGAACGGTCAAATTCATGGTTTTCTAAGTGTTCAACTTGCGGAAGGACCTCGTTCACTACGAAATCTTCAGAAGTTTTGGCAATCATTTTGTGCTCATCAGAATAATCCTCTGGTGTAAACACTTGATCATACGTAATATCTTCGACTAAAAATGCTCCACCTTTAATCAAGTTTTCTGTTGTTGGATTGGACATAAAAATTCCTCCTATATGGTAAGTTTCATTATCGTAAGTTTCATTGAAGGCCGGATACAGTGATTACACCTGCATCCGGATAAAAGGTTCTATGCTAATAATTCGAATACTCCGGCAGCACCCATACCGCCGCCGATACACATTGTGACGACTCCGAATTGTTGGTTTCTGCGTTTCATCTCATGAAGCAGGCTTAGGGTCAATTTGGCACCCGAACAGCCAAGTGGATGACCAAGGGCGATGGCCCCTCCATTGACGTTGACAATCTCTTCGTTCAAGCCAAGCTCCCGGATGATTTGAATGGATTGAGAAGCGAACGCCTCATTCAATTCAAACAAACCAATATCAGATAGCTCAAGCCCTGCAAGTTTTAATGCTTTAGGAATCGCAGCGATTGGGCCGATCCCCATGATTTCAGGCGGAACTCCCGCTACCGCAAAGGAACGGAACTTACCAATTGGCTTCATGCCTAAAGAGGAAGCTTTCTCTCCCTCCATCACCATGACGGCAGCAGCTCCATCACTTGTTTGCGATGAATTTCCTGCGGTAACGGATCCAGTTACAGAAAATGCCGGTCTTAGCTTTTTAAGGACTTCGACTGTCGTCCCCTCACGGACGCCTTCATCTTGAGTGAATTGAAATTTCTTTTCCTGCAGTTTCAAATCCGGACCTACAGAACGGAGAGTTACGTCTACCGGAACGATTTCATCAGAGAATTTCCCTTCTGCAATGGCCTTCGCCGCTCTTTGATGGCTGCGTACAGCAAATGCATCTTGGTCATCACGGGAAATCCCATATTTATTCGCTACAGCTTCGGCTGTGTGCCCCATACCCATGTAATACTCAGGCGCCGTTTCAGCAAGATGTGCGTTCGGACGGGTAACATGGCCCATCATAGGCACTAGACTCATAGATTCTGCGCCACCTGCTATGACCGTATCGCTTTGGCCGAGCATGATTCGTTCCGCTCCATATGCAATGCTTTGCAAACCACTCGAACAGTAACGATTGATGGTAATGGCCGGCACCGTGTATGGCAAGCCAGCCAATGCTCCGATATTCCTTGCCATATTCAGGCCTTGCTCTGCCTCTGGCATCGCACAGCCGATGATCAAATCATCGATATTGCCTTCATAATTTCCAGCACGCTTCAACGTTTCCTTTACCACAAGAGCCCCTAAATCATCTGGACGAACGTTAGCAAGAGAACCTTTTTTTGCTCTTCCTACCGGAGTCCTTGCTCCAGCTACTATTACTGCTTCTTTCATGAGGATCCCCCTTACTTCATTTTTAAGCTATCAACCTATTGAACTTTAGTTATTTGACTCTATCTTTGGACGATCAATTAGTTACGAAGTGGTTTTCCCTTAACAAGCATGTGTTGCATCCTTTGTTGTGATTTCGGTGTTGAAATCAATTTTAAGAATGCTTGTTTTTCTAGGTCCAGGATATATTGTTCATCTACTTCTGTACCGAATGGAAGTTTCCCACCAGCCAGGACATACGCAAGCTCTTTAGCGATGACTAGGTCATGCTCGGAGAGGAAGCCTGAAAGACGCATCGCTTCTGCCCCTAAAAGAAGTGCGGCATAACCGGTCTCACCAACCACAGGGATTTTCGTGCGGGTTGGTGCTGTGTAACCTTGGTCATACATCGAAATGACTGACTGCTTCGCATCATATAACTGATGGTCGGAATTCACACTGATTCGATCGGAAGCACCAAGGAAATTATTTTCCCGCGCCTCTTCGGCAGAAGTAGAAACCTTAGCCATGGCAACCGTTTCAAATACCCGATTCGCTACCTTCTGCAAATCAAAGTCGACGCCTTTTGGCATGCTCTTCAATGTTTTCACATAAAGTTCTTTGGTTCCGCCACCACCAGGTATTAAGCCAACGCCAGCTTCCACTAGACCCATATACGTTTCCGTAGTCGCCTGAATGCGTGCGGCAGGAAGGGAAACTTCTGCACCTCCGCCAAGCGTCATATTGAATGGCGCTACGACAACAGGGACCGCACTATATTTAATTTTCAACATCGCTTTTTGGAATTGGCTGATCACCATATCCAATTCGAATATATTGTCATCCTGGGCTTCCATCAACATCATGGCGATATTGGCACCTACACAGAAGTTTTTGCCTTGGTTTCCAATGACCAAGCCTTTATAATTTGCTTCAGCCTCATCAACAGCCGCATTGATCATCTGCATGATATCAAGACCAATTGCATTGTTCGGTGACGTGAACTCAAGAAGTACGACACCGTCGCCAATATCAATCAAACTTGCACCACTGTTTTTTTTGATTACGCCTTTTTGCTTCTTGATCGCTTTCAGGTTAATCACCTTTGGATTCTCAAGAAGTTCCTTATATTCACCATTGTGATAGTAGGAAACTACACCATTTTCTTCTTTATAGAATGAAGTGATGCCTTTTTCCAGCATTTCCTTCACCCATTGAGGAACAGTGACACCTTCTTGTTCTAAGCGTGCTACTGATTTTTCGACACCAATTGCGTCCCACGTTTCGAAAGGTCCTGTAGACCAACCGAAGCCCCATTTCATTGCCTGGTCAATTGCCACAATATCGTCAGCAATGTCTCCTAGCAGTTGTGCAGAATACACAAGGGCTGGATTCAACACATTCCAAAGCAGGAGGCCAGCACGGTCATCACTATAAACAAGCGCTTTCATTTTATTAGAAAGACCTTTTGCCTGTTTCGCCATTTCTATAGAAGGCGTTTTCAGTTTTTTCCGTGGTTCGTATTCAAGTGTTTCAGGGTTCAGCTCAAGGATTTCCTTGCCTTTTTTCAGGAAAAATCCTTGTCCGGATTTGCTTCCAAGCCAACCGTTTTCAAGCATTTTATTCATGAAGTCAGGAATGCGGAAAACTTCCTTTTCCTCTCCTTCAACCTGGTCATATACGTTCTTCGCAACATGTGCAAAAGTATCAAGACCAACTACATCAAGCGTACGGAATGTTGCGCTCGTCGCCCTGCCAATTAATGGACCTGTTACAGAATCCACTTCACCCACGCTGTACCCGCCTTTTTGCATTTCACGAAGGGTAACTAGCAGCCCATACGTACCGATGCGGTTGGCGATGAAATTCGGTGTATCTTTGGCTTCGACCACTCCTTTACCAAGAACGTCTTCACCAAATTGCTTCATATATTCAAGTACTTCAGGAGCAGTGGCTTTCGTAGGAATGACTTCCAAAAGTTTCAAATAGCGTGGAGGGTTGAAAAAGTGAGTTCCCAAGAAATGCTTTTGGAAATCTTCAGAACGTCCCTCGGCCATCGCCTCAATTGATATACCTGATGTATTAGAAGAAATGATGCTGCCCGATTTACGGTATTTATCAACCTGAGCAAACACACTCTGCTTCACATCAAGTCTCTCCACGACCACTTCAATTACCCAATCTACTTCATTTAAACGGCTTATATCATCTTCCAGGTTCCCCGCTTCAATCAAGGCCAGATTGCCTTTTGCTGATAACGGAGCTGGTTTTTGTTTTAGAAGTTTAGTAATCGCAGTCTGACTAATGCGGTTACGTACTTGTTTATTTTCTAATGTAAGACCTTTTTTCTTCTCGTCCTCCGTGAGTTCACGAGGTACAATATCCAATAATAAAGTCGGAATGCCGATGTTAGCAAGGTGTGCAGCAATCCCTGATCCCATAACTCCTGACCCTAGAACAGCAGCCTTTCGTATTTGTCGAACCAAGTTCATATCCCCCTTACACAATGTATTGAATGAATGCTCATTCATTTTTGTCCCAAAAAAATTTTGAATATTTATTCTTATTACTAATATAGAATAAATTTGGAAATTCTGCAATGATTAAACAGGAAAAATTAAATATTTTTATCGTAAAACCCCTGGTTAGTTTTCACTCTTTAGAAGAAAATAACGAACAGGAGGTGACGTATACTCATGAAGCATAAAGATAATCCTTCCAAAGGAGCCGTAAGTGCCGCAAGCGTGAAAGGAAACGCGGGTCCTGGCGGTGAACGTAACAATGGAAAGAATAAGGTGAACAGCCAGAACAATCAATTTAAAAAATAGAGTCCAAAGTAGAGTAGCCGTCCCATATCCGGGCCGGCTCTTACTTCTGCTACCTCTTCCATATCCCCTTTAAAACGAAGGCAACATTGGCTGGCCTCTCCGCTAGGCGGCGCATAAAATATCCGTACCAATCCGTTCCATATGGAACATACACCCTAACCTTATAACCCTCTTCAGCTAATTCCAATTGCTTTTCATTACGGATGCCGAATAACATTTGAAATTCAAACTGATCCGTGCTGATGCCATGACTCTTGACGAACTTTTTCGTATAATCAATGATTTTATCATCGTGGGTGGCGACAGCCGTATAGTTCCCATTTAGCAGATGCTTCTTAATGATTTTCTTGAAGTTCGCATCCACCTTCTCTTTTTCCGGGAAGGCGATGTTCGTTGGCTCTTTATACGCTCCTTTAACCAGTCGAAGATTCGGATGGAGGAAATTCAACTCGTCGAGATCTTTCTCCGTCCGATAAAGATATGCTTGTATAACCGTACCAAGATCATTATATTCAGCTTTTAGTTTTTTGAACACTTCTAATGTTGGCTGACAGCGCGGAAAATCTTCCATATCTAGCGTAACGAATACCCGGGCGGCTTTTGCTTCTTCTAAAATCCTTCTCATATTCTTCATGACAACATGTTCCGAGATATCCAAACCCATCGAAGTCAGTTTCAAGGATAACTGGGAATCGAGACCATGCTCGGAAATGGCTCGAATCGCATCGATGCACTGGTTTGCCATCTCTTCTGCTTCCTGCTCATGATCTATGAATTCACCTAGATAGTCTATCGTCACAGATAACCCTTTCCGATTTAGTTCTGCAATGACCTTAGTCGCTTCAACCAAAGTTTCTCCGGCAACAAAGCGGGCTGCCCCAAAACGCAATCCATATCTCCGTGCAGCCTTAATTAATGGTTTATACTTCGATAGGTAGAGAAAGAAGTTCCTCATTAGTTCCATCTGCGTTCCCTCCAAATCCCCGTTTGGAAAAATAGATGTTAGGGTTAGACTCTTATATCCTTCATGTATATTCAGTCACTTGCTCTTCTCGAATATAAAATTAAAAACAGGGGAAATTAATCTCGTTCAGACCACAATGAAGGAGGTAAGATGATGGAACAACAAAACTCGATGAACAACCAGCAACAAACGACCGGTTTCATGAAACAGCCACCCGAAATGGTATCTGTAAAAGATAGTATGTACCTTACCGATATGCTTTCCTGGAACTTGATTGCGATTAAAAAAGCACACTTTTACGCGAAACAATGTAAAGATCCTCAAATCATAGACGCTTTAACCCGCTGTGGACAGATGCATCAACGTCATTACGACACCATCTTGTCCCACTTAAATCCAAACCAACAGCAAAACCAACAACAATTCCAGTAAAGGAGGTTTCTTGATGCCTAATCAAAACAAGGTCCAAAATCCCGAATCAACCATTGCCAAAACGCCAGAAATGAATGACCGCGATTTTACAAATGACATGCTTGCAACAGAGAAGTATTTCTGTAACTCTTATTCAGTTGCCCTCCATGAGATGAGTAACCAAGCTTTATTTCAAGATGTTTTCTCGGTCTCAAAAGAAACCCAGGAAATGCAACGGGAACTTTATAACCTGATGTTCGAAAAAGGATGGTATGGCTTGGAAAAGGCACAAACCGATAGTTTAGGCCAGTCCTACCAACAGTTCTCTGGATATAAAGATCAATTCCCATCCGGTTCAAAGCTTCAATAACTATAAAAACGCCGGCCATGGTGAATGGCCGGCGTTTTTTATATATCCGTCGAAAACATGTACTTTTTATAATGATACCTTATGCTGAATATCAAGCCCATGGCCATCATATTCCCCATGAGCGAGCTTCCCCCGTAACTGATGAATGGAAGCGGAATTCCGGTGATCGGTAATACGCCGACCGTCATTCCGATATTTTGAAACACGTGAAACGTTAACATGCTGATGATGCCCACACAAATATATGTATAGAAATTATTCCGCGTTTCCATGCCGGTTTTTGTAATATGGTAAACCAATAAGAAGAACAATGAGATAATGATACTGGAACCGATGAAGCCGAATTCTTCCCCGATGATACTAAAGATGAAATCCGAATGACTTTCCGGTAAATATACTTCCCTTGACCCAATACCCTTACCTGTGGTCTGCCCTGAACCTATGGCCAGCAAGGATTTTGTCAAATGATACCCTTCCGAACTCGCATAGTTATAAGGATCCAGCCATGAATAAATACGGCCGAACTGATACGTTTTCACACCTATTTTCTCAAGCAATTCCGGATGCCAGAGGACGAAGTACATGATGGTGGAAACGGCAACGATACCCGCTGTCACGATTGGAAGCAAGATTTTCCATGATATCCCTGAAATGAAGATCATTCCGATCATGATTGACATTAAAACAAGCGATGTACCTAAATCCGGCTGTTGCATGATCAACAGCAACGGAGCTCCCGTCACAAGCCCTATCTTAACAAGGAGCCAGAGATCGGTTTGGATGGTTTTCAACGTATTCTTGAGATGATGATTTGAAATGACATTCGCCAAGGCCAAAATGAGAAAAACCTTCATGAATTCCGAGGGCTGTATCGATCCCAGTGGCTTAATGATGAACCAACTTTTCGCACCATTACGAACGGGCGCAATGGAATCTGGCATGACAAGCAATAATAACAATAGCAATAATCCGAATCCATATGCATACCAAGATATCTTCTTCAACTGGTCTGAATCCAGCGTGATGATTCCGAGAACAATCCCGACTCCAACCGCATACCAAAATATTTGTTTTATTAAGAAGTTTTCTTCGTATTGTCCAGTAGTCTGCGCACTGTATATGGCCAAACAACTACCAATACATAACAACAATAATATCGTGACCAAAGAAAAATCTATTCGCGATGAAAATTTATTTTGTTCTTCCATAATGAACTCTCCCTTAAAAAGGTTCCTGCTTCTTTAAATTACACTTACTCATTATACTTTAAACAAAGAAAATCACAACTATATCTAAGGATAGTTTGATGGCAAAAAGGCCACATGAAGTGAAAATCATGCAGCCTCTAAGTGGAATGTACTATAAATGGGTTTCCCTTGCCCTTCTTCGTTTTATAAACCTAGTGGCCACCCCGTTGATCGGTGAAAAAAGGAAAGCGAAGCCGAATAAGAAAGCGGCTGAACCAACCATGCACCCTGAGATGGAAGCATCAAGAAAAGTTGCTGAATAATACCCAATGACCGAGCTCAAGATCCCGACCCCGATGCTGACGACAATCATCCGACTTAATCGGTCCGAAAGCAAATAGGCCGTTGCCGCAGGAATAATGAGCATCCCCACCACCAAAATCGAACCGACACTATCAAATGACGCCACAGTTGTCAGCGAAACGAGACCCATCAGTAAATAGTGAAAAAATATAACCGGTATGCCCATCGCTGCAGCAAGTGCGGGATCGAAGGAAACCAGCTTAAATTGCTTGAAGAAAAGAAAAAGTAAGAGAAGATTGATCATGAAACAACTTCCTACAATCCAAACGGCCTTTGGCCCTGCCATAACCCCACCGATTGACATCATATTCCATGGGGTATATGCAATCTCGCCATACAGGACATGATCCAGATCAAAATCGATTTGCTGTGTATATAAACTGACCAATACAATCCCTACTGCGAATAGGGAAGTGAACACGATGCCTATCGCTGCGTCGGATTGAACCCCGGATGTTTGGAATAGCTGGATTAAGAATACGGTAAGTAAACCGAGTGCTGCTGCACCAATCAGCATGGGAATCGAATCACGCGACCCCGTTATTAAAAACGCCAATACGATGCCGGGTAAAACCGAGTGACTGATTGCATCGCCAATCAAGGTCATCTTCCTTACTATTAAAAAACACCCCAGTACACTGCAGGAACTCGCTACAAGTGCCCCGACTAAGATAATCCAAAAATCGTTCATGCTGAATGGCTTCCTTTCCTTTTTTCCTGTTCATGTACATAGATCTTTTTTGCCGAAACCCTTCTCCACGTCTTGGAGATGACTCCACGTTTAGGAGCAAAAAGCATGGAAAAGAAAAACCAGACCGTGGCCGATAAAACAATCAAAGGGCCTGTTGGCAGGTTATTGACCGACGTGCTGATTAATGTCCCGGACACCCCGCTCAGCAAACCGAAAATTCCAGAGAGTATGACCATGATATGCAGGCGCTCCGTCCAGTACCTGGCAGAAACGGCTGGGGTAATCAGCAAGGATGCCATCAACACTACCCCTACCGCCTGAATGCCGATGACGACAGCCGCCACTATCAGCATCATGATGAAATAGTCGAGGAATACTACCGGCAATCCCATCCCCTTGGCAAATCCAGGATCGAAGGACAATAGCTTAAATTCCTTGAAAAATAACGTACAAGTGAAAATGAGTATAAAGGAAACGGTCATCATCATATACACATCCGACATCACCATCGATGCCGTTTGCCCGAACAGAAAAGTGTCCAGTCCGCTTTGGTTTCCATATTCACTCTGCTGGATTTGGGTTAGCAATACGATTCCCAATCCAAAGAATGAAGTCAATACGATGCCTAGTGCCGCATCCTGTTTGATTTTACTGTACCTCGTCAGTATGCTAATCAGAAAAACCGCCACTAAACCTGCGACGGCCGCTCCGATCAGAAAGAAGGAGGTCGACTTCACCCCTGTTACTATGAAAGCGACGCAAATCCCAGGCAAGGCCGCATGTGCGAGCGTGTCACCCAATAGGGATTGTTTTCTCAAGTAAGCAAAACTTCCGATGACTCCACTGCTTAAGCCAAGGAACATGGTGCCTAGCAATATCCATCTTGTGTTGGGGTCCGCAAGTATATCCAGAACGTTCATCGTGTACACCTCATTTCAATAGCAAGCCTGACTCAGCATCGGATAATATCGCTAACCGTCCTCCATATGTCTCCTGCAAAAACTCAGGAATGAAGACCTCTTCTGTCGGACCAATCTTCATCACCTTTTTATTCAGCAACATCGTCCAATCGAAATATTCCTTCACAGTCGACAAATCATGATGCACTACAAGAACTGTCTTCCCTTTTTCTTTCAGCTCCATCAATAGCTGGATGATTGCCTTTTCCGTTGCGGCATCAACGCCCACAAATGGTTCATCCATGAAATAGATGTCCGCTTCCTGCGCCAACGCCCGTGCCAGGAAAATCCGTTGCTGCTGCCCGCCGGAAAGCTGACTAATCTGACGGTCAGCATACTCAACCATCCCTACTTTTTCCAGACATTCCATCGCCTTCATTCGTTCAGCCTTCCCGGGACGCTTCAACCAGCCCAGGTGCCCGTACCTGCCCATCATCACGACATCGAGTGCATTTGTCGGGAAATCCCAGTCCACCGATTCTCGCTGTGGTACATAACCGATACTCTTCCTCATGGATTTATAAGAAGCACCATGGATCGTGACTTTCCCGGCTAGTCTTGGAACCAATTCAAGAATCCCCTTGATCAAGGTGGATTTCCCCGCCCCATTCGGACCGATGATACCAATCAGATTCCCTTCCGGAACCTCGAATGTAACATCTTCGACCACCGGCTTTTTATGATAAGCTATCGTCAGATTCTCGACTTTCAACGCATAATTCATCCCATTTCCTCCTATTTTAATGCCTTCACGATCGTATCGGTATTATGCCGGACCATTCCGATATAGGTTCCTTCTTCCGTGCCTTTTTCCCCCATTGCATCCGAGAACAGCTCGCCGCCTATTTCCACGCTATGGCCTTGCTTTTCAGCTCCCTGAATGACCGCTTCGATAGCCTTTTTCGGTACGCTTGATTCCACGAAAATGGCTTTGATTTCATTTTCCACAAGATATTCACGCATATCCGTTACATCCTTCGAACCATATTCCGATAGAGTATTCATCCCCTGAAGCCCTCTCACTTCCAATCCATATGATTTGCCGTAATACCCAAAAGCATCATGTGCCGTGACGAGGACCCGCTGATTCTCCGGAATCTTATTTATCTCCTCATGGACATATTCATCAAGTTCCTTCAACTGGATAACATAGGCTTCATAATTTTCTAGATAACTAGCTTCATGGTCCGGGTCATTTGCAATCAGCTCTTCCTTCACGGCTTCCGCTGCCACCATCCAAAGCTTTACATCAAACCAGACATGCGGGTCATGTTCCGTTTCACTGACCTTATGAAGCTGATCCCCCGTAAAGTCTTTCGTCACCGCAATCGTCGGTTTCTCCTTACTCATCATTTCAAAGATATCCGTCATTTTCCCTTCAAGGTGCACACCGTTATAAAAAATCATGTCAGCTGAATCAAGTGTTTTCACGTCCCCCTGCGTTGCCTTATATAGGTGGGGGTCGACTCCCGGCCCCATTAAACTTGTGACCTTCACATGTTCACCGCCGATATTCTCGACCAAGTCCCCAATCATCCCCGTCGTAGCTACTACATTCAGCTTTCCTTGAACGTGATTCGATGGTTCATTGCTACATCCTGATATCATGACCACTGCCATAAGCAAGCTTCCAACCCATTTCAAAAACTTCATGTATTCCCCTCCATTTTATAGCCCTATATAAAAAAGTTTACCAAGGGCAAGATTTAGGCCAAAAAAAATCCGTTATATTTTGTCCTACGCGCTAGAATGTTTCCTCTATACAACTTATTTTATACTATACACAATTATTCGTAAAAAGTGCAAATTTTTAAATGTTGGACTGAAGAAATTTAATGCAGGAAAATATATACAAAACAACTTTTGTAAAGTATACTTTACGTACAGTGAGCTTTACATTAAAGAAAGGAGCCTGAGGGGTTGAAAAACAAATTACGGGATATGCGCAAGTCTCATCAACTTACACAAGAAAAGCTATCCGAACTAACGGGCGTATCCCGGCAGACGATTATTTCTATAGAATCCGGAAGATTCGATCCATCCATCAAGCTTGCTTACAAACTGGCAAAAGTGTTCGATTTGACCATTGAGGATATATTTCTATTTGAGGAGGAGGAAATGTAATGGATTTTAACTGGTGGGCTTTTTTAGGAAGTACCCTTGGCATCATCGGAGGGCTGGCTGGATTAAGGGGAGGTCGCCGTGCCGCTGCCAAGCGACGGGGATTGGATGAACGATTTGACCTCATCCGAACTAAAGCACGGGCAACCAGCTGGTTTTTCACCCTTTTTGGGATCTATATCTTTTTCTTCTTATTATTTTTTGGCGTAAAACTCTCTGTTGCCCCTGTTCTAGGTATTCTCTTACTTCTTCATCTCGGGTCATGGGCGATTTCCGTTTTTTATTATGAAGCAAAGCTTTAAATCATTTTTGTGATTTTACTGCTAGATAAGCTAACCCCAACTCAATCCCGCAAAGCACGATCAAACAAAGCAAAGTCGTTAACATCTTCATCCCTCCTTCAAGACTTTTATTAATCTTAAAGGATGAAACCCATACCAGAACAAGTCCCAGCATGAAGGCATTTCCCCTTTATGCTTTCGTTCTCTTGCTCTGAAATGGGTTTCATAGGGTAGACTGTAAAAAACGAAAAATGGTGATCTAATGACGAACATAAAAAAAATCGCTGAATATGCAGGTGTATCGATTACGACCGTATCTCGCGTGATGAATAACCATCCTTATGTAAGTGAGGAAAAGAGAAAGAGTGTACTAAAGGCCATCGAGCAATTGAACTATACGAGAAATATCAACGCCATCCATCTTACGAAAGGCAAGACTCATCTGATTGGCGTCATCATTCCATACACCAATCACCCCTATTACGGAGCAATCATCCAGGGAATTAATAAACAAGCAAATGTCCTTGGTTACCATATTGTCATCTTCCAAACACAATATGAAAGAGAGAAAGAAATCCAAGCACTGAAAATGTTACAAATGAAGCAACTCGATGGCATCATCGTCTGTTCTAGAATCTCAGAAATGAAAGTGCTCTTGGAGTATCATGTCTACGGTCCGATTATCTTATGTGAAGATACATCGCAGTCAGAATTTTCTTCGATCAGCATCGACCATTATGCCGCCTTTTCCTCAGCCCTCGACTACTTGGTAAACAAGGGATATAAGAAAATAGGCTACAGCCTTGGGCGAAAAAAGAGCAGGAATAGTTCACTTCGGATAAAGGCGTTTGAAGATAGCATGAAAAAACATCATTTTATAAGTAAAGAGGAATGGCTGTTTGAAGGCAGTTACTATATCAAAGACGGAGAAAGGGCCTTTCAAGAATGGGTCGCCATGCAGGATAAGCCAGAGGCCATCATTATAACGAACGATGATACGGCAGCTGGCTTCATCATTTCCGCTCAAAAAGCGGGAGTTAAGATACCTGAAGACGTCGCCATCCTTGGTTTCAATAACGATAGTATTAGCGAAATGCTGGACATCTCGACTATATCCCTACCCTTGGATTCGATTGGGAGAATGGCTGTTGACCTTTTTGAGGATCCTGCCACGATCAAACATGTAAAGCTAGGTTTCAGCCTTATAACGCGAAAAAGTGTATAATAATCAGAATTATTTGTTTTTATTATTCACCTATATTATCTATTTGAACACTAAATGGTTTGATTCATGTCTAATTAGGGAAAAAGATACTTGAAAAATAAACATTGCGCTCTCTAGAGGAATATTTTATAATTTTAATATAGCAAATTTCATTCAGTGACTCACAAACTGTATGTCACCATTTAAAATTCGCGTTATTAACAGTACGAATTGAATACTTCCTCATTTACCGATGAGTTAGAGGCTGCGGCTTATAAAAGTAACACGGACGAGATTCAGGAAAGTTGACGACTCCGTTTGAAAGGATAAGTTGCCGAAGTGTAGAAATATTCCTTGTATTTCTAGGCTGGCGATGTTTTCGAACAGGAACATCACTGTCACGTTTTCATAAAACGTGGGGAGCTATCTTCGGAAGGATTAAACGGGTATCTATATACAGCCGTCGATCTTTTTCGACTGCTGTTTTTTTTATATTCCGTCCCCTTCCCATAAAAAGGAGTGTAACATCAATTGAAAAATCAACAACAAAATTCAAATCCTACTGAACTGAAAAGGAGTCTGAAAGCTAGGCACCTTATGATGATATCTCTAGGTGGAACAATCGGCACCGGACTATTTTTAGCGAGTGGTGGTGCCATTCATACGGCTGGCCCCGGTGGTGCATTAGTTGCTTATGCGGTAATTGGCGCCATGGTTTTTTATTTAATGACAAGCCTTGCCGAGATGGCTGCTTATATGCCAGTTGCCGGTTCGTTCCGCGTTTATGCATCCAAATTCGTCGATCCCTCTTTCGGTTTTGCGATTGGGTGGAATTATTGGTATAACTGGGCCATCACGATAGCAGCTGAATTGGCGGCCGTTGTCCTGATCATGAAATTTTGGTTCCCGGATACTCCATCATTCATTTGGAGTGCCGTTGCATTACTCATCATGTTCTTAATTAACTATATGTCCGTTAAGGGCTTTGGCGAAGCCGAATATTGGTTTGCAATGATTAAAATCGTGACCGTCATTATCTTCTTAATTACTGGTTTTTTAATCATTTTTGGCATCATGGGCGGAAATGATCCGATTGGTTTTTCTAATTTCACCATGGGTGATGGGCCATTTAATGGAGGCTTCTTTACCATTCTAGGAGTCTTCATGGCAGCTGGCTTCTCCTTCCAAGGAACGGAATTGCTTGGAGTAACCGCTGGAGAAAGTGAAGATCCTGAGAAAAACATCCCTAGGGCGATCAAATCCGTTTTTTGGCGCATTATCTTATTCTATATCCTAGCAATCTTTGTCATAGGAATGATCATTCCTTTCACGGATGCACGTTTACTAAGTGAAGATGTTGCCGTCAGTCCATTTACGCTTGTTTTTGAACGCGCAGGCCTTGCCTTTGCCGCTGCTGTCATGAACGCAGTCATTTTAACATCCGTACTTTCAGCTGGTAACTCTGGCATGTATGCCTCAACCCGTATGCTATGGGATTTAGCACGTGACGGAAAAGCACCGAAGTTCCTTGGCAAGCTTGATAAAAGAGGCGTACCTGTAAATGCTCTTATCGTGACTTCTTTAGTCGGATGTCTTGCTTTCTTGGCTTCCTTCTTCGGGGATGGAGTCGTGTATATTTGGTTACTGAACGCTTCCGGCATGGCTGGTTTCGTCACATGGGTCGGGATTGCCCTTGCCCACTATCGATTCCGAAAAGCTTATATCGCTCAAGGTCTGGATTTAAATGACCTCCCATACCGTTCAAGAACCTTTCCGTTCGGTCCGGTTTTTGCGCTTGTCCTTTGCCTCTTCATCATCCTTGGACAAGGCTATCAAGCTTTCAGCACAGACGGAATTGATTGGAACTCCATGTTTGTTTCCTACATTGGTCTTCTTTTGTTCTTCGTTCTCTGGCTCGGATATAAAATTAAACATAAATCCAAAATCATTCCCCTTGAGGAATGTGATCTAAAAGTGAAATAAAAAAAAGGACCTGAATCTCTCTTCAACAGAGAAGTTCAGGTCTTTTCTTATTTCAAAAGGTAGACACGGCATTCATATGGACGCAACGGTTCACTGGAGACCGTGTCGCTTTCCTCCTGCTCATAATTGCCGATCAACAGGGTAGCCTTTAATGAATGTAACGCCGTCGGTATCGTCAAAGTCGCTTCTTGTCCCTTAAAGTTGCATAGCACAAGCACCTTTTCCTCACCTAGCGTCCTCGTATAGGCAAAAATCTGTTCATCATCCGGACAAAGTAAATCAAAACGACCATATACGATAATGTCATGTTGTTTACGTAATTGAATGAGCTTTTTATAAAAATGAAAAATGGATTGATGATCATTATAGGCCTTCTCTGCATTGATTTCCGGGTAGTTGGCATTCACGCCGATCCATGGAGTTCCTGTCGTGAATCCCGCATTCCGTCCATCATTCCACTGCATGGGTGTTCGCGCATTATCTCGACTACGTGCATGAATGGCAGCCATCATCTTTTCTTTTGACCATCCATACGTATTCACTAATTCTTCATAGGAATTCATCGTTTCTATGTCACGATACTCTTCTATGCTTTCAAAAGCGATATTGGTCATTCCCAGCTCTTCCCCCTGGTAGATATAGGGTGTCCCCTTTAACATATGAAGACAAGCAGCAAGCATCTTCGCACTTTCCACCCGATACTCCCCATCATCTCCGAATCTTGATACAACTCTTGGCTGGTCATGGTTATTCCAGTACAAACTGTTCCAACCTACCTCTTCCAACCCATATTGCCATTTTGAGAGAATCCCTTTTAAATCGCTCAGATCCCATTTTTCATTATTCCATTTTCCTTCCGGTCCTCCCCCTATATCCATATGTTCAAATTGGAAGACCATATGTAATTCCCCACGATCCTCCCCTGTGTAGAGTACCGCGTCATCTGGTGAAACACCGGGCATTTCTCCAACTGTCATCACATCATAATCAGAAAGGACGCGTTGATTGACTTCCTGCAAGAACTCATGAATTCTGGGTCCATTCAGGAAATAGGGACTTCCATCGCCGTGCTGTTTTCCATCCAAAATGTTTCCATCCATGTATCGCTGGTCCTTCGATAGAAAGTTAATGACATCCATCCGGAATCCATCAACCCCTTTATCCAGCCACCACTTCATCATGCTATAGATTTCCTCACGAAGTTGAGGGTTCTCCCAATTCAAATCGGGCTGTTTTTGGCTAAATAAGTGTAGATAATATTCATCCGTTCCCTCATCATATTTCCAAGCCGAACCTTTGAAGACAGACTCCCAATTATTCGGTTCCTTTCCATCCTTACCAGGTCTCCAAATATAGTAATCTCGCTTCGGGTCATCCACGGAGGAACGGGAAGCCAGGAACCATGGGTGTTCATCTGACGTATGATTCACTACGAGATCCATCATGATTTTCATTCCCCGTTCATGGACCGCACTTAAAAGCCGATTAAAATCATCCATCGTCCCGAATTCCGTCATGATTGACTGATAATCACTAATATCATACCCGTTATCATCATTCGGTGATTTGTATACGGGAGAAAGCCAAATTACATCCACACCAAGCTCCTGTAAGTAATCAAGCTTGAGTAAGATTCCTCTCAAGTCACCTATTCCATCTCCATTGCTATCCATAAAACTACGAGGGTACACTTGATAAACAACCGACTCTTTCCACCACGTCTTTTCCATACCTACCACTCCCTCCTTAACCTTTACATAATTATACAATAATCTTTCTATTATAAAGAGTGAAACTTCAGAATATTACCAATAACATATTTTCTTCACCTAAAAAAAGGCTCACCCGCTTTATCTTCAAGCTCTTCAGCTGAAAATCAATCGGACAAGCCTTGATCATGAATGGATATATGCTAGTTTAACTAGGGAAAACCCTGTGTACAAGATTCTGAAACTCATCGGTAAACCCTTCAACCGGTTTTCCACTTTTAACATCTTTCATGTATTGATCCATCCTCTTTACAAAATCGGGGTTGGTCGATACATGAACATCTTGGATGGAAGTATCACTGTTTCTTACAGCACCTTCAATTTTGTTTTTTACTTCCGTGGTAAGGGAGTCTTCCCCTTTTCTGAGTACGGCACCCACATATGCATCATTATCGATCACGATAACTCTTGCTCTTTTTACTTGCTTCAATTCCTCGATTCGGTCAGCAATATTCTCAGTTACCCTCATCTGATTGTTACCTTGACCAGTGTTGTTGTTGTTGTTGTTGTTGTTGTTGTTGTTGTTGTTGTTGTCGTTGTTATTATTATTATTGTTAGTTTTAGTATCCGTTCTATCGTTCACCGTCGTAGGATTATAACCAGTTTGACTCAAATCTCTATCCTGATTGGTCCGATTCAGCCCGAGGTTTTCGTTTGCTCCTTCATTTTCATTCGCGGAACATCCTGTAATGAATAAAGCCACCATTACGCTTGTCACTAACGCTTTGTATTTTTTCATCTTTTCCCTCCTCACATATGGTTTCCCTTACTATTTGCAAGGAGGGAAGGAGTTATTCAGAAGAAGTGATTTTCAACCCGAGAATCCCCACGACAATACAACCAACGAAGACCAGGCGTATGGCATCCCTCGGTTCGTTAAACGCAATGATGCCCACCAATACGGCGCCGACTGCTCCAATTCCCGTCCATATCGCATACGCCGTTCCCATCGGTAGCGTCTTTATTGCTGAGGACAGAAAGTAAAAACTAATAATCATGCCTACAATCGTGATGACAGAAGGAAATAATTTCGTGAAGCCTTCCGTATATTTCAAACTTGTAGCCCAAACCACTTCAAATAACCCAGCAATAACGAGTTGAATCCAAGCCATCTTATTTTCCTCCAATACAGAATAAGCCCGGGAGGTCACGAACATAACCTCCCGGGCTTTTATCCCTCCGTGTACGCAGAGTTTTTCTCTGCGCGTCTCTCTCGGTCCAGTCCGGCCTTTGACCGCGGAACCCTAGAAACATTTCAATTACCTGTACTATATCATTTCGATTTAATGGGGGTCAAACGTTTCTTACCCATTTCTTCTGCTCGTCATTGTCCTTTTTTCGCCTTTAATGGTATGCCAGATATTCTTAAATGGTTGGGGTGTTTGTTTCGCGGCATCCACCGTATACTGAACTGCTTCTTTTTTATATTGAACATCTTCTGTGATTTCCTGCTGTGTCTCCGCAAGATGATCCGTCTCCGACTTAATCTGATCTGTTTTCGCCTGCATGCGCGCAACAGTTTCATTTACATTATCAATGGTTGGTTTAGAATCCTTAAATGTCTTAAAAGCAAAAAATGCTAAATAAATGATTGATCCAATAAAGAGGGCCAGACTAATATATACAATGATCACGTATCGTTTCCTCCTCCTTCTTCTTCTCTTCTTTCCACTACTATACCCATTATACCCGCTAGAAAACAGTACACATGTAATTTCTCATAAGCCTGGGATTAACAAAGCGAGGCAGAAACACCGAATGATGCAATCCCCGGTAGACCCGCTTCGTCCATTGGTCTCTTTTCAGAAAAGACTATGGGCTTCGCTTCATCCGTTTATCAAGCCAACTCTTGCTATAGATTTGATGTAAAACATGCTACTATAAGAGTAGATACCATCGGAAAGGGGCCCCATTATGGATACTCGATCACTTATTTTACTTGGATTACTTATGGCCCAGAGTCAACATGGCTACCAAATTAATGAATTCATAGAAAGAAACTTAAGTACCATTACAGATATGAAGAAGCCAACCGCTTATGCAACATTAGATAAATTAAGTAAACAAGGCTACATTGAGGTACACACTGAGCAAGAAGGCAACAGACCACCTCGTAAAGTGTATTCCATTAATGAAAAGGGAAAACAATATTTCTACGAGCTGCTCATTCAAAACCTCTCCTCTGCGGAAAGTGTAAAGTTCAGCGGGGATATCGGCCTGATGTTCATTGATCACCTCCCCTTGGAAAATGTCATTCCAGCTCTTGAAAACAAGCTCACAGAGAATGCGAAACTGATTACCGTGTTAAAAAAGACTCCCGTACACGGTTCAGGACATGGCGTCGATTTTGCCGTAGCTCATAAGATTGCCATGCTTGAAGCAGAAACGGAATTCATCAAGAACACCGTACTCACCCTCAAGGATCAGCTGAAAGAACTGAAAAGTACATGATAGTCTAACCCCTTGCCAAGTAGCGTGCACTTCCTACTCGGTGGGGTTTTTTGTTTGCATGGAATTTCTATTTGACTATTAATACAGACGGTACTATACTTTAGGAGTAATAGTCATAACTGACTAATCACTATAAAACTAAAGAGGTGTTACGATGTATCTTGCACTAAAGGAACTCAAGCACGGAAAATTCCGATTCATGATGATAGGTATCATCCTAGTGCTCATATCTTGGCTAGTCTTCATCCTTTCAGGACTTGGCAATGGACTTTCTACATTAAGTGCCGCATCCTTCAAGAATATGGATGCCGATTATGTAGTCTTTGAAGAAGGATCCCGAAACTCGATGACACGGTCCATGTTTAGTGGAGATCTTGCAGATGAACTAAAGGAATTCCCGGAAGTCAAAGCTGTATCTCCCATGGGACATTCAATGGCAACTGTTTTAAAAGGGGATACTGACGCAACGGAGGAAAAAACGGATATCGCCTTGCTTGCGATAGAACCCGGTAGCTTCCTGGAGCCTGAAATCATCGAAGGACATGCTCTATCTAAAGATCGTCCCAAAGATGTTGTCGTAAATGATTCATTCAAGGAAGAAGGCTTTAAGCTTGGCGATACCTTGGAATTGGAAGGAACGACAGAGAAAGTTACGATTGTTGGATTTACAGAAAATCAAACATACAACCATGTGACATCCGTCTTTACAACACTTGATAAGTGGCGGAGCATTCACTATGCGGCTCCTGGTTCCGATAATGGAGTCAATGAACCTGTTAACGCCATTATGCTTCAAGGCAAAGATATTGACGTTGATTCCATAAATAAAGAATTCAAGGGTTATGATATCGTTACTAAATCCCAAGCGGTTCAAGGTATGCCAGGTTACGTGGAAGAAAATGGGACAATCGTTATGATGCTTGTCTTCCTTCTTGCGATTTCAGCTTTCGTCCTAGGTGTATTCTTCTATGTACTAACGCTACAAAAATCCAACCAATTTGGCATCATGAAAGCGATTGGAGCAAGCAATGGGTTCCTTGGTAAAGCGATTGTTTCCCAAGTGTTCCTATTATCACTTATCAGTATAATCGTAGGTATCCTCTTAACATATGGTACGGCACTTATCTTACCAGCAGGCATGCCATTTGAACTGGATACGAAGTTAGTGATTATCTACAGCATAATTTTACTTATCATATCCGTTGTAAGTTCATGGATTTCAGTTCGTAAAATCACGAAAATCGATCCATTGCAAGCTATTGGGAGGGCAGAATAATGACTGGATTACAACTTGAACATGTATCGAAATTTTACGAAGAGGGTGGCCATAAGATAGCGGCCCTTCAAGATGTTTCTTTATCCGTCGAACAAGGGGAATTTGTGGCCGTCATTGGCCCATCCGGTTCTGGTAAAAGTACCTTCCTTTCCATAGCAGGAGCCCTCCTTCAAGCTTCTGCAGGTGCAGTCAGCCTGAATGGTAAGGATCTAGGTGGCCTCAATGCGAAAGAACTGGCCAATGTCCGTTTGAACGATATCGGTTTTATCTTACAAACATCGAACCTCATACCGTATTTAACGGTACTTGACCAATTACTTGTCGTGAAAAAAATGGCAGGCAAGATCACAAAGCAAGATAAAGCATTTGCTAAAAGTCTACTCACTGACTTAGGTCTAGGAAGTAAAATGAGTAAGTTTCCAAACGAGTTATCAGGCGGAGAACGCCAACGGACAGCCATCGCCAGAGCCTTCATGAACCAACCCAATATCATACTTGCAGATGAACCAACTGCAAGCCTTGATTCCAAACGAGGACATGAAGTCGTCCAACTTATCTCCAAAGAAGTTAAGTCACGGAAGAAAGCAGCCATCATGGTAACCCATGATGAACGCATGCTACAATATTGCGATAAAGTGTATAAGATGGAAGACGGTCAATTATCACTCGTCTCCAACTGATATATAAAGCCCATCCTTGTATAAGGATGGGCTTTACTAATGGAATAATGTGAGCAGGTCGACTAGCGAAATCTTCTCAGACCTATATTTATCAGAAAATTAAAATAACATGTATAATGAAGGTGTCTTTTTAAAATGAGGAGGATGAAGAATATGGATCATTTAATTCAACAATTCAAAGAGATTCCTACCACGGCCATTTCAGATGCAATGGAGGGCATGAACAACGTAGATTCAGGCATTAAGCCCTTAAAGGAAGGGTATAGGTTTGCCGGCCGGGCATATACGGTTCAATTACCCGTTGGTGATAACTCAGCCGTGTTAAAAGCAATCGGCGAGGCACGTCCAGGGGATATATTGGTGGTCGATAGTAAAGGAGATACATACCGGGCCATTGCTGGTGACTTCGTCATTGGCATGATGAAGACGATGCAAATTGGGGCACTCGTGGTTGATGGAGTGATACGTGATCTCGGTGCTATTAAGGAAATTGATTTTCCTGTATTCAGCAAAGGCACCACCGTTGCCTCAAGTGGAAAATATGGAGTGGGAGAGACCAATTTGCCCATTTCCTGTGGTGGAGTCACCGTAAACCCAGGGGACTTGGTTATTGGGGACATGGATGGAGTAGTCGTCGTCCCTCAGTCTAAAGGTGAGGAAATTTTAAAAAAGGCAAAAGATAAACTACTTAAAGATGAACAGCGTGCCGAAAAATACGCAGGAAATCCCGAAGAAATCAAAAAGTACATTGCCATGATGACTTCAAAGTCTTAAGATACCTAAAGAAAGCAGGGTGGGAAGCATTTGCTTCCCACCCTGCTTTCTTTCATTATTTCTTATCCGGATCAACCTGGTTCGATTCATCTTCTTTGTACGTATAATCGTAATCTGCTGGGTCGATTGGTTCAAAGCCCTTCGGTGAATAGAAACGAAGCAAGTCACCATTCACGACTTTGTCGGATAAATTGAGCATGGTCTCCACTCTAGATTTAGAGTTGAGGATGTCTTCATTTTCCTCGACCAATTCCCCAGTTTTCGAGTCATAGTATTTTCCTTTGATAGAAGTAACTTCTGGCGATACGAAGTCTCCATTACGGAAAGGTACAATTTCATTATGATCTTTTGACAATAGATCTGAACCGAATTGTACATAATCATTGGATTCTATTCCGAGTAAATGAAGCATGGTTGGAAGAAGATCGATTTGACCTCCGTATTGGTGCATTTCCCCACCTTCAACACCTGGAACATGAATCAATAATGGTACACGTTGTAGCTGAGCATTTTCAAACGTGCCCACTTCTTTATCAAGCACTTTTGACATCGCATCTGTATGATTTTCCGAGATACCGTAATGATCACCATACATGATGATGACAGAGTTATCATACAAACCTGATTCCTTCAGATAATCGAAGAATTCTTTAAGGGCTTCGTCAGCATAGCGAGCTGTCTGGAAATAACTATCAACCGATGCATCCCCTGTTGTATGTTTTTCGATTGTTGTTTTCTCTTGGTCCATGGCATAAGGGAAATGATGGGATACAGTTATGAACTTTGTATAGAAAGGCTGTTGAAGCGTTTCTAACATAGGAATCGATTCTTTAAAGAAAGGCTTATCCATTAATCCATAACTCAACACTTCATCTTTGTTGTCCATATTGTAATGTGCGGCATCAAAGAAATTATCGAATCCAAGTGACTTATACATCTTATCCCGGTTCCAGAAGGATTTATAGTTACCATGGAACACGGCGGAAGTGTATCCATTTTGTCCTAGGATAGCCGGTGCTGCTTGATACGTATTTTGCGATTGAGTAGTGAATGCTGCTCCCTGTGGTAAACCGAACAATGAATTCTCAAGCATGAATTCAGCATCCGCTGTCTTTCCTTGACCAACCTGATGGAAGAAGTTATCAAAATACATGAAGTCCGACTCATTATGTGCAAGTGAATTTAGGAAAGGAGTAACCTCTTCTCCATTCAACTTATAGTCGATCAAGAAATTCTGCATTGATTCCAAATGCAAGTAGATAACGTTCTTGCCTTTTGCTTTACCGAAGTATTCCGGATTCGGCTCTGCACTTGTCGCTTTTGTATAGTTGACGACTTCTGCAATATCCGTGCTGTTGGCCGTTGCACGCTGAGCGTACGTTTTAGTGTTTTGAACGGCATCGTATACAGTATAGTTGAACATGCCAAGATACTTAACAATGTAGTTCCGATCAAATGTTCTTGATAATAATTGGGGGCGGTCTTTTTCAGCCAGTCCCAAATTGATAGCGAAAATCACAAGTCCAGTAAGGTAGACCAATGCTATTGTACGACGTTTAACTTTAACGTTTTCCAATTTAACGTCTTTGAATTTATATAGAACCATTAAAAGAACCGTATCTAGGAAATAAAATACGTCATAAGATTTAAATAATGCTAAAACACTCGGTCCCAAATCTCCGGCATTTTGCACTTGCGTCAAGGTTGGTAGTGTAATGAAATCCGTAAAGGAACGGTAATACACAATATTAAAGAATAACCATAAGGACATCAATAGGTTTAACCTGATAACCCATTTGAACGACTTTTTACCTCTCACCAATAATGCCAAGCCGAAAAACAAGATAGCTGAGCTAACTGGGTTAATGAAAAGTAAGAACTGTTGTAATCCATTCTCTAGGCCTAAATTGAATTCCATTCGATAACCAATGTAGGTTTTTATCCAAAACAAGACTATAGCAACAACAAAAAAGCCTAGTATGTTATTTATAAATAAATGCTGGCCTTTTTTCAAGAAATTTTTCATGCTTTCACCTCTATTAAACTAGTGGTATATAGTAAACTTTTACTTTCTTACAGAAGACGGAAATTCGCAAACCTTATGATAGCACTCTTTTGCTTCTATAGTCAAGAATGCACAAAACTTTCAAATGTCACGTGTTTTTTCTCGTCTGTCATTATTCCCCATCCAAAAAAGTTTCAATACCTATACCTTTAAATATATAGGAAGCTCCTGTTATATTCCAATAAATATAACCCATGTTTCCTGGCAACGACGAATGATATTTCCATCCCGATTTCAAATCTCCTAAGCCTTTACCATTATAAACGACTCCTTACGAAAAGACCACAACTTTACAAAATATGTAAACAGCTTTT
This sequence comes from Peribacillus sp. NPDC046944, assembly GCF_050272735.1. Taxonomy (NCBI): domain Bacteria; kingdom Bacillati; phylum Bacillota; class Bacilli; order Caryophanales; family Bacillaceae; genus Peribacillus; species Peribacillus sp. NPDC046944. The sequence continues at coordinate 173,303 of NZ_JBNNML010000006.1, forward strand.
CGGAAATTATCGGAAAATTCATCGTTTTATTTTGTCATCCCTTTACTATAATTCCTTTTTTTCTTGTCCGATCATTCGACATCTTGAAACCAACTGTAGTTTTCGCCCAATGAAGATCCAAAACCCTTTCTCCTCCCCCCACTTCGTAACGATTTGAGATGGCTCATACGATTATGAGCGGGCTAATGTTATCCACAAGATATCGTCTTCTATCGACACCATTCTCCTTCTTTCCTGGTTCTCCAATTTCCCTTAAGACATTCCTTAATATATACGGATTGTCCTCAAAAATGATTCATTCTCCATAAAAAAATAATTTTGTAACCTGCATGAGATTTTTTTCATTTCGATTTATTGTAAGATACACACCATCTTACTCGTTTTCATGAGCACTCCGTGAGGAGCATTATAATAGGAAGAAAAATAATTTTACGCACTCTGTTTCGTTAATTTCTTAAAGGTATGTTTCCACCTCTGCGATTGTGTTAGCCAATAAAAAAATGCCTGTTCTCACATAAAGTGGGAACAGGCATTTCGGGATTCATGAATTACTTAAGGCCTTCAGAGATTTCATTAACCATTTCATTAACGGATTCTAATCCGCCACCTGATAAGTACCAGTAGTTAGGGTCAAGATAAACGATGTGGCCATCTTTATAAGCGTTTGTGTTCTTCACAATGTCATTTTCAACAGTTTCTTTCGCAGCAGCACCATCACCCACTACAGCATCTCTATCAATAACGAAAAGGTAGTCCGGGTTTTTTTCAGCAATATATTCGAAAGAAATGCTTTGACCGTGTGTTGATACTTCTAATTTATCGTCTACAGCAGGAACGCCGAATACATCATGAATGATACCGAATCTTGAGTTAAGACCATATGCACTTACTTTTCCACCATTAGCAAGAACGATTAAACCTTTTTTATCAGCAGGAACTTTTTCCTTCAAAGCATCAATATTTTCTTCAACGCTTGCAAGTTCTTTAGCTGCTTGGTCTTCTTTACCAAAGATCTTACCTAAAAGTGTAACGTTTTCTTCAAATGATTCCATATATTTTGTAGTATCCACACCAACGAATACAGTTGGGGCGATTTCACTTAATTCTTCATATGCTTCTGATTGACGACCTGAGATCAGAATAAGGTCAGGAGCCATTTCGTTGATCTTTTCGAAGTCAGGTTCTTTCAAGCCACCTACATTTTCAGTGCTTTCCTTGTAGTCAGAAAGGTATTTAGGAAGGCTATCTTGAGGAACACCCGCTACCTCTACGTCTAATTTATCCAGAGTATCAAGGGCACCCATATCGAATACAACAACTTTTTCAGGGTTCGTTTTAACTTTTGTTTCGCCTAATTGGTGTTTAACGGTGAATTCTTCACTTTTAGCTGTTTCACTTGTATTTTTTTTTGTACTTGATTCTTCTTTTTCATCATTCGATCCACAAGCTGCAGCTACGACTGCCAACATTGCCAATAAAAGCAATAAAGATAATTTTTTCATCATTAGATAGTCACCTCGAAAGTTATTTTATATTTGAAATCACCTTTGAAACCATTAGCCTTCTGTAACCATATCTTCTATAAACCCTTTCAGCCAGCCATATCTTGGGCGCCTGCCTACTGAAACAGTTTGAAAAATAGAGATTAAAGTATGTTCAAGCTTTGAATCCTAGGTGATTTTAAATCAATATGAACGGATTAACTCAAGTAAAGTACACACAAATCTTATTATCATTGATGTTTTGGATTTCAATGTCCATATCATATATTTCCTTTAAGACATTGGAGTTGATGACCTGTTCGGTCGGTCCATTATGGACAACCTTTCCATCCTTCAGTGCAACGATGTAATCGGAGTAACAAGAAGCAAAATTAATATCATGGATGACGATGATGACCGTTTTTCCCAATTCATCGGTCAGTCTTCTTAAAACCTTCATGATTTGAACGGAATGCTTCATGTCCAAGTTGTTTAATGGTTCGTCAAGAAGCACATATTCTGTGTTTTGAGCAATGACCATGGCAATGAATGCCCGTTGTTGCTGTCCACCACTAAGCTGGTCTAGAAACTTGTCCTGCATATCCGCAAGTTCCATATATTCAATCGCTTCATCGACATATACCCAATCCTCTTTCGTCAGTTTCCCTTGTGAATAAGGAAAACGGCCAAAAGCGACGAGTTCACGAATGGTTAAACGAATGTTAATGTGGTTGGCCTGCTTTAGAATGGCAATCTTCTTCGCAAGCTCGTTACTTTTGAAATTGTTCATATCTTTTCCATCAATCAGGACGTCCCCTGAATCTTTGGCAATGAGCCGGCTTATCATGGAGAGGACCGTACTTTTTCCTGCACCATTGGGTCCAATGAAAGAAGTGATCTTTCCTTTTTGGATTTTCAAAGAGACATCCTCAACGACCGTTTTATTATTGTACCGTTTGAATAATTTTTTAACTTCTACCATGATTTATTCTCCTTTAATAGAAGATAGATGAAATATACACCGCCGATAAAGTTGATGATGACACTTAATGTAGTCGAGAAGGTAAAGATCCTCTCAACAATGAACTGACCGCCGACCAAGGCGATGACACTGATCAGCATCGCACCCGGAAGGATGATTTTATGCTGATAGGAATTGATGAATTGATACGCGACATTGGCAACCAGCAAACCGAGGAATGTGATGGGACCGATCAGGGCCGTTGAAATCGAGATGAGTATCGTGACAACGATCAATACTCGTTTGGTGACGTAATCATAATCCACACCCAAGTTGACGGCCTGATCCCTACCAAGGGACATGACATCTAAATATTTCATGAATCTAAAGAAGTAAGCGATAGCCGCGATCATGAGTACAATAGCCAAGATTAAAAGATCTGTATTGACATTATTGAAACTCGCGAACATTTTGTTCTGTATGATTTGGAACTCATTCGGGTCAATCAACACCTGCATGAAGGATGACATACTACCGAATAATGTTCCAAAGATGATTCCAATCAGCAGTAGGAAATAAATGTTCCGGTTCTGCTTGAACATGAATTTGAAAAGCAAACTGGCAAAGATGAGCATGATGGCCAACGTTACCAGGAAGTTAAGGTTTTTATTCGTGATCAAGATATGCGTCGAGCCAAGCAAGAAAATGACCGCTGTTTGGATGAGCATATACATGGAATCTAATCCCAAGATGCTTGGTGTCAGTATTTTATTATTAGTGACCGTCTGGAATATCACTGTTGCGAAGGCAATCGCACACCCCACTACGATGATGGCGATAATTTTCCAGACCCGCCTCGGAAGGGAATAATCCCAATTCGGGCCAAGGTCCCAAAAGATGTAAAAGGCTGTTAAAACGGCGGCAAGAACCGCCAATATTATGATCTTATTCTTATTATTCATATGCCTTTCTCCTCATTATCAAATAGATAAATATGGCGCTTCCTATTACTCCCACCACAAGGCCAATCGGAATCTCGAATGGATAAATGATGATCCGGCCCAAAATATCGCAGATTAATAGGAAAACAGCCCCTAGCAATGCTGTATGAGAAAGACTCTTCTTCAAGTTATCACCAAGGTAAAGGGAAACAATATTAGGTACGATCAACCCGATGAAAGGAATTGTTCCTACCGTTAATAAAACGAGCGTGGAGGCAAGCGCCACGATAACCAATCCAAGGTTGACCACAAATTTGTAATTGAGGCCCAGATTGATGGCAAACTCTTCCCCCATCCCTGCCACCGTGAATTTATTGGCAAAGATATATGCGACGATGACTAACGGGATACTAGCATATATCAATTCATACCTACCCGACATGATCATCGAGAAATCCCCATTCATCCAAGTGTTGAGGCTTTGGATTAAATCATACTTATAAGCAAAGAAAGTTGAAATGGATCCAACGATATTACCAAACATCAATCCCACTAATGGTATGAAAATAGTATCCTTATATTTTACTTTGTCCAGTATTTTCATGAATAGAAAAGTACCAGCCAAGGCGAAGATGAAGGCAAATGCCATTTTCTCTATAAGGGCTGCCGATGGGAAGATGATCAGAGCAAGAAGAAGACCTAGTCTTGCTGAATCCATCGTACCGGCAGTTGTAGGTGATACAAATTTGTTCCTGCTCAATTGCTGCATGATAAGACCACTGATGCTCATGACGACACCAGCTATAATAATGGTTACCATTCTAGGAAAACGGCTTTGCAACATAATTTGGACTTTATCATCACTTAAGTCCAATAAATCCAAGGGCGTAATATCCTTAACACCTATAAATAGAGAAGTAAAGGATAAAACGATTAACATAAGAACTAAATATCTAATCTTCATCTACGTTTCCTACTCTTCCTATCTCAGTAAATATACAGTGATATATGATTGATTTGACACTATGTATTAATGCTTGAATGAAAATTCATTTCAAATGAACGATAGAATGATGTTTGTCACTTAAATATGATAATGAGATTCATTATCATTATTCCCTTTTCATTCTACCATGTCTCCGCTATGTGTCAACTTAATAAATCTAATTACTTGGGTATAATGGAATTGTCTGGATGACTCTTTACCGAGAATTCCTTTCATCCTTTAGGATAGTTCGTCCAGCTCTACCTATGCACCCCCCTTCCTACATGATAAAATGGAAATAACATCTATTTACTCTTCAACGAAAGTAGCGATATGATGAAAACCTTTCTAACTAAACTTTTCACAAAAAAAGAACATGTCAAAATAGAATTTTGCCAAAATAATCTTGATCGTTTCCTCAATGAACAAACTTCGGAGGTCTATGGAAAATTCTTAAAGAGTCCCCGGATTCAGTATAAAGAATATGAATGTTTAAGTGAATGTGCGCTTTGCAAGAAATCTCCTTACGCCATGGTTAATGGAGAATTGGTTATTGGGGCCGACACAGACGACCTTTTAAGCCAGTTACAAAACACATTAAAATAATATATGGGCATAAACACTTAGGTTCTATTAATCATTTTTACCATATCGTTAGCTTTGACTACTTTTCTTGTGCACATTATGTTAATTTATGGTAAATGACTTTTCCAGGAGGACTATCTGTGAAAAAAATCGTACCTACCTTAGTTTCTGTCATCTCTCTTAGCCTTGCCACTGGATTGCCGAGCCATAGCAACGTCGCTCAAGCAGAAGAATTCACTCCTTACTATGGGAGTGGGCCAAGTTATATTCAACCTGATAATCTCTCCTACCTCTTTCCTGTACCTGACACTTCATTCAAGACGCCTGCCTTTCAACAAGATCGACTTGCTTTTACCAGTCAAGAAGAAATGAACACATTCATCGAAGGTCTCACCCATAAAAATAAGCATATTCAAATGAAGACCATTGGTCAATCCACAGAAGGTCGCGATATTCCCATGCTTCTTTTCAGTAAGGACTCAAAAAAACTGCAAAAGAATTCAAAGAAACCATTGATCTGGATTCAGGGACAAATTCATGGCAATGAACCCGCTGCCGGGGAATCCACCTTAGTCATTGCCCAATGGTTAGCAGAAGGGAAGCTTGGCAATGTCCTCGATAAAGTGAATATCGCCATCGTCCCACGCGTGAATCCGGATGGATCCTATTACTTTAAACGCACGACAGCCACTAACTTGGATGCCAATCGGGACTATTTAAAAGTGGAGCATCCTGAAGTCCAGACAATCCACCGGGCAATAAATGCTTACGAACCAGAGGTCATTCTTGACGTACATGAGTACACGGTCAACCCTGCCCCGCTTAAAAAAGTCGGCAAGAATGGCTCAATCGCTTCATATGATTTGCTCATCTCTTCAGCAAAGAATCTAAATATCCCGCAGCAGCTGCGAAAAGCATCCGATGAATTGCTTTTGCCGAAGGTTTTTAAGACATTGGAAAAAGAAAAGCTATCCTATAAGGACTACTATACTCTCGCTACCTCTGAAGATGGGGTGCTGACGGCCACAGAAGGAAGCACGGAGGCACGGATTGGACGTAACGCTTTAGGCTTGAAGAATACGATGTCTTATTTAATAGAAACTCGCGGAATCAATATTGGTCGGACGGATTTCACGCGACGTGTGCATGCACAAGCTACAGCACAGGCTGCCTTCATAAAAGCAACGGCTGATCAGGCAACCAAAGTGAAAAAAGTGGTTCGCCAATCAGAAAGTGAAGTCGTCAAAAAAGGCGCAAAAGCAAATGACAATGATAAGGTTGTCATAAAAAGTGAAAATAAACGAATCAAGAACCAAAAACTAACGGTCATCGATCTGGAAAAAGCCAAAAAGGTGGATACGTCCATCGATTGGTTTGATTCGACCGACGCTTACCCTACACTGGTCAGAAATCGTCCAACTGCTTATATCCTCCCTTCCGAGTACAAAGAGGTAGCAAAAAAACTGGAGCGATTGGGTGTTCAAGTGAATACACTTAAAAAGTCCATCACTATACCGGTTGAAAGCTACAAAGTAACAGATTTGAAAGTTTCCGACGAACTGGAAAATGGACATGCAACGAAAGAAGTGACGACCTCCGTCCATACGAAGAAACAAAGCTTCCCAAAAGGTAGCTATGTATTCAATATGTCCCAGCCTGATGCCAACTTCATTGCCCTAACCCTTGAGCCCGAAGGCATCGACAGTTACGTGACCTTCAATTTCATCCCTGCGGCCAAAGGCGATGAACTTCCGATTTACCGTTACATGAAACAACCACCCTTACCGGTAAAATAGACTGAGAACCCGAAACGAAAACACGCCTGAGCATTAGTGCTCAGGCGTGTTTTCGTTTCTTTTGGAATGGAACAGGGGTGGGTGAATATATTTAAAAGGATGACTAGAAAGGGGGAAAGTCTTTGAGCGAGCATGTATATACGGAAATCAACCGTCTTGTTAACCGGTTAAAGCAAGATCAGTCTTCGGATGGATCGTGGAATTATCCGTTTGACACCGGGATTACGGCGGATGCCTATATGATTATCTTACTGAAAATACTGCAAATAGAGGACGAACCGCTTATAGAGGCATTGGTGAACAGGATTGAAAGCAGACAGACGGAAAATGGTTCGTGGAAACTCTTCCATGATGAAAAAGACGGAAACCTATCCGTTACCATCGAGGCTTACTATGGGCTTCTCTATAGTGGCCTCCGGAAAAAACAAGATCCCCATATCAAAAAGGCGAAGCAATTCATCCTTGCCCATGGCGGAATCAAAAAAGCCAAAATGTTAACGAAAATGATGCTGACCGTCACCGGCCAATACAAATGGCCACTCATCTTCCCGTTGCCTCTAGAAGTTATATTATTGCCGCCCGTCTCTCCCGTTAATATGTATGACCTCTCCGTATTCGGACGGGTCAACATGATTCCGCTACTTCTTCTAGGTCATAAAAAATTCCAGATCAAATCTCCCATCACTCCTAATCTAAAAGATTTATATCACACCCGGGAGGAACGATCAAAGGAACACGTATGGGAAGAATATCGAACTGATGAGTACCGGTCCTTCTTCTCTACCGTACAGAATGCCGTTAAGTCCTTGATTGGATTTCCCGATTACCTTCATTCGCTAGCCCTTGAAACAACAAAGCGCTTTATGATTGACCGCCTTGAGCCCGATGGAACGCTCTATAATTATTTTGGCTCCACCTTCTTCATGATTTTTGCCTTGCTATCAGTCGGCTATTCAAAAGATGACCCCGTCATCCTGAAAGCTGTTGAAGGCTTGAAGGGCATGGCCTGTTCAATCGATGGCCATACCCATATCCAGTTCACTACGCCTCATGTATGGAATACCTCATTGATTAGCTATGCTTTACAGGAAGCTGGCGTATCTTCAAAAGACCAAACGGTGAAGGCTGCTAATCAATATTTGCTTAGCCGTCAGCATCATATCTTTGGCGATTGGCGGATCCATAACCCAAAAGCTGTTCCTGGCGGTTGGGGATTTTCCGATTTGAATACCATGAACCCCGATGTCGATGATACGAGTGCCTCGTTGCGCGCATTGGCATATGAATTAAAGCACAATCCAACGAATCAGGACAGCTGGCAACGTGGAGTTGCTTTCATGATTTCCATGCAAAATGATGATGGGGGATTCCCTTCATTCGAACGGAATAATGATCATCAATGGCTCCACCTTGTTCCTTTCGAAGGATCGAAATACCTGTTAACGGACCCCTCCACCCCCGATCTAACAGGGAGGGCACTCGAATTCTTAGGTAACTATACAAATATGAAGAAACCTGAAAAAGTCAGCAAAAAAGCCGTCAATTGGCTATTGGATAATCAAGAACCGGATGGATCATGGTATGGACGCTGGGGAATTTGCTATCTTTATGGGACTTGGTCTGCTTTGACAGGACTAAAGGCGGCCGGACACTCTTCAGACCATCCTGCCATAAAGCAATCTGTGGGCTGGTTGAAGAAAATCCAAAATAAAGATGGTGGTTGGGGGGAGTCTTGCTATAGCGATATAAAAGAAAAATATGTTCCACTCGGTACCAGTACTCTGACCCATACGGCCTGGGCAGTGGACGCCCTGATATCCACTTCAGAAGAGCCAACACCTGAAATCAAGAAGGGAATAACCTATCTCATTCGTGAAGGGTCAAAAGAGTGCTGGGCCAATGAGTATCCAGCAGGCCAAGCAATGGCCAACTTTTTGTATATTCATTATCACAGTTATCGTTATATTTATCCCTTATTAACATTAAGTCACTACAAAAATAAGTTCATGAATGATTAAAGACCGGTTATCCACCATTCAATTAAGGAATGGTGTTAGGATGTGGATGAATTGTGGAAAACAATCCTGGATACCGGTTCAGTTATCCACATTCCTTGGTTATCCACACCAAATGACGTCGGAATTTTTTTAAAACAGTACACTTATCCACAAATTTCAATATCTGTATCACATTTCAAGAATCTATAGGCCGAAAATTGTGCACATCCCCTTCTAATATGAGCTCAACCTGTACGTTTTGTGGATAGATTGGGGATGACTCTTTCATTGGATACCTTTCAAAGGTTATAAATGGGGAAACCCATGCCCTTTTACCTTACCGCGTAACACCCATACGAGTAGTCATTAATATGCTGGTAGCGGAGGTGAAAAAATGGCTATCTCGATTAGTCTTTGCATGATAGTAAAGAATGAAGAAGACACGCTTGCTGCCTGTCTTACTTCCGTAGGTGAAGTGGCAGATGAAATAATCATCATCGATACAGGGTCTGCAGACCAGACGAAACAAATCGCTACCACTTTCACAGATCATGTGTATGATTTTGAATGGATTGATGATTTTGCCGCAGCGAGGAATTTTGCTTTTTCGAAAGCGACAAAGGACTATATTCTATGGCTCGACGCAGATGACATTTTAACAATGGAAAATAAGCAAAAGTTATTAACGCTCAAAGAAACGCTTCCTAGTTATGTTGACTCCGTCATGATGTTCTATCATCTCTCATTTGATGAGCATGGCAACCCTAGCTTCAGCTCGCGTCGAAACCGGCTCGTAAAACGAGAAAAGAACTTCCGGTGGATTGGATTCGTTCATGAATACCTCGATGTGAAGGGGAATATTTTTCAATCGGATATTGCGATTGTTCATAAAAAGGAAAAGGTCCATAGCGACCGGAATTTGAAGATCTATGAAAAAGCACTCGAAGCAGGACATCCTTTCACACCACGTGACAAATATTATTTTGCAAATGAGTGCAAGGACCACGGCCACTACGAAAGAGCCATTGAATGGTATCAAAATTTCCTCGATGAGGGCAAGGGCTGGAGCGAGGATAATATTCAAGCATGTGGAAAGATTTCCGATTGCCTTCTCCAGACCAAAGATTGGCTTCCAGCCATCCAAAGTTGCTTAAAATCGTTTGAATACGATACCCCAAGAGGAGAAAACTGCTGCCGGCTCGGCTCTATTTATCTGCAGCAAAATGATTATGAACGCGCCATATTCTGGTACAATTTAGCGACACAAGTTGCCATTCCAGAAAATAAAAGCCCCTTCATTGACCGAAGTTGCTATACATGGCTGCCTCATATCCAGCTCTGCTTGTGCTATGACCGTCTTGGAAAGTACGGTGAAGCTAACAAGCATAATGAGTTAGCATCTGAATTCGTGCCTAATCACCCTGCCGTGCTCTATAATCGGAAATACTTCCAAGACATGAACGAGACATGAAAACACCCCCGTTTATCTTAAACGGGGGTGAACCTATATCAGTCATTAAGCTAATAGGTGCTTCTTCTTTTTGAAAGGCAGCCCGGTCTTTTTAATCGTCCAAATCCACTTTTAACACTTTGCCTGTATTCGCGTCAACTTCTAGATCGTATTCCTTCTGGTCTTGCTTGATTTCCAATTCATAAACAAGGATGCCATTTTCCATATCCGCTTCTAGATCCGTTATTTGACCCTCCACCTGCTTCAGGGCGATCTTTTCAGCTTCTTCCAGGCTGATTTTTGCCGTTTTCAAAGCTTCCTGGATCAATGCGTCCTCATCCTGATCATCATCCATCTCTTGAGAAAGGACCGTTCCCTCTTTCGCATCGACTTCCACGTCCTGATAACCTTCTTCCGTTTTAACGGTCATGTCATACGTGATCGGATATTCGTCCCACTCTTTTTCGACTTGGACAACCTCGCCACCAAGTTCTCCAGATATCATGTTGATAGCATCCTTTTCAGATAACGTTCCCTGGTTGACCGCATACACTGCCGTTCCGGCAACACCACCGAATAGTAAAACCGCTGCCCCTGATATCGTTATGATCGCTTTTTTCCTTTTGTTGATGTTTTCTTTCATTTTGCCCCATGTCTTTTTCATGAATGAATTCCTCCTTTAAGTTGTACCTTAAGGATAACCATTCTCTATGAGGCCACCATGAATGCTAGATTAGAATTTGATGAGAAAGACTAATCGTGACGGTTGTACCCGTTCCCTTTTCACTTTGAATCGCCAATCTTCCGCCAAGAGACTCAACCAGGGAGCGAGCAATTGATAGACCGAGCCCATTCCCCCCCGTTTTCCTTGCCCGTGAGGAATCTACCCGGTAAAAACGCTCGAACACGTGCGGCAGATGCTCTTCAGAAATGCCTACACCCTGATCCAGTACCTCTATCAACAGTCTTCCGTCCTTCACATGAATGGAAATGTGAATCGCTGAATCACTATATTTCATCGCATTGTCCAATAAGATTATAAGAATCTGTTCGAGCTTACTTGAAACCGTCTCCGTATGGATGGAAGAAAGCTCTGAACTGACAGTCACTTCCCGTTCCGTAGTCCGTCTGAACGTTTGGGCAATTTGCTCACAAAATGAAATCAGTTCGATCTCTTCCTTCATATCGGAAGACGTTTCCGTTTGAGAAGCCGCCTTCAGTAGATGTCCCGTCAGCTGCTTCATCCTGAGCGCTTCATGATGAATCGCCTCAACTCCCTCTTCTAGAATCGCCTCATCCTTCATGCCCCAACGTTTTAATAAGGAAGCGTAGCTTTCTATCACGGTTATCGGCGTTTTCAGTTCATGCGAGGCATCCGAAAGAAATTGCTGTTGCTGATTAAAGTTCCGTTCAAGTCTTCCGATCATCCTGTTAAATGCAACCCCCATTACCTGAAGTTCATCCTTTGATTTCTCCGGCAATGGGATCTCTTTGAATTCTCCGCTTTCCTCAATATCCGACATGGTCCGGCTCATGATGGAAATCGGTTTTAGGATAAGGTTTGCCAACCACTTCCCGGCGATAACCGATAAGAGAATGACAAATAAGGATGAACCAACGAGCACAAGCGCCAGCATGGATAACTGTTCAAGGAGGGCATCCTGTATTTGGGTGACCTCTATCATCCCCGACGGAGCGCCTTCCTCCGGATAGGGCGATCGGTAAGTCAATACGTATTCACCATCCACTTTTGCGAAGTTATACCCCTTATCGTCAAATGATTTCACCGCTAGCTCCTCAAGTCCATCTTCATCAACAAAGCGATTTACCAAGGAACCGTTCGAATTGAAAATCCGCACCATCCCATCGTCCGGCGTATAGGGCTCAATCGCCTTTGAATCTCCGGAAAAGAGAGCTCCCACCTTTACGTTTTCTTCTAGTAGCTTTGCCTGATTTTCGAGTATATCCTGTTCCCGCTCGATAGAAATCCAAAGAAAAGCAACGAGGACGAATACACTTAACAAGACCAGCATGATGGTCAAAAACAAACTCGAGTACCATTGTATTTTTGTCCGGATCTTCATAGCGGCTCCTTCAAGCTATACCCCACACCGCGATAAGTATGAATGAGAGGCACATCATAAGGATAGTCGATTTTTTTACGCAAATACCGGATATACACATCCACCACATTCGTATCTCCAGAAAAATCATATCCCCATACATGGGAGATGATCTGATCTCGTGACAGAACCTGATTTTTATTTTGCAAAAGATAGACCAGCAAATCAAATTCACGGGAAGTCAGCTCAATCCGCTTACCGGCACGTAGGATATCTCTTGTGCCCAGTTCCAATTGTAAATCGTGAATCGTTAGACTATCCTCTTTTACATCTTTAATGCCGCCGCCAGTTTGGCTCCTAAAGCACGCACGGATCCTGGCCAGCAATTCCTCTATTTCAAAAGGCTTGGTTACATAATCATTCGCTCCATGATCAAGCCCATTCACCTTATCCGGTACCGCATCCCTTGCCGTCAGAAGGATGACCGGCGTATGAACATTCTTTTTCCTGAATCGTCTTAATACTTCGATCCCATTTAACTCAGGGAGCATCACATCCAGTAAAATCAAATCCCAGTCTTGCGCTGCCGCCCTCTCGAGTCCTGTTTTTCCGGTAAAAGCCGATTCGGTTTGATACCCTTCATGGTTGAGCTCCAACGTCAGCACCCTTGCGATTTTCTCTTCATCTTCTATGATCAAAATTCGTTTATCCATCATTCAACACCACCTAAATCTTAGTGTACTGAAGAAATATGAAAATATCATGAGAAATGGACGATTCCCATTGAAAAGATTAAAAAGAAAACAGCCATCTTTCTAGAAGAGGGCTGCTTTCATATTGAAACAAGAGGTTTGGGAATCGAGATGAATTATTTACCCGTCCAATTCTGACTGATAAATTCGTCACGGCCAGATTTCTCACGGTCCTCTTTATAATGTTTTTCGTTTTTCTTGTGATAATCCTGATGATATTCCTCAGCAGGATAAAAAGTTTGGGCCGGAAGGATTTCCGTAACGATCGGTTTCTTGAATTTTCCGCTTGCACTTAGTCGCTCTTTGGATTCAAGAGCTAATTGGAGCTGTGTCTCATTATGATAGAAAATGGCCGTCCGATATTGGCTTCCTCTGTCATGGAATTGTCCTCCATCATCGGTTGGGTCAATTTGCTGCCAATATAATTCAAGCAATCTCTCATAAGCAAAAACTTGAGGGTCGAACGTAATTTCAACAACTTCATAATGCCCCGTCGTCCCCGTTTTCAACTCCTCATAGGTAGGGTTTTCAACCTGTCCACCTGAATAACCGGAGATGATGCCTTCTATGCCTGGCAGTTCATCGAATGGTGTAACCATGCACCAAAAACAACCACCAGCAAATATTGCCTTTTCCATACCAATCGTCCCCCTTTACTCATCTAATGTAATAAAAACCAATATACCATAACCATTTGTTTTATGTAGTGGTTGCTGATTTCATAAGAAATAGGATAAGCCATATGGCCCATCCTATTTAATCTTTAGACCAGCCTTTTTCCTTGAACCGAACAATCGCTTCCACACGATTACTGACATCGAGTTTATCGAGAATGACCGAAATATAGTTCCGGACCGTCCCATTGGTAAGAAAAAGCTGGTTGGCAATTTCCTTTGTATTCTTTCCGTCCGCTATCAGCCCAAGCACTTGCGTTTCTCGTTCAGTCAATGGGTTCTCTTCTTCAAAGGCCATATCCACAAGCTCTGGGGCGTAGATGCGCCTTCCATCCATGATGACACGGATGGAATTGGCCAGTTCTTCACTTGGACTATCTTTAAGTAAATAGCCGCCCACTTCAGCTTTTCTGGCTCTTTCAAAATAACCGGGACGGGCAAATGTCGTCAAAATGATGACCTTACATTGGATTCCTTTATTCTTAATCTCTTCCGCAACATCCAGTCCGGTTTTCACTGGCATCTCTATATCCGTGACACAGATATCCGGTTGCAATCGATTTATGAGATTCATGGCTTCTTCTCCATCGCTGGCCTTTCCGACAACCTCCATATCCTCTTCCAAGTCGAGGATGGACCCAAGCGCTCCGAGTAACATCCGCTGGTCTTCAGCGATCACGATTCGAATCAAGTTAATCCCACCTATTCATTTTTAATTGCATTCGGAACCTTTATATAAACGATGGTCCCGTTGTTTGATTCTATGTCCAGGCTTCCATTCACAAACTCCAGCCTTTCTTTCATACCTTGAAGTCCATTTCCTTTATAGAAATCCGAAGTTTGAGTAAGACCCACCCCATTATCTTCGACTTTAATCATTACGCCCGTCTTCAATTCTTCAATGGAAATTTTACATAGCGTGGCCTTACTATGCTTAACGATATTGGTCACGGCTTCTTTCATGCACATGCTCAAAACCGTTTCGACAAACAAGGGTGTTGCTCGTAAATCCGTAGAACCATCCAACTCAAAGCCTATTTGGGCAGCTTTCAAAATCTGCTTGACCCGAATGACTTCGTCGCTAAGCTTAGCCCCACGCATTTCCGACACCATTTCCCTCACTTCTTTTAACGCTGTCCTCGCCGTTTGACGTATATCCTTAATTTCTTTCTTAGCCGACTCAGGATTCAAATCAATCAACTTTCCAGCAAGGTCACTTTTCAATCCGATCAGTGAAAGCTTCTGCCCCAATGTATCATGCAAATCACGCGCGATACGCTGACGTTCCTCCATCTTCCCAAGTTCCGAAATTTGCTTGTGGGCATCTTCGAGCTGTTCTTCTAGCTTATCCCGCTTATTTCGATTATACGTATTGAACGGGAGTAGAATCACGCCCACTATACAAATGAGCATAAAGGGAAACTGTGAAAAGAATATGGGGTCTTTCATGATGAACCCAATATTGACGGACACGATGGTAGCCAATAGTTGAACCGAATATAAGACAAAAAAGCCTACCTTATTTTGAACATTGCCTACGAAGAACGCTAGAAAAAGAGAAAAGTAAATAAAACCGAAAAAGATGGTCATCGATATGGAAATGGCAATTTGTATCCCTGTCCAAACATATACGGCCCATCCCTTGGAGGCGAACGAAAATCCGTAGGAGATGAAAAATAAAATGATCATAATTATACCGAAAATGATTTCGGACATCGAGGATGATCTAAAAATGAAGTAAAAAGGAAGAATACAGAAAATGATCCAGACATACGGGCTTAATCCAGTATTCTTCGGAAAAATATGATACCAACTTTGCATAGCGTCCCTCTGTTCCTTTTCCTTCTAGTATATACTACGAAGTTTTGTCAAAAAACCATTCAATCGAAACTGAATGGTTTTTTGACGGGATATTTATTTTTCTTGTAAACTTGGTCGTTTAGAAGTCATTTCAACTTTAGTTTTCGTTGCATTCAAACGTTCCTTAATTTCTTTAAAGCTTACAAACGTTTTATTTTCTCCATCATATAAGCGGAAACGGAGAGATTTCAAACTTGAGCCGAGCGTGATCGTCGTAGCCTGTTGTAAGGGCAGCGTCGAATCATGGACTTTCTCCAGATTATAGTTCGGCACTCTAGGGCTTAAATGATGCACATGGTGGAAACCGATGTTACCCGTTACCCATTGTAAAACCTTTGGAAGCTTATAATAAGAGCTTCCATCTATAGCTGCCTTCACATAATCCCAATCAGATTCTTCTTCAAAATAAGAATCTTCGAACTGATGTTGAACATAGAACAACCAGATGCCCAGTGAACCCGATACAAAAAGGATCGGTAATTGAATCATAAGGAATGCCTGCCAACCGATTGCCAAACATAATAGGCCGTATATCAACACGATAGCCGCGTTTGTAAGATACGTATTCATCCGTTCTTTTTTTCTTGCGCCCTTAACATTCAAACGATTGGTCACGAGGAATAGATAAAAAGGTCCTAATCCAAACATGACAATCGGATTCCGGTATAAACGGTAAGCAAGACGTCCCCAGAATGAAGCCGCAACATACTCATCAACCGTCATGACCCAAATGTCGCCTGTGCCACGTTTGTTCAGATTACTACTTGTTGCATGGTGAATCGAGTGACTGTGCTTCCATTGTTCATAAGGAAATAAAGTGACAATCCCACTAATCGTACCTAGGATATTATTCGCTTTCTTGCTTTTGAAAAAAGAGGAATGACAGCAATCATGGAAAATGATGAAAATCCTGATGACGAACCCTGAAGAAAGAATGGCGAATGCCAGTGTCAGCCAATAGGAAATGCTCAAACTCTGGTAAGCCAAGAACCAGAGTAGAAAAAATGGTGGAAATGTATTGATGATCTGCTTCACGCTTGATTTCGTATTCGACTTTTCAAAAGGCGCAACTTCTTTTCTTAACTGCTTTTGATCGTGTTTACTCATAGTTTCCTCCTTAAAATGTAAAAAATATGGAGTGTTTCAATAACGTCTATTCAATGGCATGAATCAACTTCTATATAGTAGTGATGAATGTTTTCTTTTCTATATTTCAATTATAGTTACATTCTTCAACCTACTGTAGTCATAAACGTCAATGAACTCATATGACATCTGTCATATACCCGTCTTACAGTCGCATTTAACCACCCTATTATTTCCTTTTTTTCTTGTTTTACGCATGAAATGGAGGGAATGCCAAGAACCTACCTGATAATCCAGAAAAAAAGCAGATTCACCTCGAACGGCCGAAACGCATACTGGGAATCATCATTTTACTTACTTTGGATCATGAGCATTTCATCATAAACCAAGTTTTGTCTAAGCTCCGTTGCTGTTCTAGTGGATATTTGATCCTCTTCAACCATTTGCTGAATGATATCACGTTCGATCTGCATCGCATTCAATTGAAAACGACTGACCATCTCTTCGAAACGATTAACTTCTTTTTCACTTAGTGTTCCGAATGGATACAAATAATGATTATATCTTTGAATGACCAGCATGACTTCATGACGGTTTTCTGGAGTAGTTTGTTGTTTGATTACCATCATCGCTTCTTTCTGTGCCTCTTTTTGTGCTTTACGGAACTCCCGAATCAGGTCCGCATTTTCATTAATAGAGTTCTCTAATTTGTTTTCCCACTTTTTATCCCATTTGACATTGATCTTGTTTTTGATAAAGAGGGTCTTCCAATTAATCCACGCTCTTTTCAGAGGTGATTTTTGCATATAGTTTAACGTTCTTGAAACATACACCTTATAAAGCTCAAAAGTTGTTTCAGAGATAGCCCCTTTTTGAACTAACCTAGAAACGACTTCCATTTCCTTGCTGGTCCCTAGCTTCATCAAATCCTGTATGGTCCGATTATCCGGCCTTTTCGTTATTCCACGCTCCAAATCTATCAATTGTTCATTTAAATCTTCCATTACTTGATGAATCGCTTTCTGATTATCCATGGTTGCCTCTTTACTCAGCAGTTGGATTGTCTTATTTAACACTATTTTATAAGCTTCTTCAGTAGTAAGACGTTCATCCTCAGATTCAGTCGGTTTCCTTATTAATATCGGTAAAAGAAATGTAGCCAAAAAGACGCTTAGCAAAATTACACAGGCCGCGATAAATAAGACTGTATTACGCATCGGGAACGTCGTGTCATCCGGCATTAAAGTTGGTATGGATAAAGCGGTAGCTAAAGTTATGGTACCATGTATGCCACAAACTGATGCCAAAAGGGCATATCGTGATTTTGACACATTCTTAACATCCACAACGTTATTATCTTCAGGATGAACCCTGGACATAATAAATTGTTCCAATGGATTCACTCTGTTTTTCGTGAAAGTATCATGAAGAATGTATACCCAAATAAAACGGATCACCAATAATAAAAGTACAATCAAGACGCTGATTCCAAAAAGAGTTCCCCTATTTAAGTTGGACTCAATTTCGTGATAAACACTCGGTATCATGAATCCTAATAAAGTAAATACAAGACCATTCAAAAGATAACCTAATACAGACCATGTATTCGTAGATATAATTTGCAACTTGGTTGTGGAACTCTGAAGGCGATCCCGCTCAATGCCATGTATGACTCCTGCGGTAACCACTGCTAAGATTCCAGAAACATGGAACTCTTCAGCAACCATATAAATCACAAATGGTGTAATCAGCTCAATAACAATGGACATAGGAATTTCCTCTAGTCCATGAACCCGTAGGAACAATCGTAATTTAACGATTAAATAGCCCAGAAGGAGACCTATAATAATCCCACCTAAAGACACAAATAAAAAATTAAGCGAAGCATCTTTTATAGAAAAGACGCCCGTCAATGCAGCTGCCAAAGCCACTTTAAAAGCAACGATTCCGGCTGCATCATTGAAAAGCGATTCTCCTTCAAGGATGGGCATCATGTTTCCGGGCAATTTCAAGCCTTTTGTAATGGATTGTACCGCTACCGCATCCGTTGGGGTAATGGTCGCTGCTAAGGCAAAAGCCACAGCCAAAGGCATATCTGGAATTAACCAGTGGATAAAAAAGCCACCGGCAAAAACAGTCACGAATACTAACCCAAATGCCAATAACAGAATCGGCTTACGCAACTCAAGCATTTCTTTCCGAGATGTGTTTTTTCCTTCTGTAAATAGGAGGGGAGCAATAATACAAATCATAAATAATTCAGAATGAAAGTCTAATGATAAGTGGAGCGGTAAAAATGAAATGACTGCCCCCATGGCTATCTGATATATCGGGAGCGGAATACGAGGCCATTTAGCATTTAAGATTGTAGCGACTATTGTGGAAACTAATAAGCCGAGCAAAGTGATTAAAAATGACATAGAATCCTCCTATCTTCTAATATTTTGTACGATTTCCTCTAAAAAGGTGAAAAAGCAGAGATATTTTAAAGCGATTATCACCACTTTAATAATAGTCCCTACTTATAATGTGTATTTTTTAAATGAAACTCTCGCATTAATCATGCATATTTTGTTGTATTAACGATAATTGATATACCCCTTAGTTATTCATTACAAACAGGTATGACAACTTTCAAGTTTCATTTTATTATCAACTGATTTTTCATTTGCAGCTAAAAGACGTCAAAATAAAACCCGAGGGATCAGCCATCCACTCGGGTCTAATAACTTCTATTCATTTAGTTGAATCCGATCAGGGCAGGTATAAATATTCATGGAATCATTACGGATAAACCCGACTGTTGTAATGCCCAATCCCTCTGCCAGCTCCAATGCCAATTCAGTTGGCGCGGATTTTGAAAGAATCAATTCGCAACCAATCTTCGCCACCTTCAACAGTATCTCCGATGAGATGCGTCCACTGAATACAATCGCTTTTCCTTCTAAAGATATCCCATTCTTCAAGCAATACCCATAGATCTTATCCAATGCATTATGACGCCCGATATCCATTCGGCTTAATACAAGCCCATTCACATCACACAATGCCGCATTATGGACACCGCCGGTTTGCTGGAACGTCACCGCGGACTGTTGCAGGTCTTTCATTAAGCGGAAGCAATCTTCCGGCGTTAGCCTTACTGTCATATTCTCCATCTTCTTGGCAGTCAGGGCATCGTTTACAAAGACGAAACCTTGTCTACTTCCTCCACAGCATGAAGTAATATAGCGTTTATTTTGAAACTCTTGGTAATAAGGATTTAGCTTATCCGTTTTGACGTGAACATATCCTTCTTTTTCCTGAAACCAAATTTCCTTGATTTCCTCATATTTCCGGATAATCCCTTCCGAGGCTAAATAACCGATGACCATATCTTCGATGTACTCGGGTGTACACACCATCGTCACGAATTCTTGCCCATTGATCTTCACCGTGACGGGAAATTCCGTCACAACCGTGTCTTCCGTTTGCTGGACTTCCCCTTTGCTAATGCGGATGATCTCCCGTTTTTTCTCTATCTCCTTCATGCCTTCACTCCTTATTATCTACGCGAACTTTCTGCCTTTTATATAAAACAGTAGAATGATATCAGTTCGATTTTAGTTTTCCTGCTATGTCCTGGTCAAATACAAACACAGAAATGGCTATATTTTCCTTCACTTTAATATCAGAAAACAAATGAACCAGGTTCGCACCGACCAACTCTTCCATTCCCTCTGGAGGAGCAACTGAATAAAGATCCTGAATCATTTTTGTCCTAGCTGAATGAACCATGTCTTTGCCCTCTTCCGTACTCGAAATGAATATTTCCGTCGGAGTCAAATTCCCATATAGCGTGGAAACAGCCATATTATCTACAAAAACCGTATGAATACGCTCTGGCCCTTTTCCGAATAGTTCTTTTCGGAGCTTTCGAATCATATCATTGAATTCATGGATTACTTTTGACATCTTGATTTCGCTCCTAACATATGATATTTCATCTAGTATTTCCTTATCATAAAGCAATAAGATTAAAAAAAAAAGTTTATTGAAAATAACTACTTTTCTCATACTGATTGTTTCTTTTTATAATTAAAGGTATAATACCTTTGTGAAAGTTGGTCACATAATAAGATTTGTTATGTTTCTATCTTTTATCCATCATTTATATAATGGTTTGGATTGGTATATTGGCAAGATTTGCTTTTAAACTTTTCCACCATGACTTACATCACTGTTCAGAGACAGAGGTGTAATCATGGTGGTTTTTTTCGTGTTTTTTGGTAATAAGAGGGGGAAAAATTATGAGCGATTCAATTACTATTAAAATCAATGGCTTGGATTATAAAGCAAAAACTGGATCGACAATCTTGGAAGTTATCAATGAAAATAAGATAGCCCATCCGCAGGTTTGTTATGTTCCTGAAGTAGACCCGATTCAAACATGCGATACGTGTATCGTGGAAGTGAATGGGAAACTTGTTAGATCATGCTCGACAAAAGTCGATAGCAGCATGGATATCTCATTGGATTCAACAAGTGCAAAAGCAGCACAAAATGAAGCGATGGATCGTCTTCTTGAGAATCACCTATTATATTGCACAGTTTGTGACAATAATAACGGCAACTGTAAACTGCACAACACTGTAGAATTAATGGAAATCCCGCACCAAGACTTTACGCCTAAAACTACACCGGATTTGGCTGTGGACATGTCCCATCCATTCTACCGCTATGATGCGAACCAATGTATCGCTTGCGGACAATGCGTAGAGGTTTGTCAAAATCTACAGGTTAATGAAACGCTATCCATCGATTGGGAAGCAGAACGTCCACGTGTTATTTGGGATGAAGGAACTGAAATCAATAATTCATCATGTGTGGGTTGCGGACAATGTGTAACTATCTGTCCATGTAATGCGTTAATGGAGAAATCCATGCTTGGAGAGGCTGGCTTCATGACAGCCATGAAAGAAGATATTATGGAACCAATGATCGACCTAGTTAAAGATGTCGAGCCTGATTTCAGCGTAATTTTCCCTGTTTCTGATATAGAAGCAGCTATGCGTGATACACGTACGAAGAAAACGAAAACGGTTTGTACGTTCTGTGGTGTCGGCTGTTCATTCGAAGTTTGGACAAAAGGGCGCAAAATCCTTAAAGTTCAACCTACGCATGAAGGACCAGTTAATGCGATTTCCACTTGCGTTAAAGGGAAATTTGGTTGGGATTTCGTAAACTCTGAAAAACGTATCACTAAACCATTGATCCGTAAAAATGGTAGATTCGTTGAATCAAGCTGGGATGAAGCCCTTGACTTGGTTGCATCAAGACTTGGTTCAATCAAACAACAATACGGTGGCAATTCCGTAGGATTCATTTCTTCATCTAAAATCACGAATGAAGAAAACTATGTGATTCAGAAATTAGCACGTCAAATGTTCGAAACGAATAACGTCGACAACTGTTCTCGTTATTGTCAATCTCCTGCGACAGACGGATTATTCCGCACAGTCGGTATGGGTGGAGATGCTGGTACGATTAAAGATATCGCTGCAGCAGGACTTGTCATCATCGTCGGTGCAAATCCAGCCGAAGGACATCCTGTTCTAGCCACACGCGTAAAACGTGCACATAAGCTACACGGACAAAAACTGATCGTTGCCGATGTACGTAAAAACGAAATGGCTGAGCGTTCTGACATCCATATCAGTCCAAAACAAGGTACTGACCAAGTTTGGTTGATGGCCGTTACTAAATATATGATCGACCAAGGCTGGCATGATCAAGAATTCATCGATGAAAATGTTCACTTCTTTGACGATTATAAAGAGATACTAGAAAAATATACCCTTGATTATGCAGAGTTAAACACAGGAATTTCAAAAGAAACATTGATCCAAATTGCAGAAGCGATTCGCGATGCAGATGGTACTTGTATTCTTTGGGGAATGGGTGTTACACAAAACACTGGTGCTTCCGATACGTCGGCTGCCATCTCTAACCTTCTATTGGCTACAGGTAACTACCGTCGTCCAGGGGCTGGAGCTTATCCGCTTCGTGGCCATAATAACGTTCAAGGTGCTTGTGATATGGGAACTCTACCGAACTTCCTACCAGGATACCAACGTGTTACGGATGATGTTGCCCGTGCTAAATTCGAAGAAGCATATGGTGTCAAAATTGACAACAAACCAGGTATGCACAATATTGAAATGCTGGAAGCCATTGAAAAAGGCGACATGAAAGCGATGTACCTTGTCGGTGAAGATATGGCACTTGTTGATTCTGATGCAAACCATGTGGATAAAGTATTATCAAGCCTAGACTTCTTTGTTGTTCAAGATATCTTCCTTTCTAGAACAGCCCAATATGCAGACGTAGTATTACCGGGAGCTCCTTCTCTTGAAAAGGATGGAACATTCACGAATACAGAGCGCCGTGTCCAACGTCTATATAAAGCACTTCCTACTTTGGGAGATTCTAGAGCGGACTGGGAAATCACCCAAGAAATCGCTAACCGCTTAGGTGCAAATTGGAATTACACTCATCCTAGTGACATCTATGATGAAATGGCAAGCCTGTCACCTATTTTCAGCCAAGCCAATTACGAAGTACTTGAAGGCTGGAACAGCTTCCTATGGGGAAGTCATGATGGATCAAGCACACCGCTTCTTTATACGGATGGCTTCAACTTCCCTGATAAAAAAGCTCGCTTTGCTATAGCTGACTGGGTAGAACCACATAAATTCCCTGAAGAATTCGATCTTCATATCAATAATGGACGTATGCTTGAACATTTCCATGAAGGAAACATGACGAATAAATCAAACGGAATTCAATCTAAAGTTCCTGACATTTTCGTTGAAGTTTCTCCGGAGTTAGCCAAGGAACGTCAAGTGAGTGATGGCGGATTAGTTCGATTGGTATCACCATATGGTGCCGTCAAATTAAGAGTGCTTATTACAGACCGAGTGAAGAAAAATGAACTATTCCTTCCGATGAATTCAGTCGACAAGGATTCAGCCATCAACTTCCTGACTGGTCCTATATATGATCAACGTACAAGTACACCTGCTTATAAACAAACAAAGGTACGTATGGAAGTGCTTAAAGAAAGCGGAGAAATTCCATTGCCGGGATCTAACCCACGTAATAAAAAACGTCATCCTCAAAATGGTGTTGAGGTTCAACGTAAGTGGGCACGTCCGGGTTATGTACACTTAACTGATAAATAATAAGGAGGGTAAAGATCATGGCAGCTCCTATCACGGAAATCCATAATCCTATAACAGAGGAAGATATCAAGTTACAGAAAATCGAAGAACTAAAAATGCTAGTCACCGATAATGAAGAGGTGTTAAACAGTCTGTTTAACATCCTCGGTGAGCTGAACGACTCTGGCGTGCTTGATGCCGCCACTTCTATGCTTAGAGGAAAAGAACAAATAGCAAAAGTCGCTCTTGGACAAGTAACCAGAGAACCCGTAACCAACTTAATCAATACGCTTATGGGTGCAACTGGAGCCTTGATGAAGGCTGATACCGACCAAGTGACAAAGCTTCTTAGCAGCGCACTTGCCGGCATCGATGAAGGTAGCAAATTCATTGAGACCGATAAAAAAATCGGTGTGATGAGTTTAGTAAAAGTATTGAACGACCCCGACATTAATCGAGCAATTGGTTTCGGCGTCCATTTCTTAAAAGGAATGGGTAAAGAACTAAAATAGTAACAATAATTTAAACAGACTATCCCCAAGTCGAATGTAAACAATAAATAGAATG
This sequence comes from Peribacillus sp. NPDC046944, assembly GCF_050272735.1. Classification (NCBI taxonomy): domain Bacteria; kingdom Bacillati; phylum Bacillota; class Bacilli; order Caryophanales; family Bacillaceae; genus Peribacillus; species Peribacillus sp. NPDC046944. The sequence continues at coordinate 197,703 of NZ_JBNNML010000006.1, forward strand.
AAGGCTTAGAAGAGGCATCAGCCTCTTTTGAGTCTTTTTTAAAATAATAACTATAAAGGACGGATGAAATGCTAACAAAAGAAAACGTCATAGATGCCTTAAAACACGTTCAAGATCCGGAATTGAATAGAAGTATCGTTGAACTGAATATGGTTCGAAACATTAACATCATGGAGGGACATGTTTCACTAGAAGTAGTCCTAACCATTCAAGGATGCCCACTAAAAGCTAAGATTCAAGAAGATATCGAGAGCTCTTTAAGAAAAATCGGTGCTTTAAGTGTATCCTTGAAATTTGGTTCAATGACCAAAGAAGAACGGGAAACATTGACGAAAGTATTAAAAGGCAATGCGACGACCGAAACCGGTATGCCAAAGATGCTTGCTCCTGATTCAGGCGTGAAGTTCATTGCCATCACAAGTGGTAAAGGCGGCGTCGGTAAATCTACCGTGACAATCAATCTTGCGGTTGCACTAGCACGTCTAGGCAAGCGCGTCGGTATTCTGGATGCTGACATTTACGGATTCAGCGTTCCTGCAATGATGGGCATCACCCAAAAGCCGACGATGATTGACCAAACTGTCATCCCGGTTGAGAGCCATGGTGTGAAAGTCATGTCGATGGGCTTCTTTGCAGCCGATGATAACCCTGTAATGTGGCGCGGACCAATGCTGAACAAGTGGATCAAAAACTTCCTTGTGAACACGCACTGGGGAGAATTAGATTACATGTTGCTTGACTTACCTCCTGGTACAGGTGACGTAGCGATCGATGTTGCTGCCATGATTCCACAAGGTAAAGAAATCATCGTAACTACACCACATAATGTCGCCTCTTTTGTTGCGTCAAGAGCAGGTGCAATGGCCAAGCATACGAAACACGAAATCGTCGGTATAATCGAAAACATGGCTTACTTTGAAGAACAAGATGGATCGAAGAACTACTTGTTTGGAAAAGGCGGCGGAGAAATGCTTGCGAAACGTCTTGGAACAGAAGTGATCGCGACCATCCCATTCTCGAACCGTAAAGAAAACAACGACGCCAACGTTTTTGATGAAGAATCCTACATTGGTGAAACTTTCGCATCATTAGCGGAAGACTTAGTTAATCAATCCTAATAGGTAGAGGCTGGCTCAATTGGAGTCAGCCTCTTTTTCCTATTCGAAAGGCAACCTATACACTTTCCCCTTATTCATCCCCTCACTGACAAGATTCATGGAACGCAAAATTCTCGTCGCACTAGCAGAAGATGAAATACGTAAAAACTCCCTTAATTGTCGATTCGTTATCGTGGGACCAAGTAGGAAATAATAATCTTTTAACGCTCGAATATGTCCGTCTTTACTCTCGTGCTCACACCTGGAGCATCTCCATTCCCTACGCTGCCTCAATAATGGAGACATCAAACACTTCTCGCAGATGACTCCTTTTATAAGGTCCTCCATGGAAAGATTGAACCCGTTCGAGAACGGAAGCATCCGCTTCAATATGATGCTTATTGATGATTTTGATGATTTTTTTCAATTTTTTATCACTGAGACTTGGTTGGTTGATGGATTTTTCGATTTGGTGGATTTTAAAAGGTAGGGTATCACGATGGATGACTTTGTAATGAAGATTTCGGTTTTCAGGATTCGCGCGGATAATTGTTTGAGGATTACTAATTACGACCAGAGAGTAAATTGGGGGTTCTGTCAGCCCATGTTTCATAAGCCAACTCTTCAATTGTGATTCATGACGCTCAATTTGAATCAGGGGATCTGGAAACCCCATCTCTTTTCCGTCTTTCGTCCGTATGAGCTGATTAAAAGTGGAATCGAAATAGAGGGAACCTGCTATATTCTTCACTTCGATGATGAGGATGAATTTTCTGGATAGTAATAACGTATCAATTTGGAAAAAACGAGTTTGATCCTGTAACCTGATATCATGGAATATGAAATACTCCTTCGTTTCAAGAAAACTCAAAGGAAAATCGATAGCGCACTCTCCCCTATAGCCTGCTTCCTTTTTACTAAGTTCACTCATAATAAAGGGGATTTTCGGATGGGCTGGTGGAAGCCTGCGCAACAAAGCCTGTAATTTCAGGATAGAAAGCGGGATTTTACGTTCCTTTATAATCATTTGATCACTCCAATCTTGTTATTCTCTCCATAAATTCTATGGCAGAACGTGATATTCCTTTAAACTCTCGATTTATATCCTACGAATGAGTTTTATCTTCGCTTTTCGAATATTTATCTTCACAAACGGGATTTTATCTTCGCAATTGCGTAATATATCGATTTTTCGACAAAAAAAGGACCTGCGCCCAGGCAAGTCCATCAATCTATATTCTCTGCAATCGCACGTCCAGCCTGTCTCCCCGAGAATAAGCATCCACCCAGAAATGTCCCTTCCATGGAGCGATAACCATGGACACCGCCCCCTCCGAATCCGGATACCTCCCCCGCTGCATAAAGTCCTGGCACTGGCTCTCCTATTGCGTTAAGGACTCGACCAGATAAATCCGTCTGCAATCCTCCCAGCGTCTTTCTACTGACTATATGTAACCGTACAGCAATCAGCGGGCCCTTTTTGGGGTCCAGAATTTTATGGGGAGAAGCCACCCTCACAAATCGATCACCGATATAACTTCGCGCCCCACGCATGGCCGTGATCTGCAGGTCTTTCGTAAATGTGTTGTCCATCTCCCGGTCCCTCGCTAAAATTTGCCTTTCAATCTCTTCAGCACTCAGTAAATTATCACCTGCAATCTTATTCATCCCGTCTACCAGTTCCGATACTGTACTTGCAATGACAAAGTCCTCCCCCTTATCCATAAAAGCTTGTACGGGAGCTGGGGCTCCAGGCAGTACACGAGATAGAACCTTCCGAATGCTCTTCCCCGTCAGATCAGGATTCTGTTCAGAACCTGACAATGCAAACTCCTTTTCAATGATTTTCTGCGTCAAGATGAACCAGGAATAATCGTATCCGGTCTTCTGGATCGCCTCAAGGGTCCCCAACGCATCGAACCCAGGAAAATTCGGTGCTGGAAATCGTTGTCCCTTTGCATCCAACCAAAGCGACGACGGACCTGGAAGAATGCGAATTCCATGCTTGTCCCAAACCGGGTCCCAGTTTTTGATTCCTTCCGTATAGTGCCACATCCGGTCACGGTTGACGATCCTCCCACCCGCTTTTTCCGTAATGGCCAGCATCCTACCGTCCACATGCTCCGGTACACCGGAAATCATCGTCTTCGGTGCTTTTCCAAGTCGCACAGGCCAGTTTGTTCGAATCAAATCATGATTGGCACCAATTCCACCGCTTGTGACAAGAACAGCCTTCGAATGAAATGTAAAATTCCCGACCACTTCCCGGGAACTCGCCTCACCTCGGCCTGCCGAGCTTGGAACGAGTATCGATCCTTCCACCCCAATTACCGCGTCCTTTTCCGTCATTAATTCATTGACCCGATGACGGGGTCGATAGTCGACAAGCCCCTTTTCCATTCCCCTGCGAACTCTCTCTTCAAACGGTTTAACGATACCAGGCCCTGTCCCCCATACGATATGAAACCGCGGAACCGAATTGCCATGGCCTTCAGCCAGATAGCCGCCACGCTCAGCCCAGCCGACTACCGGAAAAAAGCGTATGCCCTGGGCAGATAACCATTCCCTTTTTTCCCCGGCAGCGAAGTCGACATACGCCTCCGCCCATTTCTTGCCCCAATAATCTTCGTCCTCTTCCCTATCAAAACCAGCGGTCCCCAGCCAGTCCTGCCAAGCAAGTTCCTTGGAGTCCCTGATTCCCAGCCTACGCTGCTCAGGTGAATCCACAAGAAATAAACCGCCAAAAGACCACCATGCCTGCCCACCCATAGACGCTTCAGGCTCTTGATCCAAAAGTAGAACCCGCTTCCCTGCATCAGCTAGCTCAGCCGTGGCCACTAACCCTGCAAGACCAGCTCCGACAACGATCACGTCAATTTCCATTTATATTCCCCCGATTTAAATCAATGACTATGAATCCGTATACAAAATTATTACTTAAGTCCCTATATTCCCTGCTAAAGTCTCAATTTCCTTCTTACACACAAAAAAGCACCTAACTGTCTATGACAATGAAGCACTAGGTTTCTTCCCATTCCCTAAACTGGATATACATGATTTAAGAATCTTCCCCTCATAAATGAATATATATCAAAATTGAATGGGTATTTTTTAATAAGGGGGGGACATCAGTATGAATGATGGTTTTGAGAAGACAGCGCGATTTGAACATTCTTTTTGGCTTCAAATCTTAGGTGATCATTCTAGATTTATTTATGAAGCTTTAGCACCTGTTCAAAAAGAACAAATTGAAAAAGCTTCCATATTCATTGGGAGATTTGATACACTTCTGGATGATGCCAAATCCAATGATCTCATGCAATTAACGGAAAAAGCTGAAGTAGAGGCAATCAAACTTCGGGAATTTAAATTGGATTTATTAAGAAAACATCTTATTGGGAAAATCAAAATTCACCTTGCCCCCACCTTTATTAATCATATGATAAATGAATTAGAAGAATATCTACGAATTTTAAAATACTTAAAAGAAGGGCAAGTTCCCCCTATTTATCATGAACTACATCACCATCTTGTATGGTTATTAGATGCTGCTGGTCATTCAGATACGATTTCATCCAATTTAGACAGTGTTGAAAAGAGATTAAGAGAGAAAAGTGATTCATTCACGAAGCATTTTGAGGAATTTTACTTAAAAGCCGTTGAAATGGCAGGCTATTTAAGAATGAATATAACTGAGTTTCCCGCCTTGGTAAAATTCAATTCAGACACCCAGTTAGAAATAAAATTATTTCAGGGGTTTTTACAAGAAATCGAAGAACTGGAGCTAAGTAATCAAGCATTAGGGACATTTGCCCCGTTAATGGCGGACCATATGTTACGTGAAGAATGTTATTATCTAATGAAGTTAAGTGAATCGGCAAATCTTGATACACCAAACTGTGACCCTACTAAACCTCGGATTAAAGAGTGAAACAGTATATTCTACTGATAAGTGCTGAGGAAGATGGATATCCTCAGCACTTATTTAATGCTTATTTGCTTACCGTTGAATATACTGCAGTCGAAAAAGCCCAAGCACTCAATGGCGCTTGGGCTTTTTACTAACCAATTTATTTTAAGGATCATATTAAGTAGTACAAAATAAAAAACCACCAATATATGTATTGGTGGAGACGGTGGGAGTCGAACCCACGTCCAGACATAACGGCACTTAAGCTTCTACGAGTGTAGTCGATATATTCGCGTTTCGCGAACTCATTAGCCTATCGACAGGCGGCAGAGCAGCTAGTCTGATTGGTCTCTTCCTTCATCCTCAGACGGTGGATTCCGGCGTATCCCACTTAGAGTGAGTCCCTTACCCTACCACGTGGGCCATGGAGGGAGGAACAGCTTAACGTCTGTTGTTACGCAGCGAAAGCTAGGTTGTTGTTTTGTTTGCCAGTTATAGGCGTTGACGTTTTAACGAGGCCGATCCCCTCGACTCGCAACTTAAGCTCGAACTATCCCTGTCGAATCCGTAACGTCCCCATGATAAGAATGGAGCGTACGAGAAAAGAATAGTCAGCAAGTTGGCTGATATTCAGTTGTCATCGGTACAGGTTTAATTATAACAGATTGAATCAAAAAATCAATTGTAAGGTCTTGGTAACCCTACATCTTTTGACGATCGCGGAAAGCACGTTCGATATCACGTTTTGCTTCTTTCTTCTTCAGGTCATCACGCTTGTCATATTGTTTCTTCCCTTTACCCAACCCGATTAAAACCTTGGCGAAGCCATTTTTCAAATACATTTTCAATGGAACGATGGTGTAACCCGTTTCCTTCGTTTCACCGATCAGTTTATTGATTTCCTTCTTGTGTAAAAGAAGCTTCCTTGTCCGCAAAGGATCATGGTTAAACTGGTTCCCCTGTTCATAAGGGCTGATATGCATATTGTAAAGGTAGATTTCGCCGTTTTCTATCTTGGCAAAGGCATCCTTCAAGTTCAGCCGTGCTGCACGGATGGCTTTGATTTCGGTCCCTTTCAATACGATACCCGCTTCAAATGTTTGTTCGATAAAAAAATCATGGTACGCTTTTTTATTTTGCGCTAATTGCTTTCCTGAGCCTTTTGGCATCTAACTCTCCCCTTTTATCCAATCGGAGAGAGGATGACTGGATCATCCTCTCTTCCGTTTTATCTCTTTTTAGGTTTTCTTTTACGCTTCGCTGCCGGCGCATTTTCAAAGAACTTTTTCTTCTTTTTCGGCTTTTTGTCAGAGGAAGTTCCACCGTTTCGAGTGTCACCACTACGGCCGCCTTTGCGTTCCGATCCTCTTGAATCTCCGCCTTTGCGCTTTCGACCGCCAGAACCTGAATTGGCTTTGAAGATTTTCTTCTCGCCTGAAGGACGCGGACGGCTTACTTTCATGCCGATGATTTCAAAATCAATCGCCCGTTCTTCTTTATTGACGTTGGAAACCCGAATGTCGATTTCATCACCAATCCGGAACACTTTTCCTGTCCGTTCCCCGATCATTGCAAGCTGACGCTCATCAAAGCGGTAGTAATCGTCTGTCATGAAGCTGACATGGACAAGCCCTTCGATGGTGTTCGGCAACTCAACAAACATTCCGAAGTTCGTAACGGAGCCGATGATCCCTGTATATTCTTCTCCGATTTTATCAAGCATATATTCTGCTTTCTTTAAATCATCCGTTTCGCGTTCCGCGTCAACGGATCGACGTTCGCGTTTCGATGTATGGTCTGCGATATCCGGTAAAATGGCATTCCACTTCTCTTTAGTCGCTTCATCGAGTTTCCCTTCAATCAAATACGTCCGAATTAAACGGTGGACGATCAAATCTGGGTAACGGCGGATCGGTGATGTGAAATGAGTGTAAAACTCGGCCGATAGACCAAAGTGACCCAAGCTTTCCGGATCATATTTCGCTTGTTGCATGGAACGGAGCATGACGGTCGAGATGACCGTTTCTTCAGGCTTACCAGCAACGGCTTCGATGATGTCCTGCAAGGCCTTTGGATGTACATCATTGGCAGATCCACGGACGATATATCCGAAGTTCGTGATGAATTCAAAGAAACGTTGTAACTTTTCCGGTTTCGGATCTTCATGAATACGGTAAATGAATGGCACATCAAGACGGTTGAAATGTTCAGCAACAGTTTCATTAGCAGCAAGCATGAATTCTTCAATCAATTTCTCTGCAACTGATCTTTCACGTAAAACTACATCCGTCGGGTGGCCTTCTTCATCAACGATCACTCTGGCCTCATTGAAATCAAAGTCGATGGCCCCGCGATTCATCCGTTTTTTACGAAGGATGGCAGCCAATTGTTCCATATTCTGAAACATTGGAACAAGGGATTCATAGCGTTCCATTTGTTCTTCGTCTTTTTCGACAAGAATCTTGTTCACATTTCCATATGTCATCCGTTCCGTGGTTTTAATGACACTATCGAAAATATCATGTGAAACGACTTCCCCATCCGGTGTGATTTCCATTTCACACGATAACGTGAAGCGATCGACCTGCGGATTCAATGAACAAATCCCATTCGATAAACGATGCGGGATCATAGGAATGACCCGGTCAACCAAATACACGCTCGTCCCTCTTTCAAGAGCTTCCTTATCAATCGGTGAACCTTCTGTCACATAATGGCTGACATCGGCAATATGTACGCCAAGCTTATAGTTGCCGTTTTCAAGTTTAGTCACTCCAACAGCATCATCCAAGTCCTTCGCGTCTGCTCCATCAATCGTAACCAATACTTCATTGCGTAGATCCCGGCGGTTTCCAATTTCGGATTCTTTGATGGTATCTGAAACGGCATTAGCCTGCTCCATCACATCTTCAGGGAATTCCATCGGAAGGCCATATTTATGGATGACGGATAGAATGTCTACACCTGGATCATTTTTATGACCGAGGATTTCAATGACTTCCCCCTCCGCACTGACGCGTCCTTCCGGATAAGAGGTAAGCTTGACGACAACTTTATGCCCTTCCACCGCTCCATGGGAAGCATGCTGGGGGATGAAGATATCATTAGCGATTTTCTTATCATCTGGAATGACAAATCCGAAACTTTTGCTTTCAGAATATGTACCAACCACTTGTTTGATCCCACGTTCAAGGATCCTGATGACTGTACCTTCCTGTCTTGAACCAGATGTTTCCGAAGAAACCCGGACCATGACAATATCTCCATGCATTGCTGTTCCTGTTTCATTCGGCGGGATGAAAATATCATCCATTCCCGGATTATCCTCCGGCGTCACAAAGGCAAATCCCTTTGCATGTCCGGTTAACTTACCTCGGAATAGATTCATTTTTTGAGGCAGGCCATAACGATTGCTTCTAGTCCTGACCACCAACCCCTTTTCTTCCATCTTAACTAGTGCCTTCACGAAATTCTTGAAGTCCGCCGAGTCTTCGATTTTAAGGGCCTCTTCTAATTCTTGTACCGTAAGTGGCTTATATGCTTCATCTTTCATGTATGTCAGAAGCTTATTTATATGTTCTTGAATATTATCTTCCATGAAAACCCTCCTATTCAGGGTATGATTAATTTATTATTCGGACCAATCCAGGCTTTCTAAAAATTCTAATACATCTTCATGCAGCTGTTCACGCTCTTTATCAAGGGTGATGACATGTCCGGACTCTTCATACCATTTGATTTGCTTAACGGGCGACTCGACAGCTTCATAAATAATATCGGCACTTTTTGAATTGATAACATCATCATGTCGACCCTGCACGACAAAAGTCGGTGCGTAGATATGATCTACGTGCTCACGTACATCCGTTATCAATTCTTGAAGAGCTTTTAATGTACGCATGGGCTTATCACCAAAGCGGCCCATTTCCTCTTCGATTTGATCTTGTTCTTTTCCCTCGTACTTTTTAAATTCTCTAGCGTAGTCCAATACTCCTTTATACATCGCTTCTTCACTTTTGATATACATAGGCGCACACATTGATACGATACCCTTTATAGGTACAGTGTAACCTAATTTGAGAGAAAATACGCCTCCTAATGACAGTCCGGCAACAGCAATTTCCGTATGGCCTTTTTCTTTTAGAAAATCATAGGCCATCATCACATCTTTCCACCAGTCAGAAGGACCCGTTTCCACCAATTCTTCAGGTGGGACACCATGTCCTTTATAGTGCGGCGCATGGCAGGTATATCCTCTCTTTTCGAGATATCGTCCAAGCATTCGTACATCGGCGGAATTACCCGTAAATCCATGTAAAAGTAAGACCGCCCTTTTTCCACCTTCAAAGGTAAAGGGCTTTTGCAGCTTCATTTTCATATGTAATAGGCTCCTTTAACTGTAACTGTCATATCTACTTGTTTTATAATTTCTAAATTAACTATAGCTATTCCTGCAACTATTGTGCAAAGAAAAAAGCCTAGCTATTTAGCTAGACTCATTTTTTGATCCATTACACATCAAAGTACGCAACAAGTAAAGTTAAAGCAAAGAATAAAACAGCTAATACGATAGTTGCCCGATGAAGAACAAGGTCTAAGCCGCGTGCTTTTTGCTTTCCGAATAACTGCTCAGCACCGCCAGCAATCGCACCTGATAAACCTGCACTTTTTCCTGATTGAAGCAATACCGTCACGATAAGCGCGATACTGACAATCACCAAAAGCGTTATGAGTAATGCATGCATGCAATTACACCTCCTGAAGAACCAATAAACAATTACCTTAACTTTACCACACCCATAAGGTATCCACAATCATTGTTATGGAATAATGGAAAGAATTCCTAGACTTCATAGTCATTGTTTTCTTTTTGAATCAAAATTTGAGATAATTCACTTAAAAGAGAAGAAAGAGGTGTTCCTATGTTTAAGCCCATACTCCGGATTCTTGATATACTGACCATCCTATTCTCCGCGGTAGCCGGTTACTCCCTTTGGGCAAACGGCAGTAATTTAATAAGTGTCCTGTTAATCATTCTCTCACCACTTCTACTGCTTCTAGCCAAGTATCATGGAAACCGATATTTATTATTTACTGCATATATCACGACAACCATTTATTTTACTGCTATTATTTATAATGGACTTTCAGATAGCAGCATCGACTTTTTCCAATCGGGCATCAGCGTCTTATTACTAGGATTAGCGGCCTTTTTATTGAGTATCATAGCCGCCGTCATAGGGTTTGGTACGAATACGCTTACCATTCTCTGGCTCGCCTTACATGCGCTTGTCAGCTTTGAAACAGTTACGATGAACAGTGCTTCCGGGTTCCTTTCCCACTTTTGGACAACCCCCGTGGTCGAAGCCGCCATCCGTAATGATTTTCCTTTTTTATTGATGATCATCTGGATTGGCTTGTTTCTAGATAAATACCAGCGGGAGTTAACAAGGGACTATTTATCCCGATAATATTCTTAGAACCTTATTTTTTGGAAATCTTATTTATACCAAGGAGCTTTTCGTATGTTAAAACCTATATTCACCGCAACCGCTCTTTCTTCCTTCATCTTACTAGCTGGATGTTCGTTCGATTTTTCATCGGATGAGAAGAAAGAACAAAAAGAAGAACAATCATCCCAGAATGCCTCAGAAGAAACGCAGAAGGATGATTCTGCAGGGCAAGTCAAACATCAAGTTGCCGTCGATACAACGGCAAAACCTGCCCAGGAAGGCCTTCAGACATTAGCCGAGCCTGAAAGTATACCAGTCTTGGTCAATAAACAATACAGCCTTCCCGAAAGTTACAAACCGACTGACCTAATCTATCCAAAAGTCGATTTCATCTTCGAGGATAAAATCGAGAAACGGATGATGAGAAAAGAAGCCGGTAAAGCGCTAGAGAAAATGTTCCAAGCGGCTGAAAAAGACAATATGCATCTAGCCGGCGTTTCCGCTTACCGCTCGCACCAAACTCAGATCGCCATCTTCAGCAACTATGTCGCACAGGACGGCGAAGAAAAGGCTAAAACATATAGTGCCCTGCCTGGAACAAGCGAGCATGAGACAGGGTTATCCATTGATGTCACAACACATGACGGGGCCTGTGCTGCCCAAGACTGCTTTGGTGACTCAGAAGAATCTGCATGGCTTGCAAAGAACGCCCACGAGTATGGATTCATCATCCGGTATCCTGAGGGGAAAGAGGATATCACGGGCTACAAGTATGAACCATGGCACATCCGCTACGTCGGTGTCGATGTCGCTACAGAGATATTTGAGGCCAACAGTACATTGGAAGAATATTATAACGCTGTACCGGTAGAAGCCAGTACTAAGAAATAACAAATGGGGGTGTCCGAGGGTGGACGCCCCTTTTTTTGAGTTTAATCAAACGTTTGATTAAACCCATTACTTGCTGGCATCTCTAGCTTTAGACGTTTATGGAACAAAAGAAAGTGCCTCTAGTTTCAATGGTAATTCACTGCTCTCCCTTGATCAACACGGGGATATTAATGAACCCGTAACAATTGGATTAATTCTATGATTCTTTCATCCTCACTCGGGTCAACGTACACGCGCTTTGTTTGGGTAATCAGGTCTGTATAGAACTTTTCACCAGCGGGATACCTGCCTTCCCAGCGTAAAGGGACATTATATACATGAATCGTACCGTCCCCATTGCTAGAATACGTAACGGATCCATCCACCAAGCGAGAACCTGCTAACTGAACAACATCTTTTGGATAGGCAGCACTTGTGTCATCATTAGGATTGAGCGGAGTGCCTGCCGGAAAATGCCTCACATTCAATTCATCAACATCCTGATTCGCGCCAAGCTGCAACCAAATTCTAGCATACTCAATCTGTTCAGTAGAGTACATGGATAGTGTTTCTTTCCCTTTCTTATCACCTGTTTGTTTCCCATCACTTTCCGGTGAGGGAGCGATGTCATTCGCCGCTTCGTCATCTGCCCCCCCTAGCTCATCTGTTGCTCTACTCTCATCTATGCCGGATACTTCTTCTGAATCTGTCATTTCATCTTTTCCTGAAGAATCAACTGCGGATTCTTTGCCAGCACATCCTACAAGCATTCCGGATAACAACATTGAAGCCCCACTAAAGAAAAGCTTCCTAGTTAGCTTTTTCATCGTCACTCAGTCCTTTCTAATCGCACCGGTCGTATTTATCCTTTCTAAATTGTAGTATATTGGAAATTTACGCTAAAATCATTATAAAATATATGAGGAGTGGGTTTGATGATGATTGTTGGACCTTTAGGGGTTGCCCTTATACCTGGCATACTCATAGTATCGCTTGCGTGGTGGTTCAGTAAAAAGGACTATCCCCGTCTACTCAAGATGTTACCAGGAGGCTTAGGCATCATTTCGGCACTTATTCTATTTTATATTGGTTTCGTTCACATCAGAGGATTTGAAGGGGCCGCATATGGTTTACTTTCCTTTTTTCTCATACTATTTGCTTGTATTTCCTTCTTAATGGGTCAAAAAAGGAACCATACTCGATAAGGAAAACCATGAAAAAGGGGAAAGGCATGTAGATTCTGTGACAGCAAAAAAAAAGGCACCGCTTCTCGTCAGAAGCGGCGCCTTTTTTTCATTATTTCTTCAAGTTATAGAAAGATTTCAAGCCACCATAGACAGCCAAGTCACCAAGTTGGTCTTCGATGCGAAGAAGTTGGTTGTACTTAGCAATACGATCCGTACGGGACATGGAACCTGTTTTGATTTGCCCTGCATTTGTCGCAACAGCGATGTCAGCGATCGTTGCATCCTCTGTTTCACCGGAACGGTGAGAAACGACTGCTGTATAACCAGCGCGTTTAGCCATTTCGATGGCATCGAACGTTTCAGTCAATGTACCGATTTGGTTTACTTTGATTAAGATGGAGTTGCCGATACCTTTTTCGATACCTTCAGCCAATTTTTTCGTGTTCGTAACGAATAAATCGTCACCAACCAATTGAACCTTTGTTCCAAGGCGTTCCGTCAGAAGCTTGTGACCATCCCAGTCATTTTCGTCCAAGCCATCTTCAATAGAAAGGATTGGGAACTCATTCACTAGCTCTTCATAGAAAGCGACCATTTCTTCAGAAGTCACGCCATTGCGTCCTTCGCCAGCAAGGTCGTATTTGCCTGTTTCTTTGTTATAGAACTCAGAAGAAGCAACGTCCATACCAAGATAGATGTCTTCGCCAGCTTTGTAACCAGCTTTATCGATTGCTTCGATGATGACTTGAAGGGCTTCACGGTTTGAACCAAGGTTTGGAGCAAATCCACCTTCATCACCAACAGCTGTATTTAAGCCTTTAGATGAAAGAACCGATTTCAATGCATGGAATACTTCTGCACCCATACGGACGGCTTCTTTAAAGCTAGGAGCACCGACAGGAAGAATCATGAATTCTTGGAAGTCCACATTGTTGTCCGCATGTGATCCACCGTTAATGATGTTCATCATTGGAGTCGGAAGTTGTTTAGCATTGAATCCTCCAAGGTAGCGATACAATGGTAGTCCTGAGAATTCTGCTGCAGCATGGGCAGCGGCCATGGAAACACCAAGAATCGCATTAGCGCCCAGGTTCCCTTTATTTTCTGTTCCATCTAATTCAATCATCGTTAAATCAAGACCAGCTTGATTGGTTACATCCAAGCCGATGACTGCTTCAGCAATGATATTATTTACGTTATCAACTGCTTTTTGTACCCCTTTGCCAAGGTAACGAGATTTATCTCCGTCACGAAGTTCAACCGCTTCGTGTTCTCCTGTTGATGCACCAGATGGCACGATCGCACGGCCAAAGTATCCTGACTCTGTTTGAATTTCTACTTCTACTGTTGGATTACCACGTGAATCTAGTACTTCGCGTGCATATACATGTTCGATATACGGCATTTAAATCTCTCCTTTTTTATTGCTGTTTTATTTAGATAATAGGGATTTACCCGTCATTTCGACAGGTTTTTCAACTCCAAGCAAATCAAGCATCGTTGGAGCCAAATCACCTAGAATTCCACCTGTTCTTAATGTTACCTGATTTTTTGTGACAATGACAGGTACAGGATTGGTTGTATGTGCTGTCATTGGGTTCCCTTCAAGCGTCACGACTTCATCGGCATTTCCGTGATCGGCCGTGATGATGGCTGTACCGCCCTTTGCGACGATTAGGTCGACAATCTTACCAAGGCATTCATCGACGGTTTCAATCGCTTTAATAGTAGGCTCCAGCATCCCTGAGTGACCAACCATATCCGGATTGGCAAAATTTAAGAGAATCGCATCAAAGCGGTCCGCCTCAATTTGCTCCAGCAAAGCATCCGTCACTTCATAGGCACTCATTTCAGGTTGTAGATCGTATGTAGCAACCTTTGGAGAATTAATTAGAATCCTCTCTTCACCAGGAAACTTCTCTTCACGGCCACCGCTCATGAAAAATGTCACGTGTGGATATTTTTCCGTTTCTGCGATACGAAGCTGTGTAAGATTGTTTTGAGAAAGTACTTCTCCTATTGTATTATCAAGATTTGTCGGCTTAAAAGCAACATATCCGTCAACAGTTTCCGAGAAATGTGTCAAACAGACAAAATGAAGGTGCTCAGGATGTCCCGGACCACGATCGAATGAACGGAAGTCCTTGTTCGTGAACGTATTGGATATTTGAATGGCACGGTCTGGACGGAAGTTATAGAAAATAACGGCGTCTTCGTCCTGTATTGTCGCTACAGGCTTACCATCTTCAGCGGTAATGACAGAAGGAATCACGAACTCATCGAAAATACCATGTTCATACGAATCATCCACACACTCCATTGCCGAACCGTATGCTGGTCCATCTCCGTATACCATGGAACGGTATGATTTCTCCACGCGCTCCCATCGTTTATCTCGGTCCATCGAGTAATAACGTCCGGAAATGGTAGCGAATTGTCCTACACCAATTTCCTTCATTTTGGCTTCGGCATCTTTAATATACCCTTTTGCCGTTTTCGGTCCGACATCTCGGCCATCCAAAAATGCATGAACAAATACATCTTTGACGCCTTCTTTCGCTGCCAGCTTCAGAAGGGCATATAAATGCTCAATATGACTGTGTACGCCACCATCTGAAAGTAAACCGAACAAGTGAAGGGCCGTACCCTTTTCCTTGGCATGGGTCATGGCATCAAGTAATGTTGGGTTTTCCGCGAATTCGCCTTCACGAATGGCAAGATTTACACGCGTCAAGCTTTGATAGACGATCCGCCCTGCCCCGATATTCAAGTGTCCTACTTCAGAATTCCCCATTTGACCCGCAGGTAGACCAACCGCTTCCCCACTTGCAGTTAAATGCGAGTGAGGATATTGTTCCCAAAATCGATCGAAATTAGGCTTTTTTGCATGATAAACTGCATTTCCCTCTTCTTCTTTCCGGCATCCAAAGCCGTCTAAGATGATAAGAGCGACAGGCGATTTACTCATATTGACCAGCCTCCAACAATTGTAAAAATGAATCGGGTTTCAAGCTTGCGCCACCAACCAAAGCACCATCGATATCTGGTTGAGCCATATATTCCTTGATGTTTTCAGGTTTCACACTACCACCATATTGAATGCGGACCGCTTCTGCCGCTTCTTTAGAAAACTTGTCAGCCACAACTGAACGGATATGGGCACACACTTCATTGGCATCCTCAGCAGATGATGACTTGCCAGTTCCGATGGCCCAAATTGGTTCATAGGCGATGACCGTTTGTTTCAATTGATCTTCAGTTAGACCGGCAAGGCCTTTTTCAATCTGCCCTCCAACGAAATCATTGGTTTCGCCAGCTTCCCTTTGCTCAAGTGTTTCCCCACAGCAAACGATAGGTGTCAGGTTATGTTTAAAAGCGGCATGCACTTTCTTATTCACGGCTTCATCCGTTTCATTAAACATTTCACGGCGTTCAGAATGACCAAGGATGACATAGGAAACGCCGATATCAGCAAGGGAAATCGGGCTGATTTCTCCAGTGAATGCGCCATTTTCTTCATAGTGCATATTTTGTGCACCAATCTTCACATCTGTTCCTTGTGCTGATTGAACAAGTTGATTCAAAAATAATGCCGGAGCACAGACTACCGAATCAATCTTATCCGCTTTTGGAATTAGTGTATTGACTTCTTCTAAAAACCCGGTCGCTTCTGATAATGTTTTATTCATTTTCCAGTTACCTGCAATAATCGGTTTTCTCATTCGTTCTCCATCCCTTCTAGAGTTGTTATTTTCTCGGATTGTCATTCTTACTTATCGTTCAAAGCCACGACGCCTGGTAATTCCTTACCTTCCATGAACTCTAGAGAGGCACCGCCACCCGTTGAAATATGGGACATCTTCTCGGCAAGACCGAACTTCTCCGCTGCTGCCGCTGAATCGCCGCCGCCCACGATGCTGTATGTATCTTTTGCATCCGCTAAGGCTTCAGCAACCGCTCTCGTCCCATTCGCATATTTATCAAATTCAAAGACTCCCATCGGTCCGTTCCAAATGACCAGCTTAGATCCTTTAATGACATCTGCAAAAAGTTCACTTGTTTTAGGTCCAATATCAAGACTCATTTTATCACTTGGGATTGAATCGATATCGACAATTTCCGTTTCCGCATCAGGAGAAAATTCCGCTGTAACGACCGCATCGATCGGCAAGTGCATTTTGACGCCTTTTTCCTTCGCACTTTCAATGAATGACTTGGCCAGTTCGATTTTATCTTCTTCCAATAACGACGTGCCAACTTCATGGCCTTGGGCTTTAATAAAGGTATAACCCAATCCACCGCCAATTATCAAGTGATCCACTTTTTCTAAAAGATTTTCGATGACGCCGATTTTATCTTTCACTTTAGCTCCACCGATGATTGCGGTAAATGGACGATCAGGTTCGGATAATGCTTTTCCTAAAACGGAAAGTTCCTTTTCCATCAACAATCCGGCAACGGCTGGAAGATGGTGGGCAATTCCTTCTGTTGACGCATGGGCACGGTGAGCTGCCCCGAAAGCATCATTGACATAGACATCCGCAAGTTTAGCAAATTCCTTCGCCAATTCAGGATCATTCTTCTCTTCCCCAGGATAAAAGCGTACGTTTTCCAGCAATAGAAGCTCGCCATCCTTTAACCCTTCGATGATTGATTGTACGGCCTCTCCATATGCTTCATCAGCTCTCTGTACGTCTTTGCCGATCAGCTGGCTCAATCTTTCTGCAACGGGAGCTAAGCGTAATTCTTCTACAACTTGTCCCTTAGGACGACCAAGGTGACTGGCTAATATAACTTTTGCCCCTTGTTCGATTAAGTACGTGATAGTCGGTAATGCAGCCTTGATTCTCGTATCATCCGAAATCTTACCATCCTGCATCGGAACGTTGAAGTCCACTCGGCAAAATACGCGTTTTCCTTTTAATTCAATATCTTTAATCGACTTTTTATTCATAATCCAAGAACCTCCTTAGATATGGTTACTATATTTTCCACTCTATTAGTAAAAAGGGAGTCAACGACTTTCCAACTCCCTTTTTCTCTTTTCCATTATAATCTGTAAACGGATAATTATCCAAAAACAAGCGTTTTTTATGCTGTTATAAAAAAAACCTCACCTTCGTGAGGTTTTTTTCTATTCATAATTTAAGCGAATTACAGACCTTTTTTAGCAAGATATCCAATTAAGTCTACAACACGGTTAGAGTATCCTGTTTCATTATCATACCAAGATAATACTTTTACCATGTTACCTTCCATGACCATTGTAGAAAGCGCATCAATTGTAGAAGAAGATGGGTTTCCGTTATAGTCACCAGATACTAGTGGAAGTTCACTGTATTCAAGAATGCCTTTTAGTTCGCCTTCTGACGCCTTTTTGAACGCTGCGTTTACTTCTTCAGCTGTCACGTCTTTTTCAAGCTCAGCCACTAAGTCCACTACAGACACGTTTGGTGTAGGTACACGCATCGCCATACCATTTAATTTCCCTTTTAACTCAGGAAGGACAAGTGCTACAGCTTTAGCTGCACCTGTTGTTGTCGGAATGATATTTTCAGCAGCTGCACGTGCACGGCGATAATCTTTATGAGGTAAATCTAGAATTTGTTGGTCATTTGTATATGAGTGAACAGTTGTCATCATTCCACGTTTAATACCAAATTGTTCTTGAAGGACTTTAGCAAAAGGAGCTAAGCAGTTTGTCGTACAAGATGCATTTGAAATAACGTGATGGTTTGCTGCGTCATATTTTTCTTCATTTACACCCATGACAATTGTAATATCTTCATCAGAGGCAGGAGCAGAGATGATGACTTTCTTCGCACCAGCTTCTAAATGTTTAGCTGCATCGGCACGTTTTGTAAAACGTCCTGTTGATTCAACAACAACTTCTACGCCAAGTTCGCCCCAACCTAATTGTGCTGGATCACGTTCCGCCAATACTTTGACTTTATGTCCATCAACTACCAGGTAATCCCCGTCCACTGTTACTTTCTCTTGTAGAGAACCATGAATGGAGTCATATTGTAGAAGGTGTGCCAACATATTAGCATCCGTTAAGTCGTTAATAGCGACGATGTCCACCTCTGGATTTTTTAATGCTGCGCGGAATACGTTACGTCCAATACGTCCAAAACCATTAATACCAACTTTTACTGTCATGAAAAATTCCTCCTCTTAAGTTCGAAAATATTTTATTAAAGGGTATGATATCCCTGAATTAACTCCATTGCTGCCGCCTCATCCGTAATCAAAACCGTGGATGAAGGAGCGCCTTTCATATAGGAACGGATTGCCTTCGCTTTAGTCTTTCCACCAGCGACAGTTATCACTCGCTTTTCTGGGCTAAGATCCTCTAATTGAATGCCGACGGTCAAGACTTTGTGGACAACAGTTCCATCTTCATCGTAATAATAACCAAACGCTTCACCTACAGCATTTCCATCATGTAGCTTTTTTAACATATCAGGTGTAGTATTTCTTCGCTTAGCCATCGCTAAAGCATCACCGATACCATGGATAATCATATCTGCAGATTTAATTTTGGTGATGACCTCTTTCATGGCAGGCTCCTTCATGAAGGAAGCATACGACTCATCGCTCAGTTGATCGGGTACATACAATACCCGGTATGATGCGCGAGCTTTATGTGCCATTTTTTCTACAATCGTGTTTGCTTGGTTCTGCGTTGCTTCACCAAGACCCCCTCGGGCTGGAACAAATGTCAGTTGCATCGATGCTTCATCTGGTGATAAAGAATTGGCTACTTCGGCCATTGTCGACCCGCCAGTAACCGCTATGGTGTTTTTCATGCTCCATTCCCGCTTCATACGGTTTGCACAGGCTTTACCCAAATCTTTTTTTACCCAAGGCGATTCATCACAGTTTCCTGAGACGATAATGACCTCGTCAACCTGTAGCATTTCCTGCAATTGCCTCTCCATAATGTCTATACCCATTACTTCTCGCATTATTCCTTCCAATTTTTCCAGGATTTCAATCCCTTCTTCAGAAAGCAACATGCCAGAACTAAATATATTTATGAGGTTCTGACCTTTTAGAAAATCAATTTCACTTCGAAGGGTCCGCTCCGTCAAATTAAGGCTAACAGCCAGACTTCGCCTTCCCACTGGTTGCAACATTTTGATATAACGCAGGATATCATACCTTTTTTGCATAACCGAAAGGAAATCGGGCAATAATTTTCTTTGTACTTCGAGTAATGTATGCATGTTAAAACTCCTAATAAATCTTTATGGACATATTATGTCCCACATAGTCATTTTTTGTCCCACTTAAAATAAAAAAATATTCCTGCTACATACTTTATTCTAGCAGGAACGGAATGTTTCTTCAAATCATTTGATAGTTTATTTTTCCAAAAAGCTGCGAATCGTTGATATATCAACATTTCCGTACTGAATGATTCTTCCATCCTTCTCAATGACTGGAATCATTAACCCGTACTTTTCTAGTAGCGCATCATCAGAATGAATATCGATTTCTGAATAATGCAGGTCGGATTCCCGTTTTAATTCATCCAGGACCCGTTTTGCCTTTACACATAGCGGGCATTGTTCCCTGCTATACAAAATGAATGTCTTCTTTTCCACCGTTACTCATCCTTTTCAATCATATCTTTTTCGTTTAGACGAAGAGGGAATGCCCAGTTGCTCTCGGTACTTCGCTACGGTTCGCCGTGCCAGGATGATTCCCTTCTCTTCTTTTAACCAAGTCACCAAATCTTGATCGGAAAGCGGCTTTTGCTTATTTTCGTTTTGGATGGCTGCCTGCAGATACTTTTTCGCCTGCATGCCTGACATATCTTCCACATGGCCGACCGACTGCAAGGACGTAGTGAAAAATATCCTCATTTCTAATGTACCAAAAGGTGTTTGAACATATTTCCCTTTGACAGCCCGACTTACGGTGGACTCATGAATACCGATTTCGTCCGCGATCTCCTTCATCGTCATTGGCTTTAAATAATTCAGCCCATGAAGAAAGCAGGCAGGCTGCTTTTCGACGATCGTTTGCATGACCTTTAGAATGGTTTCCTTACGCTGTTGGATTCCTTTTGAAATCCATTGAAACTCCTGCCACTTGTCCTGAATGAAACGCTGTACACCTTGATCTTTGTAACTCTTCATTTGGTTCAGATACCCTTTATCTACATGTAGATTCGGCGAATTCCCATCTGAATTTCCGACTAGCAGGATACCATCGATCGCTTCCACGACTACATCCGGTACAATATAGGAGGGCTTTTCCTGAAAAAAGAGTGACCCGGGCCTTGGGTTCAATGTCTGGACATAATCAAGCACTTGTTGTATTTCCTTCAAAGAGACACAAATCTTCTTACTTAAGTCTTTCCAGCGCTTTTCCACGAACTCAAGGAAATAGTTTTCAAGGATGGACTCCGCCAGTGGATTCACCCCTTCTGCTTTTGCCTGAAGAAGGAGGCACTCCTGCAGATTCCTTGCCCCTAGACCATGTGGCTCAAGCTCTTGTAACATTCCTAAGCTTTCTTCCAAAACGGCAGAAGACATACCGGGTTCACATATATCATCCAAATGAATCCGCAAATAACCATTTTCATCAAGGTTACGGATCAAGAACAATATAGCCTTTTGGTGTTCACCGGTTAGCTTTTGGTGATTTAATTGTGACATGACATGCTGTTCAAGTGAAAATGTGTCTTCACTCAATTGTTCAATCCAATAGTTCGAGTCATACGTGTTTTTTATATGTTGTTTTCCTTTTTTACGATCATAGGTAGGTTGAAATAAAGCGGAAACTGGTTGTTCCAGGGATATTAGAGGATTTTCCTCCACTTTGTTTTCTAAAAAGGATGTAAGCTCTTGTGTGGAATACTGCAACAATGTAATAGATTGCATTAATTCCTGGGTCATAGCCATTTTTAATGTTTGCTGTTGAAAAAGACCTGCCTTCATGTTCATACTCATCGATTCATCCCTCCCCCATTCCATTTTACATGATTAGGAGATAATTCTACACAAAAATTTGGAAACGCTTACTTTTTTCTGGAATGGTATAGTCGTATTTTATATAGCTTATGCTGAGGCAAAGCCCATCACGACTACTTTCCTGGAAATGACAAAGTTTCCTTGGAACAGATAAAAAATCGAGGATTTCAAACAAGAATCGAGTCTTTTTTCCATAAAAAAATCCCCTGCTTAATACATAAGCAGAAGATTTAGTAATGCCCTCGGCAGGAATCGAACCTGCATTTCAAGCTTCGGAGGCTTGCGTTCTATCCGTTGCACTACGAGGGCAGAATGGGAAGTTGGTTAACAACAGACTTAATTATATGATATAAACCGTTTGTTTGCAAGAGGCATTCAGGTTTAAAACCTTAATATATGGGTAGTATGGATAAAGTGGAAATTCATCCCTGAACGGCATAATTCAAATTAAATATAATTTGAAAGGAGCATTCATAGGAAATTGTCGAACGAATAATCAAATATCGGGTTTGTTTTGTTTGACCTTAATTGACCAAAAAGTGTATCATACATACATAAAGAATTTAAATGATTCTCTTAATCGAAGGAGGAAATGAACATGAATTTAATTCCTACAGTAATCGAACAAACAAGTCGTGGGGAGCGTGCCTACGATATTTATTCCCGTTTATTAAAAGACCGGATCATCATGCTTGGAAGTGCTATCGACGACAATGTATCCAATTCAATAGTCGCTCAATTACTATTCTTAGAAGCTGAAAATCCTGAAAAAGATATCACATTATACATCAACAGCCCAGGTGGAAGCATCACTTCCGGTATGGCTATCTATGATACGATGCAATATATCAAGCCTAATGTCTCTACTGTATGTATCGGTATGGCGGCTTCAATGGGTGCATTCCTATTGGCTGCTGGGGAAAAAGGAAAACGTTTTGCCCTTCCTAACAGTGAAGTCATGATTCACCAACCACTTGGAGGCGCACAAGGACAAGCAACGGAAATCGAGATTGCTGCCCGCCGAATCCTTCACTTGAAAGATAAATTGAACCAAATCTTAGCCGACCGCACTGGTCAACCTCTTGAAGTTCTTCAAAGAGATACAGAACGTGATAACTTCATGACTTCTGAGAGAGCTCTTGAATATGGCTTGATTGACAAAGTCATCACTCGTAGCCACCTTGATGAAAAGAAAGAATCTTAATACGAAACTGAACGGACTCCATTCGAGTCCGTTTTTTCTATAAAAAAAGGGATGCCGTGTGAGCATCCCATTTTTCTTATCCTTCTTGCTGTACGAATTCTACCAACGCTTCCATCGCATCCTGTTCGTCGCGACCGTCTACAATAAGCTTGATGGATACACCAGAACTAATGGCAAGGCTCATTAAACCCATGATGCTTTTGGCATTCACCTTTTTTCCTTCTTTTTCAAGGAAAACATCTGAATGAAAGCGGTTAGCCTCTTGAACGAAAAGAGCCGCCGGGCGGGCTTGTAAACCTGTCTTCAGTTTTACTTCTATTTGTTTTTCCACCATCTTGATCTCTCCATTTACACCTTATTATTTTTTCGCAGAAAAAGCTTCTCCCCCACGGAGTCTATCAGCTATTTCATCAATTTTTCGCAGTCTGTGATTAATGCCGGATTTGCTGATCGACCCACCAGAAACCATTTCACCCAGTTCCTTTAGGGTAATATCCTGAAAGGCGATCCGTAGCTCCGCGATTTCCCGTAACTTATCCGGCAAAATGCTTAGTCCCACCGTGTCTTCGATATAATGGATATTTTCAACTTGCCGCAGTGAAGCCCCAATCGTCTTATTCAAATTAGCAGTTTCACAATTTACGAGCCTATTGACGGAATTACGCATATCACGGACAATTCGTACATCCTCAAATCTTAATAACGCTGAGTGCGCCCCAACAATGCTTAAGAACTCGGCAATTTTCTCGGCTTCTTTTAAATAAATGATATATCCCTTTTTTCGTTCAAGCGTCTTTGCCTTTAAATCAAACTTATTCATTAATTCACATAAGGCATCATTATGTTCTTTATAAAGAGAGAAAATTTCCAGGTGATAAGATGACGTCTCTGGATTATTGACCGAACCTCCAGCAAGGAAAGCACCTCTTATATACGAACGCTTACAGCATTTCTTCCCAACTATATTATCGGATATGTCATGGAGAATTTCAAATCCTTCTCCTAATATTTCTAAATCGGTCAAGATCCGCTGTCCTCCCGCTGACATCCTGACAATATACACATTATTCTTTTTGAGTTTCATCTTCTTACGAACGAGCAGTTCGACCTGGACCTCATAACTCTTTTTCAAAAGTGTATAGATCCTTCTGGCAATCGCCGCATTTTCCGTTTGTATATCCACGACAAGCTTACGATTCGAAAAGGAAAGGGATCCGTTCATCCGGATGAGCGCACACAACTCGGCTTTCACGCAACAATCCTTACTTTCCAATGTAGTCAGTTCTTTTTTTGTTTCCGAAGCAAAAGACATTCATTTCACCCCCAATTGAACATAGGTCATCTATTTTTTAGTCAAAAGACAGTCTCCACCTATATTTAAGGAGCTATATGACTTTCATGTATCAGCATATTATATAGTAAATCCGCCACCTTTTTGGTGTCATGGCGAATGACGTCCCCCTCAAAGCTGAAAATGTGCCCCTGTATGATTTCAAGGCCCATTCTTTTTAAACTCTCGACATCATACACAACCGGTTTTGCATACTCCGCATGATACCGTTGCTGAATTTCAGATGGTATTTCTTCAGCATTGACAAGAATGCGATCTATGTAGGCATTTCCCATGTGATCATATATCGCTTTTATATGGTCGCTCGCGCTATAATCCAGTGTCTCCCCTGCTTGGGTCATTAGATTGCAGATGTACACTTTCTTAGCTTTGGAGCGGGCTATTTCTTCTCCGATACCTGGAACAAGTAAATTAGGAAGGATGCTCGTGTATAAACTACCTGGACCAATCACAATCAGGTCGGCCTGCTTGATTGCCTGAATCGTTTCACTGAGTGGCTTTATGTGTTGAGGAGATAGAAATACTCTTTTTATCTTCTTGCCTGATAAGGGGATTTTCGACTCTCCCGTTACAATCGTTCCATCTTCCATTTCAGCATGAAGGACCACACTTTGGTTAGCAGCAGGAAGGACTTTGCCACGGACATTCAGGAACTTACTCATTTCCTGGATTGCATGGACAAAGTCCCCCGTCAATGAAGTCATGGCAGCAAGGATTAGATTCCCTAATGAATGACCGGACAATTCATTTTTACTTTGAAAACGGTGTTGAAACATCTGCTCGACAAGTGGCTCTACATCCGAGAGTGCCGCCAAGACATTACGGATATCACCTGGAGCGGGGATGTGCATATCTTCGCGGATACGACCGGAGCTTCCACCATCGTCAGCAACCGTCACGATTGCCGTTATATCTACTGGGTATTTCTTCAACCCCCTAAGTAGGACTGGAAGGCCCGTTCCCCCTCCAATGATCACTACTCTAGGCTGTTTCTCTTTATCTGGCATCTACTTTCCCCTTACTCTTTTCGATATCACGATGGGACACATGAACCGTATAGCTCTTTTTAAAAAAATTAGAAATGTATTCGGTCAAAGCTACAGAACGGTGCTGACCACCTGTACATCCAATCGCAATAACAAGCTGGGCTTTTCCTTCACGTTTATAATACGGAAGCATGAACGCAAGCAAATCCGTCAGCTTTTCTAGAAACTTTTGAGTCTCGCCCCATTTTAAAACGTAACTGGACACTTCCTTATCAAGGCCAGTCTTTGGTCTCATTTGATCGATATAGTATGGGTTAGGCAGAAAACGCACGTCAAACACAAGGTCCGCATCAATTGGCAAGCCATGTTTGAAACCGAAAGACATGACATTAACAGAAAATCCAACCTGTTTATCCTTTGAAAACTCAGATGCAATCTTTTCCCTTAATTCGCGTGGCTTCAGCTGGGACGTATTGAAAATTAACTGCGCCCGACCTTTTAATTCATCCAAAAGGTCCCGTTCCAATTTAATGCCCTCTAACGGCCGGTCCATCGGAGCTAATGGATGAGTCCTTCTCGTTTCTTTATATCGACGGACCAAAGCTTCATCATCCGCCTCAAGAAAGAGGATCCTAGGGGAGACCCATGATGTTTCCGTCAATTGATCCAAGGCAAGGAACAAGGAATCGAAAAATTCCCTCCCCCGTAAATCCATGACAAGGGCTACTTTATTCATCTTATTTCCAGAGTCTTTCATCAACTCCAAAAACTTTGGCAATAAAGCGGGCGGCAAATTATCGACGCAAAAAAAACCGAGGTCTTCAAAACTTTGAATGGCCACCGTCTTTCCTGCTCCTGACATTCCTGTTATGACGACCAACTGCGTATCATTCATCTGCCCATCACTCATTCTTTTCGCCCCCTGGAGTAGTAATTGCTTTTATAAATAATCATTAACCTGGATCAAGTCGATAGGAAAGTAACTTAAACTCGGGTGTATAGGTAAAGGTACCGTAGATTACTCCGCTTCCCTGAACCATATAATCTAGAATATGATAATCCCCTTCAGCCATGTCCAGTTTTTTAACATCTTCAATAGGGTGCCAAAATAGCTCGCCTTCTTCACACACATCCACATTGATGCCATCGGAATCAGTAGCAAAGAAAGTAAACATCATCCATTCGGATAATACTTTGTCTCCATCCTTCATAATGAAGGTGAAGATTCCTTTAATGGTGGGGTTTTTCAAGTAAACGCCCGTCTCTTCACGGTATTCCCTAATACAGGCATCCCGGATTGATTCACCAGGCTCCATCTTGCCGCCTGGGGCTACCCACCATCCACGTCTTGGTTTCTTTAATAAAAGGATCTTATTGTCCTTAACTAATACACAGTTTGTGACACGTTGCACGTT
Source organism: Peribacillus sp. NPDC046944 (assembly GCF_050272735.1). Classification (NCBI taxonomy): domain Bacteria; kingdom Bacillati; phylum Bacillota; class Bacilli; order Caryophanales; family Bacillaceae; genus Peribacillus; species Peribacillus sp. NPDC046944. The sequence goes on from NZ_JBNNML010000006.1 coordinate 224,163, forward strand.
CTTCACCTCAAATTGGCCTATGCTCGACTATAGAAACTTCTCCTCTGACTTCCTTAGAGTATCCGTTCAATTCTTAAATCACCGCTAGACATCCATCTGGCGATTTACAAATGCTTATAGTACAAACAAGCTGTATTTTACATCTTACCTCTATGATTAAACTATGTGTAGTATATCTTATCATTATACTATTTTTGAAATAAGCTAACAATAAAGGAAACTTCCTGGTTTGGTTGATTATTCATGACCACACAATCACTTTGTACCCATAACCCATGTCCCCCATACAAAAAAAAAGACACAGATTCCTCTGTGCCCAACACGTTATATAATAAAGGGGGTCAATACTACCCTAACTATACCCAATCTTTATTGCATGGATGTTACAACCTCGTTAAAACGCAATGACGAAGTGTAAATTTTTGTATAAGCCGTTACGCTTTAATTTGCAACTTTTCTTTTAATTCTTCCACATAGTGCTGAACCGATTGTGCAGCGATACTACCGTCCCCAGTAGCCGTTACGATTTGACGCAATGTTTTTTCACGAACGTCTCCAGCTGCAAAGATGCCTGGAACCCGTGTTTCCATTACATCATTCGTCTCGATGTAGCCCGTAGCATTCAAGATGCCCAGATTTTCAAAAGGCTTGGTTAAAGGAAGCATGCCGATATAGATGAATACTCCGTCTGCCTTTAGCTCTTTTTCTTCTCCGTTAGCCGTTGAAACAAGTGTGACACTACCGACTTTTCCGCCCTCTTCATTGATTTGTTTCAATGTATGATTCCAGATGAAGTCGATTTTTTCATTAGCGAACGCACGATCTTGAAGGATTTTCTGTGCACGAAGTTCGTCACGTCTATGAACGATCGTCACCTTAGAAGCGAAGCGAGTCAAGTAGACGCCCTCTTCAACAGCAGAGTCTCCTCCACCGATGACGAACAGTTCTTTCTCTTTAAAGAAAGCCCCATCACAGACAGCACAATAAGAAACACCGCGGCCACCCAACTCTTTTTCACCCGGGACGCCGATTTTCTTATATTCCGCACCTGAAGAAACGATGATAGATCGTGCTTTGAATTCCTTGGAGCCTGCTTTGATGGTTTTGTACTCTTCCCCATCAATGATTTCCTTAACATCTCCATAAGCGTATTCCGCACCGAATTTTTTAGCATGGTCAAACATTTTTGTGGATAGCTCAGGTCCAAGAATGGTGTCGAATCCTGGGTAGTTTTCGACTTCTTCCGTATTGGCCATCTGGCCTCCTGGCACTCCGCGTTCTAGCATCAATGTTGAAAGGTTCGCACGTGATGTATATACAGCAGCAGTCATCCCAGCAGGACCCGCTCCGATAATCACAACGTCATAAATTTTTTCAGACATAATTCTCACTCCTTCATATTCCATTACAAATGGAACTTTCACTACGGTTAGTGTTCCCTACCTATTATCCTATATAACAAATAATTTTTCGTCCAAATATTTGCTCAACCTAACAGGTTTTGAACAAGCTTTACATACTTCGACAAAGTGGACACCGATATGAAATATTTATCCGCGATGACCTGTTTACTCATCTTTTCGTTTTTCAGCTTATTCCATACATATTCGACAGCTGACGCCCAACCTGCTGGATTGTTCAGCTTCTGATTCGCATGGGTAGCCTCGACGAAGACAGAAAACCACATTAAATAAAGGCCTGCTTCATTTAATTGGATAGGGTGAAAATGCTGATATAACAATTCTGCCGTCCGATCGGCAAAACCAATCGCTGTCAGTTGGCGGTCTTTATTAGGTTCCTGCACCATGTCAGCATAATCCTTTTCCCATTCGGTGAAATTCTGCTTCATGCCGAAAACCTGGTTTTTCAAAAGCTTCGGTTTATGAACGGAGTGCTTTAATAGGAAAATAGCAAACAATCTTTCTTCGATAAATTCACTATCAAGCCGTTTTATAATAGAAGGAAGGTGATTTTCAAACCCATCAGAGGTAGCGTTCATATCCCCCCATGGCTCCATACCTTCTTTTTCTGGATTCATTTCAATGACCTTTTTCCATGCTTTTCTGGCGGCCTGTTCATGTCCTAAATGATGAGCCGATATCGTCAGCCAATAGTAGAACGTTCCGTCGCCTTCAAATCCTTGCTTTTGTAGCACATTTAACCATTTATATGCAGATGCATAGTTTCCGATTAATGCAAAAGTGGCACCGAGCTTGAAGCGATGTTCCGATAGCATCGGCCGGATCTTTTCGAGCATCGAAACAAGTTCATCCACCTTCTCATCTTCCTGTTGATAATGATAAAAGACGACTAAATTGCATAGCGCATGCAGGTTTCCTGGGCTTTTTTCCAGGACCTCATCCAATGTGGCGAACGCCTCATCTTCCTGCCCAAGGTAAAAGTAGGCTAACGCAAGGTTATTGTAAGCGGACCAGTAATCCTTATATTCGGCAATCGTTTCTTTTAACACTTCAATCGCTCTAGGGAAGTCGCCCGCTTCCAAATATTCACGCGCTTTCTCCTGTTTGGCAATCAGGCCATCATGCTTGAAGGGATTTTCCTCCGAACCATCTGACTCAAAGGTGATCAGTTCAAGAAGATCCTCAGCGTCGTCACTGAATTCCCCGTCTTCCTCTTTATCCAGGTAAGCACTCGCATGGCGGTATGCTTCCTTGAACATGCCTAAATGGGCATAATTATTGGCTAGGAAGTAATGGCATTCCGACATAAAGGGATCCATTACATCCAAGATATTTTCTAGAAGGTTATTGGAATAATTGTATTCTCCGATTTCCGAACAAGTAATTGCCAATTGGCATGCAATCATCGGTTCAGCGGGTTCAAGTTCCAAGGCACGTTCCAGGTATTTTTTTGACTTTGGTAATTCATGTCTATGATATGCTTTTAAACCCTTGGTGAAGTAATACTCACCAGTTGGGTGAAAGGTTAGAATTTTTGCCTGTTGGCCATAATTAGAGTCTTTACTCATGTAATCCTCCATCTACAAGTTGATTAACTATAGTATTATACCATATGGAAGGATTTTTGCCGAACGATTCAAGAAACTGGAAATTGAAATTTGACTTCCTTTTTCTCGATTTGACGGGTGGCCTTTGTAAAAAAAATACCCTCCGAAGAAGGAGGGCAATAGACCTGCTTAGGCCTTTGATTTTGGCTCGTCTTTTACGGAATGCCTAGCTTTTAATACATCAAGAACGGCCTGGAAAGGTAATTCCTGTTCTTGTAGCAGGACGAATAAGTGATAAAGGAGATCGGCACTTTCCATCGAAAGTTCTTCGGCATCACGGTTTTTGGCAGCTATGATGACTTCAGCCGATTCTTCCCCCACTTTTTTCAGGATTTTATCAACGCCTTTTTCGAATAAGTAGGTCGTATAAGATCCTTCAGGCATTTCTGCTTTTCGCTCTGCAATCAACCCTTCCAATTCCGTTAGGAAATTCACGTTCGTTGGTCCAGATTGTTGCACTTCTTCATCTTTATAAATCGTTGTGCCAAAGCAACTAGTTGCACCAGTGTGGCATGCGGGCCCTGCAGGTACAACTTTCACGACTAATGCATCCTGGTCGCAGTCATATTTCATTTCGACTATTTTTTGTGTATTTCCGCTCGTTTCCCCTTTATGCCATAACTCATTGCGAGAACGGCTATAGAATACCGTCTCCCCTTTTGCAATGGACAGATTCAAGGATTCTTTGTTCATGTAAGCAAGTGTAAGCACTTCTCCTGTACCAGCATCCTGGATAATCGCTGGAATAAGGCCTTTTTCATCATATTTAATAGTATCGAAATTCATCGTACAACCACTCCTTGTTGTTTGAGAAACGTTTTGACTTCTTTAACTGATGTTTCTTTATAATGGAAAATTGAAGCCGCCAATGCCGCGTCCGCTTTTCCTTCTTCAAATGCAGTCTGGAAATGCTCCGCATTCCCGGCACCACCCGAGGCAATGACCGGAACGGAAACAGCTTCAGATACCGCTTTCGTTAATGCAATGTTAAACCCTTGCTTCTCGCCATCACAATCCATGCTAGTTAATAAGATTTCACCGGCACCACGGCTGACCGCTTCCTTTGCCCACTCTATGACTTCCCATTCTGTCGGTTTTCTGCCCCCATGGGTATACACACGCCAAGAACCAAGTGCTTCATCATATCGTGCATCAATGGCAATGACGATGCATTGCGCTCCAAAGTAATCGGAACCTTCATTGATTAAGTCAGGTCGTAGGACGGCGGCTGTATTTAAAGACACTTTATCAGCGCCTGCTCGTAGAATCTTCTTCATGTCCGCTAGTGAGTTAATCCCACCGCCAACCGTAAAGGGGATGGCAAGGCTACCTGCCACACTTTGAACGACGTCGACAATGGTTTCCCGTCCTTCATGCGAAGCAGAAATATCAAGGAAGACCAGTTCATCGGCTCCTTCTTGATCGTAAAAGGCCGCAAGTTCGACAGGGTCCCCCGCATCTCTTAAGGAAACAAACTGAATCCCCTTAACTACGCGTCCATCCTTTACATCCAAACAGGGGATAATCCGTTTTGTCAGCATTTAACCACGCACCTTTTCCAGCGCTTCTTTTACCGTGAAGCGGTTCGTATAAATGGCCTTGCCGATAATTGCCCCTGCCACACCTTGGGCTTCATATTCTTGGAGTTTGATAAGGTCAGCAAGCGAACTGATGCCTCCTGATGCGATCACATTCTTACCGGTTGCTTCCGCCATCGCGACAATCCCCTTCACATTAGGACCCGAAAGCATCCCGTCCGTCGCGATATCTGTCACGATAAACGTTTCCGCACCGGCATCAGCAAGAATTTTCCCAAGATCGATGGCCAGTGTTTCAGAGGTTTGTAGCCAACCATGCGTGGCCACTTTACCATCCTTCGCATCTATTCCAATCGCGATGTGTTTCCCGTATTTTCTAATCATTTCTTTTGTGAATTCAGGATTGGAAACGGCTGTGCTGCCAAGAATGACACGCTCTACACCGTTATCGAGATAATGGGCAATATCCTCCTCCGTCCGAATCCCGCCGCCGATTTGGACACGCGCCCCCAACTCTTTTGCCGCTTTAATCACGTATGAGTCATTGATGCGCACGCCTTCTTTGGCCCCATCCAAATCAACCATATGTATCCACTCTGCTCCTTGGTCCGCAAAGCTTTTGGCCATATCAAAGGGAGAATCTCCATAGACCGTTTCCTGATTATAGTCTCCCTGGATTAAGCGGACGCATTTGCCGCCCCGCATATCAATCGCCGGGTAAATCGTAAAGTTGCTCATGCTTTTTCCTCCCCTTCCACTAACGACAAATAATTTTTCAAGAGAGACATGCCCATCTGCCCGCTTTTCTCCGGATGAAACTGCATGCCGAACACATTGCCTTTCCCCACGATCGCCGGTACCTCCACATCATAGGTTGCTGAAGCGATCATATAAGATTCATCGGTATCCGCATAATAGGAATGGACGAAGTACACATGCTCTTCTGCAAGACCGTCGATTAATGGCGAAGATTGTTTAAATTCAAGGTGGTTCCAGCCCATATGTGGTACTTTATATGTTTGTTCGTTAGCATCAACACCGGTAAAACGAACGACTTTCCCTGGAATTAGAGAAAGTCCTTTTGCTGGTCCATTCTCTTCACTTTCATCAAATAGAAGTTGCATGCCAAGGCAAATCCCGAGTAAAAATCCACCATCGGCGACGTATTGTTTCAGGAACTCATCAAGCTTCTGTTTTTCCAAAAGACTCATCGCATCTCTGAATGAACCGACGCCTGGTAGGATGATGCCTGTAGCTTTGGCCAGCTCGGCTGGGTCGTCGGAAATGAATGAATCAGCTTCCAAACGTTCGAGCCCCTTACTGACGGAAAATAAATTCCCCATTCCGTAATCGACGATCCCGATCATTTACAACATTCCTTTCGTCGATGGAATCCCTTTTTCTCGCGGATCGATGGACGTAGCTTCATCCAATGCACGCCCAAGCGCTTTAAAGATTGCCTCGATCATATGATGCGTGTTATGGCCATAATGAACGACGACATGTAGGTTCATTCGTGCTTCAAGCGCAAACTTCCAAAGAAATTCATGCACCAATTCCGTATCGAATGTCCCGACCTTTTGCGAAGGGAACTCTGCACGGAACTCAAGATGCGGCCGATTACTTAAATCGATGACCACTTGAGCAAGAGCCTCGTCCATCGGTACGAAGGCATTTCCATAACGTTTGATGCCACGCTTGTCCCCAAGGGCTTCCAATAACGTCTGCCCTAAGCAAATGCCGATATCTTCAGTTGTATGATGATCATCAACCTCCGTATCCCCCTTCGCATCCACAGTAAGATCGAACTTCCCATGCTTCGTGAACAAATCAAGCATATGCGTCATAAACGGAACACCCGTCTCAATCGACGAATTCCCTTCCCCATCGACACCAAACCTCAAACTAATATCCGTCTCATTCGTCTTCCGCTCCACACTAGCAAAACGCTCCATAACTAATCCTCCTCAAATCGGGGGTCAGACCCCATTTCCCAAGTTCGCAAACTCTTTGACAAGACTTATATATCAATACTTTCAATGATTTATTTAGGGGTCAGACCCTATTTCCCAAGTTCCTGCACACCACGGGATTCGATGGCGCGTGCGTGGGCTTCGAGTCCTTCCATTCGGGCAAATGCTGCAATTTTCGCCGCGTTTTGTCGGAATGCCGTTTCACTGTACATGATGATGCTCGATTTCTTTTGGAAATCGTCAACATTTAATGGACTAGAGAAACGGGCCGTCCCGTTCGTAGGTAAGACATGATTCGGTCCTGCGAAATAATCCCCCACCGGTTCCGAACTGAAACGGCCGATAAAGATGGCCCCGGCGTGGCGGATTTTCGCCATCACTTCAAGAGCATCACGAGTCACAATTTCCAAATGCTCTGGTGCCAGCTCATTTACGGCACCAATGGCCTCGTCCATATTCTCACAGACAACAATCCGCCCGTAATCCTTAATCGCAGCTTCTGCAATTTCCCGCCGTGGAAGTAATGCAACCTGCTTCTCCACTTCTTTAGCCACTTCCGTTGCAAGAACCATTGAAGTCGTCACAAGGACACTACAGGCACGAGCATCATGTTCTGCCTGTGATAACAGATCCGCGGCCACTTCCGAAGCAACAGCCGTATCATCTGCAAGGACGGCAATTTCACTAGGGCCTGCAATCATGTCGATTGCCACGTCCCCGAATACTTCCCGTTTCGCCAATGCTACATATATATTGCCGGGACCGACGATTTTATCGACATGCACAATCGTTTCTGTTCCATAAGCAAGTGCCGCAATCGCTTGAGCCCCACCGACCTTGTAAATCTCCGTCACACCGGCAATTTTCGCAGCGGCTAAAACGGCCGGTGTCAATTTCCCGTCTTTCCCAGGTGGAGATACCATGACGATTCGCTTCACACCCGCAGCTTTGGCAGGCATCACATTCATCAGAACGGATGATGGATAGGCAGCCGTTCCACCGGGAACATAAACCCCAACCGCATCAAGGGGCGTCATTTTCTGGCCCAGCATCGTTCCATTCTCATCGGTTGTGATCCAGGAGTTCCTAATTTGTTTCTCGTGAAACATTCTGATATTATCGGCCGCTTCCTGAATGATCGCTACCTGCTCCTCAGTTAAATCCGCTGTTGCCTGTTCGATTTCCTGTTCGGTAACTAGAAACTCATCAAGACGAACGCCGTCGAAACGTTCCGTAAAATTATGTAATGCTTCATCCCCATTTTTTCTCACAGCATAAATGATATCCTGTACCGCTTTTCGTTGATCGGCAGTACCAGCATCAACTGAACGCTTCAAGGAAATCCCTTCTGCAAACCGTGTAATTTTCATGTTTCCACCTCATAAACGTACGTATTATTGTTCTATGATTTCCGCTAAACGATCGACAATTTCTGTAATTCTCGCTTCTTTAATTCGGTAACTGACAGGATTCGCCACCAACCTTGAAGTCACATTGGCAATTTTCGCATATTCGACCAAACCATTTTCCTTCAATGTTTGACCTGTTGAGACGATATCCACGATTCTCTCTGCCAAGCCAATTAATGGAGCTAACTCAATCGAACCATTCAATTTGATGATTTCGACCTGCTCACCTTGTTGGCGAAAATAACTCGAGGCCACATTCGGGTATTTACTCGCAATTTTAGGGGCAAACGAGCTGATTTTCGTTCCTGGTAGACCGGCCACTGCTAAGTAGCAAGCACTGATTTTCAAATCTAGCAACTCATAAACATCGCGTTCTTCCTCTAACATTACATCCTTGCCCGCAATCCCCATGTCCGCAACTCCATGCTCCACATAGGTTACGACATCCATCGGCTTCGCTAAAATGAACCGAAGATTTTCCTCTTCCACTTCGATGATCAACTTACGGGAATCATCAAACTCAGGAGGTAGACGAAAGCCGGCCTTCCTTAATAGCTCTGCCGCTTCTTCAAAAATTCTGCCTTTAGGCATCGCGATTGTTAAAAAGCTATTACTCATCTTGTCCATTCCCCCCATTCCCTACAAACATATGCACATCAGAAAAAGTTCTTGTAAACGCATCGACATTTTGTACAACCGTAATATCTTGAATCGTGATTCTCTTGCCTTCCAGTCGTTTCGATTTCGCAAAAGCAAGGGCTTCCGCTCGGCGCTCTGGACTGAACAAAATGCATTCCGGCGCAATTAGCTGACTAGGTTCGCCTAGTGCTTCGGCAAGGCGGTCGACACGAATTGCAAAACCAGTGGCAGAGGCATCCCATCCGAATTTTTCAAGTAAGTTGTCATAACGTCCACCATTCCCGATCGGCGACCCGACTTGACCTGCATACACTTCGAACAGCGTTCCGGTGTAATAACTCATATGACTGACTAGCGTTAAATCAAGGTTCACATACTGATCGACACCGAATTCCTTCAGCTGTACAGCCAGTTCCCTCAGTTCATCGAGTGAATCCCGTCCTTTTCCATTCTCAAGCAGCGCCATTGCTTTTGACAAAGTGCCCTCACTTCCTCTTAAGGAAATGAATTCGATGAGCCTTTGTTTATCAATAGAAGAAAGCGGAAGCGATTTTACATGTTCACGAAAACCAACATAGTTCTTCTCATATAACAACTTTCTTAAAACCGAGGCTCTTTCTTCCGTCCCTAATATGCTCAAGAAAAATTCCTGTAAAAATCCGATATGCCCGATGGATATTTTGAAATCCTCGAGGCCGGCAGCCTTCAGGACATCGGTAAGTAACGCGATCATTTCCGCATCCGCACTGATTGATTTGTTTCCAATACATTCAATGCCGATTTGCTCGAACTCAGCCGGTCTCCCGCCTTCACGTTGCTGGGCGCGATACACATTGGCTGAATAAGCTAGACGTAGTGGGATTTGTTGTTTAAGCAGTTTCGATGCCGCCACCCGGGCGATTGGAGCCGTCATATCCGGTCGAAGCACAAGCGTATGTCCCTGGGCATCAAGCAGTTTAAATAATTGCTGATCCAAAATGGCAGAAGCTTCCCCGATCGTTTCGTAATATTCCAAAGCAGGTGTTTCAATAAATTGATACCCCCACTTCTTGATCTCATCACTCATCTTATTTCGAACCGATACTTTGGTTTCGTATAGCATCGGTAATGTATCTCTCATCCCTAACGGTTTCTCAAACATAAATGGCTTAGTCACGACTGCACATCCTTTTGGAATAATGGGTACTGTATGTATTTCCATTCGACCCCCCTCTTTTAAAATGCAGGGCCTTGATAAATTAAATATGTGTATACTTATATCTTTCCTATATGCCAATCTTAAAACCCCACTATGGGTCACATGTAAAATACTATCAAAAAAACTAACATAATCCTATAAATAATCGCAATTATCTATCAAATCGCTTTAGTTCGCTAATATGGTAACAAGATGAAGTTATTACTAGTGTACTCCTGCCCCCACCTCCCGTCAATGAAAAAAGGGGGTCAGACCCTATTTCCCAAACTCCTTATAAGCACCCGAGACTTACAGCGGCGTGGTTTTGGAAAAAAACAGGAAGGGTCAGACCCTATTTCCCGGTCCTTTTCTACTATCTTTGTTCGATTTTCATTATTGTTATATATCTTTTGGTATGGAGGATTTATAATTTTTAGTGGTTTAGGTGTATTTTAACTTCTTAGGGGGAAATGATTTTGAAGAGATTTTTGTCGTTTATTGTTGCAAGTGTCATCATTTTTACGTTCGGGTTTGGCGGGGATAAGGGGTTTGCCGCAATGAAAATCAATCAAGATGAGCTGAATGCCTATCTTGCTGAAATAAGAATGACGGAAGACGAGTTAAAAGAGTACTTGGACTACTATGATTTAACTTTGAAAGATTTCGATTCATTGGAAGAGCTACGCGATACTTGTGGTCCCATCGTTACTCCAGAATCTTTACAGGAGCTCCTGGATGAATATGAAATGACCGAAGAAGAGGTTACGAGCTTATTAGTGGAATATGGCGAAATGGAAAAAGGGGAAACCATTCTCGATTCGTTCCACTTCATTTACGATATTCAAGATATCATTGATATGGAGTTAGAATCGGACATGGATTATGCCGACGAGGATCTTCTTGATTTGATGGATGGTCTATTTACCGAAGTCGATCTCACAGAAGAAGAACTCGACCGCCTGATGAACCATTTGTTGCCCATCGTCGAGGACCCTTCCTTCGAATCACGCTTAATGGCGATTGCCGATAAGATGGAACAATTGGAATACTTTGATACAATCGATGAACTTTCCGCTGAACAAGTGGCTGAAATGCTTTCAATTTATGATGAATTGCAAAACTTGTTGCAGATTCAATTCAAGTTTTCCTTAACTCATGAAGGCGTTACCTCCACTCTTTCTCTTGAATCATTATTCCAGCTAGAGGATTTAACGAATGCTAGCTTGCTAGTCTCCATCTATGACTTAAGTGGCAACCTCTTGCTTGATTTTAAATTGACTGGGGAAATGATTGGTTCCAATTTAGTGAAAGAAACAGGAAATGACCTTAAGCAAACAACGAAGGTCATAACCAAAGTGGCTGATGTAAAACAAGAAAAGCCTACACATAAAACGGAAAAAGGTGCTTTGATGCCCAAAACTTCCGGTAACTATCTTTTTGGTGCGTTAATCGGCTTAGTGATGATTGCCCTTGCCTACAGGCTGATCAGAAAAGCGACACTCGTAAAATAAGATGAATCCCAAGGAAAAGAAAAAGTGGCTGCTCCTTGTAGCTTCCTGCCTCATAATTGTAGGGTTTTATTTTACGACGACGAATGCCTATACGCTGTTAAAAGGCTATGCCCTCTATAAATGGAACAAGCCGGATAGTGTGGAGTCGACGGCGACCCTACACCAAGAAAAAAAGGACCCTGTTCCTGATCAACTATATGAAAAAAGGCCAGAAATGGGCGACCTGGTGGGTGAACTGTATATCCCCAAGCTCGAAGCAACCTTACCGATTTTTCATGGAACAGATGAGGATGAGCTTGAAAAGGGAGTCGGCCATTATGCAGGTTCTGTCCTGCCTGGGGAAAAGGATAATTCCGTTTTATCTGGCCATCGGGACACTGTATTCCGGAAGCTAGGTGAGGTTGGTAAGGGGGACTTGCTAATCACGAAGACAGAAGCAGGCACGTTCACGTATAAGGTAAGAAAGGTCCGTATTGTTGATGCCGATGACCGGACCGTGATCGTACCCAAGCCCAAAGCCACGCTAACGGTAACAACCTGCTATCCTTTTTCATATATTGGTAGTGCACCAGAGCGATATGTATTGATTGCTGATTTACTGAAATCGGAAGTGGACAATTAAAAGAGAGGGCTGCATCCTTTTTGCAGCCCTCTCTCCATTATAAGAGAGTAGGAGGACGGGCGCGTGACCGATAAAAGGGCGCAGGAAAAGTTCTTTCAAATCGTAAGAAACACATATGAAATCACGTCTAGTGAAGAGAATATATCATTGGCAGAGGTTATGGATCAGCTAAAAAAGGATTTGTCCCAGCTAAAAGGACTTACTCATTGAGCAAGTCCTTTTTCTTATAAAGAAGTTTGCTGTTCACGCTTCAGCATTTCTTCTTTGGTATAAATCAGCTGCATCGGATTCCCACCAACGAAAGCTCCCTCTGGAACATCCTTATGAACAAGCGTCCCAGCTGAAACAATTGCCCCATTTCCGATTGTCAGTCCCGGAAGAATGGTGGAATTAGCTCCAATCAGTACTTCGTCCCCAATGACCACCTCTCCCAACCGGTACTCGTCGATCAAATATTCATGAGCAAGAATCGTCGTATTATAGCCGATGACTGTATTCCGCCCCACTGAAATCTTTTCAGGAAACATGACATCCGGCATGACCATCAAGGCGAACGAGGTATGCTTTCCCACTTCCATTCGCAGAAAGGTCCGGTACAACCAATTTTTCATGCCTAAAAACGGTGTATATCTTGCTAGTTGAATCACAATAAAATTCTTCACGACTTTCCAGAACGGGACGGTTTTATACACATGCCAAAGTGAATTGGCCCCTTTCACTGGAAAGCGGGTCGTCCGTCTCATCCCTTAACCTCTTCAAACTTCTCAGCCTCTACTATATCCAATAAATCATACATGTTCTCCAGCATGAAATCTGGATGAAAGCTTTCCAGGAACTCCCGGCCCTTTATGGACCACGCAACACCGGCCGTTCTCGTTCCGGTGTTTTTTCCACCAAGAATATCATGATGGCTGTCGCCAATCATCACCGCTTCTTCTGGAATTGAGTCAAGCTGCTTTAATGCTTTTAACAGCGGCTCCGGATCTGGTTTTGCGTGTTTCACTTCATCCAAAGTGACTACGACATCAAAGAATTGGTCAAGTTTGCTTAAGCGTAAGCCTCTTTCGACAATATCCCTTTTTTTCGTCGTCACGACAGCTAGCTTATAGCCACTTTGCTTCAATGTTTGGACCGTCTCGAAAACCCCATCAAATTGGGTTACCAGCATATCATGGTTTTTCCAATTATGTTCGCGATAGCGGGCGATCATTTCATCCGCGCGTTCCGGGTCTATCGAAGTAAACGTATCGACCAATGTCGGGCCTATGAATGGGATAATGTCCTCCCGCTTGAATTGTCCGGGATAATAATGGTTCAACGTTTCCGTAAAGGAGGCGATGATTAATTCATTCGTATTGATCAACGTTCCATCCAGGTCAAATAATAGTGTAGTTATTTTACTGTTCATATGCGGCATCCTTCCTCTGTACACTGCTGTATCGATTCCATATATAAGCGACTACCATCGTCAGGACAATGGCGGTGACCAGCCTGATTAGTAATAAAGGCAAAACGGGAATCCCCAGTGGTATAAAAATCAATGTATCTTCTATAACGGCATGGCAGGCTACTAAAAAGATGAACGCGAGGGTCATATCCTTCTTCGAGACATTGTCTTCCTTGGCAGCCTGAATCATCACACCCGCTCCATAAGCAAGGCCAAGCGTCAGCCCTGCCACAAATGGCATTGATGTATTTGGCTTCATCCCCAGGATTTTCATAAAAGGAGCAAGTGCCTTGGAGAAGGCCTCCAGCCATTTTAAGTCTTTCATAATCTGAACAACGACCATAAGGGGCATCACGATGAGCGCCAGCTGTCCAATTCCGTATAGAGCCTGAATGACCCCATGTAATAGAATCGCACCCGTCCCGGTAATCTCGACTGTCTCCGGAACCGCAAAACCTTGGGCCATTTCCGTTCCACCCTGCCAAACGAGATTGATGATGACGGCAGACACTAGGGCGAGACCAAACCGGACCAGCAAAATGACCCACAGCTTGACGCCCGTTTTCATGGCTACCCCCGATTCGATAAATAAATTGTGTGAAAAGGATAACATCACGGCAATGATGAAGACTTCCTTTACCGTGAGATCGAGCGTCAAGATTCCTGCAATTGCCGCATATAAATTCAAGAAGTTCCCTAGTACAAGCGGGATGGCCGCATCACCAGGGAGACCGATTAAATTCATCAGTGGCGCAATTAAGTCAATCATCCATGGTAATACAGGTGTATACTGAAGCACCGTCACAATCAATGTAACCGGAAAAATGATTTTCCCCAATGTCCAAGTAGTATTTAAACCAGAAAGAATTCCCCTCTTAACGGAATCTACTATCACTATGCCCTCTCCCTTTACACATATTCTCTATGCATCTAAATATCGTTTATCCGCATGACCACGGAACCTTCTATAAAGAATGAAAGCAACAGCAATAATGATCAAGACAATGGAAATCACTTGGGCAATCCGAAGTGAATCCGTCAGCATCAAACTATCGGTCCGCAGCCCTTCAATGAAAAAGCGACCAACTGAATACCATAGAACGTATGTTAAAAATAACTCTCCCCTACGCAAGTTCACTTTACGCAATAATAGGAGGATGACCACGCCGACTATGTTCCAGACCGATTCGTATAAAAAGGTCGGGTGATAATACGTTCCATTTATGTACATTTGATTAATAATGAACTCTGGAAGATGTAAGTTTTCCAAGAAGGCCCTGGTTACTTCCCCACCGTGCGCTTCTTGGTTCATGAAATTGCCCCAACGGCCAATGGCCTGACCTAGCAACAAACTTGGAGCAGCGATATCCGCCAACTTCCAAAATGATACGTTCTTTACCTTTGCGAAGATGATGGCGGTTAGGACCGAACCGATTAATGCCCCATGGATGGCAATTCCGCCATTCCATATTTTAATGATGTCCCCGGGGTTTTGTGAATAATAATCCCATTGGAAGATAACATAATAAATGCGTGCACATATAATCGCAATGGGCACTGCAAACAGGATCATATCCGTAAATAGTTCCTTGTCCAGACCTCGGCGTTCTGATTCCCTTAAGGCAATGATAAGGCCCAGTAGTACCCCAAACCCGATAATCAGCCCATACCAATGTATCTGGATGGAACCAAGTTCAATCGCAATCGGATTTAGTGGTTGAATTCCTTGCTCCATTTTTTCCCCTCTTTTCTGATAACTTTACTTAAAATTCATCGTTGTCCGAATCGGCAATAGCATTATTTAAACGATCCGAAAATTGTTCCGCCGCATTAACACCCATGCGTTTTAACCGGTAATTCATGGCGGCCACTTCAATGATGACAGCTAAATTTCGTCCTGGACGAACCGGAACGGTGATTTTCGTAATCTCTGTATCAATGATTTTCATTGTCTCTTCATCCAGACCGACCCGGTCATATTGCTTATTCTTTTCCCAAAGTTCCAGATTGATGACGATGGAAATTTTCTTGTGGCTCCGAACAGCTCCGGCCCCAAATAACGTCATGACATTGATGATGCCCAGTCCCCGGATTTCAAGAAGGTGCTCAATTAAATCCGGAGCATTCCCGACAAGCATATCCTGATCTTCCTGGCGGATTTCGACGCAATCATCGGCTACAAGACGATGTCCACGTTTAACCAGTTCGAGCGCCGTCTCACTTTTACCGACCCCGCTTTTTCCGGTAATCAGTACACCCAATCCATAGATATCCACTAACACGCCATGAATCGCTGTAGTGGGAGCTAATTTACTTTCGAGAAAGTTCGTCAGACGGCTGAATAACCTCGTTGTCTTCATGGAGGACCGCATGACAGGAACGGACTCGCGTTCCGATGCTTCAATCAACTCGATAGGCACTTCCTGCCCACGAGTGATGATGATTCCCGGTGTATAGTCTCTACATAGTTCTTCCATCCTTTGAATTCGATCGGCCTCATTCAGACGGTTGAAGAACGACATCTCCGTCATTCCCAGGAGTTGTACGCGATCTGCAGGATAGTAGTCGAAGAAACCAGCTATTTCTAATCCTGGTCGAGAAAGGTCACTTGTAACGATTGGACGGTTGATGCCTTCTTCACCACTGATAAGTTCAAGATCGAATGCTTCAACTACATCCTTTGTACGGACTTTTGCCATATATCTTTCCTCCTTTTTTGGAGCGATGTTTATTTTTAGCGATACTTTTTCATTTTAGCATTATTCTGTAAATAACCAAACCACGCATGATCAATTTATTCTTTTTTCCTATCCGGAAGCTACTTTACCCCTTTCCCATTTGATTATAATGAAGAATACAGGATTTCGAAAGGAAGGGATAACACATGAAAATCGTACTTGATGCCGGCCATGGTTATACGACCCCCGGCAAGCGATCTCCCGATGGCATGAAGGAATATGAGTTCAATCGCGAGACGGCTGCCTTCATCAAACACTATCTAGAAAAATCAAAAGGCATCACGGTTTATTACGCCCACGAAGATGAAAGGGACGTCCCTCTTGGCGAACGAACCCGGAAATCCCATGCCCTCGGAGCTGACCTATACCTCTCCATCCATGCGAATGCCGCTGGATCAGGGAAATGGCATGAGGCAAACGGGATTGAAACTTATGTTCATACCTCTAAACCGAAGGAATCGCTCTCCCTCGCCGAAAAGGTCCAACATGATTTGGTAAAAGCCACACAATTGAAGAACAGAGGAGTGAAGACGGCAAACTTCCAGGTTCTTCGTGAAACAAAATGCCCTGCACTATTAATCGAATGTGGGTTCATGACCAATCAACAGGAGGCCTACCTTTTAAAAACGGAAGCCTTTCGGAAAACATGCGGAGAGTCCATCGCCAAAAGTGTCCTTGCCCATTATAAGCTTAAAAACGAGGGCTCCTCCACCATTCTGTATAAAGTCCAAATCGGAGCCTTCACGGATAAGAAAAAAGCTGAAACCCTTGTCAAAAAGTTGGCCAAAGATGGTTATGATGCCTTCATTACCAAGCAAACATAAACAAAGCCCGTCAGTCTAACTGGCGGGCTTACGCTTTTTTTTACTTTTAAGAAACCGTGATGGCTGCCGTTTTCGTGTCGGCGAATACATGGAGGACCGAATCATCAAAACTAGTCGTTTTAAACTTAAGCACTTTTTGAACCACATCACTTTTTTCTTCGACGATGGTCATTCCCTCTAAGCTTACGTTAAAACTTCCTAAGTTAGACTTCAACTCTCCTTCAATCGCCTTTCCTGGAGGCAAAATCAGCTGGACCTTCCCAGTAATCGATTTGGCATGGATTGCTTCACAATCCTGCGCTTGATTCTTGCAGACGATTTCCCCGTTAAAGGACTGAACATCCATTTTCTTGAAGTGCCCATCGGCATTAATTGCCCCATTTAATGTTTCTGCCTCGAGCTCATCATAATTCGTATCTGAAATGGTGATGGTTCCGTTACCCGTTTCAAGTTCGCACGTTTCACCTTTCCCTTGTTGGATATGGATGACACCATTTGCCGTCTTGGCCTTAAGTTTCTCTGCTGTCAGGGATTCTGTAGTGATTGCACCGTTAAACAGCCTAACCTGAATGTCTTCATAGGCCTTGCTCGGTATATACAACACCGTATCGACCTTCATCGTCTTTTCACGGACCTTGAACTTCATTTTCCCAGCGTCGATTGCGAAGTGAACTTCCTCTAGGAAGGACTCCCTCGCCTTTTCTATATCTTCCACCCGATACACTTTAGCAAGACATTCCACTCGTACATCCTGTTGGTCCCATGTTGCAATTTTCACTTTCCCATTTGCGATATCGATATCGATTTCATCCAGGTACTCATAATCATGTTGAAAAATATGACTGACCTCGACTGATTTCCCAAAGTTAAAATCCAAATCCGTTTCTTTAATCTTTTTATATGCACTTTCAACGAAGCCTAAGATTTTTTCCTTAGAGGATTGTACATTCTTCTTGAAGCTATCCTGGGCACTGTCATCACTTTTCTGATTGACAACAACGGTGGATAGCTCATTTTGCAACTTCTGCTCTTTTGCATCACTTTCCAAACTAGCCTTTTCTAATTCCTCCAACAGATTCAATGCTTCTACAGCTGTCAGCTTTCCTTCTTGTACCATCTCTAATATTCTCTGTTTTTCCGCTTGCATAGACATCCCCACTTTCTTAGAGTACCTTACACATACATACGCCCAGACAGGTGAAAAGTTTCATAATTATCCCAATTCCATTTATCGACAAAGAGTGGCGACAATTTCTGAAAGGGGAAAGAACACATTTCCCCGGAAATAATGGAGTTCAATTGATTTTAATCAACTGATTAATTAAAAGGAACCTGCCATATTTCTACAAAAAGCAAGCCGAATTGGCTTGCTATTAAACATGTTCATGCTCTTGTTCTTTTTCTTCGATCCATTTTTCCATCCGGATTTTATCACGGGTCAACACAGGCTTTAAGTATTTCCCTGTATAAGATTCAGGCACTTCGCAAATGTCCTCTGGTGTTCCGTAGGTTACGATGGTCCCGCCTTTATCTCCGCCTTCAGGACCCAAATCAATGATATGGTCCGATGCCTTGATGACATCAAGATTATGCTCGATAACGAGAACGGTATCCCCATTGTCCACAAGTCGCTGTAAGACTTCAAGCAACCTGGCGATATCATGGACGTGCAGACCGGTAGTCGGTTCATCCAAGATATAAAATGAACGGCCAGTGGAGCGGCGATGCAATTCGGAAGCGAGCTTCACCCGCTGGGCTTCACCGCCTGAAAGTGTGGTTGCCGGTTGCCCAAGCTTGATATACCCTAGACCCACATCAAATAGCGTTTGTATTTTCCGTTTGATTTTCGGGATATTTTCGAAGAAGCTGACACCTTCCTCGACGGTCATATCAAGGATATCAGAAATGTTTTTCCCTTTATATTTCACTTCCAGTGTTTCACGGTTATACCTTTTTCCATGGCAGACTTCACATGGAACATAGACATCAGGAAGGAAATGCATTTCAATCCTAATAATTCCGTCACCACGGCAGGCTTCACAACGGCCGCCCTTCACATTAAAGCTGAAACGTCCTTTTTTATACCCACGGATTTTCGCTTCATTCGTTGATGCAAAAACGTCACGAATATCATCGAACACGCCTGTATAGGTGGCCGGATTAGAACGAGGTGTCCTACCAATTGGCGATTGATCAATATCAATCACTTTATCTAAATGTTCAATCCCTTTAATTTCACGGTACTCCCCAGGTCTAGCCTTGGCACGGTTCAGTTTTTGCGCTAGAGACTTATGAAGGATTTCATTCACTAACGTACTTTTACCAGAACCGGAAACCCCAGTGACCGATGTAAACACCCCAAGTGGGAATTTAACATTGACGTTTTTCAGGTTATTTTGCTTAGCCCCTTTGATTTCAATGAACCGTCCGTCGTTTTTTCGGCGTTCTAACGGAAGAGGGATGAACTTCTTTCCGGAAAGGTATTGGCCCGTTAATGATTGGGGATGATTCATGACTTCTTCCGGGGTGCCGGCAGCTACGATTTCTCCACCATGTTCACCTGCTCCCGGGCCCACATCAATCAGATAATCTGCCGCAAGCATCGTATCTTCATCATGCTCGACCACGATGAGCGTATTGCCGATTTCACGCATGTTTTTTAGCGTGTCAATCAATCGGTCATTATCACGCTGATGCAGACCGATGGAAGGTTCATCTAAAATATACAGCACCCCCGTCAGACGTGAACCTATCTGGGTAGCCAACCGGATACGCTGAGCTTCCCCACCCGATAATGTTCCTGCTGCCCGGCTTAACGTCAAATAATCCAACCCGACGTTATCAAGGAAACCAAGGCGTTCGCGGATTTCCCGTAAGATCAACTTCGCAATCGCGGCTTCTTTTTCGGTCAACTCCAGGTTATCGAAAAACTGCAAGGAGTCTGAAACCGATAAAGCCGTTGTTTCGCTTATATGGACACCTTGAATGAGGACAGCGAGGCTTTCTTTTTTCAATCGATGCCCCTTACATGTGGGACACGGATTCTCCGACATGTATTTCTGCATTTGCTCCCGTATATAATCGGAGTTCGTATCCTTATAGCGCCGTTCGATATTTCGTAAAACCCCTTCAAACGGAATATGGCCTTCCTGCACTCTTCCAAAATCATTTTTATAGCGGAAATAGATCTTATCCTTACCAGATCCCAGTAAGATTTTCTCCAGTTTCTCTTCCGGAAGGTCTTTGACCGGGATATCCATATCGATGTCATAATGAGTCGCTACAGCTTCAAGGAGCTGCGGGTAATATTGAGAACTCGTCGGCTCCCATGGCGCTATGGCATGCTGGCGAAGACTTAACTCTTTATTCGGGATGACCAGATCACGGTCCACTTCAAGCCTTGCACCCAAACCATCACAATCCGGACAGGCCCCGAATGGACTATTGAAAGAAAACATCCTCGGCTCTAACTCCCCAACAGAAAAACCACAGATTGGGCAAGCATGATCCTCACTGAAGAGTAATTCTTCTTCGCCCATCACATCTATAATGACCTTGCCATCCCCAAGCTTCAAAGCGCTTTCCAAGGAATCTGCAAGTCTTGCCCTGATTCCTTCTTTGATGACGATCCGGTCAATGATGACTTCTATTGAATGCTTTTTATTCTTTTCAAGGGTGATATCATCACTGAGGTCATACATCTCCCCATCAATCCGCACACGGACATACCCTTGTTTCTTCACTTCTTCCAGCACTTTCACATGTGTTCCCTTTCTTCCTGAAACGAGTGGTGCCAATACTTGAAGCTTTGTCCGTTCCGGATAGTCAAGTATACGGTCAACCATTTGTTCAATCGTCTGGGAACTGATTTCGATATGATGGATCGGACAAGTCGGCCGGCCGACCCTCGCATATAGCAATCTTAAATAATCATAAATTTCCGTTACGGTTCCCACAGTGGAACGAGGGTTCTTGCTCGTCGTTTTCTGATCGATCGATATCGCAGGAGATAACCCTTCAATCATATCCACGTCTGGTTTATCCACCTGCCCTAAGAATTGGCGGGCATAAGCCGAGAGTGATTCGACATAACGTCTTTGTCCTTCCGCATATATCGTATCAAAAGCCAAGGACGACTTCCCGGAACCGGATAATCCTGTTAGCACTACAAGCTTATCCCTCGGTATCGTGACGTCGATATTCTTGAGGTTGTTGGTCCTTGCACCCTTAATCACAATTTTATCCATTGCCATGTTTCGTCACCCTTCCGCTTTTAACTCTAATATTAAATCACGCAGTTCGGCAGCCCGTTCGAAATCCAGTGCCTTTGCCGCTTCTTTCATTTCTTTTTCCATGCTTGCCACCACTTTTTCGCGCTCTTTTTTCGGAAGCTTAGACAGTTTGATAGCCGGATCTTCCTGATACGCTTCCCCATCTTCAGCAACTTGTGTAGCCCGGATGGAATCCCTGATATCCTTTTGGATGGTCTGTGGTGTGATTCCATGCTTTTTGTTGAATTTTTCCTGAATTTCCCGTCGGCGCGTCGTTTCACTGATGGCCAGTTCCATCGAATTCGTTATCCGGTCGGCATACATGATGACGTGCCCGTTTGCATTCCTGGCGGCACGGCCCATCGTTTGGATGAGTGAACGTTCCGAGCGGAGGAACCCTTCTTTATCAGCATCAAGAATGGTCACCAAGGACACTTCGGGGATATCCAGTCCTTCCCGCAAAAGATTGATCCCGACAAGGACATCATATTTCCCCATCCTCAATTCCCGGATGATTTCAATTCTTTCCAACGTTTTTATCTCAGAATGAAGGTACTGAACCTTGATTCCTATATCCTTCAGGTAATCCGTTAAATCCTCGGACATCTTTTTCGTCAATGTCGTAATTAAAACCCGTTCATCCCGTTTAGCCCGTTCCTGGATTTCACCTATCAGGTCATCAATCTGCCCTTCAATCGGTCGCACTTCAATGGTGGGATCAAGCAATCCAGTAGGTCGGATAATTTGCTCGACCATTTCCGGTGTATGTTCCAATTCATATGGTCCTGGAGTTGCCGAAACGAATATGGATTGATGGACTTTCTTTTCAAACTCCTCGAATCTGAGTGGCCGGTTATCTTTCGCAGAGGGCAGGCGGAATCCATGGTCCACCAATACCTGCTTACGAGCCTGATCGCCATTGAACATGCCGCGGATCTGTGAAAGGGTCACATGTGACTCGTCGACAATCAATAGGAAGTCTTCCGGAAAATAGTCAATCAAGGTGTAAGGTGTGGCTCCTGCGGGGCGTAGGGTTAAATGACGGGAATAGTTCTCGATACCCGAACAGAAACCCATCTCCCGCATCATTTCCAAATCGTAACGGGTCCGTTGCTCCAATCGCTGTGCTTCAAGAAGCTTTTCATCTTCACGAAGTTCTGCCAATCGTTCTTCAAGTTCCGTTTCAATATTTTGAATCGCCACATTCAGTTTCTCTTCACGTGTGACGAAATGGGATGCCGGAAAGATGGCGATATGTTCCCGTTCACCAGTGATCTCGCCGGTCAGGGCATCGACTTCCCGAATTCGGTCAATCTCGTCCCCGAAAAACTCGACCCGAACGCAGTGTTCATCTTTTGAGGCCGGGAAGATTTCAACTACGTCTCCGCGGACCCTGAACGTTCCACGTTGAAAGGCAATATCATTTCTCTCATATTGAATATCTACAAGTTTATGCAGCAGTGCATTTCTGTCTATCTCCATACCAGTACGCAGCGATACCACCATCTCCCTGTATTCTTCCGGGGAACCTAACCCATAAATACAGGATACACTGGCGATGATGATGACATCTTCCCGTTCGAACAAAGAGGATGTCGCCGAGTGGCGGAGTTTATCGATTTCATCATTGATACTGGCATCTTTCTCTATGAAAGTATCAGTGGAAGGCACATAGGCTTCTGGCTGATAGTAATCGTAATAGCTGACAAAGTACTCAACCGCATTATTGGGGAAAAACTCTTTGAACTCACTGTAAAGCTGCCCTGCCAACGTTTTGTTATGGGCAATGACAAGGGTAGGCTTATTGATTTGTTGGATGACATTGGAGACAGTGAATGTTTTCCCTGTCCCTGTCGCACCAAGCAGCGTCTGCATACTCTTTCCTTCTTTTATGCCAGCAACAAGCTTTTCTATCGCCGCTGGCTGATCTCCCTGTGGAGAATATTTTGAGACTAACTCAAACGTTTCCTTCACCAAGCATGGCCTCCTACTGAATTAGTTTTATATGAAAAAAGGGATATGATTTATTCCTTCTATTTATTCCGTTTAAAGAACTATATATACACATTCTACCACAATATCCTCAAAACAAACCACCGAAAAGCGAACAAACATTCTGTTTCGCGTTTTATAACCTAGCAGGTCAAAGAGTCCTTTTCATAGAAATCGAGACAAAAAAAGCACCTCTATAAATTAGGCGCTCTTGGCTGTTCGTTTCATCATTCTTTTTGATAACCAGAAACCCACCGTCAGTGATAGTGCATCAATGATTATTAATAAGTTCGTATGTGTATAACCTTTATATGCGGAAGCGGCGATCAATGCAACCGTTAGTATAAGACCTACAATATAGTTATAGGTGACCCTTGAAAATAGCATGACTAGAAGACCGGGTAATAGAAGGGCTGAAAGAAATTTAATCATTTTTTCATCTCCTTTGTAAGAGAAAAATAGAGTAGTTACAGTTTAAATGATTCCTTGGTTTTTTGCCAATCTATTTCCTGCAAAACGAACAAGCGGTATACAAAAGGGAAACCCCCTTCAAGGAAGGGAGTTCACTTTTTGCATCCTATTAATATGGATCGGCGTCATGACCTTTTTCGACCGCTTCCTCTGGATTGTCCGTACCACCCATTGGTTTGGAAGACTCGGTATGTTGGGAAGCTGCCGCAAATCCTTCTTTCAAACGACGGCCATAATCTTTATCGGCCTCTTCAGCAAGGGCAATCATCTTCTCTTGAATGCGTGGATCGGCAGGTGCGAGTGCATCCACTAGATTGGAGATCAATTCGTCCCTTTCCCAATCCTCGAATTCACGATACGTTTCACCTGCTTGTTTCGTGTTGCTTTGGCGATCTATCGTTTCACGGACCAGTTTGCCCTCCACAAAAGGGGTATACTCTTTACCCGTCTGCTCAGCCTCTTTCAATCCGCCTACAGTCGATGGTTCGTAGTTGATATGAGGACTTTGGTTTCCTCTCCCCACTTCATACTGCATTTGGCCGCCCGTTTGATTAGTCGCCGTCCGTTTTTTCGGTGCATTGATCGGCAGTTGCAGATAATTTGCCCCTACGCGATGACGTTGTGTATCCGAATACGAGAATGTGCGGCCTTGGAGCATCTTATCATCCGAGAAATCCAACCCGTCTACAAGGACTCCCGTTCCAAAAGCAACCTGCTCGACTTCAGTGAAATAATCTTCCGGGTTCTTATTCAAAACCATCGTGCCGACATGTAGCCATGGGAATTGGTCCTTTGGCCAAATCTTCGTATCATCCAATGGATCGAAATCCAGTTCAGGATGGGCATCATCACTCATGATTTGTACATTTAAATCCCATTCTGGGTAATCCCGACTTTCGATTGCTTCATATAAATCCTGTGTAGCATGATTGAAATTCGTCGACTGAATCTCATTCGCTTCTTTCTGCGTCAAGTTTTTGATCCCTTGCTTTGGTTCCCAATGGTACTTGACCAGGACTGCTTCCCCCTCTTGATTCACCCACTTATACGTATTGACCCCGGAACCTTGCATCATGCGGTAGCTAGCCGGAATGCCCCAAGGCGAAAATAAGAAGGTGATCATATGGAAGGTTTCCGGAGAACTTGAGCAGAAATCGAAAATCCTTCTGCCATCCTGAATGTTTGTAACAGGGTCGGGTTTGAAGGCATGGATCAAATCGGGAAATTTCATGGCGTCGCGGATAAAGAATATTTTGAGGTTGTTCCCTACTAAATCCCAGTTTCCATCTTCCGTATAAAACTTAACGGCAAATCCACGAGGGTCACGTAATGTTTCAGGGGAGGTTCCCCCATGAATGACCGAAGAAAACCTGACGAAGACCGGTGTTTTTTTACCCGCTTCTTGAAAGACCTTTGCTCTCGTATATTTAGAAACCGGCTCGTCTCCCGCCTTGCCTGTAGGAACAAAATATCCATGTGCACCTGCACCTCGTGCATGTACCACCCGCTCCGGAATCCGCTCTCTATCGAAGTGACTCATCTTTTCCAGGAAGTCGTAGTTCTCTAATGTACTTGGTCCCCTGTTTCCAACAGTCCGGATGCTTTGATTATTCGTTATGGGGTGCCCTTGTCGGTTGGTCAAGGTTTCTTCCGATTCATTATTCGTCTCTTTCGGTTGATCAGACACTAAATTTCCTCCTTTGTAAATATCATCCATCACTCCAACTAACATCCCCAATTCCTCAAACTTCACTCATATTAATTCAAAATTCTTCAATTAATGTAAATTACGTTCTAATTACCTACAAAAAGTTCCAAAAAACACCTACTAATTGATGTGAGTATATTGTACTATTATTAATAAATCTCCTTCACACTATCGCCAATGATACCGATAAAAATCATGGAGATTACTCCAATGAAGGCATCTCCGCAGTATATATGCACTTATATTCACTTACCAAGGGTTATTCTGACCCAACCTCTGGATGAACCATAGCCATTCGATTATTTCAGCATAATTTAAAGGAGCGAGCTTTAATGAAAAGAAGAATAATCACCTTATTTGCAGCAACCTTGGTTTTTTTGACGATTTTCTCGTATCCACACGCCACCGATCAAGTTCAGGCCGCTTCCAAAACGGCCAAAGTTACAGCTAGTTCCCTCCATATAAGAGAACAGCCTAAGACCACGGCAAAATCTCTGGGCCTAATTAAAAAAGGAAAAGAAGTGACCATCTCTTCACAAAAATCCGGATGGTCGAAAATCAAATATGGAAAACTAACGGGCTGGGTTTCCACCACGTATTTGGACGAGTTAGGGTATGTGACAGCTTCCTCGTTAGTATTAAGAAAATCAAATAATACAAGCAGCAAGGCTCTCGCAACCTTACCTAAAGAAACCGTTGTAGAAATTAAATCGACCAAAGGCAATTGGCTACAAATCTATGTATCTTCCAAAAAGAAAACCGGTTGGGTTTCTAAAACATACATATCTAGTTCCAAGCCTACAGCCACCGCTAAACCGGCAGCTGTCAGCACAACCAAGTACTATGTTACAGCCAGTTCATTGTATGTCCGTAAGTCTGCCAATACCACGTCAAAGAAGCTGGCGACGATCAATAAGGGCGCTGCCGTTACCTATATTAAAAAATCGGGTAACTGGGCAAACGTGAAGACGGCTTCCGGCGTGACCGGATGGGCTTCCTTAACCTATCTATCTAAGAAAAAACCTACTGCATCTCCTTCAGCCGTTAAGGAAACGACTTACTATGTAACAGCTGCCGAGCTATACGTAAGGAAATCGGGTAACTCAAAGGCTGACAAGGTCACCACTCTAAAAAAAGGGGAGGCTGTCACGCTTTATGAAGAGAAAGACAAATGGGGAAGAATCAAAACGGCTTCCGGGAAAACAGGTTGGGCTTCCCTTACCTATCTAGCAAAAACCAAGCCGAAAGAAACAAAACCAGTAACAACCACACCACCTAAAGTAGAAGCACCTATGAAAGAAGAACTGGTCAAAACCAAGCCAACCAAATACTATGTCATTTCCGACTCGTTGAACATTCGCAATGGACCTTCGGCAACGTATAAAATACTAGGGGCCATCGATAGAAGTGATAGTGTCATAGTGACGGAAACACAAGGAGATTGGGGCAAGGTCGAAACACAATCCGGTTTGGTAGGGTGGGCCTCCCTCACGTATCTATCGAAGACCAAACCGAGTGATGGATTTAAAGGCAAAGTGATCGTCCTTGATCCGGGGCATGGCGGGTCTGACCCTGGGGCATCCGGGAAAAATAATCGGGAAAAGGATTTAACTCTTTCCACGGCTAAAAAGTTGAAAGCCAAATTGGAGGAGGCCGGTGCAAAAGTCGTCATGACACGAACAGGCGATACGTATCCCTCTTTAAGTAAGCGAGTGGAAATCAGCCAGGCCAACAAACCCGATGTCTTTATCAGCATTCACTATAATGCTGGTCCCAGCTCAGCCAACGGCATTGAAACATTTTATCTAGCATCGAATGTCAATGAAAAAGAGCTCGCACAAACCGTACAAGCTGAAATCATTAAAGAAACAAAATTGAGGGACCGTGGTGCCAAAACGGGGAACTTCCAGGTCATCCGGGATAACAAGCAAGCTGCGATATTACTTGAATTAGGGTTCATCTCCAATTTGGAAGAAGAAAAGCTCATTGCCACGAGCGCCTATCAAGACACGGCTGTCACTGGTATCTTTAATGGGTTGAAGAAATACTTCAATTTATTTTAATAAATCAAAAAAGCTTTGGAGGGATTTACCTTCCAAAGCTTTTTTAGAAATTCAAGAAACCGCATACCCAGTTTTGCAAATAGGAATGTTTCCCCTTTATAATTAAGAGTGGATTATGATAAAAATTTTAAAAGTGAGGTGCCTTCATTGAACATATTAGGAAGATTAAGCAAAATGATGACCGGAACAATCAGCCGTTGGGTTGTCATCGCCATCTGGATTATTGCGACAGTGCTGTTAACCTTCACGTTACCGGCAGTGAACGATAAAACGGAAAATGTTCCTACTGATTTACCTGCAGACTCAGATTCTGTCGTAGCGGATGAACTGATAAAAAAAGAATTCCCTAATTCCTCAGGGATACCTGCCTTGCTTACATGGCATCGGGAGGGTGGACTGACTGATGCAGATTTAGCTGAGATTCAAAACCTTTCCAAAGAGCTTACAGAAAGTCCCTTAAAACAGCAATCCTTCTTACCTCCTCTTCATAATGCTCCACTGCCCGCACTAAAGGGCTCTGTTTCTGAAGATGGTACGACTTTCGTACAGCCCCTCTTCTTTGAGGAAAGTGCCGGGACAGCCGTTTTGGAAAAAAATATTGAACGCATCAATAAGTTAGTAACCGAACGCGTCGGTACGGACCCTTCAAAGGTTAAAATCGACTCTGAAGATCTGTCCCTTCGTGTAACGGGTCCTGTCGGGATCTCCGTCGATGCGACTGGATTATTTGCCGGTGCCGATATTCAATTACTTCTGGCGACGGTTATACTCGTTCTTGTCGTCTTATTACTTATTTATCGCTCACCACTTTTAGCGATCATTCCATTAATCGGGGTCGGTTTCGCTTACCTTGTCACAAGTCCTATCCTAGGATTCATGGCAGACCACGGCTGGATTACAGTCGATGCGCAGGCCATTTCGATTATGACCGTATTGCTATTCGGGGCGGGAACCGATTATTGTTTATTCTTGATATCCCACTACCGTAGTGAATTGAGAAGACACGAAAGCAAACGAGAAGCCATGATGGCTGCCTTTAAAGATTCTTCAGGCGCCATTGCGATGAGCGGTCTGACGATCGTCGTCTCCCTATTAACATTGCTCGTGGCTCAATATGGTGCTTATCATCGTTTCGCCGTACCATTCAGCTTATCCATATTAATCATGATGATCGCTGCCTTAACTCTCGTTCCTGCACTACTTTCCGTTTTCGGCCGGGCCTCTTTCTTCCCGATCGTTCCACGTACACCCGAAATGGAAGAAGCACGCGCGAAGAAAAAGGGCAAACCCGTCAAGATACACAAAGAAGGCGGACGCATTGGAAAATGGATTGGGAATATCGTTACAGCCAAGCCGTGGACCGTCATCCTTACTTGTCTGATTCTTTTCGGCCTATTAGCTAGCTATTCATCACAAATAAAATATTCCTATGATATCCTCTCTTCATTCCCAGAAGACATCAACTCTCGTGAAGGATATACCGTCATTTCCGATGCCTACTCTCCTGGTGAACTTGCACCGGCAACAGTCGTCGTCGATACGGATGGTAAGGATATCGATTTAACGGATTCCCTGAAGGATATGAGCCTGATTGGAAGTGTCTCAGAACCGGTAAGGAGTGAGACCAATAAGGATTTACAATCCTATGAAGTCAAATTCAATATCAACCCATACGATACAAAAGCAATCGACGCCATTCCAGATATACGCAGCTCCGTAGAAAAAGAACTGAAAGATGCGAAGATCTCATCCGTTGATGAAAAAGTATGGATTGGCGGCCAGACAGCCGAGCAACACGATAAACGCGAAACGGTTAAGGCGGATGAATTCTTGGTTTTCCCAATCATCATCGTCTTGATTTCATTGCTACTGTTAGCCTACCTTCGTTCCGTAACAGCCATGGCTTACTTAATGGGAACGGTTATCCTTTCCTTCTTTGCCGCTATGGGCTTAGGCTGGATCATCCTTCACCACTTCATGGGTGTGGATGCAATTGAAGGCACGATTCCGTTGTATTCATTCGTATTCCTTGTCGCCCTAGGAGAAGACTACAACATCTTTATGGTATCCAGCATATGGCGCAAGAAGAAGACGATGCCAATCAAGCAAGCCATAAGAGAAGGTGTAACCGAAACAAGTGGCGTCATCACTTCAGCCGGTATCATCTTGGCAGCTACATTCTCTGTGCTCGCTACGTTGCCGATTCAAGTGCTTGTCCAATTCGGACTCATTACCGCACTCGGTGTACTGATGGACACATTCATCGTTCGCCCATTCCTAGTGCCGGCGATTACCGCTCTGCTTGGTCGCTATGCTTTCTGGCCAAGTAAAGCCCCGATTCACGAAGAAAAAGAACGTTCTAACTAAGAGTTTCTTTCTTAAACCTGTGTCCGCACACATGCGGCACAGGTTTTTTTGCATTTTCTAAATAAAGGAAAAAACGTTTGACTCTGGAACCCCCAGCTCATATAATTACAATATGTTAAATTATCTCAAATTAAAGATATATGAAGTGGAGGAATATACAAAATGGCTAAAACAAAATGGATAGTCGACCCTACACACAGCGCCATAGAGTTTTCTGTAAAACACATGATGATTGCAAAAGTAAAAGGAAGTTTCAATAAATTTGACGCCAACATTTCTGCAGACCCAACCGACCTAACAACAGCGGAAATTGATTTCACCGTCGATTTGTCCAGCATTGACACTCGTAATACAGACCGTGATAACCACCTGCGTTCTGCTGACTTCTTTGACGTTGAAAAGAACCCGGAACTGATATTTAAAGCTACAGACATCAAAAAAACGGATGACGATGAGTATGCCGTAACCGGTGATGTCACACTTCATGGAGTGACAAAAGAAGAAACATTCGTTATGACATTCGAAGGGCAAGGAAAAGATCCATGGGGTACGGAAAAAGCAGGATTCAGTGGCAAAGGCAAGGTGAAACGCAGCGACTATGGTTTAACCTATAATGCTGCCCTGGAAACGGGCGGGGTACTGATTGGAGATCAAATCACCATTTCCATTGATATCGAAGCCGCAAGAGAAGCGTAAAATGTTTCATTAATAACCCCCCCAATGAGCAGAGCAACCTGCCTTTTGGGGGTTTCCTGTGAAAAATCGTTCAATAACTGAATTTAGAAAAAACCAGCGTATGCTTATCCTGTTTATCTTTGTAACTCATATATAATTTTTCCCCTTTTATTTCATACAACAGAGTATCGGAATGCTTTAATCCTGCCCATTCTGCAGGTACATCAAAATCTGCTTCATCCCCTGTCTTCAATTTCAGAGATTCCCCATCATATTGTGTAATCTCTCCTTGGATGCCCGGGTTCCCCGCTTCAGCATCATACAAAGAAAATCTCCCATTTTTCTCGATGTCAAACGCGTAAAATCCTGTATAACGATTTCCATCTAAACTCATTTCTTCCCCATGCCACTCCCCTATAAGGTCAACGGGGGCAGAACTTTCCTTTCTCCCGTCTTTCCCACCTGGTTGACATCCATATAAGAACAAGCATAATAATACTGTCAAAATACTCTTCATCTTCATCGTCATATCCTATTCGCACCTTCACTTTTCATTTCGTCTACCCATATAAGAAACCACCTAGATCTATCATCTAAGTGGTTTCAGTTACTATTCAGAAAGATCCGGCCGTTTCTATCCTGCTTGGCCACTCTCTTTCAATTGATCATCCACAAAAAGGATGCCCAATTCATAATGCTCCCCTTCAAATAAGGCCCGTTGCACAAAGCGCATTTGCTGATTGATGCCGATTACCTCTAGCTTACAATAGGCCCGGTTCTTTTGCAGCGCCCGGTACAGCTCTTCCTCTTCCCTGACGACAACGCCATTGATCTTTGAGATGATTTCACCCTTGACCAATCCCATCTTGTCAGCTGGCGATTCAGGGATAACGCCTAGAATCTGGACGCCAAGCTTGCTTTTCGAAAAGTAAAACGGTTGCTTTTCGTCCAAATTCTTTTGCGCATAATGGATGAATTCCCGTCCAAGGATCGCTAAAACAGCTGTTATGATTGCCAATAGTGGATACCAGTAGCTCACGACCGCCAAGACTGTAATCAATATGCCAAGTGTCCCTACCTGCTTACCTAGGGCCTTAATTGCCTGTTCCGGAAGCGATCCATGAACCTTCTGCCTAAATCCAATCAAAAATGGCAGAACAATTGGAGAAACGAACACTTCACCAATGGAGAATACGGGATACCAGTCAAAAAGAACGGGCAGTTCTCCTCCAGGAATCAATACGAACATCGGAATCAGCCAAATACGTTGCGAAACATAAACGCCAATCGGCTGCCCGCGCTTTGAAACCTCTAACTGCGGTGATGCCTTTTTACTGCCTTTCTTAACGATAAGAAAACCTTCCGCAATCAACAAAAGCCCAATCAATATCACAAGTGTCGGATAAACCGATTGATTCAGTTGGTCAAATGCATCCGTGAAAATAGGAAGTGGCATATCCTTACCATTTAGAAAGAAAAGGATAAAGAACGTGACACCCAACGTATAAACAGATGATACCAGTCTCCTTTTCATGGTCAAGACGGCTAGGACCGAGACTGCCGCCATGATGACCACCGCCGCCATCGGTATGACAAGGCCAGACACCAGCGCGAGGAGTGACAGAATCACCCCAGTGACGATTCCCTGTAGAAGCAAAGCCCGAAGCTCCATGGTTTTCCTATAAATCTTCGTATTGAAATCACGGCGCTCCCGTTTAACCCGAAGATAGCCGATGAATAAACAATAAGCAATGGAAACGTAAAGCAATGGATGAAGGAAGAGTTTTCCCAATCCTATTAAGCAATCAATAAGCCAATCCGTTGTCAATTTCTCTCCACCATCCCTATAAGTGATTAAAAGTATGTATCAATCGTTCTAGTCAGTTACTTCCTATTCTATCAAATATGTCAGCTTTCTGCCTATTAAGATGTAGAAAAAACTGTATCCGCTCTAATAGATGAAATGAAATTATCCCCTTTCCTGCCAAGTAAAAAGGCAACACCCCTATGGGCGTTGCCTCCTTCTTCTATTTCGCCAAATAATTCAAAGCCGTCCGTAGCTGAATATCATTATCTTCATCCTGAATTTTTTCCAAGATGACGGTTTCTAGCTTAGCTGCGGTCTTAGCATCCAACTTACCAGTCGCTTTCATCCCATACTGCTTCTGAAAAGCCTTGACCGCAATCTCTGTATTCCAATCGTAGTACCCATCCTCACGCCCTGTTTCAAAACCGATCCCTTTTAGGATCGTTTGCGCATACTGAATTTGGTCGTCTGTCATATCCCGCTTCAATACCTTTTCGATGGTTAACTGATGGGCGTTGAAGTACACTGGTTGCTTGACTTCAATCGTCGGTTCGATTCCCTTTTTGTGAATCCAGTTACCAGATGGTGTCAGCCACTTGTACAGCGTAAGCTTGATATTGCTACCATCTCCCATTGGGACTGCCTGTTGAACCGTCCCTTTACCGAACGTCTTCTCGCCAATCAGCGGGTATCCCCCGGCCTCCTCCATGGCACCGGCAAGGATCTCCGAGGCCGAGGCACTGCCTTTATCCGTCAGGACGGCAATGGGGTAGTCCTTCTTTTTCTTCAGCTCGGTGAAAAAGGATTGCGTCTCACCCGTTCTTTCAGCTATTTTCAAATATGGTTTATCTTTCGTAATAAACTCGCCTAAAATCGTTTCCACACTTGAAAGGAGACCGCCCGGGTTCCCCCGGACATCGATCACCAGCCCTTCGATTCCCTTCTTCTCAAGTTCCTTCAACTGCTTTTTAAAATCCGATGCGGTATTTTCCGAGAATGTGGTCAGCTCCACATACCCGATTTCCTCACCCGCTACTTCCTTGGTCGAAGAAAAAACCGTGTCCAATGGAATTTCAGCACGAACCATATTGAATTCGATCGGATTGGATACACCGGCACGTTTTATTTCCATTTTGACTGGAGAACCCTTTTTCCCACGGATCTTCAACCGAGTTTCATAGAGGTCCAACCCTTCGACACTTTCCCCATTCACCTTTAGGATTTGGTCCTTCGGCTTTAATCCTGCCTTTTCAGCCGGGGAGTCCTTGTAGGGAGAGACAATGATGACCTTACCGTCCTCCATCCCGATTTCCGTACCAATCCCCTCAAATGAGGAATCCAAGGTCTCATTGAACTGCTTTGCTGTCTCCTTGTCCATATATACCGAGTATGGATCCTTCAATGTTGTCAGCATGCCTTGAATGGCACCTTCGATGAGCTTTGAGCCGTCTACCTGTTCAACATACTGGCTCACGATCAACCCATAAGCTTGTTCCACTTTTGCCCACTCCTGATCTTTTATGCCCTCTTGGCTTTCCTGTTTCATCTCGTGTTTATCCTGGGTGCTTGTCCAATACATGCCCCCCGCTGCCCCAATAACTAATGACATCATGATTGCCAGAGGAATTACCCATTTTTTGACCATATTTATCCCCTTTTCTACCTCGATATGTTTTTCACTATATGAGTAGTTTCAGGTAAATATGCTTTTGAACAGAGCAAAAAAACAGACCAGGATGTGATCCTGGTCTGTTTTATGATTCATATATTGGGTATTAGTTAGGTATGTAGCTTAATGGATTGACTGCATTGGACTTGCTGTAATTCCATTCCCCTTTGTGAAGCTCAAAGTGTAAATGCTGTCCATAGGAATGTCCGGTATTCCCCATGATCCCAATTTGTTGACCTTTGGCAACGACTGCACCATCACTAGCTTGTCTTGAACTTAAATGTGCATAAACCGTTGTCCACGTTTGTCCATTAATTCTATGAGAAACAAAAACAACATTACCATATGAAGAGGAGAAATATGATCGGCTAACGACTCCGTCTGCTGCCGCTACAACAGGCACGGTTCCGCTTGCAGCAATATCAATGCCGGCATGCTGTTTGTTCCAACGCTCGCCCATTGTCGAAGATACATAACCTGCACTTGGTCTTGTAAATGTTCCTGACGATACAGCCGGTGCAGAACTTACACTAGCCGGAGCTTGTGATGATGAAGAGGATGAACTGCTATTAGAACTAGAGTTAGAATGGGAAGGAGCTTGTTTTTTCGCTTGAGCTGCTTGCGCTGCTTGTGCTGCTGCTTCTTGTTCTGCACGTTTTTTCGCTTCAGCTGCTGCTTTTTTACGAGCTGCTTCTAATTCAGCTAGACGATTCTTCTCTAAGTCGATGGCTGACTTGATGGCTGTTTCTTGAGCAGCAAGGTTCGCCTTTTCTTCCTCTAAGCCCATTTTATTTTCTTCTTCTTTTTTCGTTTGTTTCTTTAATTTCTTAACTAACGCAGCTTTTTGTTCTTTCTGCTGTTTTTGTTGATTTTGGATTTGTAAAAGTTGAGCTTTAGCCACTTCTAAACTAGCAAGCTTCGTTTCTACGGCCTTTTGTTTTTCTTCAAGCTCTTTTTTATCCAGCTCATGTTGTTTCAAAATCTCGCGATCGGCTTCTGCAATGGCTGCAACAGCTCCTACACGGTCAATTAAATCGCTAAAACTAGATGATCCGAACAATACTTCCACATAATTCAAATCTCCACCGGACTCCTGGAAGGAAAGGGCACGTTCCTTCAGAACGTCGTTACGCTTAGCGATACGTTCTTGCAACACTATAATTTCTGCTTTCAATACTTCAATTTCTTCTTTTGTTTGAGTGATTTCAGCATTTTTCGCATCAATTTTCTTTGCTGATTCTGCAATTTTCGCATCAATGGCAGCGATTTGCTCCTCAGCCGTCAGTTGTTTATTCTGGAGGTTATTGATTTTTTCTGAGGTAGTGGAAATGTCCGCTTCAACACCCGAACGTTTTTCCTGTATAGATGCCTTCTTTTGCTCTAAGTCTGAAATGGATTCAGCAAAAGCTGAAGGAGCAGCCAAAATGCTCCCCAAGCCAATCATGATTGTCGCGTTCACCGCGATAATATTCTTTTTCAATGTTCCATTTCCCCTTTCAATCTCGTTACAACTCGTGCCATGCAACGTCTCTCTATTTTGAATGAATTTCTTCTTCGTATTTCGAGTGTAAAAGAATTGTAAAGTTTGTTCGCTTATGCTTTTAAGAATTTTCTAACGGACATTAAGCTTCCCCATATTCCAATCACGGCGCCCATGATGATAAGAATCGCCGACACTTGGTAAATGAATGGACTTGCTGGTAAAAAGTCTACGAATTTAAACGTAATCTGTGGTGATATATAATTGAACAGATTGTAGTAGAGTACTGAAATCAGGGCGATAGGCACGACAGAACCAAGGATTCCTAACCAGAGTCCCTCTAAGAAGAATGGCCAACGAATGAAGTTGTTTGTTGCCCCTACCAATCTCATGATCTCGATTTCTTTTTTCCTAGCCACAATCGTAATTTTAATCGTATTCGAGATGAGGAACATGGCTGTGAAAAGCAACCCTACGATAAGTACAATCCCGATATTTCTAGCAATTTCGACAAAACTGAATAGGTTTTCAACATAACCTTGTCCATATTTAACGCTTTGAATATAATTGATGCTTTCGATTTCTTTAGCTACCTTGATCACATCTTGAGGTGTTTTCGTTTTAATGATATAAACATCCCGTAAAGGGTTGTCTTGTTCAAATGGTTTAAAGGCATCTCCATTATCGCCTAGATCATCAATTAAATTGGTGAGCTCTTCATCCTTAGGGGAGAAGACAACACTATCAATTCCACCTATACTCGTTATCTGCTTGCTGATTGCTTGTATATCCTCTTTACTCGCTGCATTATCAATATGCGCACGAATTTCGACATCGTTTTCGACATTACCCGCGATATGATTCAAATTCATCATAATCACTAAAAAAACGCCAACCAATGTTAGAGTAACTGTTACAGCACTTACTGATGCAAACGTCATCCAACCATTACGACCAATGTTTTTAAAGCTTTCACGGAAGTGACGGACGAGTGTTCTAAATTTCATATCCGTATTCACCTCTATGTTCATCGCGAACGATTTTTCCACCTTCAATGGCAATTACACGACGTTTAAAGTTATTAACAATATCTTTATTGTGCGTAGCCATGATAAGTGTCGTTCCGCGCTTGTTTATTTCTTCAAATATGCTCATGATTTCCCATGATGTTTCAGGATCCAGATTCCCTGTAGGTTCATCGGCAATAACCACCTTGGGGTCATTGACGATCGAACGGGCAATCGCAACCCTTTGTTGTTCTCCACCTGATAACTCTGCAGGACGCATTCTGGCTTTATGCTTAATCCCAACTAGATCGAGAACTTCCATGACTCTCTTTTTAATGACTTCAGGTTCTTTTTCGATGACTTCCATTGCAAAGGCAACATTTTCATAGACTGTGAAAGTTTGAAGGAGTTTAAAATCCTGGAAGACCATCCCGATATTACGGCGAAATAGAGGAACTTTCGAATTGCGGATTTTTGGTAGGCTGACACCATTAACCAAGATATTTCCACTTGTCGGCTTTTCTTCCCGATACATCATTTTGATGAAGGTCGATTTTCCGGCACCACTTGGACCCACTACATAAACAAACTCGCCTGGTTGTATTTTAACATTTAACCCATTAATGGCTATGACGCCATTGGAATAGGTCTTTTTGACATCTATCATCTCTATCATTCTAAAACCACCTAATTTGCTTGTTAACTTATCTATTAAAAGCGTTTTTTTCGACAGCATTTTTTAAATAACGACAGGAATCATTTCGTTTTAAGCACAGGAACATTATAACATCAAAGTTTGTCAAATTAAGCATAAAAATATTACAGTTTCATTTCAAAGAGTGAGGTAAGACTATCTATCTAGTATACGGAAAAATGAATGGAAATAATAGGAGATTTTATGAAGAGGATGGATGAAACGTCCAGCCTAAAGGAGGACGTTTCGGTAGAAATGTTACTTATGTTCGGAAAGCCAATCGGCTACTTTTGATGCATCATCACCAATGATGACACCTTTTGGCATTCCACCTTGGCCTTTCAAGATGATTTGCTCAATTTCATCTTTCGACAAACGCGAACCGACTTCCGTCAAATTTGGGCCTACGCCGCCTTCAAGATTCACAGCATGACAACTTGAACATTTATTTTCATAAATCTTGGCTGCATCACCGGCACCAGCAGTGGTCGTTTCATTAGTATCCGTTGCCGGTTCTTTATCTGCGTTATTATCGTCATTCCCCCCGCAAGCAGTAAGCGCAAGAGATGTACCTAATAGTAAAGCTAACCATTTCTTTTTCATTGGACAAGCCCCCTTCTTCTTAAGTCTACCAGTACAGAAACATTATACCAATCTCAATCGAGTTTAAAACCCTCTCCAAGTACTTCTGAGGCATCCATGACGATCACGAATGCTTTAGGGTCAACGACTTTGACCAATTGTTTCAATTTGGTGAATTCAGATTGATCGATGACACACATTAAAATCGGACGGGAATCGTCCGTATAGCCGCCATGCCCGGAAATCCGTGTAACACCGCGGTCTAGCTCATGTATAATAGCATCCCTAACTTCAGGTTCATTATTCGTGATAATTAATGCCATCTTGGAACGGTTGAATCCAACTTGGATAAGGTCGATGGTCTTACTTGTGACATATAAGCTGATCAAGGCATACAGCCCTTTTTCAATATCAAAAACAATGGCCGCGCTCAATACGATGAGGCCGTCAATGATTGCCACACATGTCCCCAATGACAAATTGGTATACTTATGAATGATTTGGGCCGCTAAATCCGTTCCCCCGGTAGAAGCCTTCCCGCGAAAGACTATGCCCAATCCTAATCCGACCAGGATACCGCCACAAAGTGACCCGAGTAATGCATCGTTCGTCCATGGTTCCCAATCCTTTGTCAGGAAGACGACAAACGGTAAAAATAACGTTCCGATGAACGTTTTTGCACCAAAATTCCTTCCAAGTACAATAAGTCCGGCAATGAATAAAGGAATATTAAATGCCCACTGAACATACGCTGGTTCCCAACCTAGCGTGGTATATAGAATCGTGCTGATTCCGCTGACCCCGCCTGAAGCGACCTGGTTCGGTAGAAGAAATACATTGAACCCAATCGCGATGATGCCTGACCCTATCAACACTAGACCATATTCCATCAAAATTTGTATCAAAGGGTGCTTTGGCTCCCGATATCTCTTTCTCATTCTGGTTGTCTCCTCATAATCCTTCTTATTTAATTAGTCTTAACCGAAAGTAGTATAGCATCCCTGTTCATTTCCTGTAAATAACAGCCAGATGACGTGGTAAAGGACTAATGAATTGAAATGTTGTACAAAAAAAATCGAACCGAATAAGATCCGGTTCGATTCATACCTCTTATAATTTAGAACGTAAATAAGCATCGATGAACATATCGATATCCCCATCCATCACTGCTCCAAGGTTCCCGGTCTCCGCACTTGTACGGTGATCCTTTACCATGGAATAAGGGTGGAAGACGTAAGAGCGGATTTGGCTTCCCCAGCCAATTTCCTTCTGTTCACCGCGGATTTCATCCAAATCGGCTTGTTGCTGTTCGATCTCAAGTTGATATAATTTGGCTTTCAGCATATTCATCGCTTGGGCCTTGTTTTTGATTTGCGATCTCTCATTTTGACACGTTACGACCGTATTCGTTGGTAAATGGGTAATCCGGACAGCTGAGTCAGTCGTGTTAATATGCTGACCGCCGGCGCCACTTGCCCGGTACGTATCGATTTTCAAATCTTCCGTACGGATATCTATATGAATCGTTTCATCGAATTCCGGCATGACTTCGCATGATACGAAAGAAGTATGACGGCGGCCTGATGAATCGAAAGGAGAAATCCGGACAAGACGGTGCACGCCTTTTTCCGCTTTCAAATAGCCATAAGCGTTATGGCCTTTGAATAGGAGCGTTACACTCTTGATTCCCGCTTCATCACCTGGAAGGTAATCAAGGGTTTCCACCTTGAATCCTCTTTTTTCGCCCCATCTAGTGTACATGCGTAGCAACATGGAACCCCAATCTTGGGACTCTGTTCCGCCTGCACCAGGATGCAGTTCCAGAATGGCATTTTTCGAATCATACTCTTCACTTAGTAGAAGCTGTAGTTCAAAGTCATTCATCTTTTGGGAAAGAATCGTGATTTCTTCCACTAACTCCGTCATAAGATCTTCATCATTCTCTTCTTTGACCAGTTCATACGTCAAATCGAGATTTTCATATGAATCATTCAACTCGGCCAATTGGTCGACTTGTTCTTTCAATGCGTTTGTTTCATTGATGACACCTTGAGCCTTTTGTTGATCATTCCAAAAGTCAGGATGCGTCATCTCATTTTCTAGTTGTGCAATGCGTGCCTCTTTTTCATCTAAGTCAAAGAGACCCCCTAAAGTCCGTTAATCGTTGCGCTGTTCTTTCTAATTCGTTTCTGATTTCTGCCATTTCCATTTCTATTCACCTCATTAGTATGTTAAAAAAAATCCCGTATCGGGATTTGCTTCATGCAAATATACCTCTTCAAAACGATATGCATCCAGTCCGCTTTCATAAACGAAACATGAAAAGAGGCGGTAAGTTCATTTAACTTATCCGTCTCTTCTCCATTATACACCTATTTTCAGGCTAAGTTGCCATGACAATTCTTATATTTTTTTCCGCTGCCACATGGACATAAAGCATTTCGCCCGACATCTTCCGACTTACGAGCCGGCGCCTTCTTCACTTTGCCGCCTTCGTCTTCTTTCGGATTGACCGCTTGTCCTTTTATGACTTCCTTCCGCTCCAAGTTATTGCGGATTTCAGCTTTCATAATGTACTTAGTGACCTCATCTTCCATCGAAGCAATCATGCTTTCAAACATCGCGAAGCCTTCTGATTGGTATTCACGAAGCGGATCGATTTGACCATATGCACGTAGGTGAATCCCTTGACGCAATTGTTCCATCGCGTCGATATGATCCATCCACTTGCTGTCCACCGCCCGAAGCACGATCACTTTTTCGAACTCGCGCATTTGCTCTTCTGAAAGCTCGGCTTCTTTTTGATCATAACTTTCTTTTACTTTTCCTAGAATGAACTCAACCAGTTCCGATTCATCTTTCCCATCCAAATCGGCGATTGTAATCTCACCCTCTTGGAATAGATTGCCGTTCAAGTAATCGACAAGTCCTTGCAAGTTCCAGCCTTCTTCATCGCCCATCGGCGCAAAAGCTGCAACATTACGTTGAATGGACGCCGTGATCATCGTTTCAACGATTTCACGCAAGTTTTCGCTTTCCATTACATCGAAACGCTGTTTGTATATGATTTCACGTTGCTGACGAAGAACATCATCATACTGCAGCAATTGTTTACGAGAATCGAAGTTATTTCCTTCAACCCGTTTCTGAGCGGATTCAACGGCTCTTGACACCATTTTGCTTTGAATGGGTTGGG
The DNA here is from genome assembly GCF_050272735.1 of Peribacillus sp. NPDC046944. Lineage (NCBI taxonomy): Bacteria > Bacillati > Bacillota > Bacilli > Caryophanales > Bacillaceae > Peribacillus > Peribacillus sp. NPDC046944. The sequence goes on from NZ_JBNNML010000006.1 coordinate 265,051, forward strand.
AATCATCCATGCCAAGGCGCGCCATCATACTCTTCATATTATCCGAACCAAAGCGACGCATCAATTCATCTTCCATGGATAGATAGAACTGAGTGACCCCTGGATCTCCCTGACGACCAGAACGACCACGCAGCTGGTTATCAATCCGGCGACTTTCATGACGTTCCGTCCCGATGACGGCAAGCCCGCCCACGTCTTTGACACCTTCGCCTAGCTTGATATCCGTACCACGGCCAGCCATGTTTGTGGCGATTGTAACCGCTCCCTTATTCCCTGCATTCAAGATGATTTCCGCTTCACGCTCATGGTTCTTCGCATTCAACACGTTATGAGGAATGCCTTTTTTCGTCAAGTAATTGGAAATGATCTCCGAAGTCTCAATGGCGACCGTACCAACCAGCACGGGCTGTCCTTTTACATGACGCTCTGCAATATCTTCCACGACCGCTCTGAATTTCCCGTCCATTGACGCATAAATGAGATCTGGGCGGTCATCCCGGACGATATCCCGGTTCGTAGGAATCGCAATAACATTCATATTATAGATGTTACGGAATTCCTCTTCTTCCGTCTTGGCCGTACCCGTCATACCAGAAAGTTTTTCATACATCCTGAAATAGTTCTGGAAAGTAATCGTAGCAAGGGTCATGCTTTCATTTTGAATTTCCAGTCCCTCTTTTGCTTCAATGGCCTGATGAAGTCCTTCACTGTAACGGCGACCTTTCATTAAACGGCCCGTAAATTGGTCAACGATGACAATCTCGCCGTCTTGGACCACATAATCTACATCCAAGTGCATGGCAACATGCGCTTTCAATGCCTGATTGATATGATGGTTCAATGTCACATGAGTGATATCGAATAAATTATCAATATTGAACGCTCTTTCAGCCCTATTCATACCTTCTTCAGTCAATTGCACGCCTTTGGTTTTCTCATCATACGTGTAATCCGTATCTTTTTTCAGGGTACGCACAAAAGCATTCGCCTGGATATAAAGCTGGGCTGATTTTTGCGCCGCACCGGAAATGATCAATGGCGTCCTCGCTTCATCAATCAAGATGGAATCGACTTCATCGATGACCGCATAATGCAATGGCCGCTGTACCATTTGTTCTTTATATAGCACCATATTGTCACGCAAGTAATCGAAACCTAACTCATTATTCGTGCTATACGTGATATCCGCATTGTATGCTTCTTGTTTTTCTTCTTTAGAATGACTGTTCAGATTCAACCCGACAGACAGTCCGAGGAAATTATATAACACACCCATATCAGTCGCATCACGTTGTGCGAGGTATTCATTGACGGTCACGACATGCACGCCTTTTCCAGTAATCGCATTTAAATAAACGGGCATGGTTGAAGTCAACGTTTTCCCTTCACCTGTTTTCATTTCGGAAATATTCCCATCATGAAGGGACGCCCCACCCATGATCTGAACACGGAAAGGATACATGCCAAGCGCCCGCTTTGCTCCTTCACGTACGACAGCAAATGCCTCAACGAGCAAATCATCCACAGTTTCCCCGTTTTGATAACGTTTCTTGAATTCTTCCGTTTTGGCAGTCAGCTGCTCGTCCGATAACGAAGCCATCTCATCCGCCAGCGCTTCGACCTGATCAGCCACTTTTTCTAACCGCTTAAGTTCTCGCTTATTCGGATCAAAAACTTTATTTAATATATTAAGCATTCATTAACGCTCCTCTATTGGGAAAATGATCATTCAATATCGTTCATTCATATAAGTAAGAAGGAACACACCTTCTGCCGATAATAATCTAGTCTTAATTTTACCACTTCTATTCATGAGGTACAACTTCATGTCACTTTCAGGACTATGGGCCAGATATCACTTCTTGAGAAAAACAATGGATAAAACAGGACAAAAACTGTTAAAATAGAGGGAAGATTTAAAATACATATGGGTAGGCCCACGTTTGCACAGATGGTCTTTAAAAAAGGCTATATCTCTCAACTACTATAAATGGGTTTAATAGATAGTTGACGCCATTCGCTTGTAAACCTGGATAGTAGAAGACACTGTAAGTGGGTTAGCAAAGCTTATTCTGTGGGATAAATAGAACTAGTTCGAGGTGGTAATGATGATCGGTGAGCGTGTTAAAAAGCTGCGGGAAGAAAAGAAAATGTCGATGACTGAACTAGCCGAGAAAGCCGGGGTAGCCAAGTCCTACTTAAGTTCGCTCGAACGGAACTTACAAACGAATCCTTCCATTCAATTTTTGGAAAAAATCTCTGCAGTGCTTCATGTTCCTGTTGATGCCCTTCTTTACGATGCTCCCAATAAGGAAATCCTGGATAACGACTGGATAAAAATCGTTGAAGATGCCATGCATTCAGGTGTTTCAAAACAACAATTCCGAGAATTTATTGAGTTTAACAAATGGAAAAAGAACAACGAATAGAAAAATAGATAGGAAGCATAGCACTCTATCAATCTATTTACGCAAACGAAAGCATCCCTATAAACAGCCATGCTCCATACTGTTTATAGGGATGCTTTCCACATCTTTCTCATTTTTCGCAATTCCCCTTCGATGACTCCCGTGCAAGATAATCACGGATCTCTTCTTTCGTCAACCCTAAGCTTTTTGCCTCCAAAATCAACGTCATCCACTCTTGATCCATTTCCGTCGTAATCATTTTATCAACCTCCTAAAATACTACCTTGTATTTCAGGCAGACCAGCCATCGTAGCTCCTTACAGCCTTAGACCTGTGCCTTTGCGCCCTCACCTTTCGATAAGTTTGCCTTTTTCACGATAAATATTACTAAATACATAGTTTACAATCTTATTATAGGGAATACACCCTACATATGTTGCTAGTTTATGTCGCCAATTAACCAATATAAGGAAATATTTATCGACAAATTACAACAATAGGGAGAAAATCAAGGATAGATTTACATGAAATGAAAATCACATTCGCTTTTTCAGATAATAAAAAACCTTGTTCTTTTCATTCAGGCGATGAGACATATTAATTCGCTCCACCGACAGTGCATCAAAGGCCTTTTGCACGGTCAAATCCTCGCCGCAGGTAGGACAAAACCAATTCCCCATTTCCGAACTACTAAACGAAGCCCTATTGCATGTATGGCAATTTTTCCGAAACAACATCCCATCCCCTCTGCACCTTATTAACCACTTGTTCGTTTTAAAGAACGGTTAAGTCAATTATATGCCAAATTAAGGTAATATAGAAATGGGTATAAAAACCTATCTTTCTCGAAAAAGAACACTTTTTGTTCGTTTTAAAGAAAATTCAAATTCACTCTACTTCATTTGAGAGCACTTATTATGAAAGGAATGTACCTATTAAATCTTTAACGTATTTCGAATTTCAGAAAACAAAACTAATACTTTATACCTAACCAGATGTTAAATAAATAGAAAAGGAGAATACCTAAAAAGCACCGCCCAGAGTCTGGACGGTGCTTCCATGCATTTCATGATTAACTTAACTTGGTTCTATTAATCCGTATCGTCCATCTTTACGGCGATACACGACGTTGGTTGTATTCGTATCCGCATTCGTGTAAACGAAGAAACTGTGACCAAGCATATTCATTTGCAGAATCGCTTCTTCACTGTCCATCGGCTTCAAATCGAAGCGTTTGTTACGGACCACTTCTATATCGCTGTCATCTTCGAATTCATCCGCCACTTCATCGACTTCCGTAGCAAAAGCGAATGCTTCTGGTGTATTGGATAAATTGTTGCGGAATTTTCGGTTGACCTTCGTTTTATGTTTACGAATTTGGCGTTCTAGCTTGTCATTGATCAAATCAATCGCGGCATACATATCCGCATTCTCTTCTTCAGCGCGAAGAACCAAATTCTGCATCGGAATCGTCACTTCGACCTTGGACGTATTATTGTTCACTTTCAAATTCACTTGCACATTTGCATCTGGCGTATTGTTAAAATATCTTTCTAACTTGCCAATTTTCTTTTCGACGTATTCTCGAATTGCTGGAGTTACCTCAATGTTTTCACCGCGTACGTTGTAATTCATAAAGTGAGTCCTCCTTAAATTAAGACTATACAGTTAGATTCTACAATACCCCTCCGGTTTCCTTTAGAAACACATCTTGAAATATGTCGAAATTATGAAACAATTGTCGGAAGGTTTGAAAAAGGTTGATGTCTACCTTAGCTCTATTATACCAAACACTGCCCAATAAAGAAAAAATTAGCCATCGTAATTCACAGAAATTTTAGAAAAAATTTACACAAAAACCGTTTGAAATTCAAACGGTTTGGGTAAGGGTTTATTTCTTTTTGTCGTAAAACATACCATCCGTGGAAAGATTCTCATAAGGATTGGTGTACTTATTTGAAGTTTTCTTTTTCTGGTTCAATTCCTTGATATCGCGCTGAATCTCTTGCTTTTGGAGCAACAACAATTGATCGACCTGCTGATTCAGACGCATGGATTGACGTCCCAATTGTAGCTCTTCAGCAGAAAAAGGCGGCTGGATTTGCGAAAGAAGCTCTTCACGCTGATCAAGCAACTGCATAATTCTATCAATTCTTTCATCGCGTTCGACAATCGTCTGGTCCTGCAAGACGGTTAGTAATTCAATGGTGACATCATGAAAATCTTGAAGCATCATCAAACTTGACCACTTTGAACGAATTGTTTTTGGCGGTTCAATTGAATGGCTTCCTTCCATGTGTTACGGAACTCGGTAACAAGTCCCTCCACCTCTTCTAGAGCAGCAATGTCATTCTTCAAATTAGCTTCAATCAGACGACGATTCATATAATCATAGAGGCTCATCAAGTCTTTCGATACGGCAACATCCATATTCAAGGTCACCATCAGTTCATGAACGATGTTTTGGGCCTTTAAGATATTCGTATTCTTTTCTTCGATCTTACCCGCTTCAATGGCTTTTTTACCAAGTAGAATGAACTTCAGACATCCGTTATAAAGCATGAGTGTAAGCTCTCCCGGGGACGCTGTATTCACTGAATTTTGTTGATAAGATTGGTATGGATTATTTATGGCCATTTCTTTTTATTCTTCCTTTCTTACTTAGCTAAAATATTGCGATAAACTAGAGCTTTGACTATTGGCTTTCGATATCGCTTTCTCCATGGCTGTGAACTGATTGTAGTAACGTGTCTCGAGTTTTACTAACTTTGCCTCGAATGTGGAAATTCTTGTATCCAATCCATTGACTGCTTTCCCGATGGTGAAATTATTATTTACATACCCAGCCTTACCTGCTTTTTCTGTAATCACCTTCATGGATGATTGGATATCAGCACGTAAACGGCGTGCCAGTCCTTGCGAACTTTTCTCGGTACCGTTACCTTCAGACATGAATAACTTATAAATCGCATTTGGATCTTGAGAAATGGCTGCACGCAGTTTATCCTCATCAATCGTTAGTTTACCACCTTCTAAGTAATTACTTGTGGTAGTAATCCCTAACTTACTAAGCGTGTTATTCCCTGTAATACCACTGACTGAAGTATAAAGAGAGGACCTCATGGTTGTAAGCAAACTTTTTAATGTTGAGTCATTTTTCAACGTTCCACTCTTCGCCTTCTCTTCCCAAAGCTTTACTTCATCTTCGGACAATTCCTTTTTTTGTTCCGTTGTAAGAGGAGCGTAATCACGGTATTTAGTTTCAGTAGTTTTATCTTGGATTTTTTTAATGATTTCATTGTATTTGTTCACGAACTGAGTTACCGTGTCTAAAATGGTGTCCACATCAGCTTTGGATGAGAATGTGACCGGTCCTTCAGTCTTTTCTTTTAACGTAAATTCAGCGCCATTAAGATTAATCACATTTGAACTTCTTTTGATTTCTAGCCCGTTATAGGTAAGGGTCGCGTTTATGCCACTAGTCCCTCTTTCATTGTCCTTAGCAATTTTATTATCTGCATCCATCATTAAAGTTTCAGTGAAAAAGTCTCCAGCGAATATGATTTCAGCTTTATCCGCAATTTCTCCAGTATTCTTTGCCGTGAATGACATTTGACCGGATTGCTTATCATAGAAAGCAGTAACATCAGTGTTAGAATTTATTTTAGATATTAGGCTATCTAGAGTATCCTCAGCAGTAATGGTCAGCTTTTTTCTCTCGCCTAGTTCCCCATTTTTATCAATTGCCTGGATATAAATTTCTTTTTCGGCTGTTCCTTCAGCTATAAGTTTATCTGTAGAATTTAGGGAAAGTGAAGTGTGATTTTTCATAGTAGCCGCAACGGCTAAATTTTTCACCTCTATCGTTCCGGCAAAATCTGTAGTTGAGTTTATGTTTTTAATGCTAATTGCATTAGGATTCGAAACTGTCACTGTCTTTTTAATAAACGAAGATTGTTTCCCTATTCCATCCTTAATCAGCGTATCTAACTCAGATAATGCTGTATTAACCGACCGATAATCATCTCGTTGCCACTCAGAATATTGCTTCTTCTGCGTTAATTTATCCAAAGGCACTCGTTCTGCCTGCATCATACTTTTCACTATTTCATCAATATCCATTCCGCTCGCTAATCCACTGACACGTACCATATTCATCACCTACTTATATTTTTTCATCCACCATTATCCCGACAAACTCTGTCATTGCCGCATAAAAGTCTAGAAGCTTTTTTGGAGGAATTTCTCTAATTGTTTCATTCGTTATGTCATCAACGACCTTAACATAATACTCATTCAGTTTTTCATGATATTCAAAGCGTACCGCTGTATGTGTTGGATTTAGAAAGGTTTTTAAACTTTCAGTTACCTCCTGAACCTTTTCTTTCGTTGGCTTGTCATTTGACTCTACACTTTGTTCTGAATATGCTACTGTATTGATTTCTCTCTGATAATACGTACTGATTCCTTCTGAGATTGCTGTTCTAAGTTGCGAGGAAAGAATATTCGTCGATAGACTCTCCAACATCTTTTTTTGCCCCCAATAAGATATCTTTACTTTTTATATCGGTTTCACAATAGAACTTTACAGTCCTAATACAAGGAAATATGATTTTACTCTTGAATAATTAAATCTACAAGACTAGATACTGTATTGCTCTAAATCGTAGGATTGAAGCACCCCCTTACGTTTGGCTTCCAATGTAGCAGATGTTTATGTTTGCTGATTCTTCATATTTAAACAAACGACAAGACATTCACGATCCGATTCACCTAGAAATTCACTCATCAATTGCTATCCATCTTCTGGTGTTATATTTGTCTGTTTTTATAAAGCATGATTGACTCTTTCACCATTCTTAAGCTATTGATACTGACCCTTTTTACAGGCTTTTTCTTCAATTACTCCCCCTTCAAGTAGCTCTAATTGCTTTGTTTCTGATGCTTTGTATTGGTTCATATTAATTAATAGCCCTAACTCCACGAAGAAAGTGTTTCAATGAGCAATGGGTCCTGTAGCTTTTCTAAGTTTTCCGCTGGAATAAGCAAATCATCTATTTCTTCATGATAGAAATCATGGGCTTCGTAGCCTATATCCTCTCTTTTGACTTCAATATTGAATGTCCTTTTCATTGTTCCAACAAACCAGTCTAAATACATCATCTTTTCTCCTCCTAAAAATATAAATAGCCCTAATTCCACAAAAGGAATTAGGGCTTATGATTATTATATCAATAAGATAATATATACTTATTTTTCTATGTAATTCGGATTACCTACAAAAGAAAAGTCCTCCACTATTGGAGAACAGGATACAGTTGCTTTTCTAGGGAATGGAATTCATTCTTTAATACATTCAGTTTAGCATTCAAATTCTCAGTTTCAATTGGTGTAAGCTCATGTTCTAAAGTATATTCAGCTATCCTTTTCATTTCATGAAGTTTGACGTTCATTTCATCCAAGATATGAACCTGCTCCTCAGTCCACCGTAGCTGTTGTTCAAGGAACCTTTTATGTTCTTGTTGTTCTTGCCCCATCCTGTCTCCTCCTTTAGAACGGCCTTTATTACTCATATTAAAAAGAGACTCTAGCAAAACTAGAGTCTCCTAAATAAAATCTAATATTAACGAAGAAGTTGTAGAACTCCTTGAGGTTGTTGGTTAGCTTGAGCCAGCATTGCTTGAGCAGCTTGAGAAAGAATAGAATTCTTAGTTTGATTCATCATTTCTTTCGCCATATCTACGTCACGGATACGAGATTCCGCAGCAGTTAGGTTTTCAGAAGATGTGTTCAAGTTATTGATTGTGTGTTCTAAACGGTTTTGGAATGCACCTAATTTAGAACGTTCGCTTGATACTGTTTCGATTGCTTTATTAATCTTTTCGATTGCTGCTGAAGCACTAGAATGTGAAGATACATCAAGTGCAGATTCTTTTGCAGTGTTATTTGTACCATCCGTAACGACGTTTGTAGCTGTAAAACCAGCTTCACCAGCTTTCCCTGTAATTCCCAGAGCATCAGAACGCATATCAGCGATTGAGATTGACATACTTTGTCCTTTATTTGCTCCTACTTGGAAGTTAGCTTCGAAATCTTTTTGTACTCCACCGTCTTTTACCTCAATACTTTCACCGGCTTTTCCACCTTGAGCTGCACTAATTACTAATTTTTTAGCATTTGTAGTTGAATCTTTCTGAGTAAGCTCAACTCCATCAATATTTTCCCCAACTTGTTGAGAGATATTTTTAACAAGTTCATTAACCTTATCACTAGGTGTACTAGCTGATAATGCAGTACTAATATTTACTCCAACTCCGTTGCCAGTATAAGCACCATCGTTAGCATTATAAAACTCTATTTGCTTGCCATTAATAGTCATACCTTTTTCTACTAATGAATTGATATTTGCATCAGTAGTTGCTGCATCTACTCCTACCAAGCTAGTAAAATCGATTTCTTTAGTTGCCTTTATTGCAGCTGTTTGAGTACCAGTTGCAGCGGTTGCAGCCGCAGTCCCCATTCCAGTTCCAGTTTTAGCGAAAGCACCCATAACACCTGATGTACCATCGAATTGACCACCTGCAACTGCTGCTATAGTTATTCCTGCTCCAGTTCCAGTGACTTCATAGTTCCCTTTTAAAGTATCATTCTCATCAATCATTTTTTGGAATGCATCTCTTAAACCTGCTGCACCATTGGCAGCTGTTGCTGTACCGTCTAATGCAACGTCTGCAGAAGTTGCTGTAACATTATAACCTTTATTATCTCCTGCAACACTACCGTTAGAAGCAGATGCTTTAAAAGTAGCAGTTAACGTTACACCATTTAATGTGAAACTAGCAGTATCATTTGCTACACCCGCAGCTGATAATGTTACGGTTTGAGTCGCTTGGGTTTTAGTAGCTTCAGTACCATTTGTTAACTTTCCTGTAACACCTGTTAAACCAGTATTATTAAGATTCGATTTTCCATCACCTTTTAAAAGACCTTGTGTATTGAACTCTGTAGTATTACCAATACGATTAATTTCAGAAGATAATTGGTTTATTTCTTTTTGAATTTCATTACGGTCAACACCAACATTTGTATCATTGGATGCTTGAGTAGCTAGTTCACGCATACGTTGAAGAATGTCATGCGTTTCATTTAACGCACCTTCAGCAGTTTGAATCATAGAAATCCCATCTTGTGAGTTTTTAGACGCTTGATCTAATCCGCGAATTTGTCCACGCATTTTTTCAGAGATTGCTAGTCCAGCTGCATCGTCACCTGCACGGTTGATACGAAGACCTGAAGCAAGTTTCTCCATTGATTTAGATTGAGCACCTGAAGCACTTGATAACTGACGATGTGTGTTAAGAGCTGCGATATTGTGATTGATAATCATTTTTGTTTCCTCCTTGAGTTTTAAGGTCCCACATCCATGTGGTTTTTTACGATAAGCAGTGAATAAGTCGGCCGCCTATTTCACTATCTATCGTTGTATATATAATATCGTCAGGCTTAGAAACATATTAAGCACTTTTAAGGTTTTTTCTTAAAATATTCGTTTATTTTTTCCAGAATATTGTTTTCTGTTTTAGTGGCTTCATTATTTTCTTGCTGAATGGACAGGTAGACTTCTTTTCGGTGAATATCCACATTTTTTGGTGCATTGATACCAAGTTTGATCTGTTCTCCTTCTATTGCTAGCACTGTAATTTCAATATCATTTCCTATTACGATCGATTCATTTGGTTTCCTCGTTAATACAAGCATTAGTCTTCCCCCTGTTCTACTTCTAGAGGTTCAATTAGCAAATGCTTATTCATATAGCCGCTACCATTCATGATAAACTGCTTTCCAGTTCTTTTATGAGTATTTAAAATGATAGGAGCCTGAAGATTGGCAGTTGTTTGATTGAAAGGGTCATGAATGGTTAAAATAACAAGCGTTATGACTTCTTTTTCTGTTTCTATTTCTAAAGTAGAAAGTACTTCATCCGGCAGCTTCACTTCATAATCACGAAAAGTATCAAAAGGGTTCGTAACGATGAATGCCACTTCTTTTGTTTCAATAGATTGGAGAACAAAAAATGGTGTTTCTTCTAATGGTAATAAACAAAACTTCTTTTCCTCCAGAAACCCCGGAATCCCGCTGTCAAATCTATAAATATCTTCCTCTGCTATTTCTACTTCACCATGAAATTTTGTTTGTCTGATCATATATGTCTTCACTCACCTATCACATCTGGAAATAAATTAATGAAATCTATATCCAGTGAATTTTTTTGTAGAACTTCCACTTCCGTGTTACCTGGCGTATATTCATGAGTCGGTCTATTAATTTGCACATTAATATTTGGTTTCTGTGGGCTTACATCAATGTCGACTTGGGCCGGTTGATAATCTAGCTTCACACTGAAATTCGAAGGAATCCAACCAAGATTGAATTGCTTCTCTGGGCCTTTGCCGTTCTGTTTCGCCTGAGAAGCAATTGCGTTACCTCCGTTTTCAATATGCCTCAATTCCGTTCCCTGTTGTGATCTTCTTGCCATACCAGCCAGCCAATCTTGGTAACCCTGCTGGGCAAATTCCTCCACTCGCTTGGAGAGGCTTTTTAAATCCATGTCTTCTCTAGCCTTTGATTGATCAATCGTTAGCTTCCCAGGAGTTGTCTGAATCTCTAAAATAGCTTTTGGCTGTTCAATAGATAAATCCGCTGCCTTCTGTTCCAGTTGCTGTACCGGTTGTTCAATATTCAATCCAATTTGCATCGATGTAGACTGCATGCGAATTTGCGGCATTTGCATCTTCAACACTCCTCTCTCTTTATAGAAAAAAGCTATCCGGTTACGAATAGCTTAGCGAAGGAAATCCATTAAACTCGGTTGCATGATTTTTGCACCGATACTTAATGAAGCACTATGAACACTTTCTTGTGTCGTTAAATTCATGATGGCTTTTTCAATATCGACATCCTCGTTTTTCGAAAGGATTTCCGTAGCAAAGACCTCCTGCTGGCCTAAGCGGTCGGTCATTAAGTCAATCCGATTCTGTCTCGCACCCACTTGGGCCTGGGTAGCTAAGAAGCTGTCAATGGTTTTATCAAGTTCTGCCAACATCGCACCAACATCACCGTTATTTTCGAGCGCATCAATTGTTTTTTGAATACTACCATCCTTGGCAAGAGCATCTCCAAAAACCTTGGATCCATCTGTATTGATTTGAATAGAAATTCCAGAAAACACTTCAAGGTTAATAGGTTCCGAACCGTATGTGATTTTCCCTGTTGTAGCATCTAAACTATCAGAAGGCTTCACATTCGTATTCTGTCCATTAAAAATATACTTACCACCAATTTGTGTATCACCGATACTCACAAGATGTTCTTTCAATTGCTTGACTTCTTCTGCAATATTACTCTTCTGATTTTCTTCATACGTTCCATTACTACCTTGTACCGTTAGCTCCCGAATCCTTTGTAAAGCTGAAACAGCTTCAGTAATCGCATCATCCGTACTATCAATCCAATTTTCCGCTTCGGAGATATTACTCTTATACTGCTGGATTTGATTGAGGTTGGTCCGGTATCCCATCCCCATCATCGCTGCGACCGGATCATCAGAAGGCTTCGAGAATTTCTTTTGCGATGAGACTTGTTCCTGCAGCTTGCCCAATTTCTCATAGCTACTGCTAAGGTTGGTTAACATATTATTGGTTAGCATCGATTGCGTTACACGCATCTATATTCACTCCTATTATCGGCCTACAGTTCCCATTCCGTTAATGATTTTATCGAGCATCTCGTCGACCATCGTCACCATTCTTGCTGATGCATTATAGGCCTGCTGGAATTTGATCATGTCAGTCATTTCTTCATCCAAAGATACAGAACTAACAGATGCTCTATTTTGATCCACTGACGCTGCAAGCACTGATGAGTTAGAAAGGTTCTTTTGGGCACTTTGAGAATCAACACCCAAGTTTCCAATAATTCCGGAATAATAGGTGTCAAAGCTCCCTGTTAAATCCTTAGAATTTAAATCCTTTGTCGAATAGTCACTAAAAGCTTTCTTTTTCAAATCAGCCAATAGCTTCGCATTTTCATTATCGCCAGATGCCCCACTTGTTTTCCCAGCGGCAATTAATGAAGAATCTTTTAAAATATCACTATTCATCTTGATACTTTGAGCAGCACTCCCATTAACGCTGATTTCAAAAAAGTTGAGCCCTGATTTTGCATTCGCACCTAAAGCAAACCCTTCTTGATGAATCGCATTAAACTCATTCACAAAGGCCTTCGTCATGTTATCGAGCTTTTGCAACATATCAGGATAAGAGCCCCCAGTTGTGCCATCACTCTTCTTATATCCGAAGCTTTCAATCAACCCAGCCAGTTCTCCAGAAAAATTGAAGTCCGTAATCGTTTTCGAACCAAACTTCACTCCATCTATTGCACCTGACGTATCATCATAGCTCACTGCAACTTTGGCTGTCCCAAGCATGCCCGTTTTGTTCACGCTGACTAGATTGATAGGCGGTACATACGCTGAGCCATCTTCATTCATTAACTCGATGTTGTATAAACCTGTCGCAACGTCGCTTGCTTTGCCATAATCACTTGGAATGACGTTTTTTACGTTGATGCTGACAAGCTGCGATAGATTGTCGACGAGCACGTCCCGTTTATCGTAAAGGTCATTCGGAATATAGCCATGCGGCTCGACTTTACTGATTTGCTGGTTCAGTTGATCGATGCTGTCAATGATTGTGTTGATTTCGTTCGCTTTGACATTGATTTGGTTGCCAATGTCCGTTTTCACGCTTGTTAACGAGTTGTAGTAGTAGTTTAATGTATCAGCGACCATCACGCCTGTGGATGCCACGACTTCACGGGCACCAGAATTTTCGGCGTTGGCCGTTAATCCTTGGATTGAATTCCAGAACTTCTCCATCGTGGCAGCCAAGCCGCTGTCGGTTGGTTCGTTCATGATGCCTTCCATCTTCGATAGCGATTCGCTCATGGCGCCATAATAACCGATTTTATTACTTTGGGTTCTGTATTGTGCATCCAAAAAGCTGTCGCGGATTCGTTGCACCGTTTCTGCCGCTACACCCGTTCCAATTTGACCCGCTACACGGGGGCTGTTCATCCCGACGGTAGGGAAACCGGATGTTTGCTCCAAGTTTACCCGCTGCCTTGAATAGCCTACCGTGTTAGCATTGGACACGTTATTTCCTGTCGTATACAAGGCACCTTGCGAGGTGGATAATCCACGCTTTGCTGTTTCGAGCCCCATAAAGCTTGAAATCATAAGTTCAAACCTCCATTATTTTCTCTATCTTACGCTTTCGAGTCAAACATGCCCAAGCCGCTTTTCGCATCCTTTTTGGCAGTCTTGCCATAGTTCATATTCTGGTTTTGCGGCCGTAGCATATTCAGGGAGACATTTATGAATTGAAGAGATTGATAGATTAACTGCTGATTTAAGCTGTTTTGCTCTTTCAACTGAGCTACCTCTTCAATCAGTTCCGTTTTTAAGTGTTCAAGCGCAACCGTTTCTATCGGATCTGTGAATTTCGTTACAGTGGAAATGGAAGCCTCCTGATTCGCTGCGCCATTTGCCGTAAGAAACCTTTCCACAGCGGCTTCTCTTTCTTGATCCGTTTGGCTGATCGCTTTAATATGCTTTTGTTCATCAATCAGCAGGGCGGAGATAGCCTCCGTGTCGCCGGCTTTCAAGATGTTTGTTTTTCTTTGCGCTAATTGGTTGAAGCTGTTATGAAGGGCAACCAATTTTTCAAGCGAGTCGATGATCTGTCGTGCAGACATGTTCGCTGCCTCCTCTGCTCATAGATGATGGACGGAATGCGGTTCCGTCCATTTTAATCAAACGTTTGATTAAGGGTTATTTTCGGTAGAAATCGATTAATCCCTTGGCTGTTGCCTCTGCATTCATTTTATATGTTCCATTTTCCACTTGGATTTTCAGTTCATCCACCTTCGCCTGTCTAGCAGCTGGAATGGGTGATAATTGCTGCATCTCTTTTGCGGCTGAAGATATTTCCACTTTGTCTGAGAGGTTGACCTTGGAATCTTTGACATTCCCCATTTTATTGATTTTATTATTATAGGGGTTCATACCCGTTACACCGACGTTATTGATTTTCATATTCCAGATCCTCTCCTTCGGTCGATTTTTTTTATCTATTCTTATCAACATCCACATATTTGTGATTCCTTTAACAGACGATGAGTAAGACTCACGGCTGTGTTTATTATCCATACTAGTATTATCGACAAGGAATAGATTTATTTGATGATTTCAAGGAATCTTTCCTTCGACATCCTTTGTCGAATTCCGTTCTCAATACAGAATATTCTAACAAAATTTCAGCAGAGAAGCTAAGATTTACACTTTATCGATTTTTCATAAAGTATGTATTCTTTTGATCGCGTTCTTGAATCTCTAGGCGGCGCTTTTCTTCACTTTCGTACGTCTCTAGACCAGAACGAATGGAATCGCTGCATGTTTCACATAATCTCCCGTTACGAATAAGCGTTCCACATTTTTCACAAGGAATACTCAAGTTCGGAAATTGAGCGATTCTCAACTTTCCCGTTTTCACAAACTTAATGATTAGTTCTTCCTCGACACCTGTGGCATCCACCACCTGTACCATAGAGGCCGTACGATTGCTTTTCTTCCGGATGTAATCATACACCTTATCAAATTGCGCTTCTTCTTCTTTATAGCAAGCATCGCAAACATCGCGGAATTTCGTTTTAACAAATAACGAATTACAGTTTGGACAGTTGAATAAATCCATTTCGGGTGTCCCCCTCGACTATACTCTTATACTGTATATATCGAATAGAAAAAGCGATACTTTAGGAAGTTTGTAAAAATACTCACTTTTACCTACCTAGCGTGATGGAGAAAATATCTCCCGCGCCAGCAAGTTTCAAGGCTTTGGCTGCGTGCCTTAGCGTAGATCCCGTCGTGTAAATGTCATCCACGATTACAATCGATTTGTTCTGTATCGCGTCCAGCTCGATAACTCGAAAGACCTGCGGCAATGATATCCGCTCTTCACGTGACTTTTTCGATTGCTTTTCGGTATGAAGGCGTGTAAGGAGCTCCATTGTTTCAAGACCCAATAGATCTGTTAAGGCTTGTGCCTGATTGAACCCGCGCTCCCTCAACCGCTCCTCGCTAAGCGGAATCACCGTCACAATATCAAATTTCAGTTCCTTCATTCTTTCTCTTAAAAAAGGGACGAAGGCTTCAGCCAATGCGTAATCTCCTCGGTACTTATACTTCGCAATGATATCTTTCAGGTGTTCATTATAATGAAATAGCGAGATATTCTGCGTTAAATGCCCTTTCCACTTTTCATCTTTTTCCCATCTCACACAATCTAAACATCGATCCCCCACCCGAAACTTCTCATCCAACTCCCGAGAGCAAATCGAACAGGTCTCGCCACTTATCACCTCAAGCCTTGATTCACATACCTCGCAGATCACTTTCGCTTCAACCTTCAGCAATAAACTTCTCCATGTCAGGACGTCCTTCATCTCTTCATCACAGAATAAACATCTACGCATCCAGCAACCCCCATTTCTTGGCCTCCAGATTCATCCTTTCAATATGGTGAATGCTCTCTAGCATCGCCCGGCTTTTTCCATAATGAAAAAATGTGACCTTGCCCCTCGGATAAGCAGAGCTTCTGCCCACACGTCCGGCAATCTGGACGAGGGCACTCTCGGAAAACACCTCGTGTTCGGCACCAATCACCGCCACCTCCAGACGTTCGATCGTGACGCCACGCTCCAAGATGGTCGTCGTCAACAACCCTGGCACCTCACCATTTCTCAGAGCCTGCACCCTTTCCTTTCGCTCCGGATGCTTTGAATGAACGGCTTCCACTTTCGGGTCCAGCTCTTGAAACAGAGGAAGCACCTGCTCCATCACTTGTATGCTCGGAAAAAATAATAATAGAGGCGTCTTTTTCTGTAGGCGGTCGCTTACCCACTTCTTGATCACAGAAGGAATCTTTTTTTGGAGAAATTGCTTTTGCCAATTGCCAGCCCACTTCATTTCAGGTACAGGTATGGGCTGCCGGTGATAACGTGCTGGAATCGTCACCGCTTGCAGTTTTCCGTTTTGGTAAGCTAGTTGCATTGGTTTGGAGGGTGTCGCCGTTAAGTAGATGGTGGTAGAAGTAGGTTTTTTGGATTTCTGGACCGCATCATGCAGCGATTTATCCATGGAGTAGGGAAATGCATCAACTTCATCAATGATGATGACATCGAAGGCTTCGAAAAAGCGAAAAAGCTGATGGGTGGTGGAAACGGTAAGGGGGGATGGTTTATGTCGATCTTCGCTACCGCCATAGAGGGCGGATACCTCGATTGCCGGGAAAGCCCTTTTTAACCGGGGCGCTAGTTCAAGGACGACATCGGTACGGGGTGTCGCGATGCAAATCCACTTCCCAGCTAGCAAGCCTGCCTTGATTCCTGCAAACAGGACTTCCGTCTTCCCGGCACCGCACACAGCCCATACGAGGAACTCCCCGTTCTTTTGGATGGTTTGAACGACACAGTCCGAGGCCGTTTGCTGGCCTGCCGAAAGTGTTCCCTCCCAGCCCATAACCTGATCCGGAATAGGGAAAGTGAGTGGAGGACCACTCCAGCTGTATAATTTGCTACATTCGCTGACCCGCCCCATCATGATGCAGGACCGGCAGTACGTACAATCTTGATGGCACACGTTACATGGAAACGTATAAAACAAGGAAGGATCCTTGTTCCCACAGCGTATGCATGCGAAGCGCCCATTCTCACTCCTTACACCATTTATTTCTGAAACATGACCTTTTGTAAGATGTTCAGTAAGGAGTTCTTTGGGGAAGGGGATTTCCGCTGCCAACAGCAGCCGTCCAGCGAGGTGTTTTTGAAGTTCTTTTGAAAAGGGGAGAGTATTCACATTCCTACCTTCTTTCTTGTAAACTGATGGCTCTTGATTAGAATTCTCGCATTCTATAAGTGAATCCTTTTTTAATCACAAAAAAAAACGCCTCTCCTCTGGAAAGACGTTCATCCTTTAGATTTTATACCAGCCCATTCCCATTGCGCCTTCACCCAGATGCGTCCCGATGACAGGGCCGAAATAGCCAAGGCTGAACTCCACATTCGGGAACCGCGCTTCAAGTTCCGTTTTCCATTCTGTCGCTTCCGCTTCCCGCTTGGCATGGATGATGACCGCTCTATACGGTAGCCCGCTTGCCGCGTCTTCCCCAAGTAAATCCGCAATCCGTTTCATCGCTTTCTTTCTCGTGCGGATTTTTTCAAACGGTACGATGACCTTGTCGACAAAGTGAAGAAGAGGCTTCACTTGAAGGAGACTTCCGATCAACGCTTGAGCACTACTAAGTCGTCCGCCACGTTGCAGATGGGATAAATCATCTGCCATGAAATAGGCCCGGACGGACTGCTTCATTTCCCGGAGCCTCGCCATGATTTCGTCTGCAGATTTGTCATCAAGGGCCATCTGTGCTGCTTCAAGAACATAAAGCCCTTGGACCATGCAGCTGATTTCGGAGTCAAAGGCATGGACCCGAATCCCTTCAACCATGTCACCGGCTGCAATGGCCCCTTGGTACGTCCCGCTTATCCCACTCGATAGATGAATCGAAATGACATCATCGTAATTCTGCTTCAGTTCTTCAAACTTCTCGACAAACAAACCAATCGGAGGCTGTGAAGTGGTCGGCAACTTTTCTTGCTTTTTAACTTCTTCATAAAATTCATCTGCGGTAATATCCACTTCTTCTCGGTATGCCTCATTCGAGAAAATCACATTTAGTGGCATCATATGTATATGTAATCGTTCACGCATTTCCTTAGGTATATATGCAGTGCTGTCTGTTACGACTGCCGTTTTCATAGTTTAGTACCATCCTTAACCATATTTACTCTCTATACTTATTCAACATTCTATAGGAAAAAGCCTTTATTTGCATTAAATAGCTTCTCTTCCTATGATTATCATGATGAGTCAAACAAAAAAATCCGGTCCTCCCTACGCGATGCGTAACGGAAGAACCGGACAAGATCATGAATTCATTTATTTCACTTCGACCCAGCCGTTTTTGATAGCCATGACAACAGCCTGCGTACGGTCATTTACATTCATTTTCTGAAGAATGTTACTTACATGGTTCTTGACGGTTTTCTCACTGATATAAAGAGTTTCACCGATGGCACGGTTACTTTTTCCGTCAGCTAGAAGTTGAAGGACTTCACACTCGCGTCGAGTCAACAAGTGAAGAGGTCTTCTGATTTCCACAGCATATAGGGAATCGCGATCGGCCCCTTCTTCAGCGGCCAAACGGCGATATTCCTTGACCAGATTGTGCGTCACTTTCGGGTGAAGGTATGAACCGCCTTCAGCAACAACACGAACTGCATCGATCAATGCATCTGCGTCCATTTCTTTTAACAGATAGCCTTGTGCTCCTGTTTTCAATGCATGCTGTACATAGTTTTCATCATCATGAATCGATAAAATGATGACCTTTGTATCAGGATAACGTTGTACAAGCATCTTCGTTGCTTCTACCCCGTTCATATTCGGCATGTTGATATCCATGATAACAACATCTGGCTTGTGCTCTTCTACGAGGTCCATAGCCTCGCTTCCGTCATCGCCCTCGGCGACAACGTCAAAGGATGATTCAAAATCTAAAATACGCTTAACGCCTTCGCGGAAAAGCTGATGGTCATCGATAATGATGATACTTGTCTTCAACGGCTTCTTCCTCCTAATTTCTATTTAAATGCCTCTGCATTTGGATGTTTATTTTAATTGATAAGGGACTTGGATCAATACCAACGTTCCTGCCCCCGGCTGCGAGTCTATCGTCATGCTTCCTTCGAGAAGCTCGACTCTTTCCCTCATTCCTACTAAGCCGAAAGAACCCTCTTTTTGGATGGCCGCATCGAACCCTTTTCCATCATCTTTAATGACGACGGTCACTAGCTCTTTGGAAATGGATAGTTTGACACTAATATGTTTTGGCTGAGCATGTTTTAATGAATTCTGCACGGCCTCTTGAACCAGACGGAACAAAGCGACTTCCATATCGGAGGGAAGCCTTATGACTTGGCCCATATTGACAAAATTCAGACGCACGCCGCTATTGATATTATAGTCTTCGGTTGTTTGTAGATATTTTCTGAGGGTAGGAACTAGTCCTAAATCATCAAGCGCCATAGGACGAAGATCATAAATGATTCTGCGCACCTCATATAATGCATTACGAACCATGACTTTTAAGCTGCGGATTTCCACAAGTGCTTCATCAGGACCTCTCTCCCGTTGGACACGTTCAATTAAATCCGAACGCATCATGACGTTGGCGAGCATTTGTGCCGGACCGTCATGAATTTCCCGTGAAAGCTTTTTCCGCTCCTGCTCCTGGGCTTCGATGATCTTCAAGCCGAAGTCTTGCTTACGCTTAGCTTCTTGAAGGGCTTCCCCTACAAATTTCAAGTCCTGGGTTAAATAATTCTGTACAACAGAGATTTGCGAGACAAGATGTGCGGCTTTATCAATCGTGTGTTGCAATCCTTTTATTCTGAGTTCAAGTTCATCCCGTCTATTACGAAGCTCTTTTTCAAGCTGCCTGTTCATTTGTAAATCGACTTGCAACTTATGAGCCCTTTCATACGCATCGCGCACCTGTTCCTCAGAAAAATGGTTGAAGTGCATACTGACTTCAGAAAGCCTCTTTCGAGCAAATCTTGCTTTAGAATCCAGTGAATCGCTGTCATTTATCATTATCGCAACTCTTACTTTCACATCTTCAAGCTCTTTTGTCAGTGATTCGAAATCTTTGCGGCATTGCTCTTCAATATCAAAGACTTCATTCCTGCTTTCACTAACCGTGCTTACCATTGTTTCTAAGATCTTGTCCAATGCTTTAGCATCAACCTTGTGTATGGACATCAAGATCCCTCCACTTAAATCAACACACTTTAACCATGTTGTTGTCATTTAGACTATGTATACGGAAAAATATTCTTTTTCCTAATTCATGAATGTTTATATTACAGCAGGTAACATTTAAGAAGAAACCTTCATGAACATATTGTACCAAAAAAAGAAGAAAAATACGTTACTTTCAATAATGGATTTACACAAAATATACATATTTAGCATACTTCGAGCTCACTGGGCTGATACAGAATTGAGGATGAACGGCCCACTTGTAAAGATAAGAAATCTCATTATCCCATACAACTTATCCTAATCAAACAAAATTGAATATTCTACAACCTTAATTATTATACGAAACAGAAAATTACTAAAATGGCATAATTCCTTATATGCATGAACTCTATCAGGAAGAGTCGAGAATATAGTCCAAAACGCATTGATTTAGCCATAAAGATATTCTTTTAAGCATAAAAATACAACTACGAAAGATTTACAGTCAATAAAATTAATTATAACACGTACAAATTTTTCTTATATTAAAGTTTCTTTACACATGTTTAATTTACGTCAAACTTCGTTGCCACAATTCAAGCTAAGATTTATAATTAATCGATTATATAGAAAGAACGAAGGTGGAAAAGTCATGCTCCCTCATTATTTAACGGTAAAAGGACGAGGGGAACACGAAATCGTCATTGAAAAATCCCGGTTCATTTCCCATGTCGCCCGAGTCGAAACAGAAGAAGCAGCACAGGCCTTTATTCAGGAAGTAAAGAAAAGACACAAAGATGCAACTCATAATTGTTCAGCTTATATGATTGGCGAACAAAATCAAATCCAAAAAGCACTTGATGACGGCGAACCAAGCGGAACAGCAGGTGTACCCATCCTTGAAGTCCTTAAGAAGAAAGACCTCAAAGATACGGCCGTTGTGGTTACCCGTTATTTCGGAGGCATCAAGCTCGGTGCAGGCGGCCTCATCCGCGCTTATAGCAAAGCCACTTCAGAAGGAATCAATACAACAGGTGTGGTCGTTCGGAAACTAATGCGTGTGATGTCCACAAGCATCGAGTATACGTGGCTCGGAAAAGTGGAAAATGCACTACGCTCCTCTATTTATCAAATGAAAGATATCCAATATCTTGATCAAGTCATTCTCCTTGTTTATGTGGAGGAAGGACAGAAGCAGGCGTATGTAAATTGGATGACTGAGCTGACGAATGGCCAAGGAAGTATAGCAGAAGGCGAGATTCTATATCTGGAAGAGGAACTCCTGTAGGACGTGTCATTTCCTTTTTTTACTATTTTTCACTTGAAAAAGAAATATTTATTTTACGAATTCATGATATCCATGTAAAATTAACTGTAATACTTGACGATATATATTGAAGGATTCGAAGAATAGCGGGTTAAATCTGCTATTTAAAAGGAGAAGAAAAGATGTCTACTACTAGACGTGTTTATAAAATTAAAAAAACAAAGAGAAAAAGACGTAAAAGACTTTGGCTAGTTCTAGTCCCCCTGTTGGTTCTCGTATTAGGCGCCACAACGTATGCCGCTAGTTTATATGCGAAAGCACAGAACGTTTTCGATGGTTCCTACGACCCTGTTGAAGCTTCAGCGAAGCGGGATGAAGCAATAGACCCGCTCGAAGACAACTTTTCTATCCTATTTATTGGAATCGACGATAGTGATGAACGGGACTACCAAGGAAATTCACGATCGGATGCCCTGATTTTGGCTACATTCAATAAAGATCAAAAATCTATTAAGCTTTTGAGCATCCCACGTGATTCATATGTGTACGTCCCAGAAAAAGGCGTGACCACGAAAATCAATGCGGCACATGCAGCAGGTGGGCCAAAAGCTACGATGGACACAGTGGAAGAATTGTTTGATATCCCGGTTGATTATTATGTCAGAATGAACTTTAACGCCTTCATTGATGTTGTCGATTCTTTAGATGGCATCGAAGTCGATGTGCCTTATGAAATGCATGAAATGGATTCTCATGACAAAAAGAACGCCATTCATTTAAAAGAAGGATTACAGACAGTCGATGGTGAAGAAGCATTGGCCTTTGCCCGGACACGTAAGCAGGACAGTGATATCCAACGTGGTGAACGTCAACAGGAAGTCTTGAAAGCCATCATCTCCAAAGCAACTACGGTTGGCGCCATATCAAAGTATACCGATGTAATGGAGGCTGTAGGCGACAACATGACAACGAACCTTCAATTTTCACAAATTAGAGGCTTCATCAAATATGTGACGACGGATAATGGCCTTAACCTCGAAACGGTCAAGCTTGAGGGTACCGATTCGAACATTAACGGAACGTACTATTATCAATTAAATGAAACCTCCGTTGAAAACATTAAGCTGCTTTTAAAATCCCACATGAACCTGGGACCGACAAAGACTAGCAGTCAAGCAGATGCCGCAGAATCACAGATTGAATAATGAAAAAGGGACTCGACCTCGAGTCCCTTTTTCATTTGGCTGAGCTAGAGCACCCTCCCCCATCTGCCCTTTAAACTTCCATATATCACAAGCTTATAAAAAGCGTAAAAATAAAGAAAAGGCTGTCCTGAATAATCAGGAACAGCCTTTGTTTATTTTTTCATATTACGTGCATTAAGCATTTTCAACAGTGGCTGGTAATCGGAACCGACCAGCCCGATTTTCTCGACCAATATCTCAATGAGTACGAGGATACCGGCTACAAGAATCAACGCTCCCCATAATGTCGCAAAGGAGAAGATGATCGCAGCGAGTCCAAAGCATGCTGCTAATGCATAAATGAGTATAACCGTCTGCTTATGAGTGAAACCTAAGTTCAATAAGCAATGATGTAAATGCGATTTGTCAGCGGCCGAAATCGGTTGCTTATTGACAAGCCGGCGAATGATTGCAAAGAATGTATCCGAAATGGGAACCCCCAAGATGATGATCGGGACAATCAAGGAAATCATTGTGACGTTTTTGAATCCAAGCAAGGAAAGTACCGCAATGATGTACCCCAGGAACAGGGCACCTGTATCCCCCATAAAAATCTTTGCCGGGTGAAAATTGTATTTCAAGAACCCGAGGGTGCTACCAATGACAATCAAGGCAATCGTCGCAACAAATAAATCTCCTTTGATAAGGGCCATCGTCGCGATGGTCACCAAAGCGATCGTCGAGACCCCACCTGCAAGTCCGTCTAGGCCATCAATCAAATTGATGGCATTGATGATGCCGACAATCCATAAAATCGTGATGGGAATACTGAAGATCCCAAACTCAAGCTTATCCGTGAAAAATGGAAGATTGATAAATTCCACTTCAAGGCCGCCCCATAACACGATGATGAGAGCAGCTAAAATCTGGCCTAAAAACTTAGGCGCAGCCCTTAATTCATATATATCATCCGCAATACCAATCAAAATGATGACAAGGGCGCCGACCAACAGTGGCAACTGCCCTAAAAAGTCATCCGTGAAAACCAGTACAGTAATTAAAAAACTCAAGAATATCGCCAAACCACCCATGCGTGGCATAATTTTTACGTGAACTTTCCGCTCATTCGGTTTATCGGTTGCTCCAAGTTTAAAGGCGAGTTTCCCGACAAATGGAGTCAAAAGAAGAGATAAAAAGAATGCTACAAATAAGGCCCCTATTAACATCAAGAACCACCTCTATTCAACTTAAAATCTAATACCCTAATAATCTATAAAACAAACTATATATGTCATTACTTAATTTTTATTCATCCTCAAATAAATATTATATATGTTTTCAGCTAAAATCTCTATAGGAAAGTTGTTTTTTGCAAATTTTTGTAAATTAGTTCCTATCTTTGTCAACTTTCCGTCTTTTTTCAGGATGATGGCCTCACGAATGCATTCCGTGATTTCCTGGACATTGCCCACCTGGGTAATCCATCCATGTTCTCTATCGGGTATGAGTTCCTTCACCCCTCCGACATCACTTGTAAGGGCTGGCAATCCAGCCCTCGCCCCTTCCAATAAAACAAGCGGAAAACTCTCGCTTATCGAAGTCAGCAAGGTCAGATTTGCCAAAGGATAGAGCCTTTCCATATCATCACGGTACCCTAAAAAGAACACATGGTCAGATAATCCCTTATCCAAAACCACCTGTTCTAATGCACGCCTTCTTCTACCATCTCCAACAATCAACAGCCTTATATGAGGAAAATCTGAAACCATGTCAGCTACTGCTTCCAAGGCGAATTCATGCCCCTTCACCGGTTCAAGCCTGGCTGTCATGATCATGACGAAATCATCCGCTTCCAAACCGAATTCCGCCCTTTGATAAGGTTCATCTATCTTCTGTTCAAAATTTATGCCATTCATAATTTTCGTGATTCGGGTGGGTGATATTCCCTGACCAGTCAATTCATCTTTAAATTCATTGGAAATCGCCAATAGATGATCTGCTTGCTTTAATGACAATAGATGCAAGCTTGTATAGAGCTTCCCTTTTAGCCCCATCCCTAAAAAATCATAAGCAGGGGAGCTGTGTACAGTAAGGACCCACGGACATTTTACCAACCGCTTTAAAAGCACCCCGTAAATATTAGCCCGTGGTCCATGGGTATGAATGATGTCTATATGATGTAGACGGATAAAGTTCCGTAAAGGTTTCAATATGGTCAAATCAAATTTGGATCGTTGCCTGAAAATTTCGGTTTGAATGCCAGAAGCCACTGCCTGACGATACAATTCCCCTTCTTCAAACACGCCAAGCAGGCACTCTTCTTTATTTAGTTGATTCAGCAAGGACAGAATATGAAACATACCACCGCCGGTTTCATTTCCAGCGTTTAGGTGCAAGATTTTCATCCAGTCCACTCCTTATTGTTTAGGAACGCTGTACCTTTCTCCTTATCCGCCTGACCTTCCATACGAATTGTGGCAACACCAGCATCCGCTTCCATCGGGAAGGCTCCTGAATCAGCCGGTACATCCATTCAAGACGCATTTTTTGCCACACAACAGGAGCCCGGTTCACCTTCCCTGCGAGAACATCGAAGCTTCCGCCGACTCCCATGAAAAGCCCTTTCTTAAACAAGGGATAGTGGAGCGATGTCCACTTTTCCTGCCGTGGAAAGCCTAAGGCCGTCAAAACGATGTCCGGTTCAAGATCCGCTATCGATTTCGCCAAAGTTTCATCCTCAATATCAATATAACCGTGATGATGGCCGACCAGGTTTAGTCCAGGATACTGCTGTTGGACTTTGGCGACCGCTTTTTCAATCACGGATTCCTCCGCCCCCAATAAATACACCTTAAGTGCTTGTTCATTGGCAATGGAGAAAAGTTCATTCATCAGGTCGAACCCTGTAATTCGCTCCTGTAGTGGTTGATCCAGCCATTTGGACGCCATAATGATACCTATGCCATCCGGGGTAATGTAATCCGCGTTCGTAATGATATCCTTATAATCCTGATGTTCATTTGCATACTCCACAATTTCAGGATTTGCCGTTACGACAAACGTTTTTTCTTGATTTCTCATTCTTGGATAAAGCATCTGATTTACAAATTCATCCATATTCGTATCTATAAAGGGAATCGTTAAGATTTCCACAAACTTCTCGCTCATATTTTTTCAGCCTTTCATATGTACTATATATTTAGAGGGTCAGGAATTATTCAATGTTTTTCTCATACACATCTTATAACGGAACCTTCATGCAAAGGTGGTTTATCGTCATTGAAGCTTCTTGAAAAATATTCACTGCCCATTCTGATCGCGTGCCTACTCTTCCCATTAGCCATGCCTAATCCGATTGTCGGCTACGCCGCAACCGCAACGCTGGTCGTTTTCGCATTCATCCATAAAAAACATCTGCTATTCATTCTATTCATGTACTTCCCTGCCCGACCCTTATTCATGGAACTAAACAACGGATTAACCTATACCGGTGACCTCATCATCCTCATCTTATTTCTTTCTACGATAATTGAAAGAGTGAAGAATAAAAAGTGGTCCACCGCAAACTATCATTTTACAGTTCCATTTTTGTTGTTCTGCTTAGTCGGTGTGATCGCCGCATTCATGACCGGTGTGGATCTCATTCCGATTTTATTTGAACTACGGGCATTGCTCGTGACCTTCTTGCTCCTCTACATTATCGGTGAACTACATCTAGAAAGAAAGGATATCTTACTCTTTTTAAAGGGGATGCTCCTATTTGCGGTCGCACTTTGCATTCACGGTTTAATCGAGAAAGGTTTCTCGCGCACGATTCTCATTCCTGACAGTTGGGGCGCATGGGATCTCCCTCCGATAAACAACATGAGAATTTATGGAGCAGCAGCCAATCCCAATGTATTTGCCTTATTTTTAGGGATTCAGTTCTTTTTTAGTTTCTTTCTCTTCCAAGCTGCCAAAAAACATAGAGTCTGGATTTTTCTTTCGTCCGCCCTGATATTCGGGACCTTATTATTCACCTATTCCAGGGGTACGATGATTGCATTCGGGATGGCCTCTCTCCTGTACATCATCCTGACAAAAAACAAACCGCTTTTTCTATATGGGTTGGGTTCATTCCTTTGTGGCCTGCTTCTCATTTACTTTCCCATTTCATTCACATCAAGCAATGATGATCTGTCCGCCTCCGTTCCTGTCGACACGATGATAATAGGGAGCCTACCTCCCGAAGGTGATCAGGCCCTCTCCAAGCGGTTTTCAGAGATTTATTCTGATGAGAGCTTAAGCCAGAGTACAGAGTGGGGCCGGTTATATGTGGTGATCAAAGGATTGGAAATTTTCAGGGACCATCCTATAATCGGTACAGGGCTTGCGACTTTCGGAGATTCCGCCACCCTTTCCTTTTCATCGCCGATTTATCAGGAATACGGAATTGGCGAAAACATGTATACAGATAATCAATACATCCAGGTTTTGGTCCAGACCGGCCTGCTCGGCTTGGCGGCCGTTTTCGGATTTGTTTTTTTAACCTATCGCACACTACTTCACAGCAGTAACCGGTCGGCGGCCACTTTCACCATCTGCCTATTGCTGGCAGCGCTTATAGCCGGACTTTTTTACAATATCCTTGAAGATAAGACATTTACGCTCTTCTTTTATAGTTGTTTAGGCTTTTGTTTACAAAAGGACATCTTTTCAAAGGGTTGAACCTATGCCTGCACTTTCACATGTTGTTAAATCGGTAGGAATCGTCACCATCATCGGTGCCATTGGAAAAGTCCTGGGCTTTGGGCGGGAATCCATCATCGCTGCGTACTTCGGTGCATCATCGACGGCCGACATCTTCTTTGTCGCAAGCCTTATTCCGACCATGCTATTTACCGCACTCGGCAGTGGCCTTCAAGCGGGTGTCATCCCTATCTATTTGGAGAAAAAAGAGAGAAACCCAAGAAAAGCCGATGAATTCATCAGTGTTTTGGGCTCCTTTTTCGTGATGGTTGCCATCATCCTGACCCTCCTCTGCCTTCTCTTCACAAAGCCGCTCGTCTGGATGGTAGCCCCAGGGTTCACGGGTTCTGCACTCGAATTAACGGAAGTATTGACTAGGATCATGCTGCCAAGTTTACTGTTTTTCACACTTGCCTACATGGCAACAGGAATCCTGCAAGCCAATCAACGTTTCCTGCTTCCCGCCTTCACGTCAACGGCCCACAATATGGTGATCATTGTAGCCACGGTCTTATTTGCAGCACCCTTTGGTGTGAAAGGATTGGCCTGGGGATTTTTAATCGGGGCCGCCAGTCAATTCTTGATTCAATTCCCGGCATTAAAAAAGGACCATTTTCACTTGGTGTTTTCTTTCAAATCACATAAACGGGAAATCATTGAGGCATTGTCGATGTTTTACCCGATCATCATCGCGGCATTGGCACTCCAGCTGAATAGTGTCGTCGACCGGATCATCGCGACCTCACTTGAGTCAGGAAGCGTGTCGGCCCTTAACTATGCAAACCGGCTGCTTTGGCTGCCACTGAGCATTGTCCTTACACCCATCATTACCGTACTGTATCCTTCCATCGTCGGTCGTGCCCTTGAAAGTTATCGTGCTTTTCTCACTCTTACCTTAAAAGGGCTGAAGGCACTTGCCTTTTTATCAGTCCCCTTTATGATCGTCATGTTGGTCAGTGGGAAAAGCTTGATCGCACTTGCCTTTCAACGTGGTGCCTTTGATGCGTCCGCAACAGACACCACCTATGCCGCTTTCTTCTTTTATGCGGCAGCCCTTCCCTTTTTTGCAGCGAGGGATTATTTGATGAATGCCTTTTACGCCTTGAAAAAAACGAAAATGGCGATGTATTCCTGCTTGAGTGCCGTTTTACTGAATATCCTGCTCAGCTGGGTGCTATCGCGTTTTCTCGGTGTCGGAGGAATCGCCCTTGCAACAGGCCTTTCGATGCTCCTCCAATGTATCTTCCTGTTCAGCTTGCTACACGTGAACACGACAAAAGCGGATGCATCCTTATTCACTGACATTCTTCATGAGATGGGCAAGCTTTTGGTCATGGGTAGCATCCTCTATGGAATCGCTTCATGGCTTCATCCATATAGTATAGAGTTTCCGATTTCCCTTGAATTGAGTATGATCACCGCTCTCGTATTCGGAGGTTATCTCCTTCTATCCTTCCTTTTTAAAAGCAGCAGCCTGCAGATTTTAAGAAACATCCGTTCAAGAAATTAAAGAATTTGGATACTCACCATTCAAAAGAAAGGATCATCGTATGAACATTTTGATGACAACGATATTTTCCTATCCCCATGAGGGAGGCTTGTCCAGTCACATCACGACGTTGAAAAGCGGCTTAGAATCGATGGGACATACGGTGGATGTTTTATCCTTCTCGCACTTGCCGCCATTCAGGAAAACGCTTCTTGCAAAAGCCCCTGGCTTTCTATTGAATTCAATGAAAAAAGGAAGCGGACAGCTGTTTAACGACCGGCAACGGATGAAATTATTGACTGCAACCATTAAAAAATCTACGAAAAGGTACGACATCATCCATGCCCAGGATATCTTTGCGACCCTTGCTTCCATTGAAGCCGGAATCCCGACGATCCAAACGGTGCATGGATATTATTCATTTGAGGCAATTAGCAGGGGCGCCATTTTCGAGAACAGCGAGGAGGACTTACTGCTTCAAGAGTATGAAAGAAAAGCTTATCGTTCAGCGGCAAAAGTCGTGACGGTCGACCGGCGCATCAAGGAATACATCGACCATGCTGCACATGTCGAGGCCTCCACGATCAAAAACTTCATTGATGTCACTGCTTTCAAACCCAAAACCACCAACCGGGAAGAAACGCAAAAACGATTCCTAATTCCTTCACATAAAAGGATGCTTCTCGTCCCAAGGCGGATGACGGAAAAAAACGGTGTCATCTACCCCCTTCTTGCTCTTCCAGAAGTGCTGAAAAAGAATCCTGATACGGTGTTAGTCTATGCCGGGACAGGGGAGCAACAAAGCAAGCTTGAAGAAACGGCAACAAAGCTTTGTCTGCAAGAGTCCGTGCTCTTCCTCGGTTCTGTTCCCTATGACAACATGAATAACGTGTATGGCACTTCTGATATCGTCCTTATCCCGAGTGTCCATTCACACGGAGTGGAAGAAGCCACCTCCATTTCAGCCTTAGAAGCAATGGGCTCCGGGTCACCCGTCATTGCCAGCAGGATCGGCGGACTTAAAGAAATCATTACAGATGGGGAAGACGGACTGCTAGTGGAAGAAAAGAATCCCGTGGAACTCGCTCAAGCCATTACAATGCTGCTTAACGATTCCTCCCAAGGCGAGAGGCTCGCCATAAAAGCCAGAGAAAAAATCGAGAATGAATACTCTCATCTAACAGCCGCCAAGCATTTTATGGACGTCTATCAAGAAGTACTCGACACAAAAACAGGCAGACCCAAGTTTTGAGTCTGCCTGTTTTTTATACTGTTGCTTTACTGCGTTTTTCCATTTGCTCTTCGCGATATTTTTTTTGTTCCTTTTTGGACATCGCTTTATATTCCTTCAAGAACGTTTCATATTGTGGCATGACTTCTTTCATCGTGCCATATGCTTTAACTTCCCCATATTCGAGCCACAATGCCTTCGAACAGAACTTCTTCATCTGACCGATTGAATGGCTGACGAAGAACATCGTTTTGCCTTTTTCCTTGAATTCATTCATCTTTTCCAAGCACTTTTCAGCGAAGTTTTTATCGCCGACCGATAAAGCCTCGTCAATGATCAGGATATCCGGGTCGATATGGACCGAAATGGAGAATCCAAGTCGTGACTTCATCCCGCTTGAGTAGGATTTTACCGGTTGATTGATAAACTTGCCCAGTTCCGAAAACTCGATGATTTCAGGCTCCAGCTCACGGATTTGCTTTTTATCGAATCCGAGCATCAGCATTTTCAATTCGATGTTTTCTCTCCCGGTCAATTGATTGTTAAGACCGGATGAAACGGCGATCAATGCCGTCTTACCATTGGTCACGACGTTTCCATCCGTTGCCGGTACGATTCCGGCAATGATATTCGATAATGTGGATTTCCCTGAGCCATTGACCCCGACAAATCCGATGACGTCACCTTTTTCCGCTTCAAAGCTAACGTTTCTCAGCGCATAATACTCTTCCCCATAGCTTTTGGGCAAAAGGAGGTCGAGAAGCTTTTCCGAGTTTTTATTATATAATTTATATTTCTTCGTTACGTTTTTGACAATTACCGATTTTTCCAATATCTCACTTCCAGTTTACTTAAAGTCAACAAAGCGATCTCTAAATCTAACATGCAGCGAGGAACCTATCAAAAAGAAGACGAGTACGACTGCCCAGAAATAAAGTGTGTATTCCCAATGACCGATGAAGTACCATGATTCCCCCAACAACGAAGCGCGATACCCTTCCACTATATAGTATAGGGGATTCAGCTTCATAATACTGACGATCGTCGGATGCTGGGTCGCATTTAGTATCCAAAGGATGGGTGTTAAATAAAACAAGATTTTCATCAATGACTGGATCATATTGTGGACGTCACGGATGACAGTCGATAACGTCGACGTGATCAATCCGAACGAAAACAGCAACGCTACCGTTGCAACGATGTAATATGGCAGTTGAACGATGTAAAACGTCGGGACATATCCCGTGAAAACTAAAAGGATGATGATGACTGCTAGTAACATAAAGTGCTGATACAACTTCGCAAAAATGACATAAGAAGGAATGACACTCATGGGAAAGTTCATCTTGGACACCATATTCAATCTCGAATAGATCGATTTGGACGCCTGGGTCGTGGCTGGGTTCACGAAGAACCAGACGACAATCCCCGCCATCAGCCATGGTAAGAATGGATGGCCATCTACATCTTTACGATTGAAGATCCCGAAACCGAACACGAACCAATAAATCGCAATCTGAATCATCGGATTGATGATTTCCCAGAGGA
The DNA here is from genome assembly GCF_050272735.1 of Peribacillus sp. NPDC046944. NCBI lineage: Bacteria > Bacillati > Bacillota > Bacilli > Caryophanales > Bacillaceae > Peribacillus > Peribacillus sp. NPDC046944. Next base: position 296,886 of record NZ_JBNNML010000006.1, read on the forward strand.
TCCCCAGGTAGTTATTGCTGTTGGCGCTTTTCATTTCATAGGCTGACAAGCGTCTAACCAAATAAAAATTATTGATTTGTTCTTTTAAAACGGTCAAAGCTGAACTCATATATTACACAGACCTTCCTAAAAACACTTTTTCTACGATACGGCGTGAAGCCTGACCATCCTCGAGTGCACAAAACTTCTCATGGAACTGATCCAACTCTACGGGCTTCTCCAATTCCATCGCCTTGATGCTTTCAATGACAGCATCCGATGACCTTACTAACGGACCTGGTGCGGTCCCTTCAAAATCGAAATAAAACCCGCGAAGCTTGTCCCTGTATTTTTCAATATCATATACATAGAACAACATCGGTCGCTGTAAATTTGCGTAATCAAAGAAAACCGATGAATAATCCGTTATTAATAAATCTGAAATGAGATACAAATGGCTGATGTCCTCATAACTCGATGCATCGTAGGCAAAGCCTTGATAAGCCGATAAATCCAAGTTCTCGGAAATCAAATAATGAAGACGAAGTAAAATGACATACTCATCCCCTAATTCCTGTCTCATTTGATACAAATTCAGCTTTATTTCAAACTTATATTTTCCTTTGCTATAAAACTCATCGTCTCTCCAAGTGGGGGCATATAAAATGACCTTTTTCTCCACCGGTACCCCTATCTTCTGTTTCAATGAGTCGATTGTAACACGATTATTCCCATTATACAGTAAATCATTGCGTGGATAACCGGTTTCCAGAATTTTAGAGGGGTCGACATTAAAAGCGCGCGCAAAAATCTCGCTGGAATAGGCATTCGGAGAAATCAGATAATCCCATTTGCTTGATTCAGCATGGAAATTCTCTTTATAGCTCTCCGTCGTCGTCCCAGGCATATGGACTTCCTTCATATCTGACGCAAGTTTCTTCAATGGTGTACCATGCCAGGTTTGCAAATATACGGTGTGCTTTGGCTTGGGAATCCATAGCGGCATCCTGCTATTCGTCACCCAATAATGGGCACGCGTCATCTTAAGCAACCACCCTACCGAAAATCGTTTGAGGTGTGGAATGCCCGCCTCTTCAAACAGCGCCGTATACCTTTTGTCGACACTCCAATACATTTTATATTCAGGATGGTTACTCTGCAAGTATTCATATATCGCACGTGGATTACAACTGTATTGTTTTCCTAAAAAGCTTTCAAAAACAACAAGCTTTTGATTGACGGGCAACACTTTCCCTGCCATGCTGAATGCCATTTTATATGCTCTGAAAAAGATGGCTTTCAAACTTTTTTTCAATATGGATAGCAAGGAAGGTTTATTCGGCGTTTTCGGTTTTTCAATTGACATATCTTTTCTCCCTGTTTATTGAGTAGTAGTAGTGGTGGTGATTGAATGCTTTAACCCAGAGAATAGAACCTACTTCTTTAAAATATTCAAAACTAAAAATAAGCTCGCCCATATCAGGGAGAGCTTATTTCCGTGTACACGTAACAGCTACTCCAAAGACTTTATTGCTAGTCCTAAATTATTTGCCACTGTTGTATAAAACTCCACATTTTTATTATTATAGATCATCTTATTTTTCAGGATCCTTTTAATATTCACCAATTGATAATCATTATAGCGAATGAATACTGCAAATAATGACTTTTCCATTCGATCAATTTTATCTAAAGAAACAGTGAAATGACCTCTATTATCTTCTATTTGGACTTCACAATTGATTTCATTGTCAATTCTTTTTCTATCACGTATCAATACAGAGTCTATGTTATCTAGATCATCACCATAGATCTCAAAACTCTGATGATAGACATTATCCATAACAAAGGAATCTATTGCACGAGCTAGCATCGGTATCCTTACGTAGCGATAATCATCTTTCAGAAATGGAAGTTCATAATAAGGTAAACCATCTATAATATGATATTTTTTATTGGGATCTCGTTTTAACCATTCAAATAACTTTACGAAATCATCAATACGATCCTCCATAAATAAATCAATGGCACATTTATAAATAGGTTCTTTAAATTCATTCTTAAAGTCATATGACAGAGTTTTCGTTGTTTCGACAGCTTCCCTTAATATTTCTATAAAATCATTTTTATGCTTAGATTTCACAAAAGTTTGACTATCGAACGTTTTCACAATATCGTACTCATAAATCCGGTTAAGAGCCGCCTTTTTCAATTCATTGGCAATATCCTTGGATTGAATATATCTTATTACCTCTAGATCCGCTTTTCTTTTATCTAACACATTCGTAGCACGTGTTAAGGACGATGGGTTCTCAGAAGTTCTATTGACATAATAAATAGGTTTTTTAGTAGTTGATACTGCTCTCACTTTAAAGAAAACATCCGTAAAAAACCATTTATCTTCACCAAATTTCAAATTAGGAAAACCAATTTCATTTTCTTTAACCATAGGCAGTTTCATCATTCTAGCCGTTGGACCCATATGATAAAAAAAGTGTGGAACATCCATTGGGGTAATACTTCTTCTTTCTTTAATGGAAGCAAACTCACCTATAACACTCTCTGACTTAGATTCGACTTTTACCGTTTTCCCCACTACATAATCATCGCCTGTTTCTTCGAGGATGTTATAGAGGGTTTCCAATCCATCATGAGCAAGCCAGTCATCCGCGTCTAAAAAAGTTATATATTTGGATGTCCCCAATTCTATTCCAATGTTTCTGGGGGTCCCAGGTGACCCATTATTTTCTTGTAGGGTAACTGAACAGATATTTTTATACTTAGCTGTATACTCTTGAATGATTTTATTAGTCCCATCTGTCGAACAATCATCAATAATGATATATTCGATCTGATCTATACCTATGGATTGATTTACTACTGAATCAATCGTTTTTCTTATGAATTTTTCGGCATTATAAGCAGCAGTAACTACAGTAACTTTTCTAACTTTTCCTAAAAATTTATTTCTTAAGCTTGAAGGATTATTTTTTATAAGAAAATTACCGCTCTTTAGAAGTTCCCTCGCTTTTTGACGCACCAAAAAATTCATTCGATACACTCCTTTTAAGTCTAAAGTACATATTTCAATAAAACAGCTATTGTACTATATACCCTTTTAAGGAATCAATTATCAAAGAATTTATCAACGATTCTTTTCGCTGCCTGTCCATCTTCTATTCCACAATACTTTTCTCTAAATAAACTATATCTTGTTTCATATTGCCTATTGATTTCATCAATATTGGTAATGGATTCAATAATATCCTCAGTCGTTTTAAGGAATGGCCCTGGTGCTTCACCTTCAAAGTCGATATAGAATCCACGGATATTATCTCTGTAATCTTCCAGATCATAGGTGTAATACAAAATTGGACGAGCCGTATTAGCAAAGTCAAACATGACTGATGAATAGTCAGTTATCAATATATCACTAATTAGGTAAAGTTCCTGTATATCTGAATACTTGGACACATTTATAACAAAATCTTCATACCCTTCTGGAATTTTGAGCTTATTACTAATCACTACGTGCATTCTTAGTAATAGAACATATTCATCTCCAAGTGCTTCTTTCATTTTCTCTAAATCTAAATTTAAATCAAAAGTAAATTTATTATTTTTTGAGGTTTGATTATCCCGGAAAGTAGGAGCATACAGGATAACCTTTTTCCCTTTCGGTAACTTCAATCTATCTGTTACAACATTAGCAATCGTTGAAACGTCTTCTCTATAAAACAGATCATTCCTCGGGTAGCCAGTTTCTAATACTTCTCCTTCATAACGGAATGCACTCCTGAAGGCATTAGAGGCATACGAGCTTGGTGACACTAAGTAATCCCATGTCTTTGTTGCACTGTGCACTCGATTTAAATATCCATCATCTCTACCTTGAATATTTTCAATGTCGAATTGCATTTTTTTCAAAGGTGTACCGTGCCATGTCTGTATATAAGTAGTTTCTTTCCTTTTACTTAAATACGTAGGGAAGTTTTGATTATTTACCCAATAGCCTGCTTTCGCTAAGTAATAATAATATTCCGGACTTAAACGTTTTATCCGTATAGTATTCTTATCCTTCACAGGTAAATTACTGTTGTAAACCCAAACCTTTTTATAGTTATTATCCCTTTTCACTAGTTCTTCAAAAATGTACTTAGGACTATCGGAATATTGCTTCCCGATTCCACTTTCAAAAAGAATAAGATTTTGATCAACTGGAATGGCTTTAGACATGATTTTATATACTTTCTTCATAACAGGGAAGTAATATTTACTCTTTCTAAAACGATTCATTAAGAGCTTGATAACCGGATGATTGTAAATTTTCACTGCCGTCTTTTCATCTTTGCCTACATTTTGAATGACTTCAAAGATTCTCTCACTAGCATGAACATCACGATATTTAATAAAGCGATTGGCTCTGTCAATGTACTTATTCTCCATTGTAAAATCATTTTTGGCATACTTATCAAGTATAGCAAGCAGTTCATCCAATTCATTACTGATTTCACCCGGAAGATCGTTATCTAAATCCAAATGCGATGGTCTTCTCCCTATGAAACGATCTCTATCAAATTGATAGTAAATCACTGGCTTATGCAGGAAGCTAAAGTCGAAGGCCACACTAGAATAATCCGTTATCATAATCGAGCTTTCCTTAATTAACCTTTGAACGTCCACTTCTCCCTGACTAATCACCCTTACTGGGGCATCTTTAAAATAAGAAGTGAATTTCTGCATATTGGGGTGCAAGCAAAATATGATTTCAAAGCCAAAATTCTTAGAAAGAGCATGTAAAAACGGATGATTTACTAATTCCTGATAACGCTCAAAATACTCGCTTTCCAAAAAGATTTCATCGGATGTAATCCAATCTCTCCAAGTTGGAATAATCAACAGTTGTCGTTTTACTGAAACATCATTATTAAAAAGGGAATCAAACCTAGATAAACCCGTAGCAAACACTTCTTTTTCATTGTAGCCAAAATCTGTAACAATCATATTCTTTTCAAAATCTGAACTCACTAGAAAAATATCCGTTTTGAAACCAGATGTTGAGTTCTTCCCGTAATTAGCCACCATATTTTTTGTGCCCATTACACCATGTTGAAGAAAGACTTTAATCGACTTAACCCGCTTTTTAAAGGTAGACGTTCTTAGAGGGTATAAATAATCTGGATGATGTGAAGAAATAACACGTGTCGATTCCAATGTCTTTTTAATATGTTCCTTGGATTTGAAGTAGAGTACATTTCCAAGTGGCTCTACGTTCTTAGCTTCAACAGAGCCTTCTTCAATCACATAATAAACTTCTTTATCCGGATGATTCTCTCTCATATATTTAAAGAAATGATATCCTGTATCCTGTGCTTTATAAATTCTTTCACCAATCAGCCAGACATCTTTCTTCTGTTTAAATACATTCAGGAATCTTCTCCATCCCATTTTCCTTCTTAGATATTCATACGTATCTTTCGGGAAGTTAAACACTTCTAAAGACAGATTGGAAGCTTTAAACGTATAGTACGGATTGATAATCGCAACGGTACGATTTCTACTAACGTTGGTCTGTTTAGTAAATAATTTAGCTCGAGTCGTTGGTCTCCCAATACGGACCAGCTTCGGTTCTTCCTGATCATGTAACTGCAGCCTCATATAAATATCATATACATCATCTTCTAAGGATTCACTTACTATTTGTTCCAGATCTAATTTAATATTATATATATAGCGATTCAGACCAAACTTCTTTATATTCATTTCTTGGTTATATATAAAAGAAATATCTGCCTTATACTCTTGATCGCTTTGTCGTCCTTTGATTACACCTTCTCCAGATAAAATTTTTGAATGTCTAGTGAAGATTTGACCATCGATAAGCATCATTTTTGGTTTATTGATTATTTTTTCAATTTGAGATTTTATCGAAGTATTAGGTGTGACATCCATATAAAGAGACAAATTCCCTTTTTTAGTTATAGAGAATATACATTGTCTATCTTTATCGTTATAAAAATCTAATTGACCAATGTTCGTCTCCTGGAAACGGCCAAGTCGAATAAGATATTCAATATTTAAATGCCCATCAACTTCTACACATTCGGCCCCATGCTGCACTTTGAATAATGTCTTTTCTCCAATCAGTTCAACAGGAACGGTGACCTTTATATAACAGTCATAAACAACTGGTTCATCCTCTTGTAAACTTTGGATTAAATGTTTCAGGTTCAATTCAAAGTTAAAGTCAGATGAAATAACAGTTTCAGCTATTTTTACTTTTTTTTCTTCATCTTCTCTAGAAAAAAGCCAAAGTTCTTTTGCACAATAATATTCTTTAGAGAACTTCCCTTTGATCAATACAAAATCTTTATCTTGGGTAATGGTCAGACTTTGTTTTAATTTAATTTTAGGAGATTTTCTTGCTTTCCCTATTCTAAAAAGCTTGTTTATCATGGCGAACCACCTATAATTTATTATTTAAAAAGAACTATTTTAAAATATATACTTTAAAATCATAAACTTTTTTCATATTTTTCTCAATGTTGATGATAATAAGGTCCAATTAGCCAGGCGGATCCTCATTTAAGATATGTCGTTTGCCTTCTAAGTAATTAACTCTATGCAGAAGAGTACATTATATAATGTAAATCACTAAGACAGACATTTAAAGTAATTACTCAATAAAATTTGTACATACTAAAGTAGAAATCAGAAAGTATCACCAAAACACGTACTATGTAATAATCCACCGAAAGGACATTGTTTTCAAATTAAAAAGACCCGCTGTCAAAACAGCGGGGTCATTCACGTTCCACATCCATGGTCACTTTCTCCGTTTGCACAAATGCCTCTACGACACGTTTAGTTGATTGTCCACATTCAAGATAACAAAACTTCTCATAAAATTCTTCAAATCGTTCACTTACCTTAAATTGCCTACTTTGAATATCTTTCACACCGGCAATAAGCTCTTCTGTCGTTTTTGTCAGAAGGCCCGGTGCCTTTTCTTCAAAATCAAAATAAAATCCCCTTAAGTTATCACGGTAATCTTCAAGATCATATGTAAAGAAGATTATCGGTCTTCTTAGGTTTGCATAATCAAAGAATACAGATGAATAATCAGTTATAAGGATATCCGATATTACATACAATTCTCGAATATCTTCTAAGTGGGAAAAGTCATACGCAAAGCCTTCAAATTCAGTAAGGTCCATATTTTGGCTCACTAAATAATGCATACGCATAATAGTAATATAGGAGTCGCCCAGCTCTTCACGCATTCGCATTAAATCCAACTCTAGATTGAATCTGTATTTCCCTTTCCTGTAAAACTGATTATCTCTCCACGTAGGGGCATACAAAATAATTTTTTTATCAAGTGGCAGATTGAATTTCCTTTTAAGATCATTTATTGTTTCTTCGTTATTAGAGTTCTTCAGGAAGTCATTACGCGGATAACCTGATTCAATCACGTCCTTATTAAATTGAAACGCCCGTTGGAAAATTTCCGTTGAATAGGTATTTGGTGACACTAAGTAATCCCATTTACCTGCCTCTTTTAAGAAGTTCGCTTTATATTTACTGGTATTTGTTCCAGGCATATGTACTGCGTCCATGTCCATAGCTAGGCGTTTAAGTGGCGTACCGTGCCATGTTTGCACGTAAATCGTGTGCTTTGGCTTTGGAAGCCATATCGGAAACCGAACGTTATTCACCCAATATTTCGCCCTCGTCATAATTAGAAGCCAACGTATTGAAAATCGTCTAACATACTCGACGTCTTTTTGAGCAAAATAGTTCATAGAAGCACGGTTCACACTCCAAATCAGCTTATAATCCAGACAATGTTCCTTCATATATTCGTAAATAGCCCTTGGACTATCACTATATTGCTTTCCGTGGTAACTCTCGAATACCACCAGCTTCTTATTGGTTGGCACCAACATCCCGATAACTGTGAAAGCAGCTTTGTACCAGCTTATAAGCCGCTTGCTTCTACGAATTTTCACCCATCTCTTTTTAATCCCTTGAACAACCTCAGCTTTGAGGTTATAACGGGAAACGGAAAGAGATAAGTACTCTGAGACTTTTGTCGATTTAATTCGCAGCTGTACCTTTTTGTCCTTCACCTTTAAAATATATCTAACAGGAAGACCTTGAACCAAATTGCATTTCATTCTTAAACTCAACAGCTGTTTCTGAACACCATTGATTTTATAATCAAGCACCATGTAAAACGAAAAGTGCTTAACTTGTTCTAACTCTAATTCCTCCAGGAGATTAACTTCACCTTGAAAACCTATATTTTCGGGTAATTTACTTCCGATATACTTTTTGCCCTGTTCAGCGCGATTTACGCTTTTTAAAGGAACCATCCTTTCATTTTCCGTTAAATTATCCTTAACGAGCAGCGTCATCTGACCAAACTCATAACCGTTTATTTGAAATAATGGTGGATAATTAAAATAACCAGAAAATTGAATAGTTCCATCCTTTTTTACATGTAATTCATCGAACATAGAAAATAGTTTATAATCACTCGCACAAAAAGAAAAATTCCCCTTTTTAGTAGTATAAGGATAAACCATTTTTTCTAGGTCTTCTTGTACAATGGAATACAGATTTAATTCGTGCCCTTTGCTTTTAATTCTAGACTTAACCTCGTTATTATCTAATATCCTTAAAATATGAAGGTCCCATATTTCGCCTTCAACGAGCTTCTCTATATTTGAACTGAATGGCACCATTATTTCAAACAAATCAAAGTCATTCAGTTGATCCTTTTTCACAAAATCCAAGTACATACTATTATCTTCATTAAATCTATTCGTTATAACAAAAAAGAAATCTTCCACACCTTCCAAGTACGTCTGCTTAATGACCACTTCAATGCAATAAACATCTTTATCTAAGCGCACACTAATTATCTTTCTATTTTTTAGTAAACTATTCTGCATCCGTAATCTTTTCTCCTCCCAAACTAATATAAAGAATATTGCGACTATTATAAAAACACGAAGTTCAACGAAGCAGTCCCCGTAATTCTTCCACTTAAGAAATACTTAAAATCCACTTTTCAAGTAATACCATCATAACTTAGAAATAGAAATTTTTGAATTACGTCAGGAAAAAATGTAAAATTATATCCAAGTTGATTAGATATGTTATATCTTCAACAAGATTGTAAAAATTTTGTGGTTCAATTGTAAATTTAATAAGGTATAATTAGGTGTACTGCTTACTATCTAAAAAGTTTAAGAATAGTGCTTTACTATTGATTCCTTACTATTTGACCATTCAGATTTCTGCTAAATATATAAATTCACAAGTACAGGAGGAGAAAATCATGAAAAAAGTTATAACTTACGGAACCTTTGATTTACTTCATTGGGGACATATTAATCTACTTAAACGCGCTAAAGATTTAGGAGATTATTTAATCGTTGCTATTTCCACGGATGAATTTAACGCATTAAAAGATAAAAAGTCCTACCATAGCTTTGAAAACAGGAAAATGATTCTTGAATCCATACGATACGTAGATGAAGTCATTCCGGAAAATACTTGGGAACAAAAAAGAGAAGATATCATTCGTGAAGGTGTAGATGTTTTTGTCATGGGCGATGATTGGAAAGGCAAATTCGATGAATTAGCTGAAGTTTGTGAAGTCGTATACCTGCCAAGAACCATTGGAATATCCACTTCACAAATCAAAGATGACCTTTTAAAAGTTACAAATGGCTAGGGAAATTGCGATCGAGATTTATTTATTAGGCTTCAAAGTTCTTTTCTCACTTTTCAAGCTATTCCCATTAAGAAATAAAACAACTTTCGTCACTACATTCGGAGATAACTGCCAGTACATTAAAGATGAAATGGACAAGCAAAACATTTCTTCCCAAAAAGTGATTCTAACGAAGGCAGGCAGCTATATACAAGTAAAGGACGATGGGACAACCATCGTCCTTCCGTTTGAGACCAAGAATATCATTGCCTTAATCCGATCCATTTATCACCTGGCCACATCCAAATGGATCATTATGGATAACTATTTTGGTTTTCTCTCGACGGTAACATTCAAAAAGCCCGTAAGCCTTGTGCAAGTCTGGCATGCGGCTGGTGCCGTCAAGAAATTCGGCGCAATGGACCCTTCGATTGTCGATCGTTCATCCAGGGCCAGAAAACGATTTTTAAGCGTCTATCAACAATTCGATTATGTCACGACCGGTTCAGATAAAATGGCCGGGATTTATCAGGAAAGTTTTCAGTTGCCGGATTCCCATATACTCAGAACAGGAATTCCGCGTACCGACTTCTTTTTTAATGAAAGTGCAAAGCAGGATGCAAGACGGGCACTGTTGACCAAATATCCCGAACTTGAGAATAAGAAAATCATCTTGTATGCTCCCACTTTTCGGAATGCCGACTTAAACTCGGGAAAAGTAGCGCTCGATTTAGATTTGCTCTACAGAGAACTACAAAATGAGAACTATGCGGTACTACTCAAGCTTCATCCAGCTGTAACAGCTGAACATGATGTCATGCATCAGTTTCCTGGATTCGTGTATCACGTTACCGGCGATTTTCACGTGAACGAGCTTCTTGTAAGCACAGACCTTCTCATAACGGACTACTCATCGATTCCATTTGAGTTTTCCATTTTACAAAAGCCCATGATCTTCTTTGCCTATGACTTGCAAGAATACGAAGAAGAGCGTGGGTTCTGGGAAGACTACAAATCCTCGATGCCAGGGCCCATCGTCACAACAACAGAAGAACTTCTCGAGAAAATTCGTACAGCTGATTACCAGTTAGAAAAAGTCGAACCCTTCAAGCAAAAATGGAATCAGTATTCAACCGGGGATTCGAGCAGAAATCTGGTCGACTTCCTTTTTCCTAAAAAATAGACTATTTCAACCACCCCAAATACAAGGGTGGTTTTTTATGTAAATTCATATATTTTCTGGTAGAATACTAGTAACGTAGACTATTTTACTAGGAGGTTTCATTTCTTGATACAAGCTAAAAAACTTTTTCTTACCCTCTGTACCCTTTTTCTCTTCGTTGCCATTCTACAGCCAAGTTCAACGCATGCCGTTTCCAAAACAGAGACCTCAGTCGCCAATGCGGAAAAGGCAGCGTCCACTTTATATACGTTGAGTTATCTCCCTGGTAAAGCGACCGGGAAAAACCTGCCTGAGAAAGAATATAAATCGGCAAACACCAAGTATGCGACAGCTCTAAAGGAAGTCAATAAGCTATCCAACGGTAAGGCGAAAACAAAGTATAACAATCGCCTCAAGAAAGTGAAGACAAAAGTGGACACTGGAAAGGTTTATATCGCCGCTGTTAAAGCCGGGAAAGAAATAGACAAAAAACGGATGAAACTAGAAAAGGCTTTGAAAACCGGGCCCTACACGCAATCCGCTCATACGGCATACCTTTCCCTTATAGCCACCTTTGATAAGCAATCCATTAAGGTCACTCAGGTAAAAGGAACCAAAACAAAAGAAAAAATGAAATCACTGTATATCAAGCCTGTCGAAAAGCATAAGAGGAATTTAAAAACGGTTTCGACCGTGAAACAGGCCATTAACGATACCAAGAAAAATATGAATGCCACTAGCGTAAAGATCCTGCCATATTATAAAAAGGTCATTCTATATATTGATACGATTTCTAACACAAAACAAAAGGCAGAACTGAAGAAGGAATTCAGCGCAATACAGAACGACCTTGCCAAGAAGGAATTCTCGAAGAAAGATCAACTTGGCGAATGGGTTGCCCTTCAATCTGACTACGATAAGGTAGATGGCCTTATCTCCCGAGGAAAGTCAGATGCAAAGGTCCCACAAACTCGTGATTCCATTATGAAAAAGATAAAAGCTCTTCCTTCTGAAAGAAACTTATTGGAGCAAAAACTAACAACCATCATGTCCGACATGTTTCTAAGCACGAAAGAATTAAAAGCCTTGCTAACGAAGAAGGCAATCGAAAAGAACATTCCACCTGAGGTTGTTAAAGCCATTGCCAAAACGGAGAATGGAAAGTGGCACCAATTCACGAATGCCGGCGACGTGTTCACAAGTTCGGATGGTGGGTACGGAATCATGCAGATCACGCCCCAATCCAAAGAAGACAAAAGCTATGATTTGGATAAAGTAAAGTATGATACGGAGTATAATATTCAGGCCGGCGTGGAGATCCTACTAAAAAAGTGGGACTATGCCAATGCGAAGAGACCTGTATTGCCTAAGGTCAATCACTATAAAACAGACATTCTTGAAAACTGGTACTTTGCCATCATGGCCTATAACGGTCTATCCGAACGGAACCACCCAGCTGCAAAGGCTCCCTATCAGGCAAAGGTCTATCATTTGATTAATCAACAAGCCTTTGTAAATCCTTATATCTTCACCAAAGATGATGTGGATATCAAGGTAAGCGACAGCATCCTGAATTTCCAAAACAAGCTGTCTTATCAAACACCTAAACAAACACAATCCACTCAGCTCCATGAAAAAGGAGCTTCATTCACGTTAAAGAAGGATACGCTATTTAGAAATGAGCCATCGACAACCAGTTCCAAAAAGCAAACATTTAAAAAGGGAACGACATTCAAAATTGTAGAAAGCTCCATCGAAGACAATAATGCCGCCAACTTGTTCAATTGGTACAAGATCCAAGTATCAGGTTCGAAAACGACTTGGTATATCGCCTCTTCCAATGTTCAATAACGAAAAAAAAGGTACCCGAGCGGTACCCTTTTTTTCGTTTATTTATAACTTGGAACATCATACACGACCGTATAACTATTGAGTAGAGAATAAAGCTCTACATAATTTTTGGTCTGCTTAACGGCCCAGCCAATATCACTGGCATATTGATGGGTGGCATACCCTTTCTCCACCAACTGATCTGGATTCCATCTCATTTTATAAAGCGTATCCTGACCGGCATAAATATAGTTCTCCGCCGCGAATTGCGCACCTTCCACGATGGCCTTGCTTGGAGTTGTCCAGCCTTCATTGAACGCCCTTCTTGCACCGCACTCCAAAGCGCAGCTATCATAGGCACCGATTCCGTACATATTGTAAACCTTGGCTTCATAATCCTTCGCATCATCTGCCAATACAACTATCTCTTTTTCCTTATTGGCTGCATAAACGATGTTGCCTTTGCTGTCTTTTTTCGTTTTCACTTTGATTCCCTTAGCCAGCCTTGAGGACCCTCTGCCCGTTTCAAGATTAGCATGGGAGATGAGGTAGATTTCGTTCACGCCATACTTGAATCCAGCCTCTAAAAATGATTTTGCTTGATCTTTCAAGATCCCCTTATCTTGGAGGATTTTTTGATTGATTTCACTTTCATTCAGTGCGGAAAACATTGATAGTTTAGCAAATTGATAATAGGACGTATCCGATTTCGTAAAGTTACTCGGATCCATATAATACTTCGTATCAGCTTTGGAAGCACTAACCCAACCCGTTACAATTTTATAATACTTCTTCTTATCGATCGTTTTATTATCTTGGATCGTCACCTTCGCGTTCTTCGATAACGAACCTAATTTCCTTGAGTCCGTTGTAATGATGTTGACCTTTTCCTTCGTTGTCCCGCTCGTCTTCGTCGAAGCAAGTTTCACACTGCTTGCAGGGATGAAAGCTTCATATTTTTTATCAGTTTGCGGGTTAGTCGACATTTGCTTCGACAGAGCCGAATCCAAGGTCACATTATACCCGGTCTTTGCTGCCCTGGTGATATTCGATTTCTCTTTTAAATCCACCTCAACTTTAGCAAACCCCGTATTGTCATAGTACTCCACTTTGATGACATGAATGCCTGCATCCAATTTCATCTCTATGTTAAAAGGATGTGTTCCATTTTTCCATTGATCTACTTTTTTCGTTCCATCTACATATACCCGTATCCCATCATTAGCACCGCCTGATAAGATATACGTACCCGTGCTTGTCAGCTTTGTCCGTTTCTCGAATATCGCTGAAAAATGATTGGTCGGGATTCCAGTGGCTGGCTTTTTCGTGCCCCAATCATAGTCCAATGTAGCGGCACTTTGATAGACCTTGTTCCCCGTCAAATCCTGGTTACCATATAAGGTCACTGCCCATCTTTCTAACGGTGTAACCTTTTCCGATTCCTTAAGATCGACTTGTAATTGCGCACTTCCACTTTTATTATAGTATTCTACTTTTATCGTATGAGTCCCTTTTTTCAACGTGAGGTTCTTTTCGAAGTTACGCGTGCCATTCTTCCATTCGTTTACTTTCCTTACACCATCCACATAAATGCGGACGCCATCGTTCGCTTTCCCCATTAACACGTATTTCGTATCTTTTTTCACGACCACTTTCTTTTGATAGATGGCCGAATATGTACCTTTTGCTATTTTATCGACGGGGGCTTTTGAACCCCATGAAAATTTCAGATTGCTAGCCGTGGTACTTACTGGCGTTCCCGTGAAGTTAGAACTTGGGAAAAACAAGCCTGTCCATTTGTCTGTTGGGATGGTCTCCGGTACCTCTTCAACGTCGGCATTCAAGTAGGCATTGCCCTTTTGATCATAATATTGCACTTCCACCTTATGATCTCCTTTTGCCAACATAAGGTCCTTCTTAAATGAATGAGACCCATCTTTCCAATAGTCTACTTTTTTCTTACCATTTACATAGACTCTTACACCGTCATTCGCTTTTCCGGAAATACGGTATTTCGCGCCCTCTTTGACCGTAAGCGTTTTCGTCAACTTAGCGGAAAATTTATTGACCGGAATCTTTGCTGCCGGGGATTTAGTGCCCCAGGCAAAATTGATATCACTTACCGTCTTCTTGACGGCGGTTCCTTTGAAGTTAAGTTTCGGATAATACGTTACGCTCCATTTACCACTGCTCGCCTCAGCAGTCGTCCCTGAAAATCCTCCGCTTGAAAATAACACCAATCCTAAGGTAACTACGCCAACCATTAACCACTTTGTTTTGATAATTAACTCACTCCTAGTCCAATTTTATCGATATACTGTTAATAATATCGTATATATACATAAATTGTTAAGAAAAATGAGTAATTTTAGCATAAATAGGGTACTAACCACCTAGGTTGAATCACTCATAGACATTTTTAGAGGTGATTCGACACACTTCTCAAAAGGAAAATACTAGGTTATGCTTCAATCCATGATACTATTTAGATATGAATCTTCTAGAACAACTCAGGAGGAATATGTTAATGAAAAAATGCATTCCCATGCTCTTTATCCTTCTATTCTTTTCGACGGACTGGTCACATGCCTATGGTTCCGAAATGAATTCGAAGCCGAATGATAATCAGAACCAAGTGTCTTCTTCCACCACAAGCTATCAAACCGAGCAACTAATCATTAAGTTCGATAGGGAGACTACCTATAACGTTAAAGAATCCATATTACAGAGCATTCAAGCAAAAGAACTCCAAACCATCCAAAACGGAAACTTCACCCTCATTTCCCTCCATGAAGGAATGGATAGGCAAGAGGCCATCACCTCTCTTAAAAAGTGGGATGAGGTAGAGGCGGTAGAGCCCAACTATAAAGTGAGGACGAGCTATATTCCTACAGATTCGGGTTACTCCAAACAATGGTACGCAAAGAAAATCAATATGGATACAGCTTGGGACCTAACCAAAGGATCGCCAGACATTAAAGTAGCCGTCATTGATGCTGGCATCCAAGCCACTCATCCCGAACTGAAGGACCACATCATCATGCCATTCAATGCTGTTACCGGGAGCAACAAAACGCTACCTTCGAATGACCACGGTACCCATGTTGCCGGCATTATCGGTGCTTCCCTAAATGGAAAGGGAATCGCTGGGATTGCCCCAAACGTCAAGATCATTCCGGTCAACGTATTCAGTGAAAATGAGGCGGATATTTTTACGATTATCGACGGAATCGATTATGCCGTTAAATCGGGGGCGGATATCATTAATCTGAGTCTGACAATGGAAGATTATACAGAGGTATTGGATTACTCCATACAGAGCGCGTGGAAGAAAGGGATCCTCATCGTGGCTGCAGCCGGAAATGAGGATACAAAGACTGAACAGTACCCGGCCGCATTAGATCATGTATTAGGCGTCAGCGCCACAACAAAACAAGATAGGAAAGCTGATTTCTCCAACTATGGTACATCTATCGATTTAGCTGCACCTGGTCTGGATATCTACTCCACTGTTCCTTGGAATTCCTATGATGTCATGAGTGGGACATCCATGGCTGCTCCAGTAGTCAGCGGCGTCTCCGCATTGGTTTTATCGAAGAACCCATTCCTTACTCCAGCAGAAGTGGCGGATATCTTACAAACATCCAGTAAGGACCTTGGAGTAATGGGCCGAGATGATTTCTATGGACATGGCCGTGTCGATGCCTATAACGCATTGACCCATACTCCAGGACCCTTATCAAAGCTGACGACATCAAGCCAAACACTGATCGAAGACGGAACGAATTCCCTTTCCCTTTCGTTCAAGGCAAAAAAGGGAACGAGTATATCCGTTTTCATTCATGATGCCAACAATAAACCCATCCGGAAACTTGTGACGAATAAAAAGTCGGACGGGCAGGTCTTTTCAACGAAGTGGGACGGGAAATTGGATAATGGCTCCTATGCTCCTTCCGGGAAAGTGAAGGTCACTGTGAAGATTTACAGCAAGAAACATAGTGTTTCCAAGAGCACGTATGTCACGGTAAAAGATGAGGTAACGCCTGAGCTTACTTTCAATCAGAAATCAATTAGTTATTCCCCACTCGGAGGCGATCAATTGGAAATTCCTTTTCATCTGAACAAAGTTGCTGTATTAACATCAACTCTAGTGGATAACACCGGTTTGAAAATAGATACCCTATCAAAATCTAAGACTTTCAAAGGTGGGAAGAACACACTTTTCTGGGATGGAAAAACCAATAGCAATAAACAGGCGAAGGATGGGGTTTATTCGCTCCAAGCCTCACTACTTGATATGGATAAACATAAAGGAAAGAAGAAGATACTTCAGGTAGTCGTGGATACTAAATCCCCTAAAGCAACCATGAAAAATTCAAGCACAGTTTTTAAAATGACTGGGGCTTCTACAATCACCACAACCATCACCAAGAATGAATCGGTTGCTTCTACTATTTCCATTATCAATTCAAAAGGTGACACCATAAAAAAACTAGAGACGTTGCGGCATTATCAAAAAGGAAGTCATACAATTACCTGGGATGGAAGGATATCCAATAATGTCTATGCAAAAGAAGGAACCTATCAGTTTAAAGGAAAGTTAACCGACGCCGCTGGAAATACCCGCACATTAACTAGCATCACTTTTAAAGTAGTCGACAAAAGAAAAGGAAAGTGAGTGTGACACATTTTCCATGGTGAAAAAACACTCACAATATAGGAGAAAACAACAAAATTAACACAACTATTTTACAACAAAATAAGTCAGTTAATTTATACCATTTTATCCATGTAACATAAATGTAATATATTTTTTTCCATTTAGTTTGTTAGAATAGGGAAAAAGACATGTTAGAGGTGGAATACGTGAAAAAGAGTATCGTTGCAATTTCGACATTAGCCGTCCTATCTTCGACTTTTGTTTCTCCAGCCCTTGCCAACTCGTATACAGTAAAAAGCGGTGATACCTTAAGCAAAATCGCCCAAAAACACAAGACGACCGTAAAAGAGTTAAAACTACTTAATAACCTACAAACAGACATGTTAAAGATCAATCAAAAGATTATTACGTCTAAATCTCAAACAACTACAACTAAAACAAAAGCTACAACAGCGTCAGTATCCGTTGAAAAAACAAAAAGCTCTACCTATATCATCGTACCCGGAGATACGTTAACAAAAATCGCCAACAAACATAATCTTACACTCGCTGAATTAAAAAAACTAAACAACCTGAAATCCGACATGATATATGCCGGTAATAAGCTGATTGTTTCAAGCTCTAAAACAACCACGACCATTGATTTACCGAGCAGTGCCAAGCCAGCGAATGTCTCAACACCTAAAGTCAATCTCACTTCGAATACATATATCGTTGTAAAGGGCGACACCCTATCAAAAATCGCTAGACAGGCAAACATATCAGTAGCTGACCTTAAATCATACAATTCCTTAACCTCCGACATTATAAGAATCGGTCAGAAATTATCCCTGGTTAAATCGGCAACTCCAGCTTCTGCAGTAGAAACTCCTGAAAAAGTAACAGACTCAGGTAATAAAGTGGATACACTCATTTCTGAAGCAAAAAAGTTAATCGGCACCCCTTATTCCTGGGCAGGAGCCTCCCCTTCAGGATTTGACTGCAGTGGATTCATTTACTACACGTTTAAAAAAGCAGGCTATGAAGTATCCAGACTTTCTTCTTCCACCTATTATGATATGGGCAAGAAAGTGTCTTCGCCAAAATCAGGTGATCTCGTTTTCTTTGCGACTGGATCAAGTAAATCCGTCGTCAGTCATATGGGCATCTATTTAGGAAATGGACAATTCATTCATGCTTCTTCAAGCAATGGAATAGAGATTAACAACGTTTCAAACTCCTATTACAAAAGCAAACTTATAGGATACAGAAGTCTATAATTCTTTTTACCAGACTATATTTCTATAAGTCTGGTATTTTTATGTAAAAATTATAATTTATTCTAGTTATTTATGTTAATATAGTCATTATTAACTAGATACTAACTAGAAAAGGTGGCACAATATGTCCAGATTTCGTCTTTTATTACTTTCACTTATCGTCCTCTGTGGAACTTTCCTATTCTCGAATTCTACTTTTGCCAAGTCAATTGTTAATCCTAACCAAACCTATTCCACTACCACAATGTTAAAAGATATAAAAAAACTAGAACAGACCTATCCAGGACTAGTCAAAAAAGAAGTCATTGGGAAATCCGAATACGGTCGTAATATCTACGCTGTCTCACTTGGAAAAGGAGAATCCAAAGTCTTCATTAACGGATCTCACCATGCACGTGAATGGATCACAACCAATCTCAATATGGATATGTTAGATACATATGCCGCTGCATATAAAAGCAACTCCAACATAAACGGCTACAATGTTAAAAAGCTTCTCAATAATACGACCATTTGGTTTGTGCCAATGGTCAACCCGGATGGGGTCACCTTACAACAATACGGTCTAAAATATTTTCCTACAAAAGACCATGCCAAAATCATTAAAATGAATGGTGGCAGCAAGAATTTCAAGCGCTGGAAAGCCAATGCCAAAGGCGTGGATTTAAACCGACAATATAGTCCTAATTGGAAATACCTTGGTGGCCCTAAGGTTCCCTATTATAAAAATTACAACGGATCAAAAGTGGCGGTCGCATCCGAAACGAAAGCTCTACTATCATTTGTAGATAAAATCGACCCAGAAATGGCCATTTCATACCATTCGAGTGGACAAATCATCTTCTGGAAGTATCAGCAAACCGGAAGCCGTTATGCCCAAGATGCCAAATATGCAAGTAAACTGAGCAAAATAACTGGCTATAGCTTGGTTAAATCGAAATCATTCGGTGGAGGTTTCAGCGACTGGTTCTCCAATGTAGAAAAAAAACCAGCCTTCACTATTGAAGTGTCGCCAGCAGTTGGTGAAACCCATGTACCCCTTAGGAATTACGCTAGAATCTGGAGTCAAAATGCAAGCATCGGCCTATATACAGCACAAGAAGGATTCAAGCTTTACGATACCCGCAATACTGCAGCTAGTGATAAAGTGACCACGCAAATCAAAACATATAATAAGACAGCAGCAAAATTAAAAAACTATTACTCTACCGACATTAAAAGCCAAAGTAAATTGAAAGTGACCAGCGCACATCTGTCCCTATATAACAAAACGAATAAAGAAATTAAAAAACAGGAAAAGGCAATCGCCAAGCTTCCCGCTAAATATCGTACAAAGCCAAATGCAGCATTAAAAACGACTAAATCATATCGCGATAACTCTCTGGCCTTTATGAATGCTATTCAAGCTGGAGACGATCTTATCCAAACAAATAAGAAGTTAGCGGATCACTTAACAGCAGGAAAACTAAATAGTACAACATTTACTACCTATGATAAATTGGTCAAGCAGACCAGCACTACCGAAAATAAAATCAAAAAAATGTTCAGTAAGAGTGTTCAAAAATTGGCCACACTCAAATATGTCACTCCTGCTAAAACCAACAAGAAAAATGCAGACTACGATATAGCAAGATATGAATTATTATTGGATATGGAAGAACAAGTGGATAATGAACAATACGATGATGTGAAAAAAAATATTACTAAATATAAAAAATTAAAATCTACTAACTCCTACAAAAAACTAGAAACTATGTTCAAAAATAGGCTAAGAGCAATTGAAGATGAGCTTCTTCTGCTAGAACCAGATGTCCCGACAGTACCTGAACAGCCTGCGCCAATTGAAGACCCGGAAGTTCCGGACCCAGATTCTGAAGTTCCAAAAGACGGCTCAGACGCTTAATAAGAATAACCACCAATCCCAGTGAGCGAAGGAATCTTTGTCATTTAGATTCCCTCGCTTTTCCCATTTAAAAAAGGTAAATATGTACTGCATGTACAAAAAGAAACTATTCTTTTTTTAGTAAAAAAAAGGTATATTAGACATACCATCTAGGTATTTTTTCACACTTTTCCATTTAAGTGGAATGGTTCGAGGAGGAACACAAATGAGATCAGAACGTAAAAAAAAGAAAAGAAAACGTAAATCGTTAAAAGTATTGGGATTCATCCTTCTTATCCTTTTCATTGGTGGAGGAGCTTATGCAACATCTATATACCAGTCCCTATTAGGAACAATAAACACTATGCAGGGTACTGAGCATAAAACAGATAAACGCGTCGAAGATATAACGTTTAAAAACAAGGACCCCTTTTCATTACTGATACTAGGAGTAGATGAAAGAAAGAACGATAGTGGTCGTTCAGATACGATGATTGTCATGACAGTAAATCCTAAAAAAGAATCAATTCAATTGTTAAGCATCCCCCGAGATACGCGTACAGAAATTATCGGGAGAGGTACAACGGAGAAAATGAACCATGCTTATGCCTACGGTGGCGTTACTATGTCGATCAACACAGTCGAAGCCTATTTAGATATACCAATAGATTATTACGTAAAGATGAATATGAAGGGCTTCCAGGACATTGTTAATGCTGTTGGCGGCATCACAGTCAATAATGATATGAACCTCAACTATAAAAATTACAGCTTTGCAAAAGGAACAATTGATTTAGATGGTAAAGAAGCTTTGATATATTCCCGCATTCGAAAAGAAGATCCTCGCGGTGATTTCGGTCGACAAATGAGACAGCGACAAGTGATACAAGCGGTCATTAAAGAAGGCGCAAGCTTGTCCACTTTGACCAATTATGATGATATCCTTAAAGCCATCGGAAAAAATGTAGAAACTAATTTAACGTTCAATGAAATGTTAAGCATTCAGAAAAACTACAAATCTTCCCTCAATAATATTGAACAATTTACACTTGCAGGAGAGAACCAACGAGTTGATGGACTTTGGTATAACATTGTATCCAATGAAACAAAAACCGAAGCACAAAATCGTTTGAAGATGCATCTTGGCATATAAGAAAATGAGGGAGCCACTCCCTCATTTTCCAAATCAATCACCTCAGGTAAGGCTTCCCCTAATTTAATCAAACGTTTGATTAAATCATTAAACCTTCAACCATTCTTAATTTGGATTGTATGGAATAGTACTGCCTAATCATCGACATTTTATAGGCATCCCTCTAATCCAAAGAAACTTTAACTTTAATGTGGTGTCAGTTCTTACTAAACTACCTAGTAACCTTCAATGGCTAATGAACCCTCTCATACAAAGCAATCGGAATCATTAATTGTAAGCGAACACATTCATGATGCAGCATGACTACTCAGTATTTTGTCAGATAGATATTTTACCTAATAGAAAAAGATAGGTATAATATTAATGATTGAATTATTTGAAGCTTTTTACATAGTTGCCATAACAACGAATTATCATTGGAGGGAACAAAACATAAATGGATAATCATGACGAAACAAATGATCTTTTAAAGAAGTTGCAGGAGAATCCTCCTAAAATCATTGGTGGCTATAAGAAACAAGGATGGGCGGTAAAAACTCTTGAGAAAACGAGTAACCCGGATGTAGAAAAGGAAGAAGATCACCTTATTACCGCTAAAGCCGTACTTATGGCTAATGATGAAACCTACTATCCCGCCTTTTTGACTTTGGACATGGAGAAACATGGTCAAATTAAAGGTGTGTATCTGATTTCCGAAACAGAAGAAGAATTCACTTTGATCCCTTTTGAATTGGCCCTACCGCATACCGGTAAGGGAGAAAGCGATTTATTACCCTTAAACTATCGTACCCTTGTGAAAATTGAAGGCGATCAAGTGCAAAAAAACTGGCCGGAATTTTCTTGATTCCTCAAAAAACCTTGCTATCTAAAAACCTAAATATTCTTAATCTCATAACTAATTAACTTTTATGGGACCATAAAAGCCCTCATCGCTTATGAGGGCTTTTCAGGATCTTTATACAGAACTAGGCGGATATACTTTCCAACGTGATAAATCAGGATTTTTCTTTTTCACGAGTTCTCCTGGAAAAATAAACGTCCAGGGCTTACTTGTATTTGATTTCACTTCAAAGTTATCAAGGGAAAAACCACCTTGGCAAACTTGATCTCCATCCGCATCCTCTACAATCAATGGCAGTTTTTCAATCTTAATTTGCTTTTCACTACCATTCCGAATTAAAACCGTGACGGCTAATTGATCATTCTCCTTGAACGTAGCTTCTAGTCCCATGAAGTTCACTTCGCCTTGGTTAAGCTTGGGTAACCCGGCAACAAGTTTTTGCAGATTCTTCTGTTGAGCATCCGAAAGCTGCTCTCTCCATGTTGGTGCCAAATCCAATGCATGTTCTTGAGGCGCCTGATTTTTCAGTTCAAAAGCTATCTTCCAGCCATTGTCCGGAATCTCGGCTAAGGTATCTTCTTCTTCAAATAAGAAGCTCCATGGCATACAAGAAACAGCAGGGATTTCGCCCATTTCCGATAAATCAAATGACTTCTTCGCCAAAGCTTGCCCGTTTTCATCCAATAATAATAAATCCACTACTTCAAAGCGGACCGCTTTATCTAATGTATTACGGATGAAGGCCATAACCACTACTTCCTCTTCAAACCTTGATAATTTAACTCCTGAAATGGAAATTTGATTTGGTTTTAATGATGGCAATTGTTGATGGTGGAACTGGTAAACATACTTTTCTTGCTTGGAAAAATCAGAGTCATCATGAAAAACCAAGGTAGTATAGATCGCATCTTCTGCATTTGAGACAGACTCTTCCGCTGTTGCTGTCTCGATTTTGACTTTTTCTTTTGCTTTTCCACTTTTACTAAACAGACCCATTATTCATCTTCCCCCTTCTCATCAAGTTCCTCTTCTTGATCCCTTTGGCTTTTTACATACTCCATAAAGTGGACACTGATGCCTGACTCGATTTGACCTATAAGTTGTTCGAATTGAACAAGCGCTTCTTTTTCGAATAACATATAAGGGTCTTGTTGACCATACCCGCTTAACCCTATGCCTTCCTTCACTCTATTCATTTCGTCTAAATGACTCATCCAGTTCGTATCAATTTGTTTCAACATAAAGGCACGTAACCGGCTTCCCCACTCAGCATCCTCTTGTAAAGTCAACAACATAGGTTCCATTTCATTGAATGCAGTAAGTGCCTTTGCTTCCACTTCAGAACGGTTAAGACCTTGCAAATCGTCCTCTTTCCAATCCAACGATAAGTAGACAAGGGACAGCTCTTCAATGAAAGCCTTCGAATTCGGCTCTTCCATATATTCAGGGTAATACTTCGTCACGCGCTTACGGATGTAACTTTCGATATATTCAAGGAGAATCGTAAACATTTGATCCGTTTCCATATCCAGAATCCGATCTCTCATCGAATAGATAATTTTACTTTGCTCATTTAATGCATGTTCCAATTTCAACAAATGATTACGGCTAGATTGATGTGTTTGCTCAATCGTTTCCTGAACCATTTTCACAAATTTTTCTGGAGCAGGACTTACGACCAAACCGGTTTCATCTGTTTTAACTTTCTTTACGTACCGTTCAATTTCTTCTTCCTCATAGTAGACAAACAAATCGTCCTCTAAAGAAATGATAAATTGTGTAGAGCCCGGGTCACCTTGCCGACCCGAACGACCACGTAGCTGCATATCAATACGATTGCTTTCATGCCGCTCCGTACCGATAATATGAAGCCCGCCCAATTCCTTAACATCTTCATCCAGCAAAATGTCGGTACCTCTTCCAGCCATGTTCGTCGCTAACATCACTTGACCCTTTTGTCCGGCCTTGGCGATGATTTCCGCCTCGCCTTTTTCCGTCTTCGCATTGAGGATCTGATGTTGGATTTTTTCTTTCTTCAAGTGAATGGATAACGTTTCCGATTGCTCAATGGAAGTCGTTCCAATCAAAATTGGCCTTCCTTCTTTATGGATACGTGTTACTTCTGAAACGATTTTTTTGATTTTACTTACTTCATCTTTAAAGATTAAATCTGGTTTATCCTGTCGTTGAATGGGCTTATTCGTTGGAATTTCAATAACAGGCAGCTGATAGGTTTCCCAAAACTCCTTTTTCGAAGGCATGGCACTTCCCGTCATCCCTGAAAGTGAATGATATAAACGGAAATAATTTTGGATGGTAATTGTAGCCTGTGTTTCATTCTCTTCAGAAATCTCCAAGCCTTCTTTTGCTTCAATGGCCTGATGGAGACCTTCACTAAAACTTCGGCCTTCCATCACCCTGCCAGTAAATTTATCTATCAAGGATATCTGTCCATCCTTGACGATATAATCGACGTCCAATTTCATAATGGCATGTGCTTTAAGCGCTTGCGTCACATTATGCAGTAGCTCTTGATGCTCTATATCATATAAGTTATTTACTCCGAACGCCTTTTCAATCTTGGATGCGCCTTGATCTGTTAAAAAGGTAGCCCTTGATTCGTTAGCCACCTCAAAATCCTCATCCTCTTTAAACGACTTCATAATCTGAGCAGTAATATGAAACAGCTCCGTTCCATCACTTGATTTGCCTGCAATGATTAACGGGGTCCTTGCTTCATCAATCAGGATGCTGTCAATCTCATCGACAATGGCAAATCGATGGCCTTTTTGCACTTTCTCTTCTTTTCGAAAAACCATATTATCCCGAAGGTAGTCGAAACCGAATTCCGTACCCGTCCCATAGGTAATGTCCGCAGCATAGGCCTCCTGCTTTGCAGAAGGAGCCATTTGTGAAATATTCAAGCCGACTGTCAGACCCAAAAATTCATGCACCTGCCCCATCAAATCCTTATCCCGGCTGGCGAGATACTCATTTGCCGTGATAATATGGACGCCTTTACCTTCCAAGGCATGTAAATAGCTCGGCAAGGTTGCAACAAGAGTTTTCCCTTCCCCCGTATTCATTTGAGCGATTGCACCCTCATTCAAGACAAACCCACCTACGAGCTGAACATCATAGTGCCGTAGACCCAATACACGTTTCGATGCTTCCCGTACTACGGCAAAAGCCTCAGCTTGAATATCCATTAACGTTTTTCCAGAAGCTAGCAAACTTCTAAACGTATCTTTCATACCTCTTAATTCATGATCCGTATATTTTTCAAACTTTCCTTCTAGTTGGTTCACATTATCTACAAGCTTATAAATTCGCTTTAAGTCTTTAGAACTCTCATTAAATATCTTTTTCATACCAGTTAACATAGGGTTTTCTCTCCTATAAAATCAATTGAATGCACTATAGAAATTATATCATATATAGTTATAAACTGGAGTGTTAGCAATAATTACCTATATGAAGTAATTAATAGAATTAAAGGTTTAATGATCACTTTTTTATGCATAATTTGACTTTTGTAACAGAAATGTAATGTAAAATGTCGTTTATTGTAACAAGACTATATTACTATGTAAGAACCAATATTTGTTTCAGGAGGAAAATTCATTGAAAAAGTTATTTAGTAGTCTAGTTGTCGCTGCCGTCTTATTGCTTTCACCTCTACAGCATCAAGCATCTGCTAATATTGGTGATCAAACGTTAGAACCGAAAATGAAACATTCCGACGTACGCCAACTTCAAAAACTTCTGAAGTTTAAAGGTTACTATAAACCATCAGGCTCCTACTCAAATAATTATAATGAATCTACTACAAAGGCAGTAAAAGCTTTTCAAAAAGACCACAAGTTAAAGAAAAATGGAATATCCAACCGATCGACCTTTAATGCCTTGGGCGTATACAACATAGATAATGACAAATTAATAGAAAAAGCTAAGAAATATATGGGTGTACCATATAGATGGGGCGGAACTTCTCCCAAAGGTTTCGATTGTTCTGGGTTCATCTACTATGTCTTTGAAAAGTCACAAGATGTCGTCTTGCCACGTACAGCTGCAGATTTGTATTCTAAAGTTGGTTTGAAAACATCAGAACCTGAACCAGGGGATCTTGTATTCTTTAAAAATGGCAAACGTGTTTCACATGTTGGAATATACATAGGTGATAATCAATTCATCCATTCTGCCACTTCTAGAGGAGTTAGCATCTCAAGCATGGACAACTCCTACTGGAAGCCGAAATATATCGGGTCAAAAACCCTATAATAAAAGAAGGTTCACTGAAATAAATTTCAGTGAACCTTCTTTTATTAGTACACTCTTTTTCCTCTCTGCACTATAAGTGATTTCCGACTATCTTCATATATTAGAACTCGGTAAACTAACATTTCATACGATTTCGTAAAAATACTTATTGTTTTTTTAGAATTGTTATTCAGGTTTTAAAGTTAAGTATCTTAATTATTAAATCACTCAAAAAGTGAATGAATAACCATTCATATGCATTGTTCTTAAAGAAATTTAAATTAAAATCCTACTTTAGTATCTTTTGTTTGTCCAAATAATTACTATTTTATGAAACTTTAATCCTAAAAATATCCAATTCAGAATAATATTTTGTCAAAAATAAGAAGGAATTAGAATAAATGGTCAGAATATACTTATAAAAGTTTGATTGGACGGCTCCCAGTCATCCTTTAAAAATAAGAGTTTATAGGGGGTTATGTATGAAAGGATCAGGATTTCAGTTTGGCGGCTCCCAAAATAGGACGGGGTGGATCATTGCTATCGTCGCTGTCTTATTAATCCCATTTATCTACGCAGCACTTATACTTACTGCAAAATGGGGGCCCTACGACAATTTATCCAGACTACCTGTCGCTGTCGTCAATAAGGATATAGGGGGCACTTCAGGTGGGAAACCGATTAATGTCGGCAATGATTTAGTAGCTGAGTTGCGGTCTGGCGATACCCTCGGATGGGACTTCGTTGATGAAAAGACCGCTAAAAAAGGGTTAGATAATACCGATTACTACATGGTCATTGAAATTCCGGAAAACTTCTCACAGAATGTAACAACAGTCTTGGATACAAATCCGGTAAAACCTGAATTGATCTATACACAAAATGAAGGGCTACACTTTATGGCTGCTCAAGTAACCAAAAGTGCTACAGAACGTATTCGTGAAAGCTTGGCTGATAAGGTGACCGCCACTTATACAACGAGCTTGCTCAATCAACTGGGTGATATTGAAAACGGTTTCACAGATGGGGCGAATGGTTCTCAAAAAATCAATGATGGAGCCGGAGAACTGAAAAATGGTACCGCTCAAATCCTTGATTCCTTGAAACAAAAGGCACCAGACATTGCAAGGCTTGCAAGTGGAGCGGCGGAATTAAAAGCTGGAACAAGCGTGATGTATAACTCTCTTGCTGGTAAACAGGGAGACATCGGCAAGTTAGCGGATGGTGCTAAACAAGTAGACAATGGAGCTCAGACCTTAAATGGCGGCGCTAGAAAATTAGATGCTGGTGCCAATGAGTTAAACGCCGGGGCAGGTAAGCTTAATAATGGAGCTCAAGCACTGAATAGTGGTGTGAACCAAGTCAATAACGGGGCCCGAAAACTCAATGGCGGTATTAGTCAGGTTAACGATGGCGCTCAAAAGTTGAACACTGGTGCCACTTCTCTGAATGCCGGGGCTCAGCAATTAAACGGTGGGGTTAATCAAGTCAGTGATGGCGCTCAAAAACTGAATGCGGGTGCCAGTTCTATACATGCCGGTGCTGCTTCTCTGAAAGGTGGCGCTAGTCAAGTCAATGATGGAGCCCAAAAATTGAATAGTGGAACAAAAGAATTAGTGAATGGAGCCTCTACTTTGCAAGGTGGTGCCAAGCAAGTATTAGATGGCTTAACAAGTGCGGAAGCAGGAAGTAATACATTAAAGGCAGGCATTTCAACTCTTGCTGAAGGTAGCAAAGGAGTTTCTACAGGTGCAGCGGACGTAAACTCTGCAGTAAAACAATTAGCCCCAGGAGCTAATACTGTTGCATCCGGCCTAGCCCAACTTGCCGAGCAAGTACCTGGACTTAAGGCAAGTCCAGATTTTCAAAAGCTATTAGAAGGAAGTCAACAGGTTGCTGGCGGTCTCGGGTTATTAGCAGAAAAAACTCCTGGTTTAGTAGCGGGAGCTGATCAGATATCAGGAGGATTAGCCAGCGCATCAACAGGGGCTAACACTTTAGAAGCTGGACTAAACACTTTAGTAGCAGGACAAAAGCAAGTCTACGGAGGAACGCAAACTCTTGCTAAAGGTGCAGGGGACCTCTCCACTGGAGCCAGTCAGCTTGCAACAGGTACCGGTTCATTAGCGGCAGGTACCACAACTCTTGCAGCCGGAACTGCTACTTTGGCTTCTGGTAGTAAGGACCTTGTAGCCGGAACTGGCACGCTTGCTAAAGGCAGTAAAGATCTTGCAGCCGGAGCTGGCACGCTTGCTAACGGCACTAAAGACCTTGTGACTGGAACCGGAACACTTGCAAAAGGAAGTAAAGACCTTGCAGCTGGAACCGGAACGCTCGCTAAAGGCAGTAAGGATCTTGTAGCCGGGGCTGGCACGCTTGCTAACGGTACAAAGACCCTTGCTTCTGGAACAAGTACTCTAGCGGAAGGTGCTGGTAAGCTTGCCGCTGGAACGGGAACGCTTGCTGCAGGTAACCAAACCGTGAAAGCGGGATGGAACGACCTTACAATTGGTGCAAACAAACTGGATAACGGGATGACACAAGTGAGTGACGGCACGAAGACCGTGAAAACGGGTTGGGGCACTTTATCCGATGGTGTCCAACAAGTAGACGGTGGTGTCGGACAAATCAAAGATGGCAGTAAGACATTGACAACCGGCTTATCTGGCGGTGCTGATAAATTAAGTGCCATTAACACGGATGAAAAGAACATTGCCATGTTTGCGGCACCAGTGGAATTGAGTGGAAAGTCCATCAATACATTCCCTGGATACCGTTATGCGAATGCTCCATATATCCTTTCGTTAGCATTATTCGTAGGAGTTTTGGTCATGGCTTGTCTCTTCAACTTACAATTGCCATCGGTGACAGAGGGCTCCGCATTTAGATGGTACGCGATCCAATTCAGAAACATGGCAGTGCTTGCGATAGCCCAGGCGCTCATCGCATCTGTTTTCGCTTCCTTCTATTTAAAATCAACCTTTACAAACGGGATCATGTTAATCCTATTCTCGGTATTCATCAGCTTAACCTTCTTGGCCATCGTGTTCTTCCTAGTGGCTTTAGCAGGAAATATCGGGCGTTTCATCGCTTTTGCATTCTTAGTTTTACAGCTATCCACAACAGGTTCAAGCTTACCGGTTCATATGCTTCCAGAAGGATTGCAAACATTAAGTCGTTTCTTACCACTTACGTATACAATTAACGGCTTTAAATCAGTCATAACCCTTAACAATTATAGTTTATTCTGGTCAAGTGTCAGCGTTATCGCCATATTCCTAGTCGTGTTCGCTGCCCTTTCCCTTGCAGTTATTTGGTTTAAGTCCAGCAGAAATTCAGAACGTGCAGATGTTGCAGCATAAAAGTTTTTACCTTCCTGATATTCAGGAAGGTTTTTTTTATCGATCTCTACTAATAATAGAAAGACATACATCTAATGGAGGATTCCACATGACTAATAAAATCAGAAGCATTCAACTATTCATCCGCCCGTATGGTCTAGTACTACTATCCCTCCTCCTCATTTGCCTGGCCTACCCGATTCATGGACAAGCTCAAAAGCCTCCCAAAAATGTAATCCTGCTCATTGGGGATGGGATGGGTGTAGGAGCCATTGAAATTGCCCGCCAATTCGAATATGGAAAATTGGGAGTCCTTCATATGGAAAAACTAGAACACGTCGCCCTGATGCGTACCTATTCCGCTAATAATTATGTGACTGACTCGGCGGCCGGAGGATCAGCCATTGCCACTGGCATCAAGACTAATAACGAATCGATTGGGGTTGACTCGACTGGAGTAGAGGTCGACAGCATTCTTGATGCCTTTCAAGCACATGGAAAAAAAGTCGGGCTCATTTCCACTAATATGGTCGTCGATGCCACCCCCGCCGCTTTCGGGGCCAGCGTAAAAAACCGCTGGACAGGTGGTTCCCAGATTGCCCGGCAGCTTTTTGATCACCGGATTGACGTCATTCTTGGTGGTGGTGCTTCCTATTTCGAGGAGGAACGGCAAAATGGCGTCGACCTTGTCGCCAAATTTAAAGAAGCCGGTTATTCATTTACGGCGAATAAGGAAGAACTCGCCTCCGTTCAACACCCTAAAAAACTGCTGGGGCTATTCCACCCCACCTATATGAATTTCAAGCTGGATAGAGAAGTGGTCCACTCACAGGAGCCCACACTCTCCGAAATGACGGGAAAAGCACTTGATGTCTTATCTCAAAGTGACAACGGGTTCTTTTTAATGGCGGAAGGGGCACGCATCGATTCAATGGAACATGCCGCAGACTATACGGGGATTTGGAGGGAAACGATTGAGTTTGACC
Organism: Peribacillus sp. NPDC046944; assembly: GCF_050272735.1. Classification (NCBI taxonomy): domain Bacteria; kingdom Bacillati; phylum Bacillota; class Bacilli; order Caryophanales; family Bacillaceae; genus Peribacillus; species Peribacillus sp. NPDC046944. Next base: position 327,966 of record NZ_JBNNML010000006.1, read on the forward strand.
AGACGGTAAAGAAGGCTGTGGAATGGGCAAAGCAAAGGAAGGATACCTTGATTGTCGTGTTGGCTGACCATGAAACGATGGGAATCTCCGCATCGGAAACGATGGACATTGCTGCATTGAAAAAAATCAAAGTATCTACTCAGTATATGGCCAAGCAACTTACCTTTGATAAAGACAATAAAATTGAACCCAAAAGCGTCATTTCCGCATTCAAGAACTATGCCCAGATCTCTCTTACACCTGAAGAGGCACAACAATTCATCGAACACGTAAGAAGCAATAGAACGCTTGTCTACCCGCAGCATAGCATCGATTGGGAAATCGGCAGTACCATCGCCAAACATTATAAAGCTGGAGTAGCGGACCGAAGTATACGTGCAGCCAGTTCGACAGGAGGGCACACCGCCAATATGGTACCTGTCTTTGCAACCGGACCTGGAAGTGAGGCATTCGACGGCGTACTCGACAATACAGACATCTCACAAATCATTGCAAAAGCGGCCGGCGTTCCCTTTACCCCAGGCCAACAATTATCCCAAAACTAGGGCTGACACATAGTCAGCCCTAGTTTTTTATATTTCATGCTTTAGCCAAAAGGGATCGAACATGTATTATAATGATTCATATATCAAGTTTTACATAGAAAGGAAAAGACCATTTTGGAATTGAATATCACGTTATTTAGGATGATTAATGATTTAGGAAAAGAGCACGCTTATCTAAATCCTGTGTTTGTTTTTCTTGCTGACTATTCATTGTATTTCTTAGCTTTGGCTGTTGTCGTTTTCTTTTTTACACGTAATGGTAGGAATAGATTGATGGTTGTATGTGCAGGCCTTACATTTATTTTGGCAGAGGTAGTGGGGAAACTAGTGAGCAACCTCCATACCAATTATCAACCATTTTCCGTTTTGGACGATGTGAATAAATTGATAGAGAAAGATATCAATAATTCTTTTCCTAGCGATCACACCATCCTCTTCTTTTCCTTTTGCATGACCTTCTGGTTATTCAGCAAAAGCCGATATCGTTTTTTATGGTTGATTGTAGCAGTACTTGTGGGAATATCGCGTATAGGGGTAGGCGTTCATTATCCCGCTGATGTTCTTGTCGGCGCATTGATTAGCACGGTCGTATCATTTATTGTTTACAAAGTTGTCCCAAAATCAAAGAACATTCAGCGTCTTTTGAATAAGCAAGAGAATGTAGAAAAAACTAAATCGGCAGATTTATAACACATAAGAACCGCTAGTTGAATTCAACTAGCAGTTTTTTGTTTACTACTCATGAAAGACATCTTCTTTAGGAATTTAATCATAGCTGGTTTGTTAGTCTATTTTGAGACAAGGTAGATTTTTTCGGTATATAAGATATATTCGTTATATTTGTTATTGATCCGGATAAAATTTTCTGCGGTATTTATCGCTAGATTGTTTGAAAGATCTTGTTTGTTTTTCTTACTAAATACATTGTAAGTAATATCGTATTGAGAACCTGGTCCTGCATTCTTCCAGGTGGTAAATTGAACAGGTCGGCCAACTTTTTGAAATGTATTATTCTTGAATGTAGGGTTTTTCGCACCACTGGCTAAAATCCCTCGTGTCCCAGGCTCACCGTTTTCTACATTTTTAATTGTATTGTTTATGATTCGTGCATCAGACCAATTCATAACCCGAATCGCATCGCTACGTGTTTTCTCTATGTTATTTTTTTGGATAACTACTTTATCATGATATTTTGCGCCGGAATACTTATGAGTCCCTATCGCACGATCAAGATTTTTGAACGTATTATTTTCGATGGTAATATGTTTGTTGGCTGTTTTATCAAACTTACTCCAAGTTTGGCTCCACCCAAGCGTGGTTCTGTCTGGTGTATCAATATTAATTGCTTCTTTATTTACATTTTTGGATACTTTCGAATCTATAAACGTATTCTTACGGATCATGACATGATCCGAGGCATCCATTTCAATAAAATGGCCGGAGAACATATTCTTAAAATGGATATTCTCCACCTTGATGTTTTTATTATGACCCATGATGATGGCGATGCTGTCTTCTATATACTTTAAATCGACAGTAACATTACCTTCGCCGATGAAGGATATATTCTTCTCTCCATTATATTTTCCATACACACCCTTCTTAGAGGACTTGGATGGCCTTATAAGTTGGAACATGGATTTGGCTGCAACGAACTGGTTCGTTCCCGTTTTCTTTCCTTTAACCAGCTTTACGCCATCCTTCATCTTGATTGTTACGTTCGAAGGAACATAGAGTGTATTACTGATTGTATACGTACCTTTTTTCAGGATAAGCGTACCGCCACCTTTTTTCTCTAACTCTTCAAGGTATGAACGCAATAAATAATAATGCTTCGTATATGAGTTATATGTAGAAAAATTCATCATATTATTCTTATAGGTTTTGCTGGATGGTGATATCGTATAAGTTGGTTTTGACGCGGCCTCTGCTGAATACGTAGGTAATAACACGCTGACCAATAATATAGCAGATATCCATAAAAACCCAATCCTCTTCCTCATGTAGCAGACACTCCTTTTTCCTGTTTAATTCTCCATAATAATAAAGTCATTTTTTAACATACTTCCCTATAATATCATTCATTCGTTTGTTATGAGTAGATTCAGCTATAAAAACCCCATTATTTTCTAAAATTTATTCAAAAAAACGCCATCTCTCAATGAAATGGCGTCTCGAATCGTTATTTTTTTATATAGGTTTTGGATACATACCCGCTTTTAGTACCGTACTTCACTTTGTACCAGTTCCCTTGTTGCGCTAAGATTGTGACGGTCTGATTTTTCTTAAGCTTACCGACAATCTTCGAAGTTGTATTGGCTTTCTCTCGTATATTTAAAACAGTTGCGGTCACTTTCCCTGTCGTTTTCTTAATATTGATTTTCGTTGTAGCGGTTCTTTGGTTATCACTTGCGTCACTCGCAGTGATGAGGGCTGTATACGTACCGTTGGATACATTTTTAAAATCCCATGTAACCGACTGATTCCCCTTCTTCAACGATTTTGCACTAGTTGGAGTGGCAATTACTACCCCTTTGCTATTTTTGATTTGCACCGTCACTTTAGCATCTTCGTTTATATGATACGAAATGCTTGCCTTTTCAGTGCTGTAATTCCCTGATGTGTCGATGGTTGTAATTTTCGGGGCGGTCGTATCTTTGCTTACCTTAATCGCCCGGATTACCGTACTTCTATTTCTGCCTCGATCTGTTGCGATAATTTCTGCGGTATAAGTTCCACTACTGACATCTTTTATGTTCCATGTAGCGGACTGACTCCCCTTTTTCAAGGCTTGTTCACGAACAGGAGTGGCTACAACATTTCCCATGCCATCTTTAATCGTTAAGGAAACGATCGCATCTTCATTCATGCTATACGTAATGCCGACCTTATTATTAGAATAATCCGCTGTCGCCTTTACAGCAGTGATGCTCGGTGCTGTTGTATCCTTATCCACTACAGGCTCCTGTTCAGGCTCAGCATCGGCATACTCCATTACAATCGTCGTGTTCGGGTAATAAAATCCTAAAATCTCTTGATACGTTTGTCCAAATTCAGCTCTATATTTCGCTCCATACTGACTCATTCCAACCCCATGGCCAAAACCTAGCCCATCTATGGAAACTCTCTCCGAATTGGTTGATATGGAATCCACTACTAAATAACTCTTCATCTTATCCGTACCTACCATAGCCCGGATCTTTGAAGCAGGGACATTCAGTTCCGTAACTGTTTGCTGTACTAATTTGCCTTTCTCATCAAGCATATCCTTCACATAGAAATTCAATTGGATGGAGCCCTTTGTCACTCGTCCTCCAGAAGTTTTATCTGATAAAGCTAAAACAGGAATATCCGTAATTTTAATATCCTTTTTGTTATAGCCATTACTTTGAAGCCAACTTTTCAAGTTAGGAACGACGGCTGTATCCTTTTCCTTAACACTTGTCCACCAATCTCCCGGCTTCGATAAATCTTTTTTGAAAAGATCAATTTGCTGCTTATCCAGTGAAACCGACCATTTTATTTTCGGATCAAACGGATCCTCTTTAATGTCCAGATAAGCTAGAGGTTTACCGCTTGTCCAGACATTGGAATTCAGTTCCGTCATGCCGCCATTGCTTGAAGAAAAAAGCGCCTCAATCAACTTTCCATCATGCTTGATAACAAGCCCCTTTGTTTGTTCCACCGCCAAATTAGATTGATCATGACCGTCGGCTCCTCCATATACTTGGTAAGAAACCGTATCATCGATCACCTTAGACTGAAAACGGAGTGCGTAGGTACGGGCTGCAATCGTTTGAGCTTTCACGGCCTCAATATGCCATAGTCCCGGCATTTCCCTAGGAACGACTCCCTTTATATATTCTTCAATATGAACATGGTTGATTGGCCGTACATAACCGCCTTCAACCGTGAACTCTAGTGATCCTGGATACGGGCGGTTATTAATGGTTAATAGTGAATCTTCCTTAACCGGTGTAGCGGTAAACGAAGAATATGCTTCCATCTTCTTTGCATTCTTGTATACCACAAGCCTTCCGGTCTCCACTTTAACCGTCAGTTCCTCCCCGCTCTTGATAAAGGGCTCACCATCAGATGTTAGATAGTCACCTGTTGCCGTTACCGTCACGGATGTTTGATTACCCAAGTAGTTTCTCAGTTTCACCTTCATCTCTGTAGACCCTTCTGCTGCCACTGCTTCATATGCTGGAAATGTAGAAAAAATGATAAAGAAAGCCATACATATATACCTCAAACTTCTCATCTTACTTCCGCCTCATCTCTATACTTTTTTATAGATAAAAACTTTGATAGATTGCTATATTAGTAATATCGGCAAAGTTAGTAGGATTCTAAGAGGTATATAGTAAATTAGTCACAAATAGTATACATCAAGGCTGGCTTTCAACCTCTTTATACAGTTATGTGGAATTTATAGCTTTTCTTTTAATTTCTCGTTGTAAACCTGATTATCCTTCTATATTACGGTATTATTTTAGGGATTGTTAACTTCTAGGCTATCATTATTGCTTTTAGAATTCTTGTTTCTATCAAACTTGAAAAAGTAGTCCTTTAATATTGAAATTGCGAATAGATTTTCTCGTTGTAAAACCACCAGCTGATTCCATTCTTCCACTAGGGTGAATTCCCAATTGGAGTATTCTTTTAAAATAAACTTTTGATTAGGATACTTTCTTCTCCATTAATTTTCCCCGAAGTCCGACAGTAACCGCAAACGATGACAATACTCCTATTTATATCTCTCATCGCTTCGTCTTCCCTTCAAAAACGCAAGGGTGAAACTTTATATATACATCTCTCAGATTAAAGTCAATCAATAAGAGATGTGGGAGGTCAAGAGATAAGTCATTCCTTCCTTTTATCAGGACATCCTCTTCATTTAAGTCAATAGCTTTTTCACCATAAAGGAACTCTAAGAAATGATTAATCTCTCTAATCTCTCTCTCCAGATTCCTAATTTCATCTTTATTGTAACTAAGCAATAGTTTTAACTCTTTCGGATCATCCTTAAACATTGATTCTATCAACAACTGTGTTCCTTCTAGATCCTTCACTTTTTCCTTAAGGTTCTGTATACGGAAAAATAGATTCGTTCTCTCATTCATTAAATATCTATTAACAATGTCGCTGGTATAGTTACCAAAAAGGTGTTCTACAAGTTTTTTTTTAATGCTTTTTGATAAAAGCTCCGCATTAATTGACTTTCGGCAGCTTGGGCAAGATATTTCCTCTCCAATCAGTACAACCGGCTTTAAACATTGTATGCAGATTGACAATTGAGGAAGAGTATTTTTCTTCGGTTTCCTTCCTTTTACCGAATTACTAATTTTTGTTTTTACAAATTGATAAGTAACCATTGATAGTAAGGGCTCTATATTGCCTGATGGAATTGTGTATTCTTCGCCACTTATTTTTCCGCTTAGAATACCGGCATAAATATCATTTCGTAGAATATAGGCTACTGAGTTTTTATCCCATACTTTACCCATTCTAGTTAAGCCAAACTTTCGTCTAAGGTCCTTTGCTATCTGACTAAGTGATTGGTTTGAAAGGTAAGCTAAAAAAATATAGTTAACTGCTTCCAACCCTATAATGTCGGTTAAATCTTTCGTCTCATCTAGAGAAGCCAGCTTTAACGAACCGTCCTTTTTCTGAACATATCCTAGAGGGGCTTTGTTCCCTGAATATATTTTCCGGTTCATCACTTTTGTTCTTCTGCCTCCAGCTAGTCTAGTAATAATATTGATTCGTTCCTCTTCAGCAACAATGGATTTAAGAATCAAAAATAACTTGAAGTGTTCGTAGTTATTAGTAATTCCTTCTGAAACAAATACTATCTTATTTACAAACCCACTTATTTTTAAAGCTAAGTTAATATTGTTCCTTAAATCTCGGCCTAACCTATCAACGCTAAAGAAAAGAAGTACATCAATCTTTTCTTCTGACTTTTTCAGAAAATCTAACATTTCCAGTAGTTCAGGTCTCTGAGTATGAACCCCGGAATAACCGACGTCACTATATCTAGCTATTATCTCGATATTGTGTTTGATGCAGTATTCATCCATTACTTGCTCTTGGTATTTAATGCCTTCCTTTTCATCGAGGAAATCTCTTGGGTTCGTTGATTTTCTGCTGTACTGAATTCCTCTTCTCATTAAATTTAATTTCACCTCTTCTTTAACTGCTCTAATTAAATCCATTCAAACTATGGTAACTATTTAAATTTAACTAATAGTTAACTAGCTCATAAAAATCTCCGATTATGTTTCAGACAATGATTACTCTTTGTTAACATCTACAGTGTGACGAGTACCGCAATCTTGTTAACTAGAAAAAACAACGATTAATAATTGGGTAAATTGGCAAATAACAAAGTAGTTAAAAATTGTACTCCCTCCTAATTAACTACCAAAACGTAACTAATTTTATACAAATAAAGGCATACCTTCATAGAAAGGTATGCCTAAAGTATTTTTCTGAAAGGAAGTTCCTATTCTTAACTATTTCGAGTTTAAACTGCATCCTGAACAGTACCGCGTTTTGACCTTTATAGTTAGGAGTAGATTCAACAGTTACCTTCTTACCATCATCACTTAAAAGATGCTTTAAGAGGATCTGTAAGCGATGTAGCACTACCAACTGCTGTTATGCCTGCGTTACATAGTTCTCCAGAGGCATTTAATACTGTTTCTTTCTTAACGGATTTTTGTTAAAAGTGATCACAAGTTCTTTACCAATAGTAACAATTTCCGTAGGTTCCTGATATAAATAAAAAAACGCCTTATCCTATTGATGCCAAAGGTTAAAGACGTTTTCACAAAGGATAATCTAGTATGGTTAATACAAAGTCCGGTTGTTATTGTGAAGCCTAAATAAATGACTCCAGTACAATACCGGAGTCATTTTTTAGCCTCTTAACCATAGTTCTTTTTTAGACTGTCCTATTTATAGGAAACAGTTCCATTTCCTCATAGGAATTTTCTATATTTTCAAGAATAGATTTCCTTCAAAGGTGTCTATCTAAATTATTCGCCTGCTGGAGCAATTGTTACAAATACTTGTGAAGTTTTTGCATTACGAGCTGTATCTTCAACAGAACCTACAAGTGATACTGAAGCAGGTACTGAGCTAGAATCTGAGTTATCTGCTTTCAAGTTAACAGTAATTGTATCACCATTAACTTCAAGAGACTCAATTGTGCGTCCAACTACAGTGAAATCAGCATCTTGTACAGACTGAGCGTAAAGAGCTTCAGAGAATGTAAGAACTAATTTGTCCTTATCTTCAGCAGTAGTACCATCTACAAAAGTAGCAGTCTTAATTTCAGGAGCGAACTTATCAGCAGCTTCAAGATCAGCGAATTTAACTAGAAGTCCATCATTATTTTTAGCTTTAACTGTATAGTTATCAGCTGTGCTAGAATCAACAGTCACATCAGCAGCTGTTGCTGGAAGATCTTCACTTACAGTTAAAGTTAGAACTGATTTTCCAGATTCAATGGAATTCACTACATTTGTAGTAGTAAGGACAGTATCTTCTTTACTAACAACGAAGTCAGCCGCTACTGCATTGGTAATAACTTCATCAAAGTACAATTTAACTGTATGTTCTCCAGTAACTTCTGCTTTTGTTGCAGCAATAGTAGATTGAGTTTCAGAAATTGTTACGTTTGTAGAGAATGCTTCTGTAAGGTTTCCAGTAGCATCTGCTACACGTCCAACTACTACAACTTTACCTTCAGCACTAGTGAAACCAGTTACACCAGAGAAATCAAGGATAACTGCTTTGTTACCGTCTACTGCTGTAACAGTGACAGCAGAATTCAGTTCTGCACCGTTATATTGATATTTAGTTTTATCAGTAATTGAAGCGGCATTCATAGCTTCGCTAAATTTAACTTTTACTTTTTTGTTACCAGCAAGTAGGTCTGCTGATTCATTAACTGATGGAGCAACCATATCATTCACATAAAATGTACGGGATACCTCAGCAATTTTGTTATTAGATGTATCAGTTACGTTCTTAACAGTTAATTTGTAGTTTCCACCTGCAAGATCAGAAGTTGATGTAATAGTTACAGTTTTGCCATCAGAACCAAGACCAACAGTTGCTGGCACTGCTTTATTATCAGCATCTACCAATACAATGTTAGCAGGTGTTACTGTGTTTTCTTTAATTTCTTCGTTAAATTTAACTTCAATTGTACGCTTAGTTTTACCTTCTACAGAAGATAGAACTGGTGCAGTAGTATCAGCTGCATATGAAGCAGTAAGTTCTTGAACTGTTAATTTATTACCCCATTTATCTTGTACAAGCGTTCCTTTTTCATCACCGTAACCTAAGAAAAATTTCACTTGACCTTCAGGGAATACAGCACCAGCAAAATTCACCACGATTGTATCGTTTGTACCGTTTTTAAGGCTAGTTACAGCATCTGCTTTGTAACCATTTCCACCTTTAACTGTATGGAAAATTTCAAGGTTGCTAGTTAAAGTACTAGCATTAATTTCTTTATCAAATTGGATTTCAACAGTGTTATTATCAACTACTTTAGAAACAGTAGCTTTAGGTGCTGTAACATTTGTTTGATAAACGAAAGATTTTGAAGCTTCATCAATTTTGAATCCAGCATAGTCAGTTCCACCAGAAACAGTTAGAGTGTGAGAAGAACCATTTTCAGGATCTATACCAATTGTAAGATCAGCATAGTCTTGGCCAGGAGTCCAAGATGTCGAAACAATAGCAGTTGCACCGTTATTCAATTTGAAAGTTGGAGCTGATTGAAGCGGTTCAGAGAAGTTCACACGGATAACTCGTGGAGCTACAACTTCAACAGTTTCAGCCTTAGGTGCAACCACATCAATGAAACGAACATCTTTAGAAGTATCAGCAACTACTTTACCATTTACAGTTTTAACATTTTTAACAGTCAAAGATGCATCAGTAGATTGAGATTGAGCAGCAAATGTAAGAAGAACAGTATCTTCTCCAGTAACTTTAGCATCGGTAGGGTTTACTGCACTTGCAGCTCCTACTTTAAGATCATAATTAGCAACAGTTTCAGCTGAAGCTTTATCAAGTTCTTTATTGAATTTAACTTCAACTTGTTTAAGGTTAATCGCACTTACACTCTTAACAGCAGGTGTTTGGTTAGAAGTGATTTCTTGGTTTAACTCAGTTTTCACTCCGTAAACAGTTGATTCAACTGCAACTTTGTTTGAACCTTCTTGTAGTTTAAGAGTATAAGATCCGTTTTCGTTAGCTGCTACTGCTGTTCCATTAAGTGTTACCTTAATTTCTGAACCTTTAGTAGCTTTGACCGTGATTGTTTTTGTTTCTTCGTCAGTTTTTTCTCCTTCAGTGATGCCTTCGATAGTTACTGCAGCTTGAACAGTGTCTTCGAATTTTTTGTTGTTTTTCTCAACTGCTTTTGTGATGTTTTTAGCTAATGTAGTGTCTAATTTTGCAATTTTAGCTGCTTCTTCTTTAGCGCCGTCGATTTCTTTGAAAGCCGCTTCAAGATCTTTTTCGATAAGATCTCCTTTTTCGATTGCTTTGTATGCAGCGTAAACTTTCATTTCATCGTTTACAGAATCAGCAAGTTTTTGTGCTGGTTCAGCATATTTTTCTAAAAGTAAATCACGAGCATCCGGTCCGTAGACTTTAGCTACATTATCTTTGAATTCTTTAATTTTTGCTTGGTATGCTGTTTGTGCAGATAAAACTTTAGATTGTGTTCCACCAGCTACAGCCGCTGTGAATGCTTCTTTAGTAGGTTTAAGATTAGTAGTAACTGCTTTTAAGTATAGTTCAGCGCGGTCTAGATATTTTTTGTTAGTATCTAGTTTTTTTGTAAGAGTCGCTTTTTGAGCTTTCGTTCCGCCTTTTGAAGCGATTTCTTTTGCAGCTGCTGCATAAGCTTCTTGAGCTGATTTTACGTCTTTTTTGATTGTTGCTAGTGCAGGAAGTTTATGATCCACGCGAGCCGTTTTGTTATACGTGTTGAATGCTTTAAGCATTGCTGATGAAGCTTTTGTAATCGCTTTGTCAACTGAGCTAGTAGCTGCCTCTGATTGTGTTGGTGCTACTGCGACGAACGCTGATGCGGCAATTGCAGTTGCCGTTGCTAATTTAATTGCTTTCTTTTTTCCCATGTTAGAAAAAACTCCCTTTCAATATCTAAAGTAGTGCGTTAGGAACGCAAGCTCATATAGAGCGAAATAACTAACGACTTACAAAAAAACACATTTAATACTAAATGACCAATTCATAATTCCTACGACAAGTAATAATATCAATGACTAGTTCTTTTAAACTAGAGAACTATAATTGGGTTAATTACCAATCCGTTCTACTTAATCTATAATAATACAAGTTTTTTGGAATTTCTACCTTTTTATAAATATTTATTGGGAAAAAACCTAGTAATTGTTTCCAATTATTCTTTTAACTAGATTTATAGCTAACTAAATTTGATAATAATAGTTTTATATTCCATATAATCAAATAAACGAATTAGATATTACTATTTTGTCAATCATAAATACTATTGACCTACATTTTGTTATGTTATGACATTTTAGTGAAGTAATCGTTAATTACCAGCCTTATTCTTGATTTAAACTGGGCGAAACTAAGTATTTTTCAGGTATAATTTTCTTCGTCCACTCTCCTTTCTACGGGTATTTAGTGACACAAAAAAGACACCTATTGGAAATAGGTGTCTTTTTTGTGTCACTTCAAGTATTTCTTCAGAACCGGCTTCATTTTATCACTTACCAAATGGCTGCCGCCTCGTCCTTTTACGTCTTCCATCATCCAGGCCATGATCAGCTCTGGGTCTTCAGTATCCATGGCAACCAGCCAACCATTTTCGGTTCCGCTGGAATTCTTGGATGCTTTGGTCTCGGCTGTGCCTGTTTTCGTAGCCAGCTTCACGCCAATATCGTTTAAATCATGTGCGGTTCCTTTAGGATGCTCCACGACCTGTGTCAGCATCTTGGTGATCGTAGTTGCTTGATCTGCAGAAATGATGTTTTCTTTCAACGGTTTCTTTTCCGTTTTATCGCCTGTCACTAAGGAAGGGGCCATGATGTTTCCTTCATTTAAGAAAGCCGAGTAGGTCATCGCCAAGTGAAGGGTGCTCATTTGGACTTGGGCCTGTCCATAGCTCGCATCAGCCAGGCGTCCTTCACTATCGAGCTTCCCGATGCTTGATGCCTTAATCGGGTAGTCAAAGTTCAGGGATTCATCAAAGCCGAAGTCTCGGAGCCCTTTTGAGAATTTATCTTTGCCAAGTTTCAATGCTTGTTGGGCAAAGTAAATATTATCGGAATAGATGAGGGCCTTTTCCATATCGATCGGCACTCCAGGGTTGGAGACCCGTGTGATGGAATGGTCTTTCCAGTTCGATTTGGCCCATTTTGTCCCTTGAATGCTGAGTGCAGATTTAGGGTCGATTCCATTTTTCAATTCAATCGCCGCCGTTAGTGCTTTAATCGTCGATCCCGGTGCAAAGGTTGAACTGAACCGGTTCAGCAATGGCTTGTCCGGGTCATCTTCCAATGCCTTTTGTTCCGCGTTCGTGATGCCCAGTACATATTTGTTCGGATCAAAAGAAGGACTGGATACGAGTGCCAGTGTCTCGCCGGTATTCGGATCAAGTGCTGCCGCCGATCCCGCTTCGTTATCATATTGTTTGAAGATATCCTTTTGAAGCTCGGCATCGATTGTTAGCGTGATCGTTTCGCCTTCTTCAGCCGGTTTCTCGGCGATGATTTTTTCCTCGCCTTCTTCTGTCTTGATGAAGATCTTGCCGCCTGGTTTCCCTTTAAGGCGTTCTTCTAGAATTTGCTCGAGGCCACGTTTTCCGATGACGTCATTTGCGGTGTACCCCTTGCCTTTTAATTTCTCCAGATCTTCCGCCGAAGCCTCCCCCACATAGCCAATTAAATGGGCAGTGGCCTTTTTATAAGGATAGATTCGTTCCTCGGAACTGTTGGCAGAGACCCCTGGGATGCTTAACAGCTTATCCAAGGTTGCTGTCTCATCAGAAGATATTTGCTTGATGGGCACGAAATAACTAGGTTGCACCCATGATTGGTTCAATTTCTTTTCGACTTCATCCGTTGTCATGTTAAGAGTACCGGCCACCTGTTTGACGGTGGCTTTTTTGTCGCCCATTTTCTCTGGTACGATTCCAATTTCCGAAACCGTCCCATTCATCGCCAGGCCACGTTCATTCCGGTCGACAATTTCGCCACGGATGGCCGGGTAGGACTCGACTGATATCTTTTCACCGGCTTTGAGATCCGGGAAGATGTAGCTTTCATCCCATTTAATGTACCAATTCTCTTCCTTGTCTCTCTCTTCTTTGACAAGGGTCGCCTTATGGTCGGAACTGACAGCTCCCGCTAGCGTATTCATATCGACGGTATAAGCCAATTTCACCTTTTCATCATCTTTATGTTCTTTTGCTTCTTCCTCTTTTGGCTGTGTATAGCCCACCTTGACTTGGTCGGCTTCGATTCCTTTATAGATCTTTTTATATCGTTCTGCAAATTCGTCTGCACTGACTTGTTTCTTCGTATCAGCTGACAGATAATCATACATTTTCGCAAAATCTTGTTTATTCCATAGTTTCGTATAGGCCGCAAAGCGTTCTTCTGGACTAGGTTCTTCCGAGCACCCCGCCAAAAACAATACACTCATCAACAAACAGCCGAAAACTAATGCTAATCTTTTCATAATCTCCTCCTAGTGAACAGTAAGAATGATATCTATAGTTTATCAAAGGTTGGGAGGAAAAGGGGAAATTTGTAATGACACTTTCCCTCTTTTTACTATTTAGGATCATGAACACAAACAAAAGTCCTGCACATGTGCGCAGGACTTGATTGTTATAGCACTTTCTTTTTCCGGCTCTTTTGTTCTTGAAGCCATTTTTTCAAGAATAAGAAGCCCATGACAAAGGAAATAATCAGGCCGGATGATGTCACCAATACAGCCACCCATTCATACAGTGTGTAATTCATATAATCTTCCAACGTCAATTTCTTTTGCCAATCCTCTATATACAGGTTCATCCCGAATATGCCGGAGATGACTGTATAGATGGTAAGAATTTGCAGCAAGTAGTTACTGCTTTTCCCGGATAGCTTATCTTGGTTTTGGTACAAGTAGGAAAGCGTTTCTTTCACTTCTTGATAGAGCGGTTCTATCCTGAACACTTCTTTCGTCATTTTGAAGAGCTCTTTCCCTGTGAAGGTGCTGTTCACTTCAGCAAATAAGTATTTCGCGGAAAACTCGGTGATCATGAAGATTAGCAATTCCGTATCCGACTGGTCTTTTTCCACATCGATCTGGGAATGGTCATGAGCCAGCTTCAACAGGACTATTTTATAATAGAAGTAAAGCAGCATGGAATAGAAGTGTTGCCCGTACATTTCACTCGCAAGTTGGTTCTCTAGCTTGCCTGTCGCTTTTGTGACACAGGCAAAATGCCCCTCGCTCGTGACATAATACGTTTCCTCCCCCCAACGATCGTACACCCTCTCCTTGTAATACTTGTCAATATAGTTCGGGTTCAGGGCGCCGACATAGGGTTCTCCATCATTATCATATCCATTTAACTGACTCGTTCGGTATAAATCCGATTTGGTAATTTCTCGATCCTTCGGGAGATTCGTATAACTGAGGACAAACATGCGTTCATCCACGAAGAAAGGCAAACTTCCGAAGTAGGATGTGTGGTCTTCTTCGTCATCAATATATTTCTCAGCAGGAGGGATTAACTCATTGAAGACAAAATCTTTCACGTAATCATACTCATTATTCCTACAGCCGACCTTCATCTCGATTTCATCTTCCGCAATGGGTTCGAGAATCCGGAACGTATCCGTGAAATAAAGGACATCATCATAAGGAAGGTTCTCAGGCAATGTAACCCGGATATTAATCATCCCGATATGAAACGGGCAAATATAGATATCAATGGAGTTGATTATAAAAGCCGTTTTTAAGAATGGCGAACGGAACGTACATCCCAGATCCATTTTCTTCGAGAAACGGCGTATGCCCTCTTTCTGTTTTGAACTGCTTGGAAACAAAATGGGGACAATATTCGGCATAAAGTATTGCTCCAAGTTACGATGGGAAACTTTATGATCGCCATAAAAATCGTCCTGCAGGTCCATATTATCCAGATCCAAAAAGACAAAGTCATCCTTAAGCAACCGTTTGACAAACCCTTCGATTTTATTTCCTTCTAGCATGAACGGAAAAATAAATTGTTGGAAGGAGCGCTTGGTACGGTCGTTTTTTTCATTACTCATAGCCATATTTTTTTCCTCCGCCTTGACCGGGGTTCTCCGGTTCTCATTCACGTGCTCTTATTCACTTACCCCAGTTCTATCAAATAAAAACGAAGCATAATATGGTAAGAAAACGGACAAGCTTCTATTCCCCTCCACTCCTTATTTAACGGAAGGTAATTTCTGGTTTGAACAACCACAAAACGGGTACAAAATAATAAGAAGAATTTGGTAAGGGGGCGACAACGTGAAATCTGATACGAACAAATACCATTTCGAGTTATTAGAACGGGTAAAACCTACGGAAACAAACGACCGGAAGCGGATGAGCGAATTCATAAAGAAAATGAAAAACAATGCACAGAACTCTCAATTAACAAGCAAAAACTCATGACATATGAGATGTCATGAGTTTCTTTACGTTCTTAATATGCAACTTTTTTCTGATGATCTTGCCCCACGCAATTTTGAATGCCGATTACGTCCAAAAAGTGTTGAATTTTTTTCATAGAGCTCGCCTGGTATTCATCCACGATGGAAAACTCTTTTATATAAGCGATTTTTTCTTGACTACTCGGGTCAAGGAGTTCATCTGTATCTATATCATCTTGGTTGTATTTTTTCTCATTTGATTTCTTGCATGTGTAGACCACAGCTTCCCCAACCTTCTTGGCAGCCCTATCAAAATAGAAAGAAAATACAATGGCACATTCGTCATCATAAAAAGAGGGTTGAACTTTCATATTAATATCAATCATAATCCTTCCACCTCTCTCTGTTTTGTTACTCTTACTATAACAAACTTTCTACATGCATCCATGTGTTCATATAGCCCCTCACGTTTCTTCCACATCTTCCTATGCCCCCTTATATTGACAAATCATAGATAAATATAACTAAAGGCATATGCGTGAAAGAATATTTTAGATGAAGGCAAAAAAAAAGACACCCCATGCAAGAGGTGTCAGAGAATTATAATCTAACCGTCTATATTATGCTTTCGCATGAACTGATGGTAACTCATGTACGCTTGGTAATTCAGTTACTGATGTTAGGCCACCAACAACTACTACAGCTACTAGAAGAAAGGATACCGCCATCCCTTTAAGACTTTTTTTCATGGGTAATTCCTCCTTATTTTTAAAAAAAATATTGGATTTAATAGAAATAAATTCTATAGTTGTATTTAACCATAGATTTATCAAATACGTTTTCGTTGTGGTCATACACATTATATAAAGAAAATAAATCATTCTTATTTATTCTTCTATTTTTCACTATAAATATAACTCTAGGCATATTTTAAGGAGAGTTAACATGGATTTTTCAGCAGTAGGGAAGAAAATAAAAGAACTCAGAAAACAAATCGGCCTTTCACAAGAGGAACTTGCAGAGGGGATTTGCACGCAAGCACAGATTAGCAAAATCGAAAAAGGTGTTGTTTATCCGTACGCCACCACTCTATATATGATTTCCAGAAGGTTAGGTGTAGATGTTAATTACTTTTTTGATATAGGAATGACCCCTCGGTTAGACTATGTTCAAGAAGTCGCCCATCAATTGGAATTGACACGAAGGACCTTGAATTACCAAGATATGAGAGACATTGTTAAAACAGAGGAAAATAATCCATTGTTCACGCAAAACAAGCAAAATCAGCAATTGTTATTGTGGCATAAAGGGATATATGAATACATGATGAATAAAAACATGAATAAAGCGATAAAGCACCTAGAGGAGGCCATTGCTTTATCTGATATAACCGATAAGGTGTACTCTGAAAGGGAAATAGAATATCTGCTAAGTATGGGTGTAATATATTTCGAAGAACGACTTTATGAAAAAGCTCTATGTACATATAAATTAGCTCTTACACATATGAATCATCTACCATTTTTAAATGATAAAAAGATAAAGACCAGACTTTTTTATAATTCAGCACGAGTTTCCACCCGTTTAGAGGATTATGAATCTTCCATTATGTATTGTACAAAAGCGATCAAATGGTGTTTGGAAGAGTACCATATGTACCTTTTAGCTGAACTCCATTACCACCTGGGATATAATTACGAATTGCAAAGTAACTATAAACAAGCAAAAAAATATATGGAACGAGCCCGCCTCATATTCGATTTACAAAAACAAAACCGTTTTGTCACCTTTATCGATGAGAAATTCAAAGTGTGGGAAGCTCTCGTAGAAACAAATTAAGACCAAGCCATTCCCAACCCGGGAATGGCTTTTCACATTCCGACCACAAACATATTCCAAAACCTGTATACAACATTTCAAATTCCAAGCCCAAATGAAGTATAATAAAGAGATGACCTCGAAATGGGTGCCGGGAAATGGGGTCTGACCCCTTACCGAATACTACATACCCCTTGGCTGGCAAAGGTTTTTTGATTTTTGCTAAGTCTGGGAAATAGGGTCTGACCCCCGCATGACGTAGGTTTCATAGTTCTGTGGGGTTTGGAAGTAATGAAGGATTTGTGTGGGGTTGACGTGTTTGCTTGGTTTTCCTGTTTGGAAGACTTTGTAGCTGCTCCACTTATATTCGGCGGGGTTTTTGACGATATTGGCTTGTACAGGGTTTAAATGGATATAACGGCTCGTGGCAGTGAATTGCTCGATCGATTCGATTAAGACGGAATGGTAACGGCCTTGAAAGAGGTGACCATCATGGTCATGCCGTTTATTGAAGGAGATGGCATAGCGGGAATTCAGCTTATGCATAATATCACTAATCGGGGGTTGTTTCGTTTCGAGGAGTAGATGCACGTGATTCGTCATGAGACAGTAGCTATGGAGTTCGAAGTAATACCTTTCTTTCGTTTCCTCTAAATAACGCAGGTAACGAAGGCGATCCTTATCGTCTAAAAAAATATCACTGCGGCGGTTGCCGCGGCTAGTAATATGGTACATCGCACCAGGATACCATATCCTCGGTCTACGAGGCATGAACATCATCCTTTCCTATGCCGGGAAATAGGGTCTGACCCCCATCCGGTGTTGTTAAAGTACTGATATATCAATGATAATACAAAAATATAATTTTGGGAAATGGGGTCTGACCCCTAAAAGTGACCCCAAAAAGGAGGAGAGTATGGAGCGGGAGTTGTTGTTTGTTGGGGAGCGGCTGGCGGAGTTGTTGGAGGCCGGTGATCCGGATGATTTGGCTGTTGTGAATGAGGGTCTTCAGTTATATCGCCAGGGGCTCGTTGATCTGAAAGAGGAAGCGGAAGACTTGATTACCGCGGAGGTGCAGGATGTCACGCGCTATAAGGCAAGGCTGAACTTGCTTTTCCCTCAGGATGGAAGCTGCACCTGCGATTCCAGGTTTATTTGCCGACACCAAATGGCCGTATTCTTCTCCGGATATTCCGAGCACGCCAGTGTGTCCGATTGGGTTAGCGAATGGAACGCGCCAAAATCCACACCTACCCAGGCTTTGCAGCAGGTAAAGCGGGCAAGTGAAATATTTAAACATACAAAGGAGAAATCCATCATTTTAGAAAAAAGCTATCCATCATGGAAGCAATTCGTGCACGATACCTTCACTGAGCAAGTGGGGCCTTATATAGAGGAACCGCCTTACATGATTGAGAATCATATACAGACTTTCTTTAAACGTCTCAGCTCCAAAACCCCGATGGAACGGGAATGGAAGCTGCTTTATCATTTTGTGACCCATTTTTGTACGTTGCAGCTGACTATGAGAATGATCCAGCTACATAAAAGCAACACCCAAGCGGTCCGTGTCTTTTATGCGCTCGCCGCCGATTTGGCCGAAGAGCTTCATGAAACGGTGCAGCCACTGAGCAGACAGGCCCGTCCCTTTGCTTTTGATCCCTTCGTCTTTAGCATTAAGGAAGATGTAGCGAAGCTACTGGACGGCAGCGAAGGGTTGGAGTATGAAAAAATCGACCTCTACCGGGAAATCTGGAGCTACCTGTTCACCACATCTTCGTGGCGTAAAGAGGAGCTGAACCGAGTTCAGGAGGAACTGCCCAAGCAATATGCAGGCACGACGGAGCGCATTTCCTATACCCTGGCTACGATTCACCTATCTCTGATGGAGAATCAGGACCGACAAGCGATCGAGCTTCTCCACGAATTGAAGAAGGAAGCCTGTCCGTATATTTTTTATTGGCTGGAGTTCCTTTCCGATTCAGAGGACCGTACTCGGGCCATTCCTTTCATTGAATTCATCAACGCCCATGTTCAGGAATTCTTGATTGATCTATCCGATTATTATCAGCGGGTCGATTTTGTCCGGACCTTCACGACCCTGATTACAAGCTGTTGCTTTAAGTTGAAGCGGAATGACTTGCTTGAGAAATTCTTTCGGGCTACCCTTCCCCATAGCTATTGGAACTATGCGAACTTTCTTTTTGAACAGGGCCAATATAAAAAATGGGTGGAGATGCATATCTACTCCGAAATCAGCATTGACTTAATAAGCACTGAATCCATCAAGGAAGTCGTCTCGAAAGATCCGGAAGTGATGCTTCCCCTCTATTATCATGCGGTACAGGAAAAAGTGTCCTTGAAAAACAGGCCAGCCTATAAACAGGCAGTCCGTTATTTGAAAAAGATGCGTACCATCTATAAAAAGATGAAAAAGGAAGAGGTATTCGAACGGTATATGCAATATGTAGTCGATTCGACGAAACGACTGCGCGCTTTTCAAGAAGAATTAAAAAGGGGAAAGCTAATCGATGTTTAATACAGGAAAATTAAAAATCAAAATAGCGGCTCTCGAAAATGGATCCTACGTCCTTGGTGTCGTCAATGAAGATAATAGCTTTCTCAATACAAGTTACATTCGAAGACTGCTGTTCAACTGGGATGACGCCAGTTTTTATGGCACAAAAATGACGACAGATACAATAAACGAAAACCCTGTTTTCATTCTTGATGCCTGGGGACTGCTGAACTTTTTCGCGAAGGAAAGCTTTAACTCCTTTATAGAATGGGAATGGTCCGAGCTCTCATCCTTATGCCTATCCGCAGCCCCCGTACTTCATGAATCGATTGAAGCGGGGATTCCTGTGCCTGATTTCACGAATTTACAGTTGGACTCCATCGGCTGGAAACTGCCGGAAGAGGTCGAAGAAGAATTCCTTCCTTCCTTTTGGGAAGAGGAGATTCCTTTGGACCTCCCTTCACCTGAAGTGGAAACCAATCGGACTTTTATCGAGAAATGGTATAATGGCGCCGCTAATATGTATTTGAAGACCTACTCGCCGATGCACAATAAATGGAGCGAAGCGGTTGGGGCCTTAAAGGATTCAAGGCTTTCTCCGGAAGAGTTGCAGGCGTTTTTCGATCAGGACAGCTGGCAGGAATGGCTCGGTGTTAACCCGGATCCTAAACCCTTCGCCATCGGTCTACGCTTAACCGAACCACCTGAAGGAAATGGCCCATGGAAGCTAGACGTCACGCTTCGCTCTAAAAAAGATGAAAGCATCATCGAAACGTATACTGGCAAGAAATTGCCGCGTGGCTGGAATAAGTACGCAAGTGAAGTCGTACGGGCGACGAAACGCTGGCAGCTCGTCGTCCCATGGATTGGGGAAAAGGGCCGGTTAAAAAGCGAGCTATCCGAAATCGATGCCTGGGAGTTTTTGACCGATGCAAGCGAAAAGCTGCTATTTCTCGGTGTCGAAATCCTCCTTCCATCCTGGTGGGTCGCTTTGAAGGAATCCTCCCTCAAAGTGAAGGCAAAAGTGAAGAGCCAATCGAATCGCGGCCCTTCCTACGTTGGGCTGAAAGCATTGATGGACTTCGACTGGAGATTCTCCCTGAATGGTAAGGAGCTCACTGAGTCCGAGTTCGCGGAGCTCGTCGATGAGAAACGCAGGCTTGTCTATATCCGCGGCCAATGGGTCAAGCTCGACCCCGCTTTCATCAAGCAAATCCAGAATCTGATGGAAACTGCCAATGAAAAAGGCATCCAACTGACTGATTTGCTACAACAGGAGCTTTTAAATAGTGAAGGGGAAGAAATTGAGGATGACCCGGAAAACGGCGAAATGCTCCGAATTCAATTCGAATTGAATCAGGAGCTTAGAAAAATGGTCGGACGACTGCGGGAAACCAAGAACATTTCGATCATGCCAGTCCCTGGGACATTGCAAGGTGATTTACGGCCCTATCAAAAATTGGGCATGAGCTGGCTTCTGTTCTTAAGGGAATATGGATTTGGCGCTTGTCTCGCGGATGATATGGGACTTGGGAAAACCGTCCAGATGATTGCCTACCTCCTTTATGTCAAGAATGCCGAAACGACTGACAAGGAGCTACCTACCCATGAAGAAAAGGTGCAAACGAGCGAACCCATCATTGTCGATGAGGAAAGTGAAACGGAAAGCACCGATGAGGTCGAAGTAATCACCAACCCGCCTGAGCATGTTCCTGTTCAGGCCGCGTTGATTGTCTGCCCTACATCGGTACTCGGCAACTGGCAGAAGGAACTGGAAAAATTCGCTCCATCACTCAAGGTTCACCTTCATTACGGTTCGAGTCGGTCCAAGGGTGATGCGTTCATTAAAAAAGCTGCTACCCACGACATCATCCTGACTTCGTATGGCCTGACCCACCAAGATGTGGAGGAATTGTCCTCCATCCATTGGAGCAGTGTCATACTAGATGAAGCACAGAATATCAAAAACGCCCAAACGAAGCAATCCAGGGCGGTCCGCAAGCTTGATGGACGTCATCATATCGCCTTAACGGGTACACCGATGGAAAACCGCTTAAGCGAGTTATGGGCCATCTTTGATTTCATTAACAAAGGCTACCTGGGAACGCTTGGTCAATTCCAGGAAAAATACGTGACCACCATCGAGCGGGAAGAACAAAAAGATAAAATCAAAGAGCTGCAACGCTTAATTCAGCCCTTCCTGCTTCGTCGGACAAAACGGGATAAAGAGGTCGCATTGAACCTGCCTGATAAGCAGGAACAAAAAGAATTCGTGCCGCTCACCACCGAGCAGGCTTCATTATATGAACAGCTAATCAAGGATACCTTTGCAGACATCGAGCAGTTGTCCACCTTTGAACGCAAAGGGATCATTCTGCAGATGCTGAATAAACTGAAACAGCTCTGCAATCACCCCGCCCTTTATCTAAAGGAAACTGAAAAGGAAAACATCATGATGGCAGCTAGCCGATCCGGGAAGCTTGAGAAGCTAACGGAAATCGTGGATGCTGTCCGCGAGCAGGAGGAAAGCTGCCTCATTTTCACCCAATACATCGGTATGGGGAACATGATGAAAAAACTGCTCGAAAAACGCTATGGCTTTGAAGTTCCCTTCCTGAACGGAAGTGCGAACAAGAAACAGCGTGATGATATGATCACCCGCTTCCAAAATGGCGATTTCCCAATCTTCATCCTTTCGTTGAAGGCTGGGGGCACAGGCCTGAATTTAACGGCGGCAAACCATGTCATTCACTATGATCGCTGGTGGAATCCTGCGGTTGAAAATCAAGCCACTGACCGTGCCTACCGTATCGGGCAACAGCGGTTCGTTCACGTTCATAAATTGATATGTACCGGGACGCTTGAAGAAAAGATCGATCAGATGCTCGACAAAAAACAGGCGCTGAACGATGAAATCATCAGTAGTGATAACTGGATCACAGAACTTTCCACTGATGAAATCAAGGACCTCGTCTCTCTTCACTAAGTTTTGCTAGTTAGACCACTCAATAGCTTTCCTGATTAATCGGGTTTCAAGCTATGGGTGGTTTTTCTTTTTGTGTTCCAATCTTTCGGATTGACTATAAAAAAAGATTGGTAATTTCCATGACTGATCATGATATGCTCCAATGCCGTTGTAAGCGCTTCACCTTTATTGGGCAAATATCTCTCTGAGCGTTCTTCAATGATGACCTTTTCTCTATGGGGATCATATGTGATCGAAGTCTTAGCCATATCCTTTTCAAAAAGCGAAAGGGTTACATCCGGAATAAGCGGATATTCTTGATAAGACGAATCGTGCCGGGGTTCCTTTTCAAATGGAGAATTAGCAAGTTGAAGTGCATCAAAGAAACTCGTTTTTGCTAGTGACCTATCATAATTTTCATATTTAACTGTAACACCACGACCATATTCCTTCGTAGTCAGACCTTTTTTAAAATTCATCGATTTCCTCCTCTTATTTAGTTCCATATACCTATTTCGGTATCATCTTTTTATTTTCCTTCTCTATTTCAAAAAAAGAATGCTTCTCATGGATTACGTTATAAGCAACGTAATAATCCATCAAACGTGTGAAAGGGTGCATACGCAGCCTCAACATAAGAAAAGCAGCCCCCTCTGTAAAAAGGGAGCTGCCATTTTATTATCGTTTCGCTTTATAGATGTAGGTCGTTTTCTTCGTCTCATTTCCGGCAATATCCGTGACCTTCCATTCGAATGTATTGTTGCCCACTTCAAGTGGCAACTCAACATCCTCTATCGTTTCTTTGAAAGAACGCATTTTGTACGGTTCCTTAAATTCATGATAGAATACTTCACTTCCGTTCAAGTAAAGGCGGATTTCATCGAAGTTGTCCTCGACGGTCACATCCACTTTCGGGTTCGGTTTTTTGGCCCCTACCATCAGGGGTGCTCCTTTGACCTTCAAGCTTGGTTTCTTTGTGTCCACCATGAACATCCGTTTGAAGGAAATTGTATTACCGACTATGTCCGTTGCTTTAACCACGAAGCTTTGGACGCCGTCATTGTATTTCTTTTTATACGAGAATTCGTATTGTTTCTTCTCTTCATTATATTTCACTGGGACATTTTTATCGTCGATCTTGAATTCCTTGATGCCAGATGCTTCTTTAATGTACCCCGTAATCGTCACATTCTTCGTATTGGTCACGCTCAACACTTCAGGACTCGTGATAAAGACGGATGGGGCCGCTTTATCTTTTTCAACCGGCTCCGTATCCTGAGTCAAGTCCGCTTCATCTGTCTTTTCATTACCTGCGAAGTCTATGGCAACAACCTGTACTTTCTCACCCTTCACATCCGGCAAAGTATATTCTTTTGTATCCGCAGCAAGCGGTTCTGTTATGATTGATTTCCCGTCTATCTGTACATCGTAATACGCCAAGCCTGACCCTTTGGCATTATCCGATCCTTCAATGGTGACCACCTTGCCACTTTTTGAAATCTTGACCGTAGGTGCCACTGTATCGACTTTGACAGGGATCTCAAACGTCTGCCATTTAGCTCCCTCATAATCGATCACTGCTTTGACTTCATAGATATATTCACCGTCTGCAACGAGCTTATTATTGATTTTGCCCTCCCATTTACGGGCGGGGTCTAACGTATAGGCCGTCCCACTTCCGCCGTCATAATAGTCCTTCCGCACCTGATTCTCCGTACGGATTGTCCGGACCGATTTTTTCGCAGCATCCATGATGTTGTATTCTACTTTTTTCGCATTTCTCAAGAATGATAGAATCGGGATAAAATCATCCTGCGCTCCGTCACCATTCGGGGAGATCGCGATATATTTCCGGTCAAATATCTTTCCAACCGGCTCATAACCCAGGTAGGTAAAGTCTTCACCTGCAGTTGATACCGCCCCAGCCATGCCGTAGTATGATTCTTCATCATATTTCGTTCCGTCCAAGATAGGTGCCTTATCCCATTCTCCTTTGAACCCTACATATGGAACGTTCAGTTCTGGATTATTGTCTGCCGGGTCTTTCAGTGTCACGAACCCTTCAACAAAGTACCCATTTGGAAAGACCTTATCGATTGCGACTGGCGTCTGGAGGTCGTCCCCAAGCACCTTAGCCTTGGACAGGTCCACCTTCACTTCAATGTTGACCGATTTCTTTGCAGGTATAGTGATTTCTTCTTGTTCACGGTTATTGATTTTTATCGTAGCATCCTGAATTTCCTGTGCTTCTAATTGATTGGCTGCATAACCAAGCTGTCCCTGAATCGAATAGTCTGTTTGGATATTCCCCAATACATCATATTTGACCGCTTCGTCACTTATATTTTCAACCTTCAAAGTAAAAGCGAACGTATTTCCAACTTCTTTCAATGCAACCTTCGCAACATTCGTAAATGCCTCGGTCACGACCACCGGCGTAGCCAACGCGGAATTCAATTGCATGATCCCGGCTCCCTGCCTGCGCGGCGAGTAGGGAATATCCCACCCAAATGCAGCATTGACCATTCCTTGATCGGTTACAGGTCGAGAGGTATTCATCATTAGGTTTTTGGCCAGGTTTGCCCGGTCGAACCCTTTTGCGTTCAAGTCTTTATCGACTCTTTCCAATACGAGGGCAGAGCCTCCCGATACGTGAGGAGCCGCCATCGACGTACCGCTCATCATGCCGTATTCATCATTGTTCAATGTCGAATAGATTTGTCCGCCCGGCGCTGTGATTTCCGGTTTGAAATCAAGGTTCGGTGCGACGCCCCATGAAGTAAAAGCACTCATTTTCCCAGCCTCGGGATTAGCTGATTTCACCTTATCCCCCTTGAAAGTGAGCGTCACTTTTTCACCTTCCGATAAGGCGGCTTGTAGCTTCGCACCATCCGATTTAAGCATGAATAGCTGTGGAATCGTTATGCTAGGCTCTGTTGCCATGGATACGTATCCATCGGCATTGTTATAGATGATGACACCTGTTGCTCCTGCATTCTGAGCATTTTGCGCTTTTTCGATAAAAGTGATTCCCCCACGCTCGATAAGGGCAAACTTGCCTTTGACATCCACCTTGGCTAGCTCCTCAGGGGTTCCAAGGCCTGCATCGACTAGTTCGTGCGTCTTTTCCTTTAAAGCGTTAGGATGCACACTGGAAGCCGACATGAACGGTGCTTTCCCTTCCTGCCCGTTCAACTGATAGGTAGCAGCATCTAAATCAAGATAGTTGTTTTCAATCGATGCCACTTGAAGCGAATCATAGGCAAGTCCCGGAGAACCCGCTATGCCGATGTCTGGATTCGTTGCCCATGGATTCGCGAACCCATTTCCAAAGTGGGCAGAGTTTCCTGCGGAAATCGACATCACGATTCCATTTTCCACGGCCCTTGATACGGCCTGTTGCTCAGGATCTTCCTCTGAGACGAAGCCTGCCGTCGAACCAAGACTCATGTTCAAGACATCTGCCCCAAGAATAATGGCATCATCAATGGCCTTGATGTAAATATCCCCCCAGGTCGTCTTCACAGCAGGGTCATTCCCGAACACCTTCAAAGCTAAAAGCTGGGCTTCAGGGGCCACCCCTTTAATGCCGCCATTCTCTTCATCCCCATTAGCCGCTGCGGTCCCGGCAACGTGCATCCCATGCATCGAAGCTCCCTCAGCAAGATCGAGGATTTCTTGATTGTCATCCATATAGTTATATCCGTAAGGGACCTTTTCCGTATAATACTTTCCAAGTAACTGGTTGGCTTGTATCATTTCACTGACTTCCGTTTTCGTCAGTTCTGCCTTTGAAGCATCACTGAGGATCATGTCACGGTGAGATGGGTCAATCCCGGTATCAATGATTCCGACGACCATCCCTTCCCCCGTATAGCCGTACTCCCGCCAAGCTTCCTGGGCTTGGACCAGTTCCTTGCTATATACCATATCCGGTTTTTCAACAGGTCGTTTATATTCATTCGCAATATGTACTTCAGCCACTTCAGGCAAGGCTGCCACTTCTTTGACCTCTCCATATTGTAGCTCTGCACTGAACCCATTCAAGACTGTCGTAAAACTTTCAAATTCCTTTAAAGCTATCTTCTTCTCTTTTACTTTATTTTTCACTTTTTTCTGGCCTGATAGTTTTTTAGACTTCAATTCTTCCCTTTTGCTTTTAGAAAGGTCTTTAAATCGTTTACCTTCCTTAGAGGCATATTCAATGGCTGGGGCTTCCTTCATCTGTACGATTACCCTAACCTTTTCATCGGTTTTGTACTTCTTATCTGTCTCTTCTTTCTTCAACTTCAGGATACTTTCCTGATTTTTCTGTCCCGCGCTCTTTCCAATCGAAGGATCAGGAAGATTGGCAGCGGAAACCGTTGCTGTAAATACTAATAGAAAGATTGCTAGAATGGGCAAAATGCGTTTAATCAATGAACGATTCCTCCTATAAAATTAGAATTTTCTATATTTTCCCTTATAGGTATAAAAGTATCACACCCTTTATCATGAATTTAAGAGATAATAGTCACTATTTTCCTAGAAGACTCTAGTATAATATGTTTATTTTTCAATACCTGTCATTATTAAGAGATTATGGAAAATATCAAAGCACAAAAAAGGCGGTGATTCGGAAAATCACCGCCTCTTCCTCTTTAGTTTTTCATTCTTGGATCCAATGCATCACGTAGGCCATCGCCCATCAGGTTGAAGCCAAGTACGGTCAACATGATGGCGATCCCTGGGAATAGAACGGTCCAAGGCGCCTGAATGATGAACTGTCTCGAATCAGCAAGCATTTTTCCCCATTCAGGTGAAGGTGGTTGTGCACCCAGCCCAAGGAATCCAAGCGCCGCACACTCAATGATGGCGGTCGCTATCGCTAAAGTCCCCTGAACGATGATGGGCGCAAGGCTATTCGGCAGGACGTGGTGAATCAAAATCCGACCATCCCCCATACCGATTGCCTTAGCGGCCGTTACATACTCCTCTTCTTTTACAGTCAAGACCCGTGATCGTAAAAGTCTACCGAACGTAGGCACATTGACGATTGCAATCGCGATGAGTGCATTGCGCAGGGATGGTCCCAATACGGCAACAACCGCTATGGCTAGCAGGATGCTCGGAAACGCCAGTACAATGTCAAACAGCCTCGAAATGATCGTGTCGATCCACTTGCCATAATACCCGGCAATGATACCGAGGAAAGATCCGACCACTACAGAACCGGCCACCGATAAAAAGCCGACCCATAGAGATAAGCGAGAGCCATAGATGATTCGGCTCAAGATATCGCGGCCAAACTCATCCGTGCCAAACCAATGCTCTGACGAAGGGGACAAATGTTTATCGCTGAGCTTCTGCCCTTCGTAGGAATAGGGTGCAATAAGCGGGGCGAAAATAGCCAGTATAATGAAAAATAGGACAATGCCGAGGCCAACCAGGGCAACCTTATTTTTCTTGAAGCTTTTCCAACCTTCCTTCCAGGGAGAAATGGCTTTTTCCTCTACCTCTTGAGGGGGAATGATCGGCGGTGTATTCGTAACAATTTCAGCCATGAGATATCCTCCCTATTTATATTTAATCCTAGGATCAATCGCTGCATACAAAAGGTCCACAATCAAGTTAATCATGACGAACAAAAAGGCGATGACGAGAATTCCCGATTGAATGACCGGATAATCCCGGTAAAGGATAGCTTCATAGATATATGTTCCAATACCCGGCCATCCAAAGATGGTTTCCGTTAAAATCGCGCCACCCAATAGTAGACCCGTTTGCAGACCGATAACGGTGACCACTGGAATTAAAGCATTTTTCAGGGAGTGCTTATAAACCACCCAGAACATTTTCATGCCCTTCGCGCGAGCCGTCCGGATGAAATCGGACCTCATGATTTCTAGCATGGATGAGCGTGTCATTCTCGCAATGATCGCCATCGGGATGGTTGCAAGTGCAATGCCCGGTAAGATAAGGTGTTTCACCACTTCAATGAACTGATCGAACCTACCGGAAACAAGGGTATCTATTAAATAAAAGCCCGTTATCGCTTCCACAGGGTCTCTTATATTGTCCCGTCCCGTTGTTGGAAGCAAGTCCCACTGAATCGCAACAAGATACTGTTCCATAAGGCCAAGCCAGAATATCGGCATCGATACGCCAATTAATGCAACAATCATGGCCGTATAATCAAACCAGGAATTTTGGAACCATGCCGAGATGATCCCGGCATTTACGCCGATAATGACCGCTATAATCATCGCAATCAGGGCCAATTCCATCGTGGCCGTCAAGTAAGGCCAAATTTCCTCTGAAACAGGGGTATTCGTTTTTAGAGAAACCCCCAGATTGCCTGTTAACAGGCCAATTAAGTAATCCCAGAACTGAATGAACCATGGTTGGTCCAAACCAAGCTCCTTTGTCATGGCAGCGACGGCTTCTTTCGTTGCCTGCTGCCCTAATATTACCTGGGCGGGGTTTCCCGGTATCGCCCGAATCATCATGAATACAATAAACGCCATTCCGAGAAGCACCGGAATGAGAGAACCCAAACGTCTTATGGTATAGGAAAACAAAACACTCACCTGCCTTTTTTACACATGGGCTTTTAATCGCCCTTCATTCTTTAAATCTTTAATTCACATGACAAAACCGGGGAGCATACATTCATACCCCCCGGTCCGTACAATTAATTTTCGATTGACACGTTAATTAGAGACTGAGAACCTGTAGGATGCGGAACGAATCCTTTGATTGTCTTAGTACCAGCTAATTGTGGCAACGAATGTACAAGTGGTACCCAAGGTGCTTCTTCATGTATGATTTCCTGTGCTTTTCCGTATAGCTCATTACGTTTCGCTTCATCTGCAGTAGATTGAGCTTCAATCAATAATTTATGAACTTCTTCGTTTGCATAGCGAGAGTAGTTATTCGAGCCGATTGTATCTTTATCCAATAATGTATAAAGGAAGTTATCGGCATCTCCATTATCACCAGTCCAGCCAAGCATGAACGATGGAGCTTCACCGGCTTGTACTTTTTCCAAGTATGCAGCCCACTCATACGTCATGATATTGGCTTCAATATTGACTTGTTTCAGACTTGCTTGAATGGCTTCAGCGACTTTTTGTCCATCAGGCATATATGGACGTGGTACCGGCATGGCCCATAGATCCATTTTGAATCCATCTTCAAGACCAGCCTTTTTCAAAAGTTCTTTTGCCTTTTCTACGTTGTAATCATAGTCTTCAATTTCATCATTGTATCCAGAGACGGATGGTGGCATTGGATTCTTCGCAGGCTCAGCCGTTCCTTCAAAGAAGTTATCGATGATTTCCTGTTTGTTGATCAAATGGGAAATGGCTTGACGCACTTCCTTTTTATCAAATGGCGCTTTTTCAACGTTAAATCCAAAGTAGCCAACGTTCATGGATGGACGTTCAAAGATTTGAAGGTTTTTGTCCCCTGTCACTTTGCTGATATCACTTGGGTTCAATCCGTCCATTAGGTCGACTTCACCTTTGATTGCTGCATTCAAACGAGCCGAGTTATCTTTGATGACTTTAAACGTGATGCCATCAAGTTTTGGCAATCCTTCTTGCCAATAGTCTTCATTTTTCACGACTTCAATCGTGTCGCCTGGTTTCCATGATTTGAACTTGAAAGGACCCGTTCCAGACGGATTCTTGCCGAAATTGTCTCCATCTTTCTCAACTGCCGTTGGACTTGCAATGGCAAATGGTGACATCGCAACGTTTTTCAAGAATGGTGCTTGTGGGCGTACTAGTGTGAATTCCACTGTGCTATCATCAAGAGCTTTTACTTCTTTAATCACGTGGCCTTCGTCACCTTCAAAGCCACCGAACATGGAAGCATAGTAAGCAAATTTCGCTTCATCCTTACTTGTTGCCCAGCGCTGAAAGTTCTTAACGACCGCTTCCGCGTTGAAATCCGTGCCATCGTGGAACTTAATGCCTGTTTTCAGCTTGAACGTATAAGTTTTCGCATCTTCGGAAACTTCCCATGACTCTGCAAGACCCGGTTCGATTTCCGTATTGTCTTCTCCGTATTTCACAAGTGTTTCATAGATTTGCTGTGTGACGATATAAGACTCGCCATCCGTTACGATAGCAGGATCAAGTGAAACCGCATCTCCGCCTTTACCGTAGATTAAAACCCCGCCGCCCTTTGCCTCGCTTGAGCCGCCTTTTTCGTCATCCTTATCTTTCGATGTTGATGATGAACAGCCAGCAAGCGCAAGTGAAATGGCTAAAATACTGGTTAACAATAAAGCTAATGTCTTCTTCATATTCTTCCCCCTATTTTCTATAAATTTATGTATACGTCCTATCAATTATATAAATGACAAGAGACGTAGTGACCTGGTTTGTGTTCCTGTAAAATTGGTTTTACAGTCTTGCATTCTGGCATCGCTTTCGGGCACCTTGTATGGAATGTGCATCCGCTAGGCGGGTTGGATGGACTCGGGACATCGCCCTGCAATATGACCCTATCGCCCTTATATTCTACATCCGGAATCGGAACCGCCGATAGTAAGGCTTGTGTATACGGATGTAGCGGATCTTCATAAAGCCCTTCACTTTCCGTCAATTCAACAATATGTCCTAGATACATCACGCCTACCCGATCCGAGATATGCCTGACGACTCCGAGATCATGGGCAATGAAAAGATAAGTGAGGTCAAAATCCCTCTGCAAATCTTGTAGGAGATTTAACACCTGTGCTTGAATGGAAACATCCAAAGCCGAAACAGGCTCATCCGCGATAATCAGCTTCGGATTGACGGCTAGTGCCCTGGCGATGCCAATGCGTTGCCTCTGACCACCACTGAACTGATGTGGGTATCGTTTGGCATGGTAACTGCTTAACCCAACAACCTTAAGTAGCTCCTGCACACGCTTTTTCCGTTCTTTCTTATCTTTGACACCATGGACGATGAGTGGTTCTTCCAATATCTTTTCAACCGTGTGCCTAGGATTGAGCGAGGCGAATGGATCTTGAAAGACCATTTGCATTTCGCGGCGCATCTTCCTCATTTCACGGGTGGATAGTGTCGTCAGGTCCTTACCCTCAAAGTAGACATTGCCTTCACTTGGCTCGAGTAATCGAAGCAAAAGTCTGCCCGTCGTCGATTTACCGCACCCGCTTTCACCGACAAGGCCAAGCGTCTCACCTTTGTTTATGGAGAATGACAAGCCATCGACGGCTTTCACCTCACCGATCGTTTTACCGAGCACTCCCCCTTTGATTGGGAAATGCTTCTTCAGGTTTTCTACCTTAACTAATGGTTGAGTCATGCAATGGTGCTCCTTTCGCATCTTCGTACAGCCAACAACGTACTTGTTGCCCTTCATCAAACGCCAGAAGAGACGGGGTTTCATTCAGGCATTGCTCCATCGCATGAGAACAGCGAGGGGCAAACTGGCAGCCAAGTTTGCTCGTACCCGGTTTTGGCACATTTCCAGGGATTGAATAAAGCCGTTCCTTCTTTACGCGCATATCAGGAATCGATTGCAGGAGGCCAATCGTATACGGATGCTTAGGGTTTTGAAAAACCGTTTGCACTTTTCCCTCCTCGACCACCCTTCCGGCATACATGACAATGACACGCTCACACATTTGTGCCACTACACCAAGGTCATGGGTGATCATCATGATTGCTGTATCTGTCTCCTTGTTCAGGTTCTTCATCAATTCTAAAATCTGGGCTTGAATCGTGACATCCAAGGCCGTGGTCGGCTCGTCCGCTATTAGAAGCTTTGGCTCACAAATCATGGCCATGGCAATCATGACACGCTGTCTCATCCCGCCCGAAAGCTGATGAGGGTATTCATCTATCAGTTCTTCGGCTCGTCCAAGCCCAACCAACTTCAACATTTCGACCGCTCTTTGGCGGGCCTGTTTTTTATTCCATTTTCTATGTATCCGAAGTGTCTCCACCAATTGTTCTCCAATTGTGAAGACAGGGTTCAAGCTTGTCATTGGTTCCTGGAAGATCATAGCGATTTCATTTCCCCGAATCTTTCTCATTTTAGCTTCAGATGCGTTGGCAATGTTACTTCCCTTAAACAATATTTCCCCTTCTACCTTACCGGTAGGCGAAGGCACAAGCCCCATGATCGACAAAGAGGTTACGCTTTTCCCACAGCCCGATTCCCCGACAATTCCTAACACCTCACCAGGATTGATATGAAAATCGATGGAGTTCACGACAGGAATTTCTCCATCGTCAGTACGAAAACTCGTTCGTAACCCGTTGACTTCAATAATTGGAACACTCATAATATCACTTCCTTTATATCCATATTTTACATTTTTAATATTATTTGGTTTATTATTACATCAAACTTAACATTTTACAATATATTTTCTTAAAATTCTAACTTAACAGAATAATATTTTTTAATTAGTTCTATAGTATTAGCTTCATAAAAAGAATGGGGCTGTCCCAAAAGTCAGGAAAATGACTTTTAGGGCAACCCTTTTTTTATGAAATTTATGCACAAAAAAATCGCCCTTTTTAGTAAAATGAAG
>NZ_JBNNML010000007.1:0-217367 GCF_050272735.1 Peribacillus sp. NPDC046944
GCATCTTTATCACCTCAAGTTTTAATACTTTTATTTTAAAATAAAAAAGACTGTAGGCAAAGTCGATTTTCATCGAGTTTGTCTACAGTCTGAAAAGGATTTATCCTTTCTTCACCTTTTCTTATCTTTATCTATCCTATTACTTCTTATTGATTTTACCTAGAATATCACTTCCGCCTGTGATTGGAATGACGCTTCCGGTAATGAAATCAGATTGATTTTCGCACAAAAAGGTGATGACTCGTGCAACGTCTCCTCCTGTTCCGGGTCTTCCTACCGGGACCAACTCATCCTTCTCCCCCTTGGCCATAAAAATCTCGGCTTCCTTCCATGCACCTACGATATCCCCTGGACAGACCATATTGACCGTGATTCCATTGGTTGCTTCTTCTAATGCCAATGTTCTTGTTAAAGAGGTCAACCCGCTTTTTGCAGCAGCAAACGCCGAGCGGTAAATCCAGCCAGGTGCCGTCTCACAACGGTCAAAACCGAGCGTGATGATCCTACCCCATCTTCGCTTTCGCATATGAGGGATGATTTCCTTTGTCATAAAGAAAAAACCATTTAGATTACCGTTCATCATGTAATTCCATTCTTCACTGCTATACTCGGTCATGGATTTTCGTTCATGCAAATAAGGTCCTGCATTATGGATGAAGAAATCGATTCTTCCAAAAGTATCCATAACCACTTCCACCAGGCTCTTGCAATCTTTCTCAACTGAAGCATCGCCTTCAATTGCCAATGCTTTTACTGAGTAAATTTCCCTCAATTCTTGTACCAATGCTTTTGCTTCCTTTTGACTTTTCCGATAGGTGATGACTATTGACGCCCCCATACTTGCTAGGGAATAGGCAGTCCTTCTACCGATTCCCTTTGCTCCTCCCGTAATAACAGCTACTTTTTCATCCACAGGCATCCCTCTTTACCAAATGATTTTTATTTTATATTATACATAGGCACGAGTTATTTTCCTAAAAATTAACATATCGGAAAATGAACCCATGGGTTTGAGCCTGCATAAAATAACAAAAATAACCCTGTCACCAGAAATGCAGGAGAAAGGAATTCAATATGTTTCCTTGGAATTCACTTTTTTCTTTCCAGAAAAACTCAAATCAAAAAGACTTCTTAAAGAATATGCAGCAAAGTGATGTACAGACCTTTATTGAAAAGGTATTTACACAAGTCATACCAGAAAATATGCAAGGAATGACGAACCAAGCTAATAATCCTTTCCAAAAGGATAATAAGCCTTCAGAACACCCCTTACATTCAGAAGTTTTCGAAACGCATTCATTTGTCTTCATAAGAATACCCATCGAGGATGAAGCCTGGCTCAAACAAATGAAACTGAAACATACTTCTAATCAATCAATCGTTGAAGGTATACCAGAAGCATCGGATCGACATGTGATTACATTGCCTGCTCTCGTTAAGAAAAAAGGTGCTGCTGCACAATATAAAGACGGTACATTAGAAATCCGTCTGCCTAAAAGCTTTAATTCGCAGTATTCCGAAATCGATGTTTCAGAATTTTAATTCCTCTAGAACGATTACATGCAATCATTTCTGAACTAACGCAAAAAAGAGTGTACCTCAAATTTCAAGGTACACTCTTTTTATTCTATCAAACTTATTATTTACCGATGAATTGTTGAGTCCAGTAGTTACCTGATTCTACATATCCAACACCGATATGAGTAAAGCTTGCATTCATGATATTTTCACGGTGGCCTTGGCTGTTCATCCAAGCTTCAACCACTTCTTCTGGTGTTTGTTGACCTTGTGCGATGTTTTCTCCAGCTGATGTATAGCTAATTCCGAATTGTTTCATCATATCGAATGGAGAACCGTACGTGGGGCTATTATGATCAAAATAATTATTGTCTTTCATATCTTGAGACTTCGCACGGGCTACCTTGCTCAATTCTGTATCAATTTCAAGAGCTGCTAGACCTTGTTTTGCTCGCTCAGCATTTGTTAGTGTAACTACTTCTTGTTCAAAAGCACTTAATTCTGAGCTTGTCTCTTTTTGTTCCTCATTTGTTTTCTCTGTCGTTACTTCTTCTGTTGTCTCAGGTTTTGCTTCTGGCGCTGTTACTTCTTCTGTTGCTTCAGGTTGTGCTTCTGGTGCTGTTACTTCTTCTGTTGCTTCAGGTTGTGCTTCTGGTGCTGTTACTTCTTCTGTTGCTTCAGGTTGTGCTTCTGGTGCTGCTACTTCTTCCGGTGTTTCGGCTTTTGCTTCCGGTGTTAATTGTACTTGCTGTACTAATTGTTGGAATGCGAAGTGTGAAGTTGGCATTGCAATATTATACTTAGCTAAGTATTGTTCAAGGACTTTTTGTATATCTTCCTGATTGATAGATTTATATGTTACTTGTTTCACAGTTTCACAGCTTGCCGCTTCAGTTTGGCTAGCACCCGCTCCTGTAAAAATTATAGCTGCAGCTGCTGCTGCTGATATGAACATTTTCTTTTTCATTTGTATTTCCTCCCGTTAATTCATTGATGTGTCTTGGCTCTGGAAATATCATATCATGCATTTTTTGTAATAAAGGCACCATCAATTTCCAATGCCACATCTAACAACAATTGATCGGAAGGAATATTATCCTAGTTTCATAGTCATAGAGATAAACCTTATTCTATCAATGTTTTGCTATTTCTTACATATTCATATATTTTCCATGATTTTTTTGTCAATGGAAGATACGTATTACCATTACCATGGAATACTAATAACTTTTAGTTGACAACTTGTATAAACCCTTATTGATATGACTTTTTTTACTTTTATATTACAAATATTTCGTATGAAACACATTTATAATGTTCCTTTTTCTTTCTTTTTTAGAAAAATAATGAAGATTCAATAGAATTGAAAAAAGGTTCGAGTTTTACCGAACCTTTTTTCACTACGAGAAATTGTGACAAAAAAATCATTTTCAATGATCACTTTCGTCATGATCCATCTCATCCATATTTTTGGAACCACCATTTTCCTCGGGTGAGCTTGGAGTTCCGATTATGAATTCCTTCTTAGGCATATTGTGCATATCCCTAGCCGTTACATGGGCATATACATAATAAGTTCCTTCTTCATTAAACGCCTTTTCCAATTCATAGATTCCATTTCCTTTATGGGTGGCGGCTATTTTTTCATGATCCTCACTATTTGCCAGCCATATTTCAAAGCTCACATCATCTGCATCCTTCACTTCTTCTTCACCATAGGTCACTTTTGCCTTGAATGTTACAGGCTCGTCCCTTTCCCCTTTAGTAGGTTCGACCGTTAGATCTACATTCAGCAGTTTTGGAATCTCCTCTTCTTTACCACAACCAGCCAGTAGGGCTAAAGCTACACACATTACAATCATCATTTTTTTCATTGCCATTCCCCTTTTTTATTAATTCCATTCATCTACTATAGTCGGTAGCACTATGCTAACTTTTGTTCCTATCTGTTCCTCACTTTCTATAGTAATTTTACCTTTTTGCTGCTCAACCAATTTCTTGACGATGGAAAGCCCCAGCCCCGAGCCCCCATCAAATCGGCTTCGTGCTTTGTTCACTCGATAAAAGCGTTCCATCACATGGTGAATATCTGATGCCGGTATTCCTCTTCCAGTATCTCCGATGATTAGCTCACACTCTTCTTTTTGCTGGTTCAATGTTAAGTAGATGGTGCCCCCCGTTTCCGTATATGTAATGGCGTTATCCAGGATATTATGAAGAACTTGTTCTACTCTTCCTTCGTCACCCATAATAATCGGGTCAGGATCTAGTTCAACCTCCAACCGGATTTGCCTTTCTTTCATAATAGGCTCATATTTAACCAACACTTCTTCTATGAATTGGGCAAAGGCAATTGGCGTACTATGAAGACCACTTTGTTCACTGTCCAACTTAGCTAAATTCATTAAATCCCTTAAAAGTTTTTGCAGCCTTTGCGTTTCCCTTGAAATGAGTTGAAGGTATTTTTGTTTTTCTTCTTCATCTTTCACAATGCCATCCTTAATGGCCTGTGTATATCCTAAAACGTAGCTCAATGGTGTTCTAAGCTCATGTGCTACATTTTCGAGGAATTCTTTTTTTCTTTCTTCTTCTAAATAAATGGACTGTGCCATCTCATTGAATGCTTGAGCCAAACTCCCTATTTCGTCTTGGCTCTTGACTTGAAGCTTAATATTATAATCACCATCCGAAACGCGATTGGCAGCGTGTTCCATTTCCTTGATCGGCTTGACCAACTTTTTCAACCATTTTGTCATAAGGAAAATCACAACAATTAAAAATAAAAATGCGGCCCCCAACCATTTTGCTGCAAACTCTCTAAGTAAATCGGTAATCGAATCAACGGGAATATATGTATAGATGATGCCTTCAAGGCGATCTCCATCGTTTAAAGGAATAATTGCCGCTACAATATTCTTATCGAACCTTTTCTCATACCCTTCTTTTTCTACGGCTTGTCCGGCCAATAGGAGTTGCCTTTCTTCTTCTGAAATGAGGGTGTCATAATCGATTTTAAAGGGCAGGCAGGCACTTAGTTCCCTTGGGTTGCTGACAACAAAGACTTCACTATCATTTTTACTATTGAACCATTCTACCTTTTCCACGAAATCTTCAGTGATTTCCCCTCCGGAATAGTCCACACCAAGCAAGCTGGCTTCATTAACTAAATCTGTTTTAATTTTTTTTACATATAAGTTTTTGTAATAATATTGTGATAGCGAGTATGCGAATAGAACCGATAGAATAATTGCGGCAATAATCGTTACCCATATTTTAATAGATAGGGACGGTCGCTTATTCCACATGTTTTTCCTCGATTTTATAGCCAATGCCCCATACCGTTTGAATATAGTCGTCAGTCTTCAATTTCATCCTTAACGTTTTGATATGGGTATCTACCGTACGTAAAGAACCCCCATATTCTCCGCCCCAAATATTCTCGAGGAGCTGCTCGCGGCTCAGCGCTTGATTTTGGTGACGGATGAGGAATACGAGCAATTCAAACTCCTTCAATGTCAATATCACTTGCTTCCCCTCTAGAGACACAGTTCTGGAATCAAGGTTGACGTTAATTTCACCCAGCTGAATGCTATTTGTATCTTCTCGTTTCAATGACATTTTCCCTGCTCTGCGTAGTACAGCTCCAACCCTGGCCACCAGTTCACCTGGATTAAAAGGTTTCACCAAATAATCATCGGCGCCTATCCCTAATCCTTTTACCATATCCCATTCCTCACCTTTTGCACTGACAAAAATGATAGGGACTTCAGATTGTGAGCGGATTTTTTCACATATGGAAAAACCGTCCATTTCCGGCATCATGATATCCATTAAGATCAAATCTACATCATGAACTTCAAGCAGGGATATAGCCATTCTCCCATTATCCGCTTGA
The DNA here is from genome assembly GCF_050272735.1 of Peribacillus sp. NPDC046944. NCBI lineage: Bacteria > Bacillati > Bacillota > Bacilli > Caryophanales > Bacillaceae > Peribacillus > Peribacillus sp. NPDC046944. The sequence goes on from NZ_JBNNML010000007.1 coordinate 5,414, forward strand.
AGACATTTATATCCTGAGTTAAGCAAATACATTTCTACCAAGTTACGCATATCTTCTTCATCATCAACGATTAAAATGGTGTAATGATGCATGTTATCTACTCCCTAACCAACATTTGAAATGGACCTTCACCGACTTTTGCCGTTTTCTTGACCTCCATGGTTTCAGTATCCACTATATACACTTCATCACTGTCATACCCTGCCACTATCAAATCCTCCTTGAAGTTTCCCATTTCAAAAGGATTGACACCTACAACAAGGCTCTTGATCGCTTCATATTTGTCATTCAATTTATATAAAGAACTTGAACCATGACTCAGAATAAAAATCCCGTCATCATTTTCAATGAATTTTATTGGCATAGTCGCCGCCTTAATCCTTTTCTTCAACTTTCCCGTCTCTGTCGAATAAATATAGAGATTTTCTTCTACCTTTTTTCCCTCACCATGACCGCCTATCCAAATTTCTTCATTTTCCTCCCTTACTAAAGCGCCTGTGGAGGAACTCTTTATCGTAAACTCCCGATCAACTTTTTTTGTTTCAAGATCAATCACCGAACAGATGGTATCCCCAAAGTTAACGACAAACAAATTATGTGATTGCTTCCCTTGAAGTACGGTTAAGGGGCTTTGACCAACCCTGACCCTGTCTTGCTCCTTGCCTTCTTCATCTAAAAAGGAAATGGAATGATTCAATTGGTTGACAGCCACAATCCCCTTGTCTTCTTCTAGCATAAGCATATTGACGATCCCCTTCCCTGAATTCCAGCTGTTTATGTGTTTACCAGCGGATAGGGAAAAGATTTCAATCGTCGACATCTCCTTTCCATACAGAAGGAGCGTATCTTTGTCCGCTAAGAGCAAAGCTCCTGTAAAGGGTTCAGAAATATCCCAACTGGCAAAGCGCTGATAGTTTTCATCCAGGAACGTCAAGCTTGTATCTTTAATGTTGACAGTAGCCAAAAAAGATTTATCCAGGTTTATTTTGGTATACGTTTCATTGCTGTCGCATCCACAAAGCAGGGCAACGGCAAGCAAAAGGGGAATGACCCGCATCATGACTTTGACTCCTCATTCGTTTAAAAGCTATTTTCAAATATTCTAACAATAAAATGTGAAAAAAGTATGAAGCAAAAAAGAAAAATGATGAACAACTCCCGCTTCACTTTGAAGCCAACAGTCGTTCCTGTACCGCATGGTAAGCTGAAATGATTGCTGTCTTTTCTGCATCGGTAAGAGAGGATTCCCTCACCCGATTGACACTTAAATGAAATTTATCATGAATCGGCTTCCTTACCCGAGGATGGGCATTTTCATCCAAGAGTTCACGTCGGATAAGTTCTGACAGAACTTTTGACGGTTCTTCTTCCCCCTTCAATACCCTCCTGTTATTCCATAGGCTTAGATAAGCCTCCAATATTGTCTCATCATTCATTAACTTTTTCATCCATTTCCCTTCCATCCATTACTAATTTATACATATTAAAAATCATCTTCGTAAAGACTATAAGTATATTTTAACTTTATTACTTCTAAAGGAGTGAGTGAATTGTCTCAAGTATATCGTTGTCCAAATTGCAGGACAAATAAATCCCGTTTCAATCTCATTGAACAGGTTCCCACCCCTGTTAAGAAAGATCCGCAATCCGGTGAGATTGTCGAACAGTACTCAAATGATGCCCTTCAGCCGTTTCACCTAGCCTATAATGGTCCTGAAGTTCGAGTACAGTGCGCAGCATGTGGGCTTATTGAAGATGAGAAAACATTTGCAGCTTTTGGACTGCAGTCATAAAAAAAATCAGGCCCATGCTTTAAGGGGCCTGATTTTTTTATTCTTTTCCGACTGCCATTTTTGCTCGATCAATGGCGATTGGAATAGCTTTCCCGTCCTCATATCCTTCATCAAGTAAAGCGTTCGCTATCTCAATGGCTTTTTCACGGACATCTGCATCAAGATTTTTCATTGAATTAGGATAATCGCTTTTGTTCCACGGCATCCATAACCACCTCCTCGATAACTAGTCCTCCTCTTTTCCCGGTTTCGATTGGTGGTAAACGCCTATATCGCCGCTTTCACTTCCAAAGCTTTTAACTCATTGATTATCTTCTCTTTATCCAGTTTTTCGCCGATTATGACGATATTCAAAGGCATTTTAATCATTTCATTCATATACAATGGCATCCCATAAGAATATTGGAATAAGTAAGGATGCTGCGAATGCGTGAAGGAAAGATATCCTTTCATCCTGTATACCGTTTCAGGGAGGGCCCTGAGCCAATCCTCAAAGTCGGTTTGATTAATGGTCCCTGTAAAAGTATGCACGATTGCACTTAAATGAAGATGGCTATGTACTTCGAGCTTTTGATGGTTTTTATGTTGGTTCCTATGCATTTGTTGCAGGGAACCTATAGATACGGCTGCATATTCCGTCAATAAACATACGGCTTCTGGATTCAACCCCTGAATGGAATAGATGAGTTGGGATGCTTCCATTTCACTTACCAAATCCGCTTTATTTAATAAGATGAAATCTGCGTGGTGTATTTGCTCGGACAACAACTGTCTAAGCTGTGGCGAGAGCTGTTCGCGGTCACGCCACCTCAATAAATCGACCACCGTGATAATCCCTTTATACTCTAACTTATTAGCAAAAAATGGTGACATGATTCCATCGAGTACTTCTACTGGATGTGCTGCACCTGTTGTTTCAATATAAACGGCATCTAGATCATTTTCGGTCAACAATTCTTGCAGCTGAATTTCAAGCTTGTCCTGAAGGGTACAACAAATGCAACCATCAAACAATTCCTTTAACGGTACGTCATCGCCAATCAAACCACTATCCACCGATACACTGCCAAGTTCATTTAAAAGCACGGCCACTTTTCTACCCGCTTCACTTTCCTGCTTTAATATATTTCGAAGAAGCGTCGTCTTCCCGCTACCGAGAAAGCCGCCTAATATATATACTTCGGTCGTTTTCATTAGTATCTTCTCCTATAATGTACACGATTTTTATTTCCGTTAAAATTTTATCATACTTTTCCCGCTTAAGCACCCTGCGGGGCCACATAAAAAAACCAGCCCGAAAGCTGGTTTTTTCACACTTTTATTATGCCTGAACTTCATCTTTTTCATATATCGGAACCCAGCCGGCCGCTGTAACGAAAATACGGACCGCGACTGTTCTTCTATCTTCCGCTAGCGTGAAGTAGTGACGAGTCGATTCAGGTACGCTGATCAAATCTCCAGGGTTAAGTCGGACATCGAACCATTTTCCCTCGCTACCCTCGATGGCGAAGATACTCGTTCCCCCAGCGATGAACCGTACCTCGTCATCTTCATGATGGTGTTCCTGCTTGAAGTTCTGCAACAATTGGTCCAAATTCGGATTGGAATCGGATAATGTGATAATATCATGCGCTTTATATCCTCTTCTTTCCGAAATTTCTTTAATCTCTGACTGGAAAGCATCAAGAATCTCTTGTTTATCTTCATCCGTAAGATCATATTTTTCCACCAGATGGGCTGGCAATTTTGAAATATCCCATTGTTCGTAAATTACGCCTTGAGTCTCTAAAAAGCTCTGAACCTCTTCATTTGTTTCAATTACTTCATTTGTTTCTTGGAATCTAATTGTAGCCATTATTTTTCCTCCTTTATATTTTTAGCTGAGCGAACCTGTCAATATCTTTTGCTGGTTAAGTAACAGCTGATATTGAAACAGGAATTCACATGCTTCTAAGATTTTTTTTGCTTCCAACCCGCTTTTTCCCCATACGGTTATACCATGATTTCTGATAAGCACCGCTCCTGAGTCTGCATCGACATAGGGACTGAATGTCTCAGCCAACAACGGAATATCTGCATGGTTATGGATGATGGGTATCTTCAATTCTGCATCTTCCTGCCATCGTCCAGTAGCCTTGATAATTTCATGATGACAAAAAGTCACTTCCCCAACTTCACTATATAACTCGGAAATCACGTTATTTTCTACTGTATGGACATGGAGGACGCAATTGGCATCCGTTTTCCGATAAATCTCTGTATGAAGAAGAGTTTCAGCGGAAGGTCTGAGCTCGGTCATTTCGACTGGTTTTCCTGACAAATCCACCAAAATAAAATCGGAATCTGTCTGCTTGCGTTTATCCTTGCCACTTGCGGTTATATAAAAAGAAGGGCTATTAGCCTCACGGATCGATAAATTTCCACTCGTCCCCATGAACCAATCTCTCTCGGCTAGTTCTCCCTTTATTTGCGCTAGTTCCTGCCACTCTTTTGAAGCTGTCACCCTTACACCTCCTGCATTTTTTTTAGAATATCAATCACATCATGGAAAGTTTCAAACTCTTTATGGGGAATGGCTTCTGTGCGGCACTTTTCAAGGAGCCTGTCACGGGCAATAACAAAATCTGCCTGTTTAGCCGCTTCAAAGTCGGTAACGGAATCTCCAATCACCAATTTATACTGATCCTTTGTAGAAAGCTTTCTCATAATCGTAGGTTTACAGCAACCACACCCATGATTACATTGGTCATCACAAGTATGCGGCCACTCAATCATAATTTCTTCCTGACTGAAGTCGGCATGATTACAGTAGACATTCTCTACAGGTAAGAGGTCATTCAAAAGAGGTTCAACGAAAAAGTCCATTCCACCACTGACAATATAGAGAGGAATATCTGATTTTTTTGTAAATTCCACAAAATCACTGAACCCTTGGCGAATACCCGCTGTCTCCTTCACATATTGAATGATGTCCTCCTTTAAATCGCTATCCAGCAGGGAAAACATTTCCCCTACACCGTGGGAAATGCTGATTTTTTGCTGAAGAACACCATCTTTTAATGCCTCCCAGCCGGGCGGGGCAAACTTCTTCATGATTGAGATGATATTATCCGAGTTGGTGATCGTTCCATCAAAATCACAGAAAATGATCGGTTTGACCATGATTATAGCCCTCCCCATAGGGCCAGTGCTTTTTGAAGTTCCTCATCTTCCTCAGCCGCGATTGACAATGATTTTCCGGAAAGGACAGCTTCTACTGCGGAACGGAAGGCCTTAGCTCCGCCTTTTGCACCATCCGGATGACCATGGACGCCCCCACCAGCATTGATCACACTTTCTATCCCAAAATCCTTGATGAGATCTGGAACCATGCCAGGATGGATACCTGCCGATGGAACCGGGAAAGTCCTTTTCCAAGATGTTTCATTTCTCGTCAATCCTTCAGCAATCGCCAATGTCTCTGCTTTATCGAGTGCCACATTTCCGTATGGAGAGGGAAAGAGGGATAAATCTGCACCTGATATCCTCACCAGTTTTCCAAGGAGAAGCGGATAGCTGAGTCCATAAAATGAAGATGAAGCTAATGCTCCGCTATATGCCGGATGAGCCATGATCGGTAAGTTGATCCGGTCATTTTCGCGTAAAGCCTGTAGAACATCCAATCCATATGTATGAACATTAAATAACAAGGCATCTGCGCCGGCTTCGGCTGCCAGTTCAGCTTTATCCAATAGTTCTAGTGTTTTTCCTGACAGGTTCACAGCATATAAGGTTCGATGTCCCGTTGTCTCATAGATACCTTTCAAAATGGCCTTTCCGGTTTTGACTCTATCGATGAAAGGCGTCTGATCTTGGTCAAAAAGAATCTCATCGTCCTTGACAAGATCGACTCCTCCCAATGCCTGTTGCTCCAATTGTTCATTATGAAAGGCGAGGTCTCGACCTAACACACCTTTAAAAATACTCATCACTAGGGGGCGGTCAAACACATCAATTTTTTCCCTGATCCCACTAATTCCGAATCGAGGACCTGGAAAGGCTTTTTGAATATCGCCGACAAAGTCCAAATCCATCAATTTGATTTCCCCATCCAATGACAATTTACCGAATACTGTCGTCAAGATAGCCGGTAGATCATTAGAAAAATTACCTGCCGGGTAGGCAATCCTGATTGTTGAACGGTACACTTTTTGACCGAAATAGAGATTAACTCGCTCTTCTTCGGGAAGGGGTGTTACGGAAACTACCCTACCTTTATGTTTTTCCAGTTGCTGTTGTACCAAGTGAGGAAGTTCAGTCCATGTCCCTACAGTCAATCCTAACGCAATGCCTTCTGCTTTTTTCTCATGCTCTCCTTTGAAGTCATGAAGTAAATACGTAGCGATTATTTCGCTCATCTGATCACTCCCAATACGTAAAAGTCATTCTTAAAGTTGTCATTGTTGGTCTTTCCTTTAACAAGCTTCTAACCATCTGCGAACAAAGTTGCACTCCAATTCTCTGTTAAAAATGTAAAAGCCCCTTCCTAAAGAAGAGGCTTTGAAAAAGCCATCTTCTTATCTCCCAGCTCTATAGCTGCAAGAATTAGCACCGTGCCTTACGGAATCAATAAAATGATCCGGCGGTATTATCTCCGCCCCATTTCACAATGGTATTACAGTCGGTTGCTGGGCTTCATCGGGCTAGTCCCTCCACCTGCTCAAAATAAGAAAATGCTATTATATTTTCGTTTATGTATCTTAACTAAAAATTTAGAATTCTTTTTTATATTCTTTCACGCAATTCATACTTTGTCAATAGGTATAATGTTCAAACTATTCAATATCTCACTGATTTTCTTTGAATATATTCAATGTACGAATTCTTTCTACCGCTTCTTGGAGTCTGTCTTCTGAAGTGAGAAGTCCCACCCTGACGTATCCTTCACCAAATTCACCGAAACCATTTCCTGGTGCAACTGCTACATGGGCATGTGCCAGTAAATGATCTGCAAAGCTCGCTGAAGTATATCCTTCAGGGACCTTTAGCCAAGCAAAGAAGGAAGCATCTGGAGCCTGTACATCCCATCCAATGGATCGTAACCCTTCGATAAATACATTTCGTCGTCCTTCGTACATGTTCACGAGTTCCTTCACACACTCTTGTGAATCCAGTAAGGCGCATGCCGTGGCTTCTTGTATTGCGGGAAAAAGGCTGACGTAAAGATGATCCTGCAATAATTCAAGCGATTCGATGACACTCTGGTTGCCAACCGCAAAGCCAACCCTCCACCCCGCCATGTTATATGTTTTAGAAAGGGTGTAAATTTCTATCCCCACTTCTTTTGATCCTTCTGCTTGAAGGAAGCTTACCGGTTTTTTCCCATCGAACCCAATTGCACCATATGCGAAATCATGGACCACACATATCGAGTGTTCTTTTGCCATGGAAACCGTTTCTTCGAAGAATTCTGCTGACGCCGATGCTCCTGTGGGATTATTGGGATAATTCAAGAACATCATCTTCGCTTTGTCAAAAACCTCTTTATCTATTTCCTTATAATCGGGAAGAAAATCATTTTCTTCGGTCAAGGGCATAATTTCCGTTTTAGCTTGGGCTAACGCTACACCTGACAGGTAATCTGGATAGCCCGGATCAGGCACTAAAATTGTATCGCCTGGATTCAACAAGCATTGCGGTAATTCGACTAGACCAGCCTTTCCACCGAAAAGAATCGCCACTTCCGTTTTAGGATCTAGCTTGACGCCATATTCACGTTCATAAAAGAGGGCCGCAGCTTCTTTTAAATAGGGAAGCCCCCTAAAAGGAGAATATTTATGATTCATGGAATTTCCTGCTGCTGTCTGCAGGCTCTTCACGATATGTTCAGGAGTCGGTTGGTCTGGATTTCCCTGCCCAAGATTAATGACATCCTTGCCTTCTGATGTTATGTTATTAACTTTTTCGACTAAAGAAGCAAAAAACTGCTTTGGAAGCTCTTGAAGAAGTCTGGATTTTTCGAATTGCACCATCTTTGCACCTTCTCTGAAATTTCTTGAAATTATAGTCACAAATGATATATGTTTATCTTAATCTTGTAAAGTACTTTTTTACAAATGGAGGTTTTAAATGATGAAATGGAAAATCGCCTGTTTACAAATGGACATTGCCTTTGGACAGCCAGATATAAATTTCCAGGTGGCAAAACAATGGATTGAAAAAGCTGTACAGTCTAAACCGGACATCGTCATGCTGCCGGAACTATGGACAACCGGCTATGACTTAACGAGATTACATGAAATTGCAGACGAAGAAGCAGCACAAACCATTACCTTTCTAAAAGCCCTTGCAAAAAAACACCACATTAACATAATCGGTGGCTCGATTGCAAAGAAAACTAAGGAAGGCATCTATAACACAATGCTCATCATCGATAAAGAAGGCAAACTGGTTAAAGAATATGATAAACTCCATCTGTTTCAATTGATGGATGAACACCATTACTTACAACCTGGCAAAAAAGACGGCTTATTCTCCCTCGATGAAAAGATTTGCGCCGGATTCATTTGCTATGATATCCGTTTTCCGGAATGGCAACGGGCCCATACCGTACGAGGTGCGGAGGTTATCTTCGTGACCGCCGAGTGGCCAAAGCCTAGGCTCCATCATTGGAGGGCACTGTTAATCAGCCGGGCAATAGAAAACCAAGCCTTCGTTGTGGCTGTGAATCGTTCCGGTTCTGACCGAAATAATCATTTTGCCGGACATTCCATCATCATCGACCCGTGGGGAGAAATCATTTGTGAGGCTGGTGAAGAAAAAGAACTTCTACTCGGCACCCTTGACTTAGAAAAAGTAGGAGAAGCAAGAAATAAAATACCCGTTTTCGAAGATCGGCGGCCGGAGTTTTATTAATTTACCATTGACAAACTATTTAAAATATTGATATCATTCATTCGAGATTAATTTTCTGAAAATAAATACAATACTCTTATCAAGAGCAGGCTGAGGGATAAAGGCCCTATGAAGCCCAGCAACCGACTGTAATACCATTGTGAAATGGGGCGGGAATTCCGCCGGATTATATCCACAGAGCACGGTGCCAAATCCACCAGAAAGAATTCTTTCTGGGAGATAAGAGGTTCGAAGTGAAGCTTCTGCCTCTTTCTATGGGAAAGGGGCTTTTTCATATTTTTTAATGTACTTGGAGGGATAACAATGACTCAACCATCAAATTTCAAGCTATTGACAAACGAAACGGCAATTGACCTAACGAAGAAACTTGGGTTACTGCATTCAGATGACTCATTACTATGTAATGAAATCGGTGACGGAAATTTAAATTATGTTTTTCACGTTACAAATCCCGTAACAAATAAAGGAGTCATCATCAAACAAGCAGTTCCTTACGCAAAGGTTCTTGGTGAAAGCTGGCCATTGACTTTAAAAAGATCGGCTATCGAAGCGAATGCATTAATTCAATTCAGAAGCTATTGTCCCGAACTTGTCCCACAAGTCTATTATTCTGATGAACAGCTTGCAATCACCGTCATGGAAGATTTATCACACTTGAAAATCGCCCGGACCGGATTAATTGAAGGAGATCATTTCCCTCTATTATCCAAACACATTGGTGAATTTGTTGCAAAGACCGCTTTTTATACGTCTGATTTTCATTTGGAACCGGCAGCGAAAAAAGAGGTTGCCCGGAACTTCACGAATCCAGAACTCTGCAAGATTACTGAGGTTTTCATTTTCACGGATCCTTTTTTGGAGGAACATCCAGGCGAGTTTGAGCTTGAGTTGCTGGAGGCTGCCAAGTCTATATGGAAAGATGCTGATTTAATACTGGAAGTGGCTAAGTTAAAACAAAGCTTCGAATCCGAGCAGGAGGCCCTTCTTCATGGCGATTTACATACGGGAAGTATATTTGCAAGTGATACAGAAACAAAGGTAATTGACCCTGAATTCGCTTTTTATGGTCCTGTTGGATTTGACCTTGGACAATACATGGCGAATCTCCTATTCCAGGCAGTAACACGCGAGGCCACTGGGAAGGAAGAAATCTTTACTCATCTTCAGGAATTTTGGAATACATTTGAAGAAACCTATACGAACCTGTGGAATTCTGAAAATAAAAGTCCTTACAGTAAGATCGAAGGTTATCTTCCATATGTACTCAACAAGTTTAAAGGTGATGCATATGGCTTTGCAGGATGTGAACTAATTCGAAGAACCATTGGCCTATCTCATGTTGCTGATTTAAATGGCATTGAGAATAAAGAAACTAGAATTACAGCTAAAACGGCTACCTTGAAAATCGGGGCCCATATAATCAAAAATCGGAAAGAACTGAATATTCCAGCAGTGATAGAAGCCGTAAAGCAATATACATTGCCTTCCTATTCAGCCCTATAAGGAGATATACATATGACAACTACAACGCCACTACCCTATTCCGTCCAATGGAATGATACCCATATTACCTTATTGAATCAACAGGCCTTGCCATCAAAAATAGAATTCATTGAACTTTTTACGGTTAAAGATGTATATGACAGCATCTTGACCTTGAAGGTCCGTGGTGCCCCCGCTATCGGGCTAACTGCAGCATTTGGCGTTGCTCTTGGTGCAATCCAGGAAAATACCACGGATTTATGGCAATTTAAACACAATGTCACGAAACATGTTACTACACTCGCTTCTTCAAGACCAACAGCGGTCAACCTTTTTTGGGCACTGAAAAGAATGGAGAATACTCTACAAGCAGCCAATAGCATAGCTTCAGCCAAAAGCGCTCTTGTTGCTGAAGCAAAAAAGCTATTTTCAGAGGATGTGGAGATGTGCCGAAAAATTGGTGAATACGGATTGTCTTTATTCAACGAGGGTGATTCTATTTTAACCCATTGTAATGCTGGGGGGATAGCCACTGCACGGTACGGAACTGCCCTCGCACCTTTCCACCTGGCCAAGGAAAGATCCTTTCCTATAAAGGTCTATGCCTGTGAAACGAGACCTGTCTTGCAAGGGGCACGACTCACCGCATGGGAACTTATGCAAGCTGGAGTGGACGTTACATTAATCTCGGATAATATGGCAGCCCACACCATTCATCATAAAAAAATCGAAGCCATTATAGTCGGAGCAGACCGTATTGCGGCAAACGGTGATACAGCCAATAAAATTGGTACATTGGGTTTGGCGATATTAGCTAAGCATTACGATATTCCTTTCTATGTAGCAGCACCATCAAGTACATTCGATTTATCTCTCGAGTCGGGTATCTCCATCCCAATCGAAGAAAGGAATGGGGATGAAATCACTTCTATACAAGGAGTCAGGATAGCACCAGAAAATGTGAAGACATTCAATCCTGCTTTTGACGTTACGCCCCATTCTCTTATTACAAGCATCATTACCGAAAATGGCATCATTTCACCTGATTACAGGAGTAATATCCCGCTTTTTGTAAAATGAAATTATTTATAAAGGATTGATCAAGGGGCTGTCCCAAAAGGTGTAATTACACACCGAAATTGAATAAATAGTAAAAGGCAGAAACGTTGATTTAACAACATTTCTGCCTCTTTATTTTTGCGAAATTCACTGGAATAAGGACTTATTAGACAGCCCCTTCATTCTTTTCACGATTAACCTTGGAAACCCATTCAGTTGCTCCTGTTATATTTATTCTGACGAGGTTCTTTTTGATAGATATAATCGCAGAATTTAGTCAGAGTGGCATCTAGCCTTCTTTGATTTTTCTGCCGCTTTTCGGTAGTAATTATTCTTAGCCTTGTATGAAAGTTCATGTTCCTCAAGCAGGGTTTACCGCTCGTTTTCTTCAAATTCTACTTCATCATGGATACCCTTCCATTCCCCACCCATTGGTACTTCTTCCATGGTCACCTTATGGATTACACACACACCTAAGTCAAGCATACGAAAAACGGCCCATCAGCAATAAATGCTTGCTGATGGGCCGCTTGTTTTTATAAAAGATTATTTGATTTTCTTTTTCAATACTTCCACCGCTTTTTTCACTTGAGTATCATTTTTAAGGATTTTATCCCTAATGACTTCCATCAATTTAACGGTTGTATCGTCTTTAATGACACCTGTTTCTTTGATCTTATGATCCTTTTGGAATTCCTTGACCGCTACCTTTGTTTCTTCATCGAAATACTTATCCACTTTTCCTGGATTATACCCGGCTTCTTTCAGCATTTTCTCCGCTGCTTCTACTTCACTCGAGGAATCCGATACTTTCAATCCTTTATCAGGAGAGATATATGGAAGATTGGCATACTCGGGAAGCTTGACTTTTATATCCGGTTCAATCCCTTTTTTATGGATCCAATTGCCTTTCGGAGTCAGCCATTTTTGTGCTGTATACTTAAAGTTGGAACCATCATCAAAGTCTGCGGCTTTTTGCACGGTCCCCTTTCCGAATGATTTTACCCCTACAAGCTGAATACCCGCAGATTCACTAACAGCGGCGGCAACGATTTCAGATGCACTTGCACTTCCATCATCAATTAATACGACCACTGGTAGCTTCAACTCACCATTATTCTGGGATTTATAGACTTCTCTTTTTCCTTTTCGATCCTCGACCTGAAGGATGACTTCCCCATTCGGGATAAATAAGTTTGCCATTGCGATCGCTTGGTCAAGCAATCCACCCGGATTTCCACGTAAGTCCAATATTAGGCCTTTCATCTTTTCTTTATCCATGTCTTCAAGTGCCGTATTCAGCTCTTCCACCGTATGCTCAGAAAAACTTGTAACCTGCACTTTGGCAATCCCATCATCAAGCATCTCTGAATAAACCGTTTCAATCGGAATGGTATCACGCTTAATGGACAAAGTAATCGGTTCCTTTTCACCCGCCCTTGAAATGGCAAGCTCCACTTTTGTTCCCTTTTTCCCCCTGATTTTCAAGACAGCTTCCGAAGAACTTAAGCCATCAAGGCTTTTGCCATTGACACTTAGTATAATATCATTAGGCCGGACTCCGGCTTTTTCAGCTGGTGATCCTTTAATAGGGGAAACCACCATGATCTGTCCATCCTTCTCTTGGATTTCAGCACCTATTCCTTCAAAGGAAGAAGAGATGCTCTCATGGAAACTGGAGGCTTCTTTCTTATCCATATAAGAGGAATAAGGATCATCCAACGATTCTATCATTCCATTTATAGCTCCATCCACGAGCGTGTTCTCATCGATTTCTTCATAATAATTATCTTTGATCGTATCATATGTAGAATATAACTTTTCAAATTCAGGATGATTACTCGGTGCAAGTGACTCTACTTTTTCATCGCCAAAGGTCAACGCGATTGTAGTTATCCCTGCTGTCAAAAATATGAGTAAGAAAATCCCCATAATAAACGTAAACTTTTTTATTTTCACAATTTTGCCTTCATCTTTGGGCTGTTGTTGATTTTCTTCTTCCACTGAAGCCTCACCACTTTCATTCTTCATGACAATATTAACTAATACATCCTATTTTATCAGCTTTCTAGCAAATCGGAAAACTTTAGTTATCAAATTTTTTGAATGATATGTAAGTGCCTACCATCTTGCTCCAATCCAGCTTTCTTATAGAGACCTTTTCTTTATCCATATTCTATATACGTGCAAAAATACGGACTCCGTGGAATGGAAGAAACTAAATATCTTAATTTCTTCCATTCCTGGCTACCCGTAAATCCAACGTTTATAGTCAGTCTTGAATCGCTGCCTCTAAAGAAACCTCAATCATCTCATTGAATGTTGTTTGGCGCTCTTCGGAGGTTGTTTCCTCACCTGTTAAAAGATGGTCGGAAATCGTTAAAACGGATAATGCTTTACGACCAAACTTAGCAGCAAGTGTATATAATGCAGCCGATTCCATTTCTATAGCAAGGATTTGGTACTTGGCCCACTTTTCCAATTCACTATTATCATTATAGAATTGATCTGCGGTAAATACGTTTCCGACTTTCAATTGCAACCCTTTGTCCACCCCTGCATCATAAGCTTTTTTCAATAAATCAAAATCAGCAGTAGGAGCAAAATCAACGCCACCGAATGTCATGCGGTTCATTTGTGAATCTGTAGAGGCACTCATAGCCAGGATTACATCTCTGACCTTCACATCTTTTTGAATGGCACCAGCTGTCCCAACCCGGATAAGTTTTTGGACATTATAGCTATTCATCAATTCATTTACATAAATCGAAATCGAAGGGACACCCATTCCTGTACCTTGAACGGAAATGCGTTTTCCTTTATAAGTTCCTGTATACCCAAACATATTACGAACTTCATTGTATAATTTAGCATCCTCTAAAAACGTCTCAGCAATATATTTTGCACGTAACGGATCCCCAGGAAGCAAAACCGTTTCCGCAATTTCATTTTCTTTAGCACCAATATGTACGCTCATTCTTAAAATTCCCTCCTTGAAGTGGTTGAAATGACATTCCCAATTACTATAACATACCAACCCCATATTAGGAAAATAGAACTTCTTTATCTACTGCAGGAAGTAGGATATAACACTCTTTAAGTGATCGGTGGAACGCAGCAAAACGGCGGAAACCCGCCGTCTTTTTGGTTGATTTTAAGGAGTAATGGCAAGAAAACTGCCCATTGATTGATGATACATCATTCATCGACTTCCTCATCAATAATGCATTTTTCAAGAAGGTATTCGAATGTGATGTCAGCAAGATCTTCAACTTCAGATTCTTTTGGAAGATAGCCCCGCTTTAATAATTCTTGGTAAAAGAATTCCGCTATCTCTTCAGTATCAATAAAAACCTCAATTTCTCGCAAATCATCGCCCCCTTAATTAAAGATGTATGAATGTATAGGTATAAATATGCCAGTAGGGCATTTTCTCTCAAAACTTACGCATATCCTACACTTTAATTCGTTGATTCAATTTCTTAGAGATGAGTCTTCATCGGCTCGTGCTAAAGTGTATACATCCCTTTTCAAGACCTTTTATTTCGTATGCTCTTTTTTGTGACCTGGGTAAATTTCTTCCGCCGCCTTCTCAATTTTAGCAAGAGCTATTTTCATGATATGTTGATATTCATCATCGCCAAATTGATGAAAAAGCTTACAATAATCATTATATAAATCCAACAGTCCATCAATCATTTCCATTTTTTCATTTTTTGTCATAGTCATATCTCGCTCACCTTTACCAGGGTTGTTTTGTTTAGCAATGATAGTAAGCTCGTTATTCTTATTAGAAAGGAGCAGCCCCAATTTTTGAATGATTGCATCTGCACGTTTGGCATCGGCTACTAAAGTCAATTCTTCTTCATGCGCTTCCAGCCATTCCCCATCGGAGATACGTGATAATTCATATATCACATCTTCCCAGGCATTCTCTTTATAGCGCCAAATCTCCGTTCGATAGCCAATTATCTTAAAATAATCATATTCATATCCATCGACCTGGACTAAATCACCGATAATATATTTATATTCGATATCGATTTGTTCCTGTTGATAAAGGATTTCTCCTTCGTATTCAGTTATAGACTGTAATGTCTTTTCAATATATAGGCCTTCGCTGTAATTTACTTCATACACATAAGAACCATCGAGATATTTTATATCGGTTATATTCCCGACTGTCCCATACATTATAATTACGACTGTATCGCCTAATTTGAATTTTGGCTGATTTTTCTTGCCCATAAGAGACATCCCCCAATATGGTCCTTATCGTTTGATAGTAAATTATATGCATGAACAAACAAGGTGGTTAATGGAAAAGAGGGGGCATTTGACTCATTTAGATAGGTTATGCGAGAAACTTTTATTATGGTAACCTATCAAAAAAATAGGGCAAGACAGGAAAACCGCCTCTTTAAATGAGACGGTTTGTTGTCGGAATCGTCAAGATCACTTCTGTACCTTGTCCATATTTACTTTCGATTTGAAATTTCCCTTTGAGTTCATCCATGATTTGGATGCAAGTTGCCACTCCCAAACCATTTCCTTTTAACTTTGTCGTATAAAAGGGCATCCCGATATTTTTTAAATTCTCAGGTTTAATCCCTTTTCCATCGTCTCGGATCTTCAATTGTACATAATGAGGTGAAGTATCGACGGTCATTTCAATCTGCCCTTTTGACTCAAACGATTCGCAGGAATTATTCAGGACATTAAGGATAACCTGACGCAACCGGTTTTTATCGGAATAGGTATGTACGGGTTCTGTCAATGTATTAACGAGTGTGACATCTTTATATAGAGTAGAAGCCGAATAGACAGCAACCAGTTCATCAAGGAATTCCTTCAGATCCAAATTCTCCATTTCAAGCTGGTGGGGTTTAGCTAAATCAAGGAGTTGTGTAACAAAAACGTTCACTCGATCTACTTCCCCAAGCATGACATCACTGTACTTTTCAATTAACTCTTTTTCATAATCCTGCTTCTTCAACAGTTGGAGAAAACCCCTGATGGTCGTCAATGGGTTCCTGATTTCATGCGCTACCCCTGCGGCCAGTTGTCCGACATATTTTAACTTTTCGGTACGGACGATTTCTCTTTCTCTATCCTTAATCGTATCCATCATCCTTAGAAACGCATGATTCAACTTCTCCATTTCTACAAAACTTCTTTTATCAGAGACCACGAACTCTTTTCCCTGGATAAAATCTTCCGTCACTTCCACTAGATTATGTACTGGTTTCACCAGAGATTTCGTAAGTAAATAGACGCCTAGAATGATGGACATAAATACAATGGTGTATATAGAAAGATAGCGGGATAAAAGATCATTTAACGGCTGATATACTTGTTTTTTGTCAGCTCCCACTACCACAAACCATTTATTTTCCGTTTGAGCTATCGGTTGAACGTATTGAATGGAATATATCTTTTCTCCATTTTCTGCACTATATAAATTATTGGAATTAGCGGATTCCAATAACTTTTCTTTTGTAAGGCCCATATCTTCCAATGTCGTATTAGAACTCTCATGAATGCCATTCGGGTCTTTTTTTGAAATCATAATGCCATCCTGATTGATCATATAAAAATTCACAGGGTACTTTTCACTAATGTCATTGGCCTTTTTCTCCATCATATCCCAAAGGCCTGATATCCGAAAGGCCGGGGACACAACACCGATCATTTTCCCTTTATTATCATTTACCGGTGCACTTAAGGCTATAATAGGTTCAGCAAATGCTTTCGTTTTATATACATCCGATAGGAATTCATGCCCCTTTAGCCCTTCTTGAAACCATATTCTATTAGCTAAGCTTGTTCCGACCATTTTATTTGAGGTATCAGCCATGACCGTACCTTCCAAATCTAAATATACGGCACCAAAGTATTCACCTTTTGCTTCTGTGAATCTTTTCAATTCATCGGTCTTCTCCTCTTTAGAAGAATCAGGATTGATCAATACCGTATTCGTACTCATTAAGTTAACATCACTAATCCGTTCATTTAAATAACTGTACATTTCATTTACCATATTAAGTGAACCTGAATTCAATGTACTCTTCGCTTCTTTAGCTAGCAAGGAGCGTTGTGATTCATAAGAAATGATTCCCAATATCAAAACGGGTAAGCTCGATATAATTAAAGAATAAAACAAAATTCGGGCTTGAAGGCTTCTAAACATCCTTCGGCTCCCCCTATTCCTGTATCTATAGCAGTCCTTCTTCTATTTGGACATATTGATCCCATAATCGATCGAATATAGTCATACTATCTAAATAGTCTCCATTTAACTCCAAGTAACTGCTCACTTCATGATAATCATCCGATTGCTTTGGAAAACTGTGATCTTCGTATGCATGGTTTGCGAATTTTGTAAATTCATCAATTTCCTTCGGCTGTCGATATTTCATTAAAAATAAGTAAAACGGTCTCATGTCGAGCCCCCTTATCAAAATACTATGATTTAAATCTTAATATATCGGAAACTAACGCTTACGTCTACACCTATACAAGTCTTGATTGTTAATTACCCTTTCAACTATAAATTCCATCTAGATACTTTACCACGAATTTTGTGTATATAGAGTAAATCTTCAGGCGCTGATAAATGTTTTATTATCCAGCTGGTTACCCCTCCAATTTTTCATAATTTAACTAAAAGTTCATTTTCAGTTCATTTAGTTACATTACAATGAAATAGAAAGTGATGACGAGCTTAAATGTGAGGTCCGCATTTCACATTGCAGCTCTAAACTATAAGGGGGAAATAATTAAATGAATTCTTTTTTACGCCCAATAACTGATTGGGTTTCAACTAAGAAAGGTATGTGGATTACAATTGTCACATGGCTGGTCTTAATGATTGGGTTAAGTGCCGGTCCGGCAGTAAGTGATTACAAAGTGACAAACTTTCAATCCTTACCCGACGATGCACAATCCATTATTGCAAATGAAA
This sequence comes from Peribacillus sp. NPDC046944, assembly GCF_050272735.1. Lineage (NCBI taxonomy): Bacteria > Bacillati > Bacillota > Bacilli > Caryophanales > Bacillaceae > Peribacillus > Peribacillus sp. NPDC046944. Next base: position 23,606 of record NZ_JBNNML010000007.1, read on the forward strand.
AATTAGAAAAATACTTCCCTAATGATCAAGGGACGCCTGGTATTCTTACCTTTCATAACGAAAATGGTAAGGTGAACTTAGAAGAAGTTACAAGCATTATGAATAAAATCATCGGTGCTAAAATTGAGGGTGTCGATGAAATCGTCAATATCTCTCAATTACCGCCAGAAGCAATCGAAGGGTTCAAGTCAGATGACCAGTCTACGATCATCATTCCAATGACTTTAGACCCTGGTCTTGATAGCCGCCAAATTGGCGAAACCGTAGATGCTATGGCTGAGGTTGGAAATGACGTTACAGAGGGTATGTCTGAAACTTCCTTCCGTATTACTGGTCCTGCAGGAATTGCTGGAGATACGCTTAAGTTGTTCGAACAAGCTGATTTCGTGTTACTATTTACCACAATAGTGATTATTTTAATCCTGCTCATCGTTATTTACCGTTCTCCATTATTGGCTTTTATCCCACTATTAGCAACAGTAATCGTATACCAAGTAGTGAATCAAACACTCGGATTAATGGGTGCTGGTGGACTTGAAATCAACAATTCAACTACATCGATAATGAGTATTTTGCTGTTCGCGGCCGTGATTGACTATTCATTATTCATATTCTCTCGCTTCCGAGAAGAACTGAACCACCATGAGACCAAATATGAGGCAATGAAACATGCGATGCGTGCTACAGGATTGCCAGTATTCTTAGCAGGCGGAACAGTACTCGCCGCAATGCTAGTATTATTCTTTGCAAACTTCCGTGATTATCAAAACTTTGCGCCGATTTTTGGAACGACAATGTTTGTCATCATGTTAGCATCCATTACACTTGTCCCAGCGCTGTTCACCCTATTCGGGCGTAAAGCCTTCTGGCCGAAAGTACCGAAGTTTGGTGAAACGAAAGAAGTGAAACATCGCTTCTGGGGACCCGTTGCAAAATTCGTTGTAAATAAACCAGGCCTTTCTGGCGGGATTATCGCCATTTTAATGGTTGTGTCAGCGTTAAATGTATTTAACCTTGATTTTGAGTTTGATACAGTGAAATCTTTCCCAAAAGATTTACCTTCACGTGAAGGCTACGAAATCGTCGAAGCGAAATACGACAAAGGTGAATTGGCTCCAACATCCATTTTATTCGAAGGAAAAGAAACGTTATCAGAAAAACAGATCGAAGCATTACGGACAACGCTCGAATCTGAAAAAGATGTTACATCAGTTCGACTAACAAATGTATCTGACGACGCGAAAGTAGTAAAATATAGTATGACGCTTGACCTTAACCCTTATTCTGTCGAAGCAATCGATATGATGAAGGAGTTAATTGAAAACGATGATGAAATCCTAAGTAAAGCAGATATATCCGGTGAAGTGTATTTTGGTGGAATTACTCCGAAACTTGTTGACGAGCGTGATGTCAATAATCGTGATATTTGGGTGATCGTCCTACTAGAAACATTATTAATTTTAATCCTCCTATTCGTGTTAACGAAGTCAGTAAAAATGTCGGTTTATATGATGGCCACCATTTTACTTTCATTCTTGGCGGCTTTAGGATTAGGTCTGTTCCTCATTGATGTTCTGTTCGGTTATGAAGCAGTAAGTACACGTGTACCTGTTTATGCGTTTATCTTCTTAGTCGCTCTCGGGATAGACTATAACATTATTTTAATATCCCGTTTCTTAGAAGAACGCAAAACAAAAAAAGTGAAACAGGCTTTGGAAATCGCTATTCGGAATACAGGTGGGGTCATTTCATCTGCTGGTTTAATTTTGGCAGCCACCTTTGCGGCATTGACTACGATGCCAATAGCCGATTTATTCGTCTTTGGATTCATCGTTGCCATCGGTATTTTAATGGATACATTCTTAGTGCGTGGAATGCTATTGCCCGCATTAATATTATTCTTTGAGAAAGATAAGAAATAAAAGAAAAAACAAATATACAAGCCATACGCAGAGACTTCCACATGTCTCTGCGTTCTTACCTGTTTACATGCATGTAAGTATAGATTTCATGAAAGCGAACCCATGTACATATAAAGCAAAAAATGGTTTGAGGTGATTGTATTGAAAATAATGGTTTGTGATGACGACAAACATATATTACAGCTGGTAAGTATTCATTTAATGCGGGAAGGATATGATGTCATAAAAGCTAATGATGCGAAAGAGGCGCTTTACTTATTAGAAGAAGTAGTTCCTGACTTAGCCGTAGTTGATGTGATGATGCCCGGGATGGATGGCATTGAGTTGACAAAAATACTCAACCAAGATTATAAAATTCCTGTTCTACTGTTAACGGCAAAAGATCAATTAGAAGATAAAACGAGAGGGTTTCTAGCAGGTTCCGAAGATTATGTAGTAAAGCCCTTTGAACCTAAAGAGTTACTATTTCGGATTGCCGTCATCCTTAGAAGATTTGATAAGGACAGCCAAAATATCATTCGGATCGGTAATGTGACGATTAATCGTAAAATTTTTGAAGTGTCAACCGAATCAGAAACACTGATCATGCCCTTAAAGGAATTTGAATTGCTATCATTACTTGCAAATCGGCCCAATTATGTCATCGAGCGATTTACCATCATGGAACAAATATGGGGACATGATTATGAAGGTGACGGCCTGACCCTTAATACACATATCAAACGCCTGAGAAACCGATTGGATCGTCTAGGGGCTAATATCGAAATAAACACAATCCGTGGTTTAGGATATAAATTAGAGGTTCAACATTCATGAAAACCTTGTATCAACAGTTCATTATCACTACGTTAAGCCTTATGCTATTCAGTACAATTGTCGGCTTTTTTTTAACAAACACGTATTACCATCTGGTTACTAAGGAACAAAATGATGAAAAGAATGTCGCCATAGCACAAAATATTACACGATATATCGAGAGTACGCCTGATTTGGATTTAGAACATTATTTATCGACACTTGGCGATATAGGGTATCAATTTTATGTTGTCGGGGAATCTGGTTATTCTCAGTTCTTTGGAGGGGCATTTAAAACGTCAGAATTACCCCCTTCCGCCAAAGAAACGGTATTTAAAGGAAATATCTTTCATGGTATGGAGAACTATCCAAATCAGTCATTCATGACAGGTTTTTTTACGAATAAAATTATCAATACTGTCGGTGTCCCCTTTATATATAATGGCGAACAGTATGGGGTCTTCCTTCGGCCCAATATTGGCTTATTATTTTCTGAAGTGCATACAATATTGGCTTGTTTGATCATATCCATGGCGATAATCAGCCTGATTGGAATGCTATTTGTTGCGAAACAATTAATACGACCCATTACACAATTAACGGAAGCCACTAAACAAATATCAAAAGAAAATTATGACCTTCTACTGAAGGTTAAACGACGCGATGAAATTGGACAGCTTGCATCAAGTTTCAATCAAATGACGAAGCAATTACAGGAAACAGATCGATCAAGAAAAGAATTCATAAGCAATGTTTCTCATGATTTCCAATCGCCGCTATTAAATATCCAAGGATATTCTGAACTATTGAAGTCACCCAGCATTACAGAAGAAGATCGCCTAACATACACATCGATTATCGAGACAGAGACTAAGCGATTATCTCTCTTAACTAAGCAATTACTACTGCTAACCTTTTTAGATCAGCCTACACGTGCATTAAAACGCTCCTCATTTGCATTGGATGAACAACTTAAGACGCTGATTCAAAAATATTTGTGGCTCATTGAAGATTCGGGCATCGAACTATATTATAAAATTGCACCAATCCGTTTCAATGGTGATGAAGGTCTATTGGAAACTGTCTGGGATAATTTACTTACAAATGCTTTAAAGTACAATAAACCGAACGGTTCCATTAAAATTATAGTTGAAGAAACAAACGATGATGTTTTCATTCAATTTCGAGATACCGGTATGGGGATTAAAGAAGAAGAACTTTCTCATTTGTTCGAACGTTTTTACCGAGCGGACGCTTCTAGGACAAAAGAAGGCACTGGTCTGGGACTGGCAATTGTCAAAGAGGTAGTGGATTTCCATCGTGGCAGCATACGTGTTTCAAGTCAATTCGGAAAAGGAACATGTTTTTTCATCACTTTGCCTAAACTATAAATAGGCTAACTACGCACCTAGATCAACATATACCTAAAGCCACCAGGATTAAGATATGGTGGCTTTAACTATAATAATCCATCCTTTTGAACATTCGTACACCCTCCCTTCCGCGTTACTCAACCAACTAAAGTCAAAATAAAAACGAACGTGGAAAAGTTTTTCTAAACTTATAAAATAAGGAAAGTATCTTATTCTAGTCTAAGCCTATTAATTATTACATGGAACTTGCTGCAGAAGAGATCGTCGGACATTAGTGTGAAAGAGTTATAGTGGACAATATTAGGGGCTTTTTCTGCAGAAAACCTCAGCTATCCTTGCACTTATAATCAGTCCGTTTAGCCGATTTTATCTAGTTTCAATTCAAAAAAACATCTATCCAATCCCGAGGATCAGATAAATGTTTTATCAAAAATCATAGTTTTTATTTTTTATAGAATTCGCTCCTCCTAAGAAAAGTCAAAATAATTCCGTTTCAGCATTCGCTTCATCTTTAATAGTTCCTCATACGTAGTCTGCTTATCTAGCTGTTTCGTATCAATTAGAAACAACTGGTCTTCAATTTCTTTCACGACTTCATCCCGTTGAAAAAGGGCATTGCAATTTTCACAATGGGATGATGGCGTTTCGGTAATCTCAACAGCCTTCGTTCCATCCGGTAATTCCCAATAAACTGTACCCTTTATGGAAGAGAGTTTTCCTGTTTCACACCACGGACATACTTCCATTTTACTCCCCTTCTTCCTTTTTGCTTTGTGGAGCTATTTTTTTATTTGCTGTGCCTGAATTTTTTTTTCTTTTAGCTGGTCACGTTTTTCGCGTTGGTTTTTTAAAGAGGCATGTTCTGGGTTGGTATGGTATTTTTCACGACGGTTCATCCGTTTCAGGCCTTCAGGTACTAAATTAAATTGTTTGTCGTTCATAAGACCCGCTATCCCTGAATCTGACTGTTTTGCTTCAACATCGGGATAAATCCCCTTGAAATAATCATCGGCAAGTCCCGGTGTGTACTGCTCCGGTTCCGGATAGGTCGTGATTACACCTTCGAAATTCCGAAGCACTGTCTTGGTTGGGGATTGAGAGAGGATGTAATTTGGCTGTAAAGTGATTTTCCCTCCCCCTCCAGGTGCATCAACAACGAATGTAGGTACTGCATAACCGGATGTATGACCCCGTAAGCCTTCGATGATTTCGATTCCTTTAGATATTGGGGCCCGGAAATGACCAATTCCTTCTGACAAATCGCATTGATAAATATAGTAAGGGCGTACACGGATCTTGACAAGGTCATGCATTAGCTTCTTCATGATAGGGACACTATCGTTAATGCCCGCTAAGATTACAGCTTGGTTTCCAACTGGCACACCCGCATCCGCGAGCATCTCACACGCTTTCTTCGACTCTTCCGTTATTTCTATCGACGTATTGAAATGCGTATTTAACCAAACCGGGTGATATTTTTTTAGAATATTACACAGGTTTTCAGTGATACGCTGAGGAAAAACCACTGGAGCCCGTGTACCGATCCTGATTATTTCAACATGGGGAATGTCTCGCAAATTCTTCAAGATATATTCGAGGATGGTATCGTTGATCAATAATCCATCACCACCGGAAATAAGCACATCCCTGACCGCTGGTGTATCCCGAATATAGCCGATTGCTGCATCTAATTGTTTCTTTGGAACGCCCATGCCAATTTGACCTGAAAAACGCCTTCTCGTACAATATCGGCAATACATCGAGCACTGGTTCGTCACCAGGAAAAGCACACGGTCGGGATACCGGTGAGTCAATCCCGGTACGGGTGAATCCTCATCTTCATGTAGTGGATCCTCCATATCATACTTAGTTTTATGCATTTCTTCCGATATGGGCACGGATTGCATCCTTATTGGACACCTAGGGTCCTCTTTATTCATAAGTGACGCATAATAGGGGGTAATGTTTAAGGGAATCGTTTTGGTGGAGATTCGCACCCCTTCCTCTTCATCCGGAGTAAGGTCGATTACTTTCTTCAAATCATCCACAGTTCTTATTGTATTTGTCAATTGCCACAACCAATTGTTCCATTGTTCATCAGTTACATCTTTCCATAACTCTATATCTTTCCAATGACGATCTGGTTTATATAAATCAAATAACATAGCCATACCTCCTAAGTCTTGATAGTAGTATTTAATGCAAGAAGGGTGCCAAAATTGCCCAAAAACTAAATATGAACGCTAAAAAATCCGGTTATATACGATATACCGGATTTTTTAGCGTTCAAGTATGTTTCTTGATTTTATATTGGAGGGTCTGCCTCGGGATGTCCAATAGCTTTGAAGCTTGAAAGACATTTCCTTCGGTTTGCAAAAGTGCCTCTGATATAAGTTTGGTTTCCATTTCCTTCATGGCTTCCCGCAGCGGCAATACCTTCTCTTTAGGAACTGTGCTCTTTTTTAAAAATGGGGGCAAGTCACCCGCTGTCAAGACTTCACTTTCGGCATGTATCATCATGAACTCAATCGTATGCTTGAGTTCCCTTACGTTACCTGGCCAATGATAGGCATGTAGGATTCCCTTGGTCTCTTCATCGATTCCTTTTACGGAGCGATTCATCTTCTCGTTAAAGTTTATAATAAAATGCTCCGTAAGCAATAAAATATCCTCTGGACGATCTCTTAGCGGCGGTAGCTCATAGCTCAAAACATGTAAGCGATAAAATAAATCCTCACGGAGCTTTTTCTCCGTGACAGCCGTCTTCGGGTTTACATTCATCGCAGTCATGATCCTGACATCTACCTGAATGCTTTTTGCCGCCCCTATCCTCCTAACGGCCCCATCCTCAAGTACACGAAGCAGCTTCGCCTGTAAATCAATGGGCATCGATTGCAGTTCATCAAGAAATAGAGTCCCTCCATTCGCCAGCTCAAATAATCCCTGGCGTTCGACAGCTCCCGTGTAACTACCTTTCGAAGTCCCAAATAAAAGCGAGTCCAATAAATTTTCAGGTAGTGCCGCACAATTTTGTGCAATGAAGGGCTTTTTTCGCCTATTGGAGTTGTGATGTATACTTTGGATGAAAAGTTCCTTTCCGACACCACTTTCACCATAAACTAAAACCGAAGACGATGACCGGGCAGCCTTTTTCCCTTGTGCAATCAACTTTTCAAATGGTGGATCTTGGGTTAGAATATCAGCAAAAGTGTATAACGTACCATTCGTGGCTACTTTTTTTTCTTTACTTGTCGTCGTTTTAAGAGAGCTTTCCAAGTCTGCTAAGCGTTCCGATAATTGTTTCAGGCTAGAATAATCTTTCGCAATTTCTATTGCCCCCATTATGAAACCGTCTACATATATAGGCAGGGTTGTATTGAAGGTCTCAATGATTCGACCATGTGCATTTACATAAGATTGTCTATGATGGTAGATGGGCTTTTCGGATTGGATGACACGCAGCAAGGTCGAAGATTTATGATTTAAGGACGGAAACGCTTCAAGCAGTGGTTTTCCAAGCACTTCCTCTACCTTCATTCCATCATGGTTGGCCGCCACTTCATTATAAAAGATCGTTTGACCTTTTGGATCGATTACATGAATTCCCTCATCAATGCTTGCCAGAATCGCTTCTAAGACCTGATTTGTATTAAAACATTCACTGATCAATGTCTTCCCCCTCTCTCACATTCCTTCCATCATATATATGAAGTAGTGCCGAAAACTTGTCATATGCATGCCCGAAAATGGGCATTCATGTATAATTCTTCACCCATAAGTTCATATCCTCCAATTTATCGAAAATGAAGCAGTTATTGGCTAATCTACCCCTGTAATAATAGCCTTGCTGATGCAATGCTGCATTCATTCCGAATGATAGCGCCCTTGCGATAGAATAGATACAATAAATGTCATGTGAGACGAGGTGACTCTCAAGCTTCTCAATCAAGTGCTTCATTAATCCATACTGCCGATGATCGGGCAGTGTTGCACAATCCGTTATTTCCGCATTACGGTAGAAGTCATTTATTTCAGCGGATGCCGCACTGACGATTACTCCATCATGTTCGTACATGTAATAGACCGTCCCGCTTTTCATGCACTTCCTCACATATTCTGGTTCATTCATCGGGGTTGGGTAAATTTCAAATACTTTTCCGTACAATTCAGCAAGCTTCACCGCATCTATTTCCTCCGCCTTCCTTCCTATATAGGTGGATGGGGGGGCCTCTAGCTCTACTTTTGTTGGAAGTTTCTGTACATTTTCTAGAATTTCATCCTCCTTGATCCAATGAGAACTGGCCCTTCGCTGATCTTGGGTATATTTAACAAGGAAGTGGCAATCACTTCCTAAAAAGAACTTATCGATGCTTCCCTCATATAAAAAACCTTTGCTCAGCAGCTCCAGTACATTTTCCGTTCGTGCCTTGAATATGATTTTCTCCGCTGATATATTATCAGCTGCTTTCAAAGATTCTTCGACGCAATCTTGAAAATGGCCCAAATAGTCTTCGACCCGTACGCGCTTATTAAAACGATCCATCATTATGTGTAGTGTAGAATGGGACAATTGAATTCTTTTTTCAACAATATCCATTCGGCTCTCTCCTTCCTTCTCTATCTAATAGTGTAACAGAAGGCCTGACCCTATTTTAGGAATCAGACCCGGTACCCCTTATATGTCCCTCCACTCCACACCATTCCAAAATTGTTCGTGCAATGATTTCGGCCGATTCCAACATTTTATCCACTTCTATATATTCATTGGCATCATGGGCCAATTTTGTTTCGCCTGGTCCGAAAACCACTACCGGTATGGAACCGACCGAAGATAAATACCCTCCATCCGTTCCCCAAGGGGAAGCTTCCACAGTCGGCTGTTCTCCCATGACTTTTTCATAGTGGGTGGACAATGCCTGAATCAACGGATGATCCAATTCCAGGATTCCCGGTATCCATCTAGCTCCGAACCATTCCAATTCAATTGGTTTTTCCTTGAACCAATTATCCTTACGATTCAAATCGTCAATCTTGTTTTTCAAGGAGAGTTGTGCCGCTTCCATGGTTTCCTTAGGGGCAACTCCAAATCTACCTTCTAGAATCGCTGTATCAGGCACAGAAGAAGGCCAATTCCCACTTTGGATGCTCCCGATATTAATGGGAATGGGGATGGGGATATTATGATAAAGTGGATGATCCATCTTTTGGTTACGTTCCTTTTCAAGGTTCTTGATTTCCTCGATTACAAGATAAGCTTTATCTATCGCGCTTTGTCCTTCATACCGGGTTCCCCCGTGTGCTGATTTGCCTTTTATTTTCAGTCGAAACCACATCGATCCTTGTTGAAGGGGGAAAAATTTCATGTTCGTTGGTTCTGGAATGATCGCTCCATCAGCTTTATATCCTCTCAATACAGCTGCGAGCGAACCCGCCCCACCGCTTTCCTCTTCGATTACACTCTGAAATATCACGTCGCCCTTCAACCTTATGCCTGTTTCAACGATGGATTCGAGCGCTAATAATAATGAAACATTCCCGCCTTTCATATCCGTCGTCCCCCGCCCATACACTTTCCCATTCTCTATTTTTCCACTGAATGGATCATCCTTCCATGCTGATCTATCACCTTCAGGAACGACATCGATATGACCGTTCAATATAAGCGACCTGCCGCCGCCACTTCCCTTCCTAACCGCGACAAGGTTTGGATTCCCTTTAAAATCTTTTCGGTCACAATAAAAATGAGGATGATTTCTTAGTGCACCATCCCCAATCTCCCATAGGTCGATGTCAAGACCGATCTGCCGGCACTTTTCGACGACGATGGCTTGTGCACTCCCTTCCTGCCCGCGTTTGCTGGGTTCCTGCACTAATTTTTGAAGTAATTTAATGCCATCATTTCGATGCTCTTTCAACCATGCACTGATTTGCTCTTCATACATGCCCTCATACTCCTCTCTCATTCTTTTACTATACAAAGCTTGCTAGACACTTTAACATCGGCTTCCGTTCTTTTCTTGACTTCTTCTATTGTAGTGGAAGCGAATAAATCAGTTAATAGGAGACCTTTTGGAGTAACAGAAAAAACGCCCAGTTCCGTGATAACCTTATGTACACATCGTTTCGCCGTTAATGGCAATGTACAGTTCTTCATTAATTTGGAGATACCGTCTTTGTCGGTGTGCTCCATTAGGACAATGACTTTTTTCGCCTTTGCCGCAAGTTCCATTGCCCCACCCATTCCAGGTACTCGCTTACCGGGAACAATCCAATTTGCCAGATCCCCATATTCACTTACTTGAAGAGCGCCTAAGATCGTAACATCAACACGGCCACGGCGAATCATCCCAAAGGCGAGTGTACTATCGCAATAGGATGCTCCTTCCCGGATGGTTATGGGGAGGCCTCCTGCATTACAAAGATGTGCGTCTTCATGGCCCATGGCTGGAGAGCTTCCCATACCAACAATCCCATTTTCTGCTTGAAACATCACTTGATGATCGGCTCGTAGATGATTCGGCACTAAAGATGGAATGCCGATACCCAAATTGACCAGCATGCCATCCCTAATTTCAGCTGCCGCTCTTTTGGCTAATCGATTTCTCGCCTCGGCTCCCAAACCCATTTCCAATCGACTCCTTTTGAAGGAATGATATAATCTACAAAAGCACCAGGTACAATGATTTTCTCTGGATCCATGCTGCCCAGAGGAACGATTTCCTCGACTTCCACAATCGTGATTTGACCTGCCGTTGCCACGAGTGGGTTTGTATTTCGAGCACTTTTGTCGAATATGAGATTGCCATAGGGATCTGCTTTTGCTGCAAAAACGATAGCGATATCGGCAGTCAATGCAGGTTCCACTAGGTAATTTTTCTCCCCGATTTTGACGGTTTGTTTCCCTTTCCTGACGATATCATTATCCAGACCAATATCGGTTAATATTCCGCCAAGACCCATCCCCCCTGCACGGATTCGTTCAACCAGTGTACCTTGCGGAGAGAACTCCACTTCCAACTCTCCATTATTCATGGATAGTCCGGCATTCGGATTGGAACCGATATGAGAAACAATGATTTTTTTTGCCCGCCTTTGAGTAACCAGCCTACCTATTCCGATATCAGGGAAGCCAGTATCATTTCCGATTAAAGTTAAGTGTTGTATACCCGTCTCCAAGATTAGATTGATGAGGCCCGGAGGAGTGCCAATTCCACCGAACCCGCCAAAAAGAATGGACTGACCGTCTTCAAAGAGATGCAGGACATCCTCAAAACGGCAAACTTTATGGAATGCATTATCATTCAATTCTGTTCACTTCCTTATTTAAGACGGCAGATATCCAGGGAGGATCTTATCTTTAAATTCACGGAGGGTTGAGTCCAGTCTCCTTAGCAATTCAGCACTCTCTTCCTTTGTAATGATTAAGGGCGGAGAAATGATGATGGCTGCCCCGTTAATGCCATCAAGCCCCGCTGATGCAGGGTATAAAATAATCCCATTGTTCATCCCCGCCTTTATAATTTCAGCAGTCACATCTAAAGTTTTTGGAAAAGGTTCCTTCGTTTCTTTATCCTGGACAAATTCCATCCCGATCAATAAACCCCTACCGCGGAGGTCCCCGATAAACGAGTATTTCTTTGCAAGCTTTTTTAAACCGTTGAATAACTCCTTCCCTCTTTTAGCAGAGTGTTCTACGAGATCGTTATCCTCCATATATTCCAAAACGGCAAGCGCTATGGCACACGACAATGGATTGGCACTAAGTGTATGTCCGCCCATGATTGAACGGGAACCATTCATGATGGGTTCCAACACTTTTTCCGTCATGGCAGCGGCAGCGATAGGCGTGTACCCCCCGCTTATCCCTTTCCCAAAAGTAATGATATCCGGTTCTACTCCCCAATGTTCAGAGGCTAGCATCTTACCTGTCCGACCGAATCCAGTCATAACCTCATCAGCAATGAATAGAATGTCATGTTCCTCACAAATTTTCTTTAGTTTCTGAAAATAACCATTAGGCGGAACGATTGCCCCACCTGCTGCACCGATAACTGGCTCACATATAAATGCTGCGATGTTATCTGCGCCAATGCGCCGGATGGATGATTCCAACTCCAAAGCACAGGCCATCCCACACGTTCGGTGATCTAATTGATATGGACAACGGTAACAATAAGGAGGAGCAACAGAAGGGTATGATTCAAGTAGAGCGGTAAATCGCTCTCTGCGTATAGGATGACCAGACATTGAAAGAGCGCCGATCGTAATGCCATGGTAGCTCATCCATCTGGATATTATCTTTTGTTTCCTGGGTTTCCCTTTTTCCTGCCAATGCTGGATGGCAATCTTTAGTGCAGTTTCGGTCGCTTCTGAACCACTATTAACAAAAAAACTATAGGGGAGCTTCCCATTGGTTAAATCCGCTATTTTTCGGGCAAGCTTCTCTGCTGCCTCGCTCGTGAACTGGGAACGATACACAAATGACACTTGGCTTGCCTGTTGAACCATGGCATCTGCAATTTCTTGCACCCCATGACCAATATTGGAGGTTACAGCACCGGAAGATGCATCCAGATAGTCCTTCCCTTCTTTATCGTATAAATAGACGCCCTTCCCATGACTAATTGTCGGATAGGCGACGCCAAGGAACGGCTTGATCAATGAAGACTGCTCCATGCCCACACTCTCCTTCTACCACCAATTATGGCTTATGCTAAAGTGTATGTCCCCACTAGGGAAATCTTGCTAAGGAATTGTTGCAACTCTTTCAAACTATTTTTATAGGAAGGTTTTAGAAGGATGGGGAATCTATTCACCGTGGGGAAAGTAAGGAAATTCGACAAAAAAAAGTGTATCCACGAGAGATACACTTTTTTTCTTATAATGAGCTATTTAGTTTGTCTTGACGAATGGAATCTATGAAGCTTTCATCCTTTAAAATGGCCAGCACACTTTTATAAAAAGCCGCTTTGTCAATGACTGAGGTATGTACGTATTCATACTCTTTTAATGATGGATGACGCAAGACATGTTTCATGCAAGAAAGACAGACTTTTTTAGTACCTAACTTATAGTAATTCAAGTTGCTTGCATCCCCATTAGAAGTGTCTTCGTTACAAACGAAACAGGTATGGCTTACCCGGCCTTTTTTATTATACTCGGATAAAGCGCCTTCTAAACGAATGGATGCGGGAATTGTTAATAACACATAATCACCTTTTCTATTTTAAATCTCTTAGTATTATATCAGAAAAATAAAGAATTTGAACTATTAGCCTCATATTCCCTAATAATGCTTGTAAAATAGGAAAATGAACAGGGATAAAACCCTATTTTACCCAAAAACAGGGACCGATACAGCCAATGACCGATAATCTCGGTTCATCCTCTTAAGTTGCCCTATATATAGGTAGTCTGACGATAAGTCCATCTATTTTTCAAGAGAGGATGGTCACTTTCGCGTTACCGTTCCTCACGGTCATCTTAACACTTTCGCCCATCGGTATAGTAGCAAAAGGATGGACATGACCAAAGTTTGCATTCGCTATGACAGGGATACCATTCAGTTCCCTCTTAGTTGCAATGATTTGCTGAAGGGCGTAAGGTGTCATCCCTGAATCCTTTTGAAATCGACCTATGATAACTCCCTTGATACCATCTGCATCAGGCAACTGTAGCAAGGATTGTAAATCCCGATCGAAACTAAAAGGATGGCTTTCTTCATCATCCTCAATAAAAAGAATGCGGTCCCGTAACGATGGCATATACTCCGTCCCCTGCAAAAGATTTATCGTACAAAGGTTGCCACCTAAGATGGTACCAGCTGCTTCGCCCTCCTGTATGACCATATATCCCGAATTCGGATGGAAGGAACGGTCCTCCTGCTCCAGATGCCATGAATCATCGCTCCAGGTTTCACTTTGTTCTAAATCAAAGCCATCATCCATAAGAACCGCTTTCTTAAAGTAGTCCATTGTATAGTCCAGCCCAGTCTTCATCCCAAAAGTAGAGAAATCAGGACCAGAATATGTAGTCAAACCAGTTTTTTGATAAATGGCCAAACCGATGGCCGTAATATCACTATAGCCCATCAAAACTTTAGGATTCTTTTTTATTAAATCATAGTCGATATATTGTAGCAATTGATTGGCATTATATCCACCTACGCCAGCAAGGATTGCCTTTACAGACGGATTTCTAAACGCATCATGCAAATCTTCAACCCTGTCCTCAATCGAATTCGAGAAAAAGTCATCATGTACCAAAGCTGTTTTACCGTATGTAACTTTAAAACCGAGGTCCACCAATCTTTCCTCTGCCAGTCTGCGTTGCTCACCTTTTACAATCGCAAGACTTCTCGATGGTGCAATAACCCGGATTTCATCCCCGCGTTTTAAACGAGAAGGTTTCATATCTCTTTCCCCCTAAATATATTACATCTTAAATTATTTTAGCAGATATACAGAACAAAAGAAAATCATGGCTCATTATTGATTATAACACAAAAGAAACATATGTTCTTAATCGAATCCCTTTTAAAACTCCACCCTTGAGCCAGTCCCTAGCCAAGGCTTAATCTTGGGTAATTCTGTTATAAAGAATGGCCTCCATAAGAAAAGACCAGCTGATAGCTGGTCTTTTAGTGTTTTATATTTAGCAGCAGAATGATGCGCCGATGATAACCAACAGAATGAATAAGACAACGATTAATGCGAAGCCTGAACCAAAACCGCCACCGCATCCGCCACCGTATCCTCCGCCGTAACCATAACCGCCGCCGCAGCCGCCACCATATCCTCCACCATATCCGTACATAAAGTTTCACTCCTTCTTGATTTCTGTTTTCTCTTTACACCCTTACCATATGTCGATATGCCCGCCTTGGTCTGTGTATTTGCCCATTTTTTTTTATTTAAGCAAAAACTCCTCCATTCTTCTATATAAATCCCCCTCAATAAAACGTGTAATCAATTGGTTTTAAAAACGGGAAATGAAACCAAACCTTATTGTATTACCTTAAATTTGCGATATAATAAGGTTAAAATATGCTTTTCGTCCTATACTTACCACACCAACCTACAATAATGTTAATCGGAGGAAATGAATTGAAAAAAGTCTCGAAATCCCTCATTCCATTCGCAGGAATTGTCCTCACACTCCTTCTCATTTACATCCTTCAAAAAGTTCCAAAAACATACGGTTCCGATGAGAACTTAAATGTATACCAAAAATACCAGGATGGTCAGCCGATTGACTATCTGATTATTGGCGATAGCATAGGCAGGGGGTCCGGGGCTGAAAATCCGAGTCAAACTTGGTTTAAACAACTGGAAAATAAAATGAGCAAGCACCATTCAGTTCCCTTTAAAGGGGATTACGTTGTTCAAAGCGGCTCCACTGCTTTTGAAGGTCTTTATAAGCTCTCTCAAAAAAAAAGAATGGGCCATAAGGATTTGATTTTCATTGTATTCGGTGAAAATGATCGTAAATACATGAATGTGGACGATTTCAAAATGACGTACGAGGCTCTGATTAGAAAAGCAAAGCACCTATATCCTCATGCTGAATTGTTCACGATTACGGAAAGTTGTTTGGAATACGAGGAATTTGCGAATGCTATCGGTCTGTTATCTGACTATTATGGGGCCACCAATATTGACATGCGTCCAGTTTTCAATTCTTCAGGGTTCACTGAAAAGGAATTGACGAAAGATTTGATTCATCCAAATGGCCTTGGCTATCAATTCTATGCAAATGCGATTTACCAAAAGTTTATTAAAAATGCACAAAAAGAAAAACCTGTCGCTAGTCTTCCTCCTAAATTTCATCAAGGCTCCGAAATGAATTTAAGAGATAATGACAACTATGATTCAATGGTGGGGTTTAGACCAAGAGGCGGTTATTACACAAGTGATGAGATAGGGAGTTATATTGAATACCGATTCGAAGGAAATATACTTGGAGTTAAATTACTCAGAAGCCCAGATGGCGGAGAAGTTGATGTATTCATTGACGGCAAACTGAATACATCCCTTCATACGTGGTGGCCCTTTGCCCGCGAAAGGTATTTATTCATCGCCAATGGCCTTTCTCCCGGTCCTCACACCGTGCGTTTTGTAGTTTCAGGGAGAGAAACCTCCAAGGACCTCCCTACCACACATGTGCGGCTTTCTTCCATCATCACCAATGATTCAAACCACTAAAACAAGTAAGCCCCTATCACAGGATGATAGGGGCTTACTTGTTTATTAAAGAAACAGTTTCTTATATTCACCGTATCCTTCTTTTTCAAGATCTTCGAGTGGGATGAATCTTAACGAAGCAGAATTGATGCAATATCGTAACTTGGTTGGCCCTGGTCCATCATCAAACACATGTCCAAGATGGGAATTGGCCGTTTTTGAACGCACTTCGATCCTTCTCATGCCATAGCTTGTATCCAAATTTTCCACAACTTCACCATCATCCAGTGGCTTGGTAAAGCTTGGCCAGCCACAGGCGGAATCAAATTTATCTTTGGAAGTGAATAGCGGTGTACCGGAAACAATGTCCACATACAGTCCATCTTCATTCAAATTCCAATATTCATTATGAAAAGCAGGCTCTGTCCCGCTATTTTGTGTGACTTCATATTGAATGGGTGTTAATTTTTTCTTCAAATCATCTTTACTGCTCATTTCTTTTCCCCCCAATGATGTTTTTGAAAAGCCTTGCGCCCGGAGCCAACTGAATATCTCTCGTAGTGCTCTGGTTGCTTTTTATAATAATGCTGGTGATACGTTTCTGCCGGATAAAAGGTTTTGGCCGGTAGAATGGGTGTGGCAATGGGCTTAGAAAAAATGCCGCTCTCCTGTAGGTTTGCCCTGGAAGCTTCCGCTATTTCCCGTTGCTTTTCGTCGTGATAGAAAATGGCCGTTTGATAGGAACTACCACGATCAAAGAACTGGCCTCCAGCGTCTGTTGGATCAATCTGTTGCCAAAATAATTCAACTAAATCTTTATAAGGGTAGATGGAAGGGTCAAAGGTAATCTGAACAGCTTCATAATGTCCCGTCGTTTCCGAGCAAACCTCTTTGTATGTAGGATTCTCCGTTGTCCCCCCTGTATAACCGGAAATGACAGATTCAATACCAGGCTGTTCATCGAAGGGTTTTACCATACACCAAAAACATCCTCCAGCAAATGTTGCTTTGTCTAAATGGTTGGTCAACTGTAATATCCTCCTTTTTTGGAAAAGTTCTATTGAATGCATTTTAAACCTTTTATAAGGTCATGTAAAATCATCTGCTGTCTAAACTTCTTTTGTTGATGAAACTGGACTGATTAAAAAAACCAATCAAATTTGAGTATACGAAAGACACATGCCCAAGCATGCTACCATATGATGTCTTCATAATGATTCAAATGAGAGGTGATAGACATGAACCATAAAGACAAACATTTACAAAAGGCCATGAATTATGATGCATTATCCTGCTACTATAAATATACTAACCCACATTTACATGATTATTATTATCATAAACACTTAAAGAGCATGGAAAAAGCCATGCAACCAATGAGAAGTGAACAAATCAATACGGTAAAACCGGCACAGGTCCGTATTTTACATGCAGCTCCAAAAGCACCTGCGGTCGATGTATATGTAAACGAAATGCGCATCCTTCAGAATTTCGCTTACAAAGACAATAGCAACTATTTATCTTTACCCCCGGGTAAATACCAAATTGATATATATCCTGCCGGACAAACCACGTCCACCTTCCTTAGCCGTAAAGTCGATCTAGAAAGTGAAAAACTGTATACTGTCGTTGCTGCAGGATCCAATGAAATGCCAAAACTACTTACTTTCGAAGACAATCCTTATGTCCCCCAAGATGAATCCAAGGTTCGATTTGTCCACTTGTCTTTTGATACGTCACCGGTGGATATCGCTGTAAAGGATGGCGATGTCGTATTTTCAAGACTTCCGTATCGCAAAGCAAGTGAATACCTGAATCTCTACCCCATGCAAGTCGATTTTGAAGTAAGGAAAGCCGATTCGAAAGAAGTAGCCCTCTCCTTACCCAATATAGATATTCAGGCAAATATCCCATTATCCATTTATATAATCGGCACCAGTCAGGGTCAACCTGGCTTAGAAACACTTATCTTAACACCTTAATACAAAAAAAGATGAAAAGCCAGGATGCATTTGACCTGGCTTTTCATCTTTCATTTTCACTTATTGTAAAGAAGAGGGGACAGTTAATAAAAATGAAATATCATCATTCTTTAAATCAAATTCATTAGCCTTGACCCTGACGTCACTTTTTAATTTCATGTCCTGTAAAGACACATATATGTTTTCCTCATTGGGATTTATGGTGACCCAATCCGGCATTTTATACCGTTCATTAATTAAGTTCATCACATATGAAACAGGAAGGTTCATCTGGCCAATCGCAATCGATTTTTGTTTTAAAACCAAATCCCCGTTCTTTTGCGCAATGGGTTCGAATGTTAATTTCATTTCAACTTCACGGTTGAAAAAAGGCATTTTCCCGTATAACTCCACTTCATCCCTTAAATACACTTCATAATGTATCAATCCAGTCAAGCCTTCTTTATCAAGATACTGGTTGATTAATCGGGTCAAATCTTCCCGGTTTGTATGAATCTGAAACTGGATATCTTCTTCCTTAGTTACAACTGGCTTCATATCTGAATCTTTTGCCGGTAAATTAATTAAAACCAGGATTGAAAGGATGACCAGGATGTTAACGGCTAATAAAGTAATAAACAAAGTCTTCCATTTGACTTTTGTCATTCTTGGTCATCATCTCCTTTGGCGCTAGCTTCCATTGTATCCTTTCCGATTGTTAAAACTTCCATGTTATTATAGATTCTTTCTGCAATCAATTCATATCCCCGATCATTGGGATGGAAGTAATCTTCCGTATATAGCAAGTCTTCTTTGGAATTTTGGAAAATATCATCTATTTCGATAAAATATGCAGAATCATATTCGGTGATAATCTTTTTTCCGCTATCATTCCAATCATTCATGATTTCATCTAGTTCATAAAAATCAGCAAACCACTTTGAAAATGGGTTATACACGCCCACTAAATAAATCTGTGCCTGTTGATTTTCAGAGCGCACCTTATCCAATATCTGTCTTAATCTTTTTTCATACCCTATTTTAGCTGAATCGAATTGGTTCAGTTCCAAGTTGGAGAAATTCTGTTTAAATACTCTCATGATATCATTTCCACCAATTGTGACGACAATGGAATCGGCTTGTTCAATATCTTCTTGAACACGGGATTTATCCAACCTTTTTAATAATTGGTCGGTCCGGTTTCCCCGAACTCCGTGATTGATCATCTCAACTGAAGTAATAGATGGCTCTTTCTCAAGATTTTTCTGCAAGTAAGGGAGATATCCCCCATTATCTTTACTATCGCCGACACCTTGAGTTAGGGAATCACCTATTGACACGATTTGAACAGGATCCGGAAAAAAGCTGGCTGGAATGGTTTCCTTTTTGCTTAATTCAACAACATTATGCTGCTGAACGAGTGGCTGTTCTGAAGTAGTCCTCTGAGAGCAACCTGAAATCCAAACTAGGCATATAAAAAGACAGGTGATTTTGTGTCTCATAACCTCACCTTCCCTACCTAAATATTATATCATGGGGAAAATATAAAATTGAATCAATTTGACCTTTACTTGTCGGTTTTATTTGTATTTATCACTGTATAGTATGAAAAAAAGCTGGGAATTAAAGCTTATCCCATGAATTTTAGCATGTACCTGATGAGTAAATTCATTCTTAGTAACAGCTATTTGTTCCATACGTCATTCCGTGATTACTATAGAAACTAAAAAACTATTGAACAGGTCATTCTCCTGTTCAATAGTTCTGTAGTATTTTTATATGCTTAATCATCTCATCAAAAGGAATATCCTGAAGTCCCGTGTAATCCCGGATGACTTTTCCCTCTTGATCCATTAGATAAAACCTTGTCTGGTGAATCACCTGATCTTCATTGTCAGGCTTCAATACAATCGTTTTAAAGTTATCCTTGGCAAATGCCTCGATTTCATCTTGACCATAACCAGTCAAAAAGTGCCAATTTTTGTAATCGACGTTGAACTGGTCGCCAAATGCTGTCAAGACATCAGGCTTGTCCACTTCAGGATCCACGGAAAATGACACGAACTCAACATCTGAAATTCCCTCATCCTTCAGTTTTTGTTGCAACTTCACCATATTGGCAGTCATGGGGAGACAAACATCCTCACAATTTGTGAAAATGAAATCGGCTACCCAGACTTTTCCTTTTAAATCAGTTTTGGAAAAGGGTTCCCCATCCTGGTCCACATAACTAAAATCTTCGATATCCCAATTCTTCGCATCAGGCACCCCAGTTGAACCACATGCTGCCAGCATCAACAATACCCCAATGCCCATAGCTGCCTTCAACAAATGCAGCTTCCTCATCCATACCCCGCCTTTTATGTATAAATATTCTGTCACTTCTTTCATTCTACCAGACCACCAGTAGGAAAACAGCCACTATTTTTATCATAAAATGAACATTTGACTACATTACTTAGCTATCATCTCCTGCTCTTTAGGAGGTACTAAAAGCGAACATCAATCCCAGTAATACATGATGGCCATGGCACCTTCGCCAGTATGTGTGCTGACCACAGCCGTTGTAGCTTCTAACTTAATATCCTGGACCCCTGAAATTTCAGTAATCGCTTTGCGAACTTTATCGGCCATTTCATAGCCATTTGCATGGACGAAACCAATGCCTTTGACTTGTTTTCCTTGTGTATCTTCTTTGAATTTCTTTGAAATGAATTTTACAACCTGTGATTGGCTCCTTGCTTTTGAAACGGGATTCAGCACGCCTCCGTCCAGAAGTGCAATCGGTTTAATATGTAAAAGAGATCCGATGAATGCTGATACTTTGCCAATCCTTCCGCCTTTCACAAGATTGTCCAGCGTTTCAATGACAATGATTAGACTCGACTGTTTTCTAATGGTCTCAAGCCTTTGCA
Source organism: Peribacillus sp. NPDC046944 (assembly GCF_050272735.1). Taxonomy (NCBI): domain Bacteria; kingdom Bacillati; phylum Bacillota; class Bacilli; order Caryophanales; family Bacillaceae; genus Peribacillus; species Peribacillus sp. NPDC046944. The sequence continues at coordinate 44,754 of NZ_JBNNML010000007.1, forward strand.
TTATTTCTTCGGTGGTTTTGCCTTCATTCGCCATCTTGGCAGCCTCTATCACTTGGAATGACATGGCTTTTGAGATGAATTCCGAATCATAAACGGTAACTTTAGCATCGGACATCCCTGCTGCACTTTCAGCCGAACGTACTGTACCACTCATGCCACCAGTCATATGGATTGAAATAATCTCACTGCCATCCTTTCCAAGTTCATTATATACTTCTAAAAAAGTCCCTACTGCCGGTTGGGAGCTTTTAGGGAGTTCTTTTGACTGATTCATTCTTCTTAAAAATTCATCCTGTTCAATTTCCACTTTATCCAAAAAGGTCTCTCCATCAATATAGATCGACAAGGGGACCATTGTAATGCCATAATACTCAAATTCTTCTGGGGTCATATCCACTGTTGAATCCGTTACAATCTTCACTTTATTCATCTTTACACATCCCTAAATTAACGTATCTATTGTATTATACCTATTCAAAGTACGCTTTCAAACTAAAGCTTATATTTTTTTCAGAATAATGATTCTCTTAGACACATATACGTTGAAAATCAGAAGAAAACTTTGTAAAAAGGCATATATCTTATTTGGATCTAATCAACTTTATGGCTGAATGATGCCGATTCAATAACTTCAGCCATAAAAAATGACCCGAAGGAATAAATCCTTTGGGCCATTTTTTATATGCCATCTTCATTATTAAGAGTTTCTTCCAGCAAGCTCTCCCGTTTTACCCTTCGTCGATAGACAATTTTAGAAAGCGAAATGCTAACTTCGTAAAGTAACAGTAAGGGAACCGTGACCAAAAAATCCGACATGAAATCTGGCGGTGTGATGGAAACAGCAATGACCACGAGAACAAAGTAAGCATACTTCCTTAATTTTTGAAGCACGTAAGGGTTGATAAGACCGATGGAGGTCAGGAACATCGTAACGACTGGTAGCTCGAATAAAAAGGCAAAAGGAATCGTCATATTGAAGACAAATGAAAAATACTTATCTGCGGTGAAATTGGTTATGAACATGCCTTCACCCAGCTCAATTAAAAATTGAAGGATGGTCGGAAAAATGACAAAATAACCAAAAGCAAGGCCTCCAATAAACAAGATGAAAAGAGCTGGAATATAGGCAAGGGTGGCCCTCACTTCATTAGGCATTAAAGCTGGCTTAACGAACAACCAAATTTGAAGTGCTATAATCGGAATCGTTGCAGCAATGGCAACGACTCCTGAAAGCATGAAGTAAATCCAGATGATATCACTTGGACCTAAGACCATTAATTCGAAGTCAAGATCCTTAACAAACCAATAGTAGATTTTTTCCACATAAATAAAACTGACAATAAAAAAGACGAAAAAAGCTACAGCCGTAATGATTAGCCGTTTTCTCAATTCATCGAGATGATCGATGATATTTAATTCTTTATCTTCCAAAATAAATCACGCCTTCATTTGAAAATCCGTTTCTTTGCTACAGAACAAAAGACGTAAGAAGGTCCATCTTACGCCCTGCATTTAATCATTCATGATTTTTTGGTTGTTGTATTTTCTTATCCTCTTCATAGTCGCCTTTTGTCAGTTCACTCGTGGATTTCTTGAATTCTCGAAGCGTTTGTCCAAAAGCACGTCCGATTTCGGGAAGCTTCTTCGGACCAAAAATGATTAAGGCCAATACCAAGATGATGATTAGACCAGGTATTCCAATATTCGACATGAATACATCCCCCTCGATGTTATAATTCAACCTATTCTGCTTTTAATTATAATACCATTTTCAGCCAAATGAAAGGAACCTGGCAAATCGTCATACAACGGTAACAATTATCGACAAAACACGACTGCTGGATAAGTTGAATAATATGTAAAAATATATATATTATTCTAACCTAATTTAAAATTTTGTCTAGTTTAAATTAATAAGTGGAATAAATTGCTGTCTTTATTGACTTCCACGCTTGAGAAACCCTTCTTATTCATTCTCTGAATAAGTCCTGTATAATCAAATTTGTTTTTTAACTCAATACCAACAAGGGCCGGGCCACTCTCTTTATTATTTTTCTTCGTATATTCAAATCGACTAATATCATCATTAGGTCCCAACACTTCATCAAGAAATTCCCTTAATGCTCCAGCACGTTGTGGGAAATTCACGATAAAGTAATATAGCAGGCCTTCATATAATAAGGACTTTTCCTTGATTTCCTGCATACGGCCTATATCATTATTACCCCCACTTACAAGGCACACGACCGTTTTCCCCTTTATTTGGTCTTTGTAAAAATCAAGGGCTGATACGGAAATAGCACCCGCTGGTTCAGCAATAATGGCATGCTGATTATATAAATCGAGAATCGTCGTACAGATATGGCCTTCAGGCACTGCAACGATATCCTCAAGATTCTCTTTACATGTTTGGTAAGTCATTTGCCCTACACACTTCACGGCTGCACCATCTACAAACGTATCGATATTCTCAAGTTCAACGACTTTTCCTTCTTGGAAGGAAGTTTTCATGGACGCGGCTCCGAGCGGTTCTACTCCAATACACTTCGTATCAGGGGACACTGATTTGAAGTAACTTGAAACCCCAGCCATTAATCCGCCGCCACCGATTGCTGCGAACACATAATCAATCTTATCTTCACAATCATTCAGGATTTCAACCGCCGTAGTGCCTTGACCGGCAATCACCTTTTCATCATCGAAAGGATGGATGAAAGAACGCCCTTCCTTCTCGCAACATTCCATTGCACTTGCGAATGCGTCATCAAATGTATCACCAATTAAGACAATTTCAATATTATCCCTACCGAATAACCGGACTTGATCGACCTTCTGCCTTGGCGTCGTAGCAGGCATGTAAATTTTCCCATCGATTCCTAACTCACTGCAGGAAAAAGCCACTCCCTGTGCATGGTTCCCGGCACTTGCACACACGACACCATTCTTTGTTTCTTCCTGAGTCAAACTTTTCATTTTATAGTAAGCTCCCCTTAACTTAAAGGAACGAACATGTTGAAGATCCTCACGTTTCAAATAGACATTGCATTCATACTTACTGGATAAACGCTGATTCTTTTGTAAAGGTGTATGTAAGACAATATCCTTCAATTCTCTATAGGCAATTAGAATATCCTCCAACTGAATCCCCCTATTCACTGATGCTGTCTGGTTCATAGTTATCCCTCATTTCCTTCCTAATCAATTCTATAATTATAGCACTTTATCATAAGTATGTAACTGATTTTTCTAAAAATTCTATCTCTTTGATCTTGTACAAAAAAACCGACTATGGCTTATTCACCATAAATCGGTTACTAATATCATTTTTTTCGTAAAACAATAAAATCATGGGCATAAAGATTTTTATCATCTGTTACCCCAGGGGTCGTCTCCACGGTTTCCCACTCCGTCTCATTAATGATTGGAAAGAACGTGTCCCCTTCAAAGACTTCATGTATTTCAGTAATATATAACCGATCGGTTACTGGCAGAATTTCTTTGAAGATTTCCGCTCCGCCTATAACGAATACCTCTTGTTTGCTATTGTCGGCATACGTCTTAATCTGATCAACATCATGCAAAATGGTGCAGCCTTCCGCTTTAAATTCATGATTCCTGGTCACGATGACGTTTTCCCTTCCAGGCAGAATCCGCCCGATGGATTCAAATGTTTTGCGCCCCATGACGATTGGGTGACCCATCGTTACCTTTTTAAAGTACTGAAGGTCCGCTGGCAAATGCCAAGGCAGCTTGTTATCTTTTCCAATCACACGTTTTTCATCCATGGCTACAATTAAGGAAATCATATACTCACCTTCCCTTTAATGTGGGGATGAGCTTCGTAATTTTCAAGTTCGAAATCTTCAAACCGAAACTCAAAGATATCTTTCACTGCAGGATTGATTTTCATCGTAGGCAGTGGTTTAGGGTCTCGTGTCAACTGTAATTTCACTTGATCCATATGGTTCGAATAGATATGGACATCCCCAAAAGAGTGAACGAATTCACCAAGCTCCAGGTCACATACTTGGGCTATCATCATCGTTAAGAGTGCATAAGAAGCGATATTGAACGGCACACCTAAAAATACGTCCGCAGAACGCTGGTAAAGTTGGCAGGAAAGCTTACCGTCCGCCACATAAAATTGAAAGAATGCATGACAGGGAGGTAAGGCCATCTCTTCAAGTTCACCGACATTCCAGGCACTTACGATCAATCTCCTTGAATTTGGGTTCGTTTTGATTTGCTCGATCACTTCACTGATTTGATCGATTTGCCTTCCATCCGCTGCACCCCATGAGCGCCATTGATGCCCATAGACGGGACCTAGATTTCCTGCTTCATCAGCCCACTCATTCCAAATGCGCACATTATTTTCCTGAAGGTATTGTACGTTTGTATCGCCTTTTAGAAACCATAAGAGTTCATGGATGATTGCTTTTAAACTGACTTTTTTCGTAGTCAAAACAGGGAATCCCTCACGCAGATTGAACCTCATTTGATATCCGAAGGTGCTGATTGTTCCTGTTCCGGTACGATCGCCTTTTTGAGTTCCATTTTCAAGTACATGTTTACATAAATCCAAATATTGCTTCATGGTAAACCACCTTTTCAACATTCATTCTTCTTATTTTAACTTTTAACCGTTACCAGTTCAATGTGTCAATGTGAATTAGGAATGAATTAAATCAATCAATCTAGTTGTTTAATAAAATGGTAGGTCTCTGGCGCTTTCCGTCTTAGCAATTGATTTTGTTCCGGATTTACATAAAACATCGCAAACGCTTCCGCAAAGTATTCTTCGGGATATGTAGAAAAATAAGGTTGACCAGGAAACAGTGCATCTACTTCTTTTCCCCATACGCTTAAATACTTTATATCCTCACGAATGCCGCCATAAACGATTTTATCGATGGAATGGGCAATTTCATGGAGTTCGAGATTTATAGAACTATGGCCGTTACCTTTATCGCTTGCGCCGATTTTAACCAAGACCATATGCGAGCCCCCCATACCCGGAACATCATCCCATGTAGTGCTGGGATTAACATACCCTCTTGGTGCCTGCCCCTTTAAATGAGCTGCAGAACGATTGTCTGTCAGGCTCCCACTGAAAAGCTTTATTTTCACACCCCGATCAATAATTTTCACTTGAAGGGAATGCGGGAGTTTATTGATTGTTTCAACTATGTTTAAGGCTTCCTCTTCATTAAATTCATCTACAGGATATATAAACAAGTTCTGTAATGTCTCTTGATCCTGAAAAATGGCCGCCTGCCTTAGTAGGCTATCTTTTTTCAAATCCCTCCACTTTAAACCATCTTCCTTAGCAAAAGAGATGGAAAGCATGGAAAGGAAACAGCCTGCCAAAATGAATAACCCAACCCACTTTTTATTTGTCACCCTTCTCCATCCTTTCCATGGTTTAATAGGGTAATTCAAAGAAATATGTATACTTCAATCCCATTTTATTATTCTAGTATAACATGAAACTACTCTATAATTGATTGATGTATTTTTGGTAAAAATAAGTGGAATATTCTTTTCTCACGAGGCACGGATCACCCAGTATTTTCATATAAAATAATATAATCAAAAAAGGTTCAAGGTGATACCATGAAACCAGTTAACAGAAGTCTCATCCTGCCAGAACGACATGAACTAGCCGAGGAAGTACTGGAAATTTACAGTTTAAAAGTATTCATCATTCTAGATCTATTGCTATTTTCGATTTTCTTTGGCATCTTGCTGCATCCATTCCTAACATCATTATGGCTAAACCTGTTATACCCTTTGCTCTTTTTTACATTTTTCACTCTCCTTTTTCATCTATTTGAGTTTTATTCCCAAAGAAAGAGCTGACACCATTTTGGTGTCAGCTCTTTTCCGTAAGATTATTTACTTTGTTCTTTAAGCTTTTTTTCTCTCTGAAAATGAAGCAAGATGGTCGTGCCAAAAATAACAAGGATGGTCACAAAGAAGATGACATGTGGAACTTCAATTTTCGCCACCGAAAGAAGCATTTTAATCGATATGAATCCTATCAAGACATAGGCAGCCGTTTCCAATTCAGGAATCTTATCAATCAGTTTCAAAAAGACTCCGGCAACGCCCCGCATCATCAGGACACCGATCATTCCGCCCAACAGGAGGACCCAAATCTTTTCACTCACCCCAAAGGCAGCCAAGACACTGTCCACGGAAAAAGCAATATCCATCATCTCAACAGCGACAACCGTTCCCCATAAATTACCGAACATACGGATTAATAAACTATTTTTACTCATTCCCTGTAACTCTTCATCCTGGTTAGCCTGTTTATTTCTCTTATCTCGGAAATATTTGAATGAAAGCCAGGCAAGATAAACAGCTCCGAGGATTTTCACCCAAGAAATCTTGATGAGATAGACACCTATTCCAATGGCTAAGAAACGGAATGCATATGCACCCAATAACCCATAGAAAAGCGCCTTTTTCCTTTGTTTTTCCGGAAGATGCCGAACCATAACGGCCAATACCAAAGCGTTATCAGCCGATAAAAGGCCTTCCATTAAGACAAGTGTCCCAATTAATCCCCAGCTAACAGGGTCTGTTAGTACTTCCCCCCACATATCCCAATCAAAAAACTGGGAATAGGTATGGAAGATTTTATTTAGCAATTCTACTGACATGATTAAAGCACCTCTGCAAAACTATAAAATTCACTGCAAATGCTCTCTAGAGGCACAGCGCAGTTTTTCTTGCTATGTATTATTTCACACAAAATAAATACGTTGCAGAACAACGTATCCAAAAAGAACATTATGAACTTACCTTTATGTATGTTCATTATCATCATACTCTTCCCTTTAGATAAAATCAATGAACGAAGAGATTTAGGAGATTCTATCTTGATTCGTCCATTTGGGAGGAGTGTTTTTATCCCAATATATTTTCCCGATGTCATAATGCGTGGCAAAAGAATCGTGGTACGTGTGATAATGAAAATTAAACCAATATCCTTCTAACGGTGGATTTTCCTGCCTAACATGGAATCGGATGACATCATTTCCACTTGTCGAGTCATAAATATGGAATATTTTTTCGGATCTACCTGCACTTGGCCGCTCCGTGATAGTTAGCTGTTGCAGTTTTTCATCAGGAAATTGGTTCGCCATATCGTTTACCGTCTCTTCTATTTTCGGCAAAATGATCATTTTGAACTCATCGCCTATTTTAGGGTTGATTTTTTCACCAAATTTCACATAAGCGCTTTCTTCTGCTTTATCAAGTATATCCGATAAAAAGTTATCACGGTCGAAATGATTGAAGCCACTAGACTCCTGTGCAGAAGGAAATGGTGTATGGTCTTCTTGCACTACCCCTTTTTTCGAATCTTTTAGAGAGTCAGCATCAGCTAACCATGCCAAATCTGTTGGTGTGACAAGTCCAAACGTTAAAACGGAAACTAAAATGACAAGACTTTTCCTAAACCATGTTGCCGTTTTCAAACCATTATCCCCCCTCCTGTTGTTCCTTTTTCCTAGTATACTGCGATTTTCCAGGTAATACGAATATATAATACCCTATGTTTCAAAAATCGCCAAAAAGGATAAATACCTATATGCAACATACGTGTTGCATCTTTTATACCATTTTTCACTATAAATATATAAATTAAAGGATTATTAGGTAATTTGTAGAACTTAAATAGATTCAGGTATCTTTTTAAGGAGGGCTTATAAATGGCTTTGACTACAACCGCCATGGTGGCTTTATGTCTTGTTACATTAGCATTTTTCGTATATTTATCATTTGCTGATTAAGACTAAAATACTTATGAAAGAGTCCTTGTCATTCTATTAATGGCAAGGTTTTCTTTTCAATGAAGTTCGTCTCTAGCTCAAGAAAGAACTTAAGACGATATACTGGAGGAATTTTGATGGAAAACATCGATGAAAAAACCAAAGAAGAAAACTATAAAAGAGAAACGGCAACAGGAAAAGCTGGCATGGTCGTCACGGCTCATCCAGTTGCGACTAAAATCGGGGAAAAGGTCTTACGCGATGGCGGAAATGCCGTTGATGCAGCAGTAGCCATCCAATTTGCATTAAATATCGTGGAACCTATGATGACAGGAATAGGCGGCAGTGGATTCCTTATGGTTTATAATGAAAAAAGTAAAAAAACGAAGATATTCGATGGACATGTCAGGGCACCTAAAGCGGCATATCCTGAATTGTTCCTGGATGAAAATGGGGAGGTTATTCCCTTTAAAGAGCGTTCGACAAAAGGGACGGCAGTTGGCATTCCAGGAATTCTAAAGGCGATGGATGAAGCGCTCAATGAATATGGTAGCAAGCCATTAGCCGAACTCATTGAACCCTCTATAGAATTTGCTGAAAATGGGGTCCCGGTCAACTGGGTACTTTGTGATGCCCTTAAAAACTTTGAATATCGATTGGGTGATGAAGCGCGAAACTTCTTCATGCCCGAAGGAAAACCATATCAGGTGGGAGATATATTAGTTAAGGAAAAGCTGGCAAATACTTATAGGATTTTACAACGTGAAGGGGTATCTGCTTTTTATGAGGGCGAGATTGGCGAAGGAATCATTTCCTGTATCAAGGAACAAGGCGGATTCATGGAAATGGCCGATTTAAGAGATTACAAAGCAACCGTTGATGAACCCATGGTCGGCACCTATAAAGATTATAAAATTGTCTCTTCGATGGCTCCTAGCGCGGGAGGGTTTACCGTCATTCAAATATTAAAGATATTAGAATCATTCCATCTAGAGCAATTTGATGTACGTTCCTGGGAGAAATATTATCTGATAGCGGAAGCGATGCGTCTGGCCTTTACAGATAAAAAGGCATTTCTGGCTGATCCCGAATTTGCCGAATTACCGCTTACGGGTCTTATGCATGACGAATATATAGCTGAACGACGGAAGCTCATTAATTTCAAGTCACGGAACAATGCCATTGATTTCGGAAATCCATGGAAGTATGATTCCGTGAAGCAAAGGGAAGTGATTCAACAGCCAAATGATGAAGAACGCAGTGAAACCACCCACTTCACGGTGCGCGACAGATGGGGCAACATCGCGGCTTGCACCTCGACTGTTGAGCACCCTTTCGGTTCTGGCATCATGGTTTCCGACTATGGTTTCATGTTGAATAATGAATTGACCGACTTTGATTCCGTTCCAGGCGGCATGAATGAAGTACAGCCTAATAAACGACCAGTAAGCTGTAAGAGTCCGACCATCATTTTTAAAGACAATCAACCCATATTAACACTTGGTTCCCCCGGGGGACCGACGATCATTAGCTCAGTTGTCCAAACCATCATTAATGTGCTCGATTTCAAAATGGACTTAAAGGCGGCAATCGAAGAACCAAGAATTTTCACGCCAATGGGCCCACATATTGAATGGGAGGCCGGGATTGATATGAACAGCAAGGGACACCTCGAAGGAATGGGATTTGCCTTCAATGAAGTCCCCCACTCAATCGGTAATGTCCAGGCCATACAAATCAACCCATTGGACGGTTCGAATTATGGCGCTGCTGATTCCAGCCGTGAAGGCTGTGCAATGGGTCTTGATGAAGGGGATTATCAGACCGAATGAATTCATAAAATGGAAATGAAGCCATAATGGAATTTTGAGGTTTTTCGTTCCAACACGTCAAATCCAAATCTCTGGAAGCGGGTACTGCGAAAATGATCTTTCAACACAACTCTTTTTCGTGCGACCCGCTTGGCTTCATTTATTATTTCCATGGTGAAATCATGATTTGCAGCAAAATGGGTCAGGCCTTTAATGCCATTAGATTCTTCAATGGTCTCCTCAAACATCGGATCAAAATAGACGACATCGAAATGATTATCCGGTAAAGTTTTCAATAACTCATTATGATTAGCCTCCATAACTTCTATCCTCCTCATTACCGATAACATCCACTCTTCTGCATCACTCCAAGTCTTTAAACCATGGTCCACAAGTAATGCCAAGTATTTATTTTCCTCCAGCGCTAACACACGCCCTTTACTACCGACTGCAAAACTAGCGACAATGGAGTCAGCACCTAATCCCAATGTACAATCAAGCACGGAGTCCCCTTCTTTAATATCCCCTGCAATAAGAAATGGATCAGCCTCCCCATTCAGTAATCGCTTCAATCGAATCATCGCTAAGTTAGGATGGAAAAAGAAAGGCTCCCTCTCTCCGTACCGGTATATTTCCATTCTATTTCTCCCGAAAACGAGACAATCATCCTTGTCGTTTTCCCTTTGGATATCCTGAATCGAACGTTTTCTCCTCGATACAAAAGGAATCTTTTGATCCATCGCGAACTCTTTTGCCAACTCTATAACATCTTGGTCAGCTCGTCCAGCTGTAGTCACAAACATGTACCTGCTCCTTTAATACTCTGAATTTGAAAAAGAATGCCCTTTTACAGGACATTCTTTTTTTTTACTTATTTTATTTTACTTTACATTATCGAATGCTACCAAGAGATTTTCCATGATAGCTTCCATAGGCTGGCCTTCAATATCATGGCGAGGAATGAAATGAACGACCTCTTTCCCTTTTAATAGAGCCATGGATGGAGAAGAAGGTTCAATCCCATTAAAATACTCACGCATTTTAGCTGTCGCTTCTTTATCTTGCCCTGCAAATACAGTGACTAGATTATTTGGCTTCTTCTCTGCTTGGAGTACAGCTTGAGTCGCTGCTGGACGAGCTAAACCTGCAGCACAGCCACAAACTGAATTGACGACAACAAGTGTAGTCCCTTCGGCTGCCTCCATGAATTCCTCAACCTTTTCAGCTGTTTCCAATTCCTTAAAACCCGCTTGCACCAATTCAGCACGCATTGGCTTCACCATTTGTTTCATGTATTCATCATAAGCCATAGACATAATAATTCCCCCTTGAAATAACTAGATGACTATAAGGATACTATAATTTATGTTCATAATGCAAAGTTGACGCTTAAACCTTCTACGAAAGGCGAACCTTAACCTTGAATCCACACAATTTAGGTTTACCAACATCCAAGCCCTGCATAGAAAATAGGCAGCAGAATTATCTGCTGCCACCTTTTCATTTGTGGATTAAATCTTCATGACGCCGCCAGTGCTTGCATTGGTGACAAGCTTGGAATAACGACCCAGATACCCTCTTGTTACCTTTGGTTCGAAGCCTTTCCAATTCGCTTTGCGTTTTTCAAATTCTTCGTCAGAAATTTCCAATTGGATGATACGGTTATTCAAATCCAGCTCAATGATATCTCCATTTTCTACAAAGGCTATTGGTCCTCCTTCGGCTGCTTCAGGAGATATATGACCGATACTGATCCCTCTAGAAGCACCTGAGAAACGCCCATCGGTAATTAAACCTACCTTGGCCCCAAGACCCCTGCCGACGATTTGCGAAGTTGGTGCCAGCATTTCCGGCATACCCGGTCCGCCTTTAGGTCCTTCATATCGAATGACCACGACATCCCCTTCTTTTACTTTACCAGTAATAATTCCTGACAACGCATCTTCTTGGGAATCAAAGCAGATTGCGGGACCTCGGTGATACCCGCCGACAGACTCGTCTACGGCACCCACTTTAATGATCGATCCTAGAGGAGCCAGATTCCCGAATAATACCGCAAGTCCTCCACGTTCGGAATGCGGGTTATCTAGGGGATGGATGACATCCGTATTCAAGATTTCGCAACCTTCCACATTTTCACGTAGCGTTTTACCGGATACAGACAAACAATCACCATTGAAAGCTCCTGGCTTTTTCAGTAACTCATGAATAATAGCACTGACCCCACCCGCATTATGGACATCTTCAATATGATAATCCGATGCCGGTGCAATCTTTGCAAGATGTGGTACCCTTCCGGCTATTTCATTGATTCTCTCCATTGGATACTCAAAACCTGCTTCATGGGCCAAAGCAAGGGTATGAAGGACGGTATTGGTCGATCCACCCATGGCCATATCCAAAGCAAATGCATTATCAATCGCTTCCATCGTAACGATATCGCGCGGTTTACGATCCATTTTAATTAGTTCCATCAGTTGTTTAGCTGATTTCTTTACGAATTCCTTTCGTTCTTCTGCTACGGCTAAAATAGTACCATTACCTGGAAGGGCAAGACCTAATCCTTCAGCTAAACAGTTCATCGAATTGGCAGTAAACATCCCTGAACAAGAACCGCACGTAGGACATGCCACTTGTTCGATTTCTTCTAAGTCTTCTGCTTCAATATTACCTGCTTGATAGGCTCCAACACCCTCAAAGACCGATGTTAAGGATAGAGACTTACCATTCTTATCTTTTCCAGCCTTCATAGGTCCTCCGCTGACGAACATCGTCGGGATATTGACACGAAGTGCCCCCATCATCATCCCTGGTGTAATCTTGTCACAGTTTGGAATGCAAACCATCCCATCAAACCAATGTGCAGAAACAACCGTTTCTACGGAGTCAGCAATGATTTCACGACTTGGTAAAGAATAACGCATACCAATATGTCCCATGGCGATTCCATCGTCTACTCCGATCGTATTGAATTCAAATGGAACCCCGCCAGCTTCCCTGATTGCTGCCTTCACGATCTTACCGAATTCCTGAAGATGGACGTGCCCAGGAACGATATCAATATATGAATTACAAACCGCAATGAACGGTTTGCCGAAATCTTCTTCTTTAACACCCGCTGCACGCAATAGACTTCTATGTGGAGCACGGTCAACCCCTTTTGTAATCATGTCGCTTCTCATTTTTGCTGTAGACATTTATGTAGCCCCCTCATTTTAGCAAATTAACATTGAATATATTAACTTTTTATAATACTCTAAAAATTCTAACATAAATGTGGTCAAATGTAACCATTCTAGCTCAAAGTTTTCTACATAAACATTTTTCTAAAATAGTAGAAAAGGGATTTATTCATATAAACGGATGATTTTATCCATTTTTCACCTAATCTTTCATCCCTTTTTTATAAAAAAAAGAGGATGACCAACAAACACGTCCTTACACGGTCTGTGATTATCCTCTTTCGGTCTTTAAACTTACTTATTTTTTACTTTCTTGATTCCGTCATTTGTTTCCATACAGAACCTTTCGCTTCTTCCCCATTCTCGATTCTATCAAGGGCCATTTTCACTTGGAGTGCGACTTCAAATTCGGGGTCTTGTTCAGCTTTCTTTAAAAAAGGTAGGATGGATTCATCACCAACTTCGTATAAAAACATGGCTGCCCTCCATCTCACTAGTTTATTTTTATCCGATAGAGATAATGCCATTTCACCCATTGCTTCCTCAAACCCAAGATCAGATAAACAGTCCCCGGCCGTCCTTCTTACAGCGGCACTTGAATCCCTCAATGCTTTATATAAGCTAGGAAGGACTTTTGGGTCTTCAATCATCCCTAAATATACAGCAGCAAGTCGACGAATGGAAACTTTGCTATCGGCAAGGGCTTTTTCCAGTACCGGAATATCTTCAACCGTCGGATCGCTCATCTGATCCAATAATTGATATCTCTTTTCCCAACTTTCATCGTCTAACATGTCAACGGTCAATTTTATTTTGGGGCGATTGATGACCGGTTCTTTTTTATCCACGGTTTCTTGGGCGGCATCAACTAATTTATTAATTCTTTCCTCCGGATAAGCTGCAACCAATTCTGCCGCTACTTCCTTGACGATGTCTTCCATTTCTCCGTAGCGAATGCCGTAATCCTTCCATTTACGAAGTAGGACGACATTATCATCTTCTTTTTGCGAAGCTGATATGCCCTTAATGAAATACTCCGGTAACGCAAAACGTTTTTCGTGTGTGCTATCATTTGCTTTAATCTGCATGGGAATACCTTTAAATTGTTGGATGGAAACGGAAACTTCTCCATAATGCTCATTTATTTGCGCTTGTTGATTTTGTTTTCCAGTATCCTCACCGAAAACTTGGCGAACTTGGACCAAAATATCTTTCCAATCAAATTTCGCATTACGTTCGACTGCTAAAAAGTCAGCCACATGGTATACACCCTTGACACCGTCAATTTGTAACATGTCTTTTATCATTTGCGGCGCAAGTTCCGCTTGATCTTTTTTATAATTATTGCTCTTGCCTGCTGGCAATTCTTCCGTAAGATTAATTTTCATTGTATTTGGACTTGGCGTAGGTTCTATCGATTTAATATTCAATGCTTTTCTCTCCTTTATCAATACGTTTCCTCGTGTCCTAGATTTTATCACACTGGCAAGAGATTCTCATGCAATTGAGATTCACCGAAAAAAAGACCGGGCCAAGCTAACGCATCCTGGCCCAGTCTTCAGCTTATTCCCCTTCAAGTTTTTCAGCGAGATATGTCCATCTCTCCATTGTATACTCTAACTTTTCGTTAAGCTCTTTTTCTTCTTCTAGAAGCAGGCGGACCTTTTCAAAATCACTGCCGGCTGCTGACATTTCGGCTGTGATATCCTTCAGGCGACCTTCGACTTGCTCCATTTTCCCTTCGATTTCTTCCCATTCCTTACTTTCCGCATAAGTAAGCTTTTTCTTCTTCTTTTCCGTCCGATTAGGCTGTGGCCCGATAGTTTTTTGAGGAACCGTTTCTTCTGTCTTTTCCTCTAAAAACTCAGAGTAGTTTCCGTAATAAAAATCTATATTACCTTTATCTTTGAAGACGAGTAGTTGGTGACAAGTTTTATCAAGAAAGTACCGATCATGCGAAACGGTGATGACGACTCCCGAAAACGTTTCTAAATAGTCTTCAAGGACTGTCAAGGTTTGTGTATCCAGGTCATTTGTCGGTTCATCCAATAAAAGGACATTGGGTGAACCCATCAAGATGTTCAATAAATAAAGTCGTCTTTTTTCTCCTCCTGAAAGTTTCCGTATCGGAGTGCCATGCGAACCCATGGGGAATAAGAACCTCTCAAGCATTTGTGCAGCGGATATGAAGCTACCATCTTTAAGAGCAATTGAATCAGCCGTTTGCCGGATATATTCGATCATTCGGAGATTTTCATCCATATCGATGCTTTCTTGTGTATAGTAGCCGATTTTGACGGTTTGCCCGATTTCAAGATTTCCACCATCCAACGGTTCGCGTCCGGCCAAGATATTCAATAGTGTGGATTTTCCACTTCCGTTATTACCGACAATCCCAATACGATCGCCTGGCTTGAAAAGGAAAGATAAATCTTTGATAATTGTCTGATTACCGAATGATTTGGAGACGCCTTGCAGTTCCAACACTTTTTTCCCTAGACGGGCGCCGCTTAATTCCATTTCAAGGCTTTCGTTTTTCTGCTTATCCTTAACACCGGTTTCTAACGTTTCAAAACGTTGAATCCTAGCCTTTTGCTTCGTTGAGCGCGCCTTGGCCCCTTTGCGGATCCAGGCCAATTCTTTTTTGAAGAGACTCTCTTTTTTTGAACGTTCAGTTGATTCATTTTCTTCCCTTATGGCTTTTGATTCAAGGTAGTCTGCATAATTCCCCTTGTATTCAAAAAGCTGAGCTTGAGCTATTTCCCATATTTTATTGGACACACGATCAAGAAAATATCGATCATGGGTCACAAATAAGACGGATTTCTGATACTTTGATAAGTATTCTTCCAACCAGGTGATACTTTCAAAATCCAGATGGTTGGTTGGCTCATCCAAAATGAGCAAATCAGGAGTTTCTATCAATGTCTTTGCCAATGCTGCCCGTTTCTTTTGTCCACCTGAAAGCTCACCCAATTTCCGAGAATGATCAGGAAGGCCTAGCTTAGTCAAGATTGTCCGGGCATTGGCGCTAGTATCCCAGGCATTAAGAGCATCCATAGATTGTTGTTGCTTCAATAATCGATTTTGCACTTCACTATTTTGGGGATCGATTTGCAATTGCACCAATGTTTTTTCATATTCTTTTATCAAGGAGAATACGGGTGTCGAACTTTCATACATATACTCCATAATGGTCAATTGTTCATCAAAGTCAGGATCTTGTGATAAATAAGAAATTGTATAGTCATTCGGATGATCCTTCGTACCCAGGTCACTTTCTTCCAATCCAGCTATAATATTCAACAGCGTGGATTTACCGGTCCCATTTATACCGACGATCCCGATCTTTTCACCTTCACTGATGGATAAAGAAACATCTTTAAAAAGAAGCTTCTCTCCTTGGGTTTTCATTACATGTTCCATGCTAAAAACTTTCATAAACGTACATCCCATTCCTTATAGAATTCTTCTAGAAAACGAACCATGTATTCATGGCGTTCACTCGCGATATTCTTCGCTGTATCTGTGTTAAGCAAGTCTTGTAAACGTAATAATTTTTCATAAAAATGGTGGACGGAAGAGCTTTTACCCATTCGATATTCCTGCTTGGTCATCTCTTCACGGACCGAGAGAGATGGATCATACATAGGTTGTCCCTTTTTACCCCCATACGCAAATGTTCTTGCAATTCCAATCGCCCCGAGAGCATCCAAACGATCGGCATCCTGAACAATTTCAGCTTCGACGGACGTCAGATTCACTTCTCCAGCACTGTAGGAAATGGTAGAAATAATCTCCTTTATCTCCTTAACCGTATTCAGGTCCACCCCGGTCATCTTCAACCAATCATCGAGCTTATTCCAACCTGCTTCCATATCATCATTCAATTTATCATCTGGAATATCATGAAGGAGGGCTGCCATCTCGATTATGAATTCATTACCCTTTTTTTCTTCACGTGCAATATGTAAGGCCAGCTTCCGAACCCGATTGATATGATACCAATCATGGCCACTGACATCAGATTTTAATTGTTCGTAGACAAATGATTCCGTTTGTTCAATTATTGTTTTTTGCATTTCACCACTCCATGTCCTTTCTATTTTACCATGGTTCTAATTTTTAGAAAGGGAAATTGCCCTAAACTTCCTTGAACCAACTGATCCCGATTGTCTGTTCACCTGTATGCACCCCTATTGCACTACCTAGTGGTGATATATGTATTTTCACTTCTGGAAACTCTTCTGTAATCCTCTTTTCCCATGGTTCGGCCTGAACGGGTGAACCTCCGTACAAGATACTGCATTCTTTTACCTTGCCCAATGAAATGGATTTGCGTAATTCATGGAATATTTGATTTTCCGCTTTCTTAAGATTTCGAGTTTTCGTTTTGGTTTGCAGCAACCCATTCTCTATGGTTATGATCGGTTTTAAGCTCAATAGACTTCCAAGGTAATACTGAGTCCCCGTTAACCGCCCACTCCGGTGTAGTTGGTCTAATGAGCCAATCAAGACATATGTCTCATGGCTATCTGCATACTTCCGTGTAAGGGTGAAAGCTTCTTCCATTGAGAACCCGCTGTTTATATAGTGCATGAGCCTTTTTAATAACAGAATCATCGGATACGATATAAGCAAGGTGTCAAAAACATCCACAGGTATCGTGACAAGTTGTGCTGCCTGACGGCTTGAGGAGACCGTCCCACTCAATTTACTTGAGAGATGGATGGAAACCACCCGATCATATTCTTTTTCAAGTTTCCTATACAACTCGTAAAAGGTGCCCACGGATGGCTGGGAGGTGGTCGGGACCTTATTTTCCTCCTTCATTTTGCGATACAGTTCTTCAGGTAGTAGGTCGACACCATCTTCGTATTCCTCACCATCCATGATGACAATCATAGGAACGACATATACATGTTCATTTTGAGATAGTTCCTCGTCCAATAAAGCCGTACTGTCCGTAACCCATGCAATCCGTTCCATTGTTTCCCTCCTGGGTAAAATAGTTGTTACCTATTATATTCCACTTTATCCCCATTTTTCCCCCTTTAAATTACGGACCCTTTTATTCCTTAAATAAAAAGCCCACCGATAAGAACACGGTGGGCCATTGAATCATGATAGCAATTTTTTTATATCTTCTTCCATTTCAAGCGGTTTTGTTTTGGGAGCATAGCGGTTCACAATATTCCCTTCACGGTCGATCAAGAATTTGGTGAAGTTCCATTTTATTGACTTCGATCCCATCATTCCTGGTGCATTCTCCGTTATATAGCTAAATAGCGGGTGAGCGTCCTTTCCATTCACATTCACTTTCGCAAACATTGGAAAGGTTACACCGTGATTGAGCTTACAATAGGAATCGATTTCAAGCTCGTCGCCAGGCTCTTGGTTGAGGAACTGATTGCAAGGAAACCCTAGAACTTCCAGACCGTCCTCTTTGTATTGCACATATAGGCTCTGCAGGTCATCATACTGTGGTGAAAATCCACATTTACTAGCCGTGTTAACTATAATCAATACTTTTCCCTTGTATTCCTCAAGCGAAATGACATCACCATTGATCTTTTTCACTTCAAATTCATAAATGGACATATATGATCTCTCCCTTTAGCCCTGATGAGGTTATTTTACCTTAAGTGAAGGAAACTTTTCCAGTTTGAGTGTTCTTGATTAGTTATTTAAAGAACCTTCAACAATTTGTATGGATTGTATCAGATACTCTACCATATCTTCTAAATCTTCCATTTGCTCTTCCTTTATAAGTCTTCCGAAAGAAATACCAAATGTTGAATGGCATGATGAGGATGGTTCTTTTTCACTAACCGTTTCAGAAGTAGTCAATTTAATGATTCTCTCACTCCCCCAAAGGGTCTCGAGTTCAATTAATATATTTCTAACTTCCAAGCTGTTGAGCTTTCTCGGTATGGAAATGAATAAATTCACGGCACAACCGGAATGCGTATCATTCAGGTTCGACTGCAGCAGCTCGGAACTTAAATTCTCCAGTGAAGCGTATACCTCAAAGCCGCCGGTCACAGAATCAGTATGCTCTGATTCTTTCATTTCTAACTCAATTTTATATTTCCTTGCAAGTGTTGAGAGATTGACGATATCATCACGACCAATAACCAATATATCCCCAATGAGGTCGCGATCATATACCGCTCCTTCCAATACCACTTTCATATTCTCATATGCTGTAGGATCAAACAATATCCATATACCCCTCTTCTAGATTCTTAACTGTCATAAACAAGTTTTATATAACTCATCATCATTTTACCATTCTACAAAATTCTTATGAGGATCTAAAAAAATAAAAAAATTGCTTTTCTATTTTTAAATTTTCTATATAATTGAAATATTATGATTTCACAAAGGAGGCAAAGCTAACTATGCCAATCAAAATACCAAGACACCTGCCAGCTAAAGAGATTTTAGAAGAAGAGAACATCTTTGTAATGGATGAGGAACGGGCAATCAGCCAGGAAATCCGGCCATTAAATATATTGATTTTAAACCTTATGCCTGAAAAAGAAAAAACAGAGGCACAGTTACTGCGTTTTCTTGGCAACACGCCTATTCAAGTAAATATATCATTTCTGGGTTTGAGTACCCATGAATCCAAAAACACAAGTAAATTTCATTTAAATCAATTTTATAATTCTTTTGAAGACATTCGTTCAAAAAAATATGATGGGATGATCATCACGGGAGCACCTGTCGAAAAGATGGACTTTCAAGAAGTTAATTATTGGGAAGAATTAAAAGATATCATGAACTGGTCAAGCAAAAATGTCACATCCACCCTACATATTTGTTGGGGGGCTCAAGCAGCTCTATACCACCATTATGGTATAGGCAAATATGAGCTTCCGGAAAAATGCTTTGGCATCTATAAACATGAGGTTCTTGAACCGAATGAAGACCTCGTCCGTGGCTTCGACGATTATTTCTTGGCTCCTCATTCTCGCTATACTGACATAGATTATCAAAAGTTAGTGAATCATCCCGAACTGAAAATCTTAGCACAATCAGATCAAGCTGGTGTGTTAATAGCCGCTTCCACCGATTCAAAGAGAATTATGGTGACTGGTCATTTCGAGTATGATGCGGGAACGCTCGGTGACGAATATAAACGCGATATTGAACGCGGAATCGAAACCCAGCTCCCCGAAAACTACTTTCCGGATAATGACCCATCTAAAACTCCGTTGCATCGTTGGAAAAGTCACTGTAGCCTCATGTTTTCCAACTGGCTCAATTATTACGTCTATCAATCCACGCCATATGATTGGGATTGAAAGCGAAAGAAAAAAAGGGTCTTTGTCCGTTGATTGCCCTTTTTGGGGGAACCTGCCACACATCTGTCTAAGG
The DNA here is from genome assembly GCF_050272735.1 of Peribacillus sp. NPDC046944. NCBI lineage: Bacteria > Bacillati > Bacillota > Bacilli > Caryophanales > Bacillaceae > Peribacillus > Peribacillus sp. NPDC046944. The sequence continues at coordinate 64,917 of NZ_JBNNML010000007.1, forward strand.
AAAAATCCTGATGAGAAACTCAGGATTTTTTTATTTCGCACTAGAATGAAATGATATTGAATACCTATGTCTGTTAAATGCAAACGTGTATCTACTCATCCTTTTTCTTCATTCTCAAATAATTCATTTACTACTCTTCTATTATCATAAAAAAAGGAATCTAATTTTACTTTTTAAGACTCTTTATCGCCAAAATATACTTCTTCATAGGGCTGGACAACAATAAACCCCTGTCCTTCGAATTTCATCTGAACTGACTCTCCGCTTCCTCTCCCAAAAAATGATTTCAAGGATACATCCGTTACGAAGTCTGGCTGTAAGTTCCCTGACCAGGCGACGGTCGCATTTGGATCTGTATAGACTGGCTTTCCCTCTTCAACAAGTAAAGTGAGGGGTTCGTAGTGTGATGTGAACGCAACCATCCCATTTCCTTCAAGCCTGACATTGAACAATCCACCAGCCAACAATCCGGCAATGCGTCTCATCATTTTAATGTCCCATTTCACACTTGATTCAAAGGCAAGTAAATCATTGCCGTTTATACAAATGGCCTCTCCATTCAATTGTATAATCGAAATCTTCTTTCCTTGGTCGGCCACATATAGCTTCCCTTTCCCTGTCGCTTTCATTAAAGAGGTACCTTCACCAGTAAAGGCTTTCTTAAATAATTTTCCAATCCCATGCTCCAGCATGCCTTCTCGTTCGAACTTAATACTGCCCCGGTATGAAATCATCGTCCCCATTTTGGCCCAGATTTGTTGTTCGAGATTGATTTCAAGAATTCGTTCCGTCTCCAGTTCAAATAATCCCTGGCCCTTATCCTGCTGTTTCGTTTTTTCGACAAATTGATTGATATGATATTTTTCCATCATTGAATACCTTCTTTTTGAAAGAGGAAGAGCCACATAAATGAAACGGATTGTTTCAATTCTTTTGAAAAGTGACCTAGCTTGGAGTAGTCCACCCCTCTTTTTTCAACACCAGTCTCAGCGACTAGCTTCCAACCAGTAGATAGTGCAAGCTTTTCAAATTCCCAGGCCTGCATCGTATTCATGATCACATCTTCACCAAATAACCGTTGGTAACTAAATTTTTTACGAGGCTCCGCCGTAGGTCCTAGTATTCCAAAACATACATATCCCCCGGGCTTTATAATTCGATGTATTTCCTTCATCACCGTCAGTGGCTCACCAGTATATTCAAGTGAATTGATCACCAAAGCGGCATCCATTTCATCATCCTTAAATGGGAGACTGTAAAAATCTCCTTGAGTAAAAGAAAGGCCGGGTTGTTGGTCGGCATTTTCCTTAGCCAATTCAACCATGACGTTTGAAAGGTCCACACCTGTAACAATGTAACCGGCTTGGGCGAGTTTTGAAGAACCGACTCCGTCTCCGCAACCTATATCCACAACCTTCGATGCCGCCTCCACATACTCAGAAAAGAAAGGAATGATCTTTTTACGACTACCGGTCTCCCACATTTCCTGTGAATTCTTCGCCCATGTAGGGGCAAAAACATCCCATTTCTTTTCTGCTTCTTTATGCCAAGTTTTTAAATTCAAATGTTATTCCCCCATTTCACATAGTTTTTCAGATTTACTGATCGCACTTTTTCATGATTTAAATGGATATATTTTATGGTATTTCAAAATATCCCTTTATAATAGCTATTCTGTTTTAAGACTAAAAATCCTCTTTTCCCCGTCATGTGGTTGCTTATTTAAGAAACGAATGATGGTTTTAGAGCAAAAAAAAACTGCCCATGGCAGCTTATTTTGCATTTTCTTCATTTTTCTTTTGTATATTTCTTAAATCCTCAACCCGGCTAGGTGATTCCTCAAAGAATTCTACAAGGTCACCAATTCGGTCTATCGCATTCCAGCTCAGGTGATGCTCGATTCCTTCAACATCATGGTAGATATTTTCTTCCTTGACCCCTATCAATCGTAGCATCTGCTCCAATAATTCATGACGGTAAACAAGTCGTTTACCCACTTTTTTACCATTTGCTGTCAAAACCAAACCACGATACTTCTCATAGATTAAATACTTTTCGTGGTCTAACTTTTGTACCATCTTCGTCACTGAAGAAGGATGTACAGAAAGGTTTTCAGCAATATCCGAAACCCTTGCATATCCTTTTTCTTCTATAAGTAAATATATCTGTTCTATGTAATCCTCCATGCTCGGTGTAGGCATCAGGAATCCTCCCATTCAAACGCATATCTAAAAATCTTACTATAAAAACGACCCTGAAACAAGATTATATCGTCTCAGGGCATGGTAGAAACGCTTAATTTTGCTTAACTGGTTGATCCGATATAAATTTAAAAATTACCTTCTTCTCGGTATCAGACCAAATTAAAGCAGCATCAAACGTCTTGTCCCCTTTTTTGAAACCACTGATCACATCGGTTTCTCCATGGGATAAAAGCTTTTTAACATTGACCTGACTGATTTTTTTATTAAGGATTTTTTTTGAGACGGTAAAGTTACATTTGGTTTTCTGATAACTTGCACATCCATAGAATTCCCCTTTATCGACAACTTTAGCACCACATTTCTTGCAACTTCCTACTGATGTCACACTTTTTTTCTTAAAACCCGGTCTTTGAATCGAATCGATATCTAAACCTTGAAAGTCCCAGGTTTCACAAGACTCAACGGCATCGCTAATAATCTTTGTGGACATCTTTTTAACGGCTTCCATGAAAGCACCCGCGGAAGCCTTACCTTCCCCGATTTCCCTTAGGCGCTGCTCCCATTTAGCCGTCATTTCTGGAGAAGCAAGGATTTTCTCGCCAATTGCTGTAATGAGAACCTTCCCTTTATCGGTTGCAAATACCTGGTTTTTCTTAACATCAATATATTTTCGATCTTTCAGCATGGTAATGATCCCCGCACGTGTCGCTTCGGTTCCTAAGCCTTCTGTTTTCATCAGGACCTTTTCAAGCTCTTCATTTTCCAGATGCTTTCCCGCCGTTTTCATCAAGGTTATTAGCTGACCCTCTGTATAACGCTTCGGTGGCTGGGTTTTTCCTTCTTTCACTTTTACCTTGGACACTGGCCCAGAATCGCCTTGTTTAAGGATGGGTAAAAGAACATCATCATCTTTCTCATCTTGAAAAATGACCTTACGCCACCCTTCTTGAATCTGTTGTTTACCCTTTGAAATGAACTCGGCCCTCTTCTCGACCTTTGTCTTGATCGTCGTGTAATCAAAAATGGCTTTTTCATAATGTGCCGCAATCAGTCTACGTACCACTAAATCATATATATTACGTTCCTCAACGGAAAGTCGTTTTGGATCTACAACCTGTTCTGTCGGAATGATGGCATAGTGATCAGTAACTTTTTTTTCGTTAACAAATCGTTTATTGTCGCTGATACTGGAGATAGGTAACGGGAAAAAGGGTTGATATTCTGAAAATCCACTTAATTTTTGCATAATGTCCGGAAATGTTTCAGCTTCGCCTTTTGTGACATAGTTGGAATCCGACCGTGGATAGGATACAATTCCTTTTTGGTATAAACTTTGAACGATATCCAGAGTTTTTTTAGGTGAGTACTTATAGAGCTTATTCACAGTTGCTTGCAGTGACGACAGATTAAATAGGAGCGGAGGCTGAAACTCTTTTCTTTCCGTTGTCATATCGGCAATTTCAGCTTCTTTCCCCTTACAAAATGCAGCTATTTTCTCTGCCATCTCTTTAGTCTGGATTCTCGAATCATTGTTTTGTTGCCATTTTCCCTGATATTTCTTTCCATCCATCTTGAAGTCTGCAAATACTTCCCAAAACGGTTCTGATTTAAACCGTTCAATTTCTAATTCCCTTTTGACTATCAAAGCAAGGGTTGGGGTCTGAACGCGACCTGCTGAAAATACATCCGATACGCCCTTTTTTTTCAAGAGAATGCTATATACCCTTGATGCGTTCATGCCTACTACCCAATCCGCACAAGCACGCGTATACGCTTCGTGATAAAGCGGCCTAGTTTTCTCTTCACTGATCAGATTTTGAAACCCTTCATATATGGCCTTTTGAGTCAGTGAGGAAATCCACAAACGTTTCATCGGCTTTTTGACATGGCATAGTTGAATGATATTACGTACAATCAATTCCCCTTCGCGACCAGCATCCCCAGCATGAATGATTTCATCAACATTCGGTTTTCTCAGCAAAGTCTTGACCACATTGAACTGTTTGGCCTTTTGGCGGGTCACTTCGTATTGAAATTTTTCCGGTATCATCGGCAGGGTATCAATCGACCATTTTTTCCAGTTAGAATGATAGGTTTCCGGTGATACTAGTTGACATAAATGACCGACTGCCCACGTTACATAAGCGCCATCGGGGAAAAGCTCGTTTGGCATGATTTCTATATATCCTTGCTGTTTCTTCGATTTAAATTGAGCTGCCAATGTTGAACCTTGATCAGGTTTCTCGGCAATGATCAGCTTCATATTCTCTTCACCTAATCCGTTACAAAATACTTTCACACTTATATTATACCTTAATTATGAAAATCGGAAAGATAGGGGGTCGCTTTTGTCCCAGGTCCCCATTTGAAAACATTGAACTATCCTGCTGCAGTCAGGTAGTCAGTTCGAAAATGATATGGCGTTTGTAGACGACATAAAAGGCCGACTATCCATTTGATAGTCGGCTTTTCATATGAGTTGCTTCATTAATATGCTTACTTAAAGATAATAGAGATTATTTCCTCAGTCTCCATTTCACTATCTATCACATAAGAACCCGGACGTAAATTGTTCGCCTTGCCCTTCTTTTCGACTTCATTAAAGAAATCTTGGGCATTCGGGATGATTTTCGACCGTTTAAGATGTTTACCAACATCAATGCTGGTCATGCCTTTGGTAACTTTCAGGACCGTCCGATAAATAATCTTTTCGCTCGTCCCTTTTTCAGCTACCTCCTGGTTGGCTTTCAATTCATCAAGTTGCTCTTGATATTCTTTTTCGGTATGAATGACATACCCTTCAGAAGTTAACTTGTTTTTCATCTCATCATCAGATAATTTTTCTACTGTTTTTGTGCTAGCCGTTTCTTCAGAATCGAAGAAATATACTGCTCCGCATATACCTGCTGCAACAAGAATGCCACCGGCAAAGCTACGCATCGATTTAGATGTCATTGACAACTTTTCTCCTTTCGTTCTTTGCTTTTATGTAAGGAGCAAGTAGGTTTTCTATGTCTTCAATAGATCGTTCTTTTTTTGCTGCTATGCTATCGATTGAATATCCACGTTTATATAAATCTAGTACATCGTGCAACAAAATCCACTTCTCAGGGGGTCCAGACAGCAAACCTGCTTCTTGTGCCATTATTTCAGCATCTATCTCAAGACTTCTTATTTGCATTTGTAATTGGCTTACTTCGTCTCCAAAAGTACTTGTAACCTGTTCAATTTGCTGTTCTACTTTCATCGAATCCGTCTTTATAAACGAAAAAATGAAGAGTAAAACTGCCACACCAAACAAAATGGCTAACGTCCATGACATCATTCTATTTCCTCCTTAACCTTATAAATCCTTCTAGCTTACTCATTATAGCTGGATTTAGCTGAAAACTCGATTTTAATTAGCCGAACCTTGATAAAACAGAACAAAAGTCATGCATTTATGACAAAAAAATACGTGATTACTAAATTATTAAAGATTTTCATGTATAATCCCCCATTTTCCTATCCCTAAAATTCTTCTACTCTTTCTCACTCTTACTAGCCATTTCTCGTGTACCCGCTTTAACGTATAATAAATGACAAATAATTTTTTACACGTTAGAATGTATGTAATAACAAATTACTATGTAATACGAAGCAAATTTAAAATGATTATATTAATGGATGTTTTTTTATATAGAAAGAAAAACTACAGAAGCGATATATACTGAAGGAGGATACGATGAATATAAAGGTCAAGAATATTCCACACTCAATGCAAAGTGAATTGAAGAAAATCCAAATGAAATTAAATCCCTTATTGAAGAAAAATATGAAGTATGGTTTCTTCTCCACCGTAATGATAGGATTTTCCGTCATAAATCTTTTTTTCCTCTTGTTTATGAATGATTCTTTTCCTATTTCTAAAATAGCACTATGTATTTATGCACTAATAGGTGCAATAGGATTTGCTTTAATGAAAGAAAATAAACATAACCAAAAAGAAATAGTGAAAATGAGCCAAAAGTTTGTCCTTGAGAGAATGAAAAAAAGTACCTATCTAACGGATGCAAGGAAAAATAATTATTATCAAAAAGTGAATGAGCACCCTTTTTTAGCGATGAATGTTTTCATTGAGTTTCTGGCCGAAGAAGAACAAAGAAAGAACAACTCCTCCCATAGTTAAATCCGTTAACAAAATCTAAACAAAAAATGGAACCCGACACGATAAGTCTGGTTCCATTTTTTAATCTAGTTCCGATCTTTTTGTCCTCGCCGTCATCGCCTTGTCCTTATTCCAAACCTTTAACTTCATATAAATGGTAGCAAGCCCGATGATTATGATGAATAATAAACTGATGAAGAATCCAGGACGTATATCCTTTTCAAGAAGGGTTCCACTAACTGTTATAAGTATTAAAACAATCCCGAAAATAGCAATGACTTTACTCCACAATTTATGTTCGAGAATTTTAAGCGAAGAAAGTATGATGAAACCCCAATTATACAAAAGTAAGATACCAGCTGATGTTGTAATGTATTCATAAATCTTTCCTGGCAGTAGTAAAGCTGTAATAATGGACCCCAGGAGCCCTATGGCTGCCAGAACGAGAGAAGGTAACGGAAGGTCTTTAAACTTCTTTATCTTCTTCATGAAAAATGAAGGGGCATTTCCATCATCCGCAAGTGTCACCAACAAATTGGTTACCCCAAATAATGAAGCGGTCATCGTTGAAAAGCCCGCTATGATGATGGCTCCATTAAAAACATGTGGAAAGAATGTAAGATGATAACTATCAATGGCTGTTACAAAGGGACTTTCCTTTTCACTGAATGCTTCCATCGAAACCATTGTCACGGCTAATCCTAAAGATATTACATAGATGATGGTCAGAACTAAAAGCATGATGGTTCCTGCCTTTTGCGCATCTTCTTTCTTTTTCAATTGCATTGCCATCAGCCCTATCACTTCAATGCCGCCAAATGCATAAAAAGCATAAATGAGCGATGTCCAAAAACCTTTCATCCTTTTTGGAAATAATTCATGGTACGTATTCGGAAATGAAGGCGGCTTTCCACCATCTAATCCAAACCAACCAACTACCGCACATATGGCAATGATGATAAACATGAAGATAGCCGCTGTCTTGATAACTGCAAGGATGTTTTCAACTCTGTCAAAACCCTTTGTTCCCAGCAAAACGACCACTATTGAAACAAGCGCGAATCCAGAGGCAAATAGCCATAATGGCACCTTTGGAAACCAAAATTGAGAGAGGAGAGAAAGTGCTGTTAGCTGGCTACCCATTATCAAAATATTAGAGGACCAATAATTCCAGCCACTGCTAAAGCCAGCCCATCTTCCGAATGCTTTATTAGCATAATAACAAAATGAACCCTTTTGAGGGTCTGCAGCTGTCATTTTAGCAAGCAGATTATATACGATATATGTACCTAACGCAGCCAATACAAAGGAAAACACAATGGATGGCCCAGTTGTTTTAATTCCTATTGTCGAACCTAGAAAATACCCTGTCCCAATCGTGCATCCGACACCGACTAAAGATAGCTGCCACCATTGCATGTCACCTTGTTGTTCACTTGATGCAGTGTTTTTAGCGGCATTCCCTTTTGCTGAGCTGCAATTGGCTTTTTTTTCATAAGAATTCCCCCTTCCATCATCCATAGTATGAATAAACCTTCAATGAATTATGTTAGAAAGAAGTTCCATAATGAAATAGAAATGTGTTAAAGGGATTTAGAACCTTATGAAACGATGGCTTTAATGCCTTGATAAGCAAAATAACCACCAAAGCCTAAAAGTGATGCACCCGAGGTGATGGATATGACCCTTAAGCTTCTTTCTGTTAAAAATCTCCTAAACCCATTCGTCAATAAGGCTACAAAAAAATCCCAGCAAGTGAGGCCCAGAAATATCATCCCACTATAAATGAATACTTGTGACGTACCATAACTGGATGCGGTTTTAGCTAAAATCGACCCGTATATCCCTAACCAAAACAAAATGGATAATGGACTGGTTACCGACATAATGAACCCGGTTAAAAAACAGGAAAGTAAGGAATCCCTATTTCTATATTGATTTAAGGTTATTTTGTTGGACTGAACAACGCTTTCGAACCCCGTATAAATGAGAACGAATCCACCAAAGAGCCAAAAGAAAATTTGAACGACTGGTATCTCTAAGAACCTTACCATGCCAATATAAACTAAAATCATGAAAATGGCATCTGCTATCATGGATCCTGCCCCCACAATCCACGCATGCCAAAATCCATTCTTGATTCCTTTATCTATTCGAGCGGAATTTACCGGCCCAATCGGAGCAGCAAGGGTTATTCCTAAAAAGAAGTAACTTAAAAGTAAATGTACACTCAAAAGCATCCCTCCATTCGTTTAGGTAATAACTTGTACATTCTATGAGAAAATCCCCAACCTATTACTTTTACCTGGAAGGTTCTGTGCACAATCTAAGTCTGAATCACCCCATATTTAATATGAATACATAAATCAAGCACACGACATCTAATAGATTCCCCCCTCTTTTGAACAATCTTTTTAGGATTATAAAAAAATGGGTTTGAGAGTCAACCCGTTTGAATACATTCAATTAAGACATATCGACGAAGAGGTGATACTTTGGATTTAGTTGTTTTTTTAAGCTACGTATTCTTAGGCTTGTCAATAGCGGTTCCTATCGGTCCTATTAATGCTGCTCAATTGGACATTGGAATTAAGAAAGGGTTTTTCCATGCCTGGATTTTCGGCTGGGGCGCCATTTTAGCGGATACTGTCTTTATAGCCCTTGTCTTTTTTGGTTTTATCCATTTTATGGACAACTCCTTCCTGAAGACGTTTTTATGGATTTTTGGATTTTTCGTTCTGACTTATACAGGGATTGAAAGCCTCCTAAGCGCTGGAAAGTTTGAAGTGAATAATCAAAAGTCCAATGACCGACTTGCTTCTTCATTCTTATCTGGGTTCATTATGTCGCTTTCGAACCCTTTATCCATTTTGTTTTGGTTAGGTATTTATGGTTCGGTACTTGCAAACTCCGTTTCAAAATATGATATGTCTCATTTACTCATTTATAGCTTGGGAATTCTTCTTGGACTTTTATTATGGGATTTCACGATGGCTATCGTCTCCAGTTCCCTTAGACGATTTTTATCGAAACCTATACTCACAGGCATTTCGATAATATCGGGAGTTTCTTTAATAGGAATCGGTATATACTTTTCCATTCAAGCAGCAAAGCTTTTATTTACATAAGAGTCATTACCTCTCGTAAACATTGATAATATAATATAAGAGAGTGCTACTCCATGTCAGGTCTAGGTATAGCCTGACATTTTGTTTCACTCAAGTGCCCGAAACAACCTGTACGCACAAAAAAAAGAGAATGCCTAAGCATCCTCTAAGTACTAACATTCCTAACATAGAAACAGAAACGTTCTGGTATGTATTTCTCAATAGTTAATCTATCTGTCATTTATCTAAATGAGTATCTGCAACGACCAAGATTTTCCCAGCCTTGATATCCTCTACATACTGTTTTGCTTCAGCCTTATCCAATCCAAAATCCATTAATGGTTTTTCCAATCCACCTGCACCTGATGCTGCACCTGCAGCAGCTCCACCAAATGTGGCAAATAACGGGCCTGCGGCCAAAATTGGTCCGATGCCAGGTACTGCAAGTGCACTCATTCCAATAAGTAGACCAGTTAAACCAACTGCCCCTCCCGCCGTTGCACCCGCTATAAATCCATCCGTTTTAGTAGGACTCACTTCTTCAATTTCATTAGACAAATTCTTACTATCTTTTGCCACAACTGAAATCTGATCTGATGTATATCCTTCTTTCTTTAACTGTTCAACTGCTACCATTGCTTCATTTTCATTATTAAAAATTTCTATAAATCTCTTGTCCATGGTATCTGCTCCTTTAAAAAGTAATGTACTATACCATTACCCGTTAAAATGCTTTACTAATCATCATGAACTAGAATGCTTCTACTCTCTTATTTGACCTTGACCATATATAAAATACTTGCTTGAGGTCAAGGCAGGTAACCCCATAGGTCCACGAGCATGAAGTTTTTGCGTGGAAATGCCAATTTCGGCACCGTATCCGAATTCGAAACCGTCTGTAAAGCGTGTCGAAGCATTATGATAAACAGCGGCTGCATCTACCTTTTTCAAGAAGGTCGCCGCATTTGAATCGTCGTTGGTAAGGATCGCTTCGGAATGCTTCGTACCATAACGATTAATATGTTCGATGGCATCAGATACATCCTTGATAATTTTCACACTGATTTTCAGTGCTAAATATTCAGCGGACCAATCTTCTTCCGTCGCCATTTTGGCTGGTGAAAAAGCGGCACAGACCGTATCATCCCCAAATATCTCTATACCTCTTTCATCCAAGGCTTCTAATAAACGATGTCCATGGCTTTCAAACCAATTTTCATGAACTAGCAAACTTTCAATGGCATTGCACACGGAAGGGCGCTGAGTTTTTCCGTTCAAGACTACCTTCTCCGCCATAGCCGGATCAGCCGTTTCATCAATGAAAATATGACAATTGCCTGCCCCGGTTTCAAGAACCGGAACACTTGACTCTTTCATGACGGTTTCAATTAAATTCTTTCCTCCCCGAGGAATCAAGACATCTAAATAATCGTTAAGATGGAATAGCTCTTTAGCCGTTTCACGACTGGTGTCTTCAATTAGTTGAACGGCATCCACGGGGATGGCTGTACCCTCTAATGCCTTGTGGATAGACGAAACCAAGGCCTTATTAGAAGATTTGGCGGATGAACTACCACGTAAGATGACTGCATTACCCGTTTTCAAAGATAAAGTCGCAGCATCTATGGTCACATTCGGCCTTGCTTCATAAATCATGCCAATGACCCCAATCGGAACTCGTAGCTTTTTAATCAATAAGCCATTATCCTTTTCAATCGTTTCTAGTTCTTCGCCAACTGGATCTTTTAAGTCAACTAAAAGGCGAATGGCCGCCGCCATATCTTCAATCCGTTTTCCATTCAGCATGATGCGGTCCAATACCGATTCATTCATTCCTTTTTGGCGGCCCATATCTAGATCCTTTTTGTTTTCGGCCAAAATGTATTCCTTATCTAAGACCAGGCGTTGAGCTACTTTTTCAAGTGCCTCATTTTTCACTTCAGTAGACAGGCCGATCAGCTGATAACTTGCGCTCTTGGCCGCTTTTCCTTTTGCTAACACTTCACTCATATGCATAAACCCCCTTAAATATTTTTTTGATTAAGCTTTCACCCATTTATCACGATGGATGACTTCTATCGAAGAAAGGACAAGCTCAGTCGTGCGCTTTCCCATCGCCTGCTTCAATTCGGAGGATGAATATAGTACTTCTCCACGTCCCAAAACACCGCTGGCACCGAACACTTCGACGACATCCCCCTTGGTGAAGTTCCCTTTGATCTCATATATCCCTGCAGGTAATAAGCTGCACCCTTTCGAAACTAAAGCCTTTTCAGCACCTTCATCGATGTAAATCGCCCCTGATACTTTTGAATGAAGGGAAATCCACTGCTTATTTTTGGTAACAGTCGTTAGGACCTCATTGCCGATATATGTGCCATCACCGTTTCCTTCTAGGATGGTAAGGAGTTTCTCTCTCCCCTCTCCGGATCCAATAAACACCTTAACTCCCAGGGAAAGGGCTGTCTGAGCTGCAATCAGCTTAGATTTCATACCACCTGTACCCACACTTGACCCCGCACCTTCAGCCATTTGCAGCAATTCTTCGGTAATTTCAGAAAGCTGGCCGAATCTGCTAGCCATGGGATTAGTCTGCGGATTAGAATCATAAAGCCCGTTTATATCGGTTAGGATGATTAACTGGTTCGCATGGACAAGGCCGCTAACAAGGGCAGATAACATATCATTATCCCCGAATGTCAGTTCCGCAATGGATACGGTATCATTTTCATTAATTATCGGAAGAATCCCCCGCTCAAGCAATTCCATCAATGTAGCATAGGCATTTTGATAGCGTTCTTTATTCGAAAAATCATTTCTTGTTAACAAAATTTGCGCCGGGACGATCCCGAATTGGCCCAGTTGCTCCATATAGGACTGAATCAATAGACTTTGACCGACGGCGGCTGCCGCTTGTTTTCCTTTTAATGTAACAGGTCTTGTCGGATAACCTAATTTACGAAAGCCAGTTGCTACCGCTCCGGATGAAACTAAAACCACTTCATGTCCAGCTGAACGTAAGGCCGCTACTGCGTGAATATGATCGGAAAATTTCTTTTGGTCGATTTCACCTTGGTTGTTTGTTAAAGAACTACTTCCTATCTTTACAACGATGCGCTTCTTTTCCATCGATTTTTTCCTCCAATAACTATCTTAAAAATGAAAAAAAGCCCTTTTCATCCTCGAAATAAGGACGAAAAGAGCTCTCTCCGTGGTACCACCTTCATTGGATGCACATGTATACATCCCACTTTACCTAATAACGCCAGGGTTCGCGCCTATGTTTTGCATAGGACTCAAGAAGCAGGTTCTGCGCTTTTCTGTCGCGGGTCTTCCAGCTATAAACTCCGCTCTCTGTCACAGTAATATTTCGCATACTAATCTTCTCTCAACGTTCATTGTTTTAATATAGTATGCAAAATTATCGTCGTGATGTCAACAACATTCCAGGTGCCTTACTAAATCTTAAAGGGCCATTGCTGGACCGAAAAACTCATAATGAATTTTTTCGGAATCGACCCCTAGCTCCTTCAAGTGAGTGATGATCGTTTTCATAAATGGTACAGGACCACATACATAATAATCTGCATCCGCTTTAATATGATTGCTTAAAAGCTCAACATCCATGTATCCTTTTTTTTCATAATTTGGAAGATCTTGATCTTCTTTACTAGGGTTCTTGAAAACATACGATAATTGATAGTTTACTAGCTTTTGTGAAAGTCCTGCCAATTCTTCTCTAAACGGCTGAACTGCCCCATTCTCACAAGCATGGACCAATTGTACATCACGTTCAGACTGTAGGTCAGCAAGGGAATGCATCATACTCAAGAAAGGCGTGATTCCAACACCTCCGCTAAGAAAGACAATTGGTGATTGTTTTTTTAAGTCCAGGGTAAAGTCTCCTGCAGGAACCGTCGCCTCAATACTATCCCCAACTTGAATGGCATCGTGCAGGTGGTTCGAGACCCTTCCATCAGGAGAGACTTGTGTTTTTTCTTTTTTGACGGAGATACGGAAATATTCTTTTCCTGGTGCATCCGATAAACTATATTGACGGTTGAATAAATACTGTTCACCCTGGATTTCGATGCGTACTGTTAAATATTGCCCAGGTAAATATGATGGGACAGCTTCTCCATCGGCAGGTTTTAAATAGAAAGAAGTTATGACTTCACTTTCCCGTACCTTCTTAATAACAGTAAACGGTTTGAAATCAGTCCATCCCCCATTCTGGTTAGATGCCTGGTCATACATTTCCTTCTCCATGTTAATGAAAACATCAGCTATGACACCGTATGCATCTCCCCATGCTTGAAGGATTTCCTCGGTAGCTGCATCTCCCAACACTTCCTTGATAGCAGCCAATAAGTATTCTCCGACAATAGGATAATGCTCAGGTTTCACAATAAGGCTCCTATGTTTTTGAGCAATTTGTTTAACTGCCGGTAAAATCGTTTCAAGCTGGTCGATATATTTAGCGGCAGCTAGCACCGTGTTCGCTAATGCGTTTTGTTGACGCCCCTTTTTCTGGTTAGTGTGATTAAAAATATTCAATAGCTCTGGATGGGCTTCAAAAAGATTTTTATAAAAAACAGTTGTAATGGTAGTACCATGCACTTCTAATACAGGCACGGTGGATTTTATGATATCAATGGTTTTTTGAGATAACATGTTTAGGCTCCTCTTTTTAAAAAAACAAGTATTTTAAATACATGTTTATCTTAAAACCAAATATCGATAAAAGCAATATCTAGAATACTTCTTTTTAGCACTTTAGCATTGATGTTAAAAAATGTTCACATTTATGATATAGTCAAAGGGATAGAATGTGAGGCGAAAAACATGAGGCTAACGAGTTATTCAGATTATTCACTAAGAGTTTTGATTTACCTAGCTTCCCAGGAACAAAGCACGTTGACAAATATAAAAGAGATTTCTGAAGTCTATCATATATCGAAAAACCACCTGATGAAAATTGTCTATAACCTTGGTAAATTGGGTTATATTGAGACAGTACGCGGACGAAATGGTGGGTTACGGCTGGCAAAAAAACCTGATGAGATAAATGTTGGAGAATTGGTCCGTAAAACGGAGGAAGATTTTTACTTAGTAGAATGCTTCAAAGATGATGATAACTGTGTGATTTCTCCCGTATGTTCTTTAAAATTTGTACTTAATAATGCCTTAGACGCTTTTCTTAAGGTTCTTGATCAATATACAATTGCCGATTTCGTTGAAAATAGAGTAATGTTAAAAGCCTATTTCGATTCGGTAAAGCCAAAGGACAAAGAGCCCGATATTTAAATCCGGCTCTTTGTCTCATTAACTCATGATCCGCTCAATTTGTAATTCCTTTTCCATTCTTAAATCCACGAAACCTGCATCGGTTTTCATCAGTACTTTAAGAGGGTCATATGGGTTTATCATGATAATCGTCCCAATCTGCTGATTCGTCAGCATGACTTCTTTTCCCACTAGCGTTTCCATCAAGGAATTAATGAATACCAACAAAATTTCAGGATTGAATTTTCCGAATACATCTCGGTTCATTTGTTCGATGACCATATAAAATGGCATGGCCTGATGATAAACCCGATTTGAGGACATGGCATGAAACACATCAGCTATTGCTACGATTTTGGAAAGATAGTAAATATTATTCCCGTTCAGGTTTAATGGATATCCATGCCCATCCTCACGCTCATGGTGCTGAAGTGCCGTCAATGCTATAGAAGGATGGAGCCCTGGTATGTTCTTAAGTAGCTCGTATCCATAAATCGTATGCCGTTTCATTTCTTCATATTCTGCTAAGGTTAGTTTCCCCGGCTTGTCTAATAAACTCTCAGGTATCCTAGTTTTACCAACATCATGAAGGGTTGCCGCTAATGTAAGATTGGAGAGACTTTCACTCGACAATCCGAGCTTCTTCCCTAAATAGGTCGCTATGATCCCGACCCCTATATTATGCTTATACGTATATTCGTTTTTGGACTGCATTTCTTCGAATAAGTAGTAAATATCCGGAATCCTGGCTGCCTCTTGAATGACTGGGACAATTTCCGCTTGAATTCCGTCAATTGTCCTGCGTTGAATTTTCTCTTCTTTGCGTATGTCATCAAATATATTCTTTATTTGTACCGTAATATCGTTTATTTGGTGGTGTAGGTGATCCCCCATTTTTTGTTTATCATAAAGGTCACTAACTGACGACTCTTGGTTTTCTTTTGTCTTTTTATTCAGTTCTTCCAACAAAGAATCGATTTCGGGAATGGTAAGCGGTACTTTCCACTCTTTATTTAACTTTCCTTTTCTTTTATTCATAGCTCCACACTTTTCCTTCTTTTTCCCCATAATACCATATTATTCTATGTTATTGTGAAAAAAGTAGGACCCACTTCTTATACCTGTGTATCATCAACCAGTTTGTTTCCCAGCTCTCTTAATTTTTCTCCCACAGTACACTGTGATATACAGAACTTATGAGCATATGAACGACCTTTATCTTTTCGGAATTGTTTTTGCAGAAAGCAATCCTGGCAGTAAGATACAATCACCTCTTCTACTTCTTCATATATTTTTTTCCGATTCATCGCTATTACGACTCCTTTGATCAATAATTTCCAAATTACTAAAAATGGATTCACCTTGAAGAGCGAGTGTTGCCAAACGATCCGCTTCCTGATTCTCCTTCCGCGAAATTGGCTTATAGACCGGAATGATTTTCATCTTTTCCAGTTTCGCTTCTATGCGATCCAACCATTTATTTAGGGTCTCTTCCATGCATGGCCAATCTCCCGACAATTGATTCAATACAACAAGGGAATCTCCTTTAAAGGAACAGCTTTGATGATGCACACCCAAGTCTTCCATCCGATTCAACGCCTCATAAAATGCAGCATACTCCGCTTCATTGTTGGATTCCAATTGTTCAAGCTTTACATTCGAGCGATTGCGGAAGTGTTTTTTTCCCTGCCGATAATAAATGGCTACGCCTATTCCAGCAGTTTTTTGATCTTTTTGGTAGCCCCCATCAAAAAAGACCGTCACATCCTGCGGCTCCTCTTCAACCACTGTCAAAAGTTTCTTTAATTCTTTCTTCGTCCATGTTGTATCGAAATCATCCTTGAATTCTACGTCCTTCAGTCGGCCCGTTTTTTCAAGGTCGTCAGCTATGATTAAAGCACTTCCGGCATCAAGCCAATCTGAAGTGAAATCCGCTGAAGGTTTCCTGGAGGTTTTATATTTCCAATGCATGATTACTTTCAATGATTTTCAGCTCCTTAAAATCGCTCTATTTCATACGATTAAGTTCGACAATTTTCATACCTATTTTCCGTAATACCATCTATAATATAAAATATACTAATAAATATTCTTATAATATTCCTTTATAGTAGTTCCCTAAACAACACGAATTTCTCACTTTGGAAATGAAATATTTTTCGTTTCCAAAGTGAGAATGATATAGGAAACAAGTTTTAATCATATCATATTAATATTGTGTACTCGAGGAGGAACATCATGATTGAAGTGTATATAGATGGTGCAAGTGCCGGAAACCCTGGACCAAGTGGCGCAGGCATTTTCATAAATAATAACGGTGTGGTAGAGCGTCATTCAATTCCACTTGGCTGTATGGAAAACCACGAGGCGGAATACCATGCATTAATTAAGGCTTTAGAGATTTGTGTTGCCAGTAATTATCAAGTCGTCTCATTCCGTACGGATTCCCAGGCAATTAACCAGGCTATTGAAAAGAAATTTGCTAAAAAGAAATACGGGCCCTTACTTTATGAAGCACTTAAACTAACCGACCAACTAGAGTTGTTTTTCGTGAAATGGATACCAAGTATAGAGAATAAATCGGCGGATGAGTTAGCTCGACGGGCCATACGTCTGAATAAGGATCAACATGAAAAAGACTGCTGATGCAACTTTACTATTCGTGGTATTTATTTGGGGTGTCACATTTGTAATGGTTCAAAATGCCATCTCTTTTCTCGAACCCTTTAGCTTTAATGCTGTCCGCTTTCTCATTGCCTTTCTGTTTTTGCTTGTACCATATTTTTTGACTTTACATAAAAAAGGGAATAGATACCATAAAGAAACAATGTTGGCAGGACTTCATATCGGGGTTTGGCTTTTCTTGGGTTATGCCTTTCAAACAAAAGGGCTAGAGTTAACGACTCCTGCAAAGACAGGCTTCATTACTGGATTAAGTGTGGTGATGGTCCCCGTTTTTTCTTTGGTGCTCCTCAAATTGAAGCTGTCACGCAATACGGTTTTGGGAGTCGTTGCTGCAACTTTTGGCCTTTACTTAATGGCATTCGTTGACCATTCATCTGTGAATGTCGGGGATTTCTTAGTGTTTCTGTGTGCCCTAAGCTTTGCCATGCAAATCATCACGACCGCAAAATATGCAAAAACCCTTCCGGCGCTTCCATTGACGCTAATACAAATAGGAACGGTATCCCTTTTATCCTTTCTCTCCGCCTTGCTTTTTGGTGAGAATTATTCAGTAGTCTTCAAGGCTGAGGTCATGCTACAGCCAGAGGTTTGGACGGCCCTATTAGTAACTTCAGTCTTGGCCACCTCATTTGCTTTTTTTGCACAAACCTATTTTCAGGCGTATACGACGCCCACTAGGGTTGCCTTGATTTTTTCTATGGAACCTGTATTTGCTGCATTGACCTCATACATATGGATTGATGAAAAATTGACAGTCGCTTCTTTAACCGGTTGTGGATTCATTTTTGCCGGCATGATTCTTGCTGAACTTCCACAAAGAAAATCTATACCGAGGGAAGTAACGTAAATAGGCTGGACTTCTACTTACGAAGTCCAGCCTATTTAAGTAAACCTTGTTCTTTAGCGAACGCTACCGCTGCAAAGCGCGTTTCAATGCCATTTTGCTTTAGGTTTTCAAGGAAAGAGATATAAAAACTGCCATCAAACTTTTTTTGGATTTTCAAGGTCAATTCGATTGCCGTATTGACTAAAGTATCACTCGCTTCCGTGTACCGTTTGCCAAAATAAATAAAGCCTATGGCATCATCTCCGAAAGAGAAACCTTTTCCTTCAAGAAATCTCACATATTCTTCAGTTGATTGCCCCACTACTGCATCCACTCCATCATTCATACTTTTTACATCTTACCGTAAATTAGGGGTTTTGCCTATCCATTTTTCGACAAAAACCCCTATTTAAATAAAAAACGAATTCCCCATCATAAGGAATTCGCTCATTCATTTTATAGCATCCGCAATAGTGTTTTATATTCATGATCCCTGGCAAGATTTTGGACTTTTTCACGATCGAATTGATAGATCGCCTGATCTAAGGTACATGATATCGGAACATCACATTTGATTTCCGCCAGCTGCCTTGATAAATGAAGCATATCAAGGGCTGATTCAATCTTTGTCCGCTGTCCCTTCGTCAATGAAGCAACATTTTCCAGGATACCCTCAATATTTTGATATTGTATCAATAACTTCAACGCTGTTTTTTCCCCAATCCCTTTTACACCTGGATAATTGTCTGCAGTATCACCCATCAATGCTTTAAGGTCGATCATCTGTCTAGGGGTAATCCCTTTCCATTCAAAGAAACTAGTGGGATTATGCACTTCATAATTGCCGTAACCCTTTTTTAGTAAGAGGACGGAAATGTTATCTTCAATCAGCTGAAGCATGTCTTGGTCACCCGTTAGGATTCCGACGCGACTATGATTGGCTGAAGCTTTTGCAATGGTACCGATACAGTCATCCGCCTCATACCCCGGAAGCCCTATATTAGGAATATCAAAAGCCTCGACCGCTTGTTTCGCTAATTCGAATTGTGGAATCATTTCAACTGGGGCAGACGTTCTGTTAGCCTTATACCCATCAAATAATTCATTACGGAAAGTTTTACTACCCATATCCCAGCAAACTGCAATATGACTAGGGGAGAAATGATTTACCGCTGTGAGCATATGCTTTAAGAAACCCTGTACAGC
This sequence comes from Peribacillus sp. NPDC046944, assembly GCF_050272735.1. Classification (NCBI taxonomy): domain Bacteria; kingdom Bacillati; phylum Bacillota; class Bacilli; order Caryophanales; family Bacillaceae; genus Peribacillus; species Peribacillus sp. NPDC046944. The sequence goes on from NZ_JBNNML010000007.1 coordinate 84,378, forward strand.
ATTTGTGGGGGCCCCTTTAGAATTAATCATAAACTGGCCTGTGACAGCCGTTGCATAAAAGGCTCTAAATAAAAGTGCCATTCCATCGACAAGCATAAAGGAAGGCTGCTGTTCTTTTTCATTCGTTAACACTTTATCACCTCTATCATGATGTATATCTATTTTACCATAGCTGTACACCTTTTTGAGGATTGTTAATTGGAAATAACTTAATCATCCTATAGGATTATCCGGGTAGGAAATCCAGTCACTGAAGCTTCCTACATATACCTTGACATTAGTGAAACCGGCTTCCTTCAGTGCAATATAATTGGGAGAAGCCGTCACACCTGAACCACAATAAACGATGATTTCCTTATCACCGCTAATACCCTCGAATGTTTTCTTCAGTTCATCCCTTTTCAAGAAATATCCCCCGTCAAGAACATTCGTCCATACCTTATTGATTGCCCCCGGTATGTGCCCTGCCTTTTTATCGATAGGCTCTACAATTCCTAAGAACCGTTTAGTTTCCCTTGAGTCTATCAACACCACGTCATCCGGTCTCTTTTCGCTAAACTCCTTCACCTTTTCGTAAGAAGCCAAAATGGGTTCATGTATGTGTAGTCGATATTCTGCCTGTTTATATTCTGGTATACTGGAATCCGAAGGGTACCCTCCATCCTTCCATGCCTGATATCCACCATTCAGGATGTAGACATTCTGGTGCCCAATATAGGAAAGCAGCCAAACGAATCTTGAAGCGAAGCTACCCTCCCCACCATCATAGGCAACTAAAATTGTATCGTTGGTTATTCCATATGATTCTAGCTTATTTTTAAACTGAACCAAATTCGGAAGCGGATGTCTCCCTCCATGTTCTTCAACCTGTCCAGATAAGTCTTTTTCTAAATCAAAATATACGGCACCTGTAATATGTTCTTTTTCGTATTCTTTACCGCCCACTTCTGGTGACCCAAGCTTATATCGGCAATCACAAATTCTGACATCCTCTAATTTGCTCATGGATATTAACTCTTCTACCTCTATTATATATCCCATTTTACTATCTCCCCCTTTAGAATGGACCAATTTATATGATTGAGTTCCTTCTCCATGTCCCTTCCCACCGGAAGCTTTGTTACATTCTCTTCCAAGAAGGGGAATGTTCCTTTCAAGACCTTAAGATTTTCTTCACTTGCAAGTTTCGGAAAATCTTCGTTTTTTTTAGCCATGAATATTGTAGTCATCCTCTTTTTCATATCTTCTTCAAGCACCACGGACTCCAGCAATTCCCACACATCTATGGGTGGTAGCGATTTTTTTTGGATTAGATAGTGTAACGTCAAATACGATCGATAAACTTGTACCCAAGTTTTAAACGTTTTAATTTCCGTATCCTTTTCTTCAGCCAATCGTTGAATATTGCTCTTAATCATGCGGAGGTAATGATGCCCTAAAACCTTTTTGGAATAAGCTACATTCATTAAACTTAGCATATTTCTGCGATAGGTTGGCTCGTCGATAAGTTGAATGGGAGACGTAACTAACTCATAAACAGAAGGGTTACTCTTTAACATGAGCCGGGAGGCCTTGAACAAATCCCATCCTACGAGGTCTAAAGAGCCCTCAACCAACTGGATGGAGTCGACAGGCTTGCTTATCGATAAATAGGTTTTGACTTCATTTTGGACATAAATAAATCTGACATCGAAATCCGAACTTGATGATGATAGACCAAAAGAATGGCTGCCTGTTACAGCAGCCATCATGATTTTAATATGTTCACGCTTTTCAAGTTCGGACAAAAGTGAAATAAGGTTTTCTTTCATAAAGTAACCTCGTTTCCATTATTATTCTAAGAATTCATTTTTACCAATTTTTCTACAGCAGCCTCATAGTAAGGTAAATCTACCTTTTCCTCTAAAGCAGCACGTAACCCAGCAAACACATCGGCTATTTCCGCTTGGAATTTCTTTTGAATCGATAGCAATTCCTGATCCAGAATCGTTGTATATAATTCAAAAAGACGGGCACCCTGTTCTTTCACGTAAATTAAGGCAGGCTCATCCAAGCGCAATTGGATATCCTCACTCATTTTTACCTTTTCATTTTTTTCGAAGAAGCTTTTTGGATTCTTGAACTGAGCTAACTCTTTTTTGAATTCACCCGCATCCATTTGGTTAAAAGCACTTGTGAACTCAAGGGACTCTTTCTCACTTGGTTCATATGGTTGTAACGAAATTGTTTTTCGGACATTCTGGATCTGTTGGAGCAAACCGACTTGTTTTTCATTCAACAATTTATTGACGAACATCTCAGTCCTCAATGCTGTGGCACGCATTTCCTGTGATAGGTCAAATCCTAATGATTCGAGTAGGTCCTTTAAGGCTAACTTAAGGACCTGTTTCAAGTCCTGTCCATCGTCCTTTATGACAGCAGGGTTGAATGATTCCTTGAAAAAGTCATTGAACCGGAAAAACACCCGTTGTTTACTATAGAAAGTCAATTCATCAATCTCTTTTTTCAACCGTAGTTTTTCGGCATCCCCTTTAATGACTTCCAAAATGCCTGTTATGGTCTGAGCCTCTTGCGCCAATGTCTCAAGGGCCTTTTGCTTGGCTTTCTCATCTTGCTTAGAGGCCGTAATAACATCACGCATTAATTCTTCGGTCCTTCGTACAGCCGCCTGCGCCGATTCGATTGCAAGCCCCGTTAAGTCATGTTCGATGAACGAATCGAATTGCAATTGAAATTCCGTTATGCCACTATCCTGAAGGAAAGAGTGCTTGAATGAACCAGGAAGTTTCTTTTCTGCCAAAGCACCTTTACTAGTAAGCGGGAATAGCTTTGGAAAACGGATACCGAAGCCATTCAATTGATCCGTAACATACTCCATCACTTCTTCCAACTCGTCGGTATTCTGGGCAAGATCGACTGCATTGACGATAAAGAACATTTTATCCATTGCAAAAGAATCCTTAACGCGACCAAGTTGGATCAGGAATTCTCGATCAGCCTTTGAAAAGGGATGGTTGTAATAGGTCACGAAGAGAATCGCATCCGAGTTTTTAATATACTCGAAGGCAGCTCCAGTATGCCTGGCATTAATGGAATCCGCTCCAGGGGTATCGACAAGCACCATGCCCTGCTTTGTCATTTCACAGTCGTAACGTAATTCAATCAAATCCACGAGACATGACTTCGATTCCTCTGCTGCAAAACTCTTGAATCCTTCCAAATCCACCGTTATGACTGACCCTAAATCTTTTTGGTATGGCGGCATTCCTTGATGGAACGCACGAAGGAAGGATAGATGAGTTTTCCCTTTATCCACTTCACCCGCTTTTTCGATAATCTCCAAAGCTAGTTGATGTGCCTCACTCAGTGACTTGGCAGTTTGACCAAACGCACTTAAAGCCAATTTCACATCCTCTAGGAGCATTTCTTCGGTTTTTAATTTAACAGTCGCTGTACCATGTGGATGTTCACTGTCCGAAGCCAAGATTTTATTGATTGCGGCAGTGGTAGGGTTCGGTGATACCGGTAAAACGGTTTCCCCCATCAATGCATTGGCGAAAGATGACTTGCCGGCACTGAAAGCACCGAATAATGCAACAGTGAATGTCTGCTTTTCGAGTCTACTCGCCTTCTCTGTTAATTCTTTATAGAGCGATTGGAAACCTTTCAAAGGTTGAATCAGTTTGGCTGCACTTTGTAAGTTTCTTGCCGTATCCATCAATTTTTCCTTACCACGTAAGTCCCCTTTACTCATAGAAGGGGTGACCGATTCGATTTGCACCTTTTTTTCTTCCATGGACGTTTGGGATGGCTTCTGTTTCTTTTCCTGATTTACCGCTTCGGTTTCACTCGTATTCATTATTTTAACCTTGATATTTTTATCTTCTTCATCCCATTGAGTCAGAAGTGCCTCGATATCACTTTCCTTGGCTGACTGTACAGTCTGATTGGCAATGGCATCCAACTGTTCCTTATGAGCGGCTATTTCACCGTTCATTGCTGCTGTAACCTTAAGGGCTTCTGCAAAATCAGCAAAACCTTCCAGCTCTTTATCAATGGATTCTGATTGTAAACCAATTCTTTCTTCCAGGGCGACAATCACTTTATTGAAAAATACATCCGCTTCATCACGGGACTTCTTTTTAATCGTGGAAGCTAGGTCATTGGTATAGTTCAATACATATTCCCCTGTAACATTGACCTGTGGTTTCAGAGATTTCCGGATATACTCTTCTGTAATCTCGATATGTAATGTCTGGGCATCACTTTCTAGCGTTGCATCATGTACTTCTGCCTCAGTAAGAGTCTTTACCGCCAACTCTTTAAGGTGCCATTCAAGTTGAGTCTTAACCTTTTCTTGCAAATCAGCTAAGAAGGATTGAAGGCGCTCCGCACGTTCAGCTTCCGTTTTTTTCTTTGCAAATAATAATCCCATTTTAAAATCGGGCTGGACGGATTCCAAGAATGATTTTCCCAAATCGCGAGTAGTTGCCGGCATGATATACGCGCTTTTCAAAATGACTTCCAAATCCTCGGCAAACTGGGCTTTTATCTTCTCCAAGCGATCCGTTAAAGATCCCTTTTCCTTGATTAGTTTATCCACTTGGTCTGTCAACTTTATCCGCTCTTCATTAGGAAGCTCCGACAGTACTTCAAATTCACTGGCATGTTCTTCTTCATACTGCTCTTTTAACCAGATAAGATGTCTTTCAACAAGAGCATTCGCAGATTGCATAATGGCGTCCTTGCCATTCGACAAACCATTTTCCGCCATTTCATACAGAAAATTCCGCACAGTTTCAATTTCATTCTCGCTATTGTCCAAATCTCTAACAGACGTAAAAAAGATTCCATCAGGATATACATTCCAATTCGCAAAAGCTTCTGAAACCGATAATTTAAAATTCTGGAAGCTCAGCTCATTTTCATCATGCTTATCAATCATATTGATAATTAAGTACGTCGGTTTTTCCGCTTCTACTAATTCTTTCGTGAAAAGGAAATTCACTTCAGATTGGACATGGTTATAATCCATAACATAAAAAACGACATCTGCTAGATGCAAGGCTGATTCAGTCGATACCCTGTGAGCATCATCGGTCGAGTCAATTCCCGGCGTATCCATGATTGCACAAGAATCTGGCAATTGAAACTGATTGGAGCTAATGGTAATGGCCGATACGGAATCGCCGTCCTTGGCGAATTTCTTTACCTCTTTAAAATCATATGGTGCAGGAAATACTACCGGTGGCTGATGATGATAAAAGACCTTGGCATAGTCATCTCCTTTTTGAACTTTAACTGTATTGGCACTCGTAGGAATCGGACTCGAAGGCAATACTTGATCACCCAAAAAGTAATTGATCATGCTTGATTTCCCTGCGGAAAAATGACCACAAAAAGCAATGATAAATTCTTCTTTATTCACTTTCATGATTAACTGTTTCAGTTTATCGGCATTACCCGTATCACCTGCCAATTGGAATTTTTCATACATGGCAGTCAAAATCCCCAATTTAGACTGTTGCTTGGTTACTTCAGAAATCATCTTTCCATACCCCTTATTCTATCGTCATTTTGATACTCCTATTGTAAACGATTTCGTTTGTTATTCATACCGTTTGCTTGATGTTTTACTAGTAAAAGACGCCGTAATGCATTGGAAAACTCAAAAAAGCCCACAATTTTGTGGGCTTTCATAAGGCTTATTGCTTTACTGAATGCAGATTCTTACCGAGGTGAGGGTGTTGGGTGGTAACTAGCTTGATTTTCGTTATTTGACTGGGTTAAAGAACGATTCACCTTAGCCGGTTTTTGGATATTATTCAACACATGTTTCATCACAAATGTATATGTAGCGACTGTCAATAAAATGAATAACCAAATCATTACAAAACACCATCCTCTTTTATATTCGTACATTTTTAGTTTTAATTGTCATAGTTTTTCTTTTCAATACAACCATTGAGAATAATTTTCATCTTCATTTAGAATCTTATCACGAACGATAATCATTTTCAATAAGAAAACCAAACTTTTTATTATTTTTGCTTAAAAGCTGTAGAATATTCCGTATGTTCTTTTAAAGCCCTTTCTTCTAGTGGTATCCTCACTGACATCATCCAGACATTTAAAAGGCTGAATATCATTGCTGTATAATAAGCATTGAATAACAGTGAAATAACGATTATTTCAGTGGCCACGATGAGGTAATTCGGATGTTTAACATACCTATAGGGGCCTTTGATGATTACTTCCGCGTCAGGAACGACTATGATTTTTGTATTCCAATGCTTACCAAGAGACATGATCACCCAAACCCGGCCTACTTGGGCCAATAAAAACAACGATAACCAAATCGGCCAAAGGGGAGAAAAAGCTCTAGTAAATCCAACTACCTCAAATATGAGTGCTAAAAAGAAACTCAAGTGCAAGAGGACCATCCACCGATAATGGTCCACTCCATACTCGACTCCCCCAATTCTCTTCATCTGCTTTTCATTTTGCTTGGCGATGTATAATTCAGCAAGGCGCTGTAAGGCAATCAAGCCTATAAAAATCCCAAATAGCATCAGTTCCACCTCATTAATACTAATTCAGATGAAAATCCTGGCCCCAATGCAGCAGCAAGACCATATTGACCAGTTTGACCACTACGCTTCATGAATCTCTCCAGTACATACAAAATCGTAGCCGATGACATATTACCAAACTCTCTTAAAACCGCCATTGATTCCGCCGTCATCCCTTCGTTGAAACCTAACGATTCATGATAGGCATCAATAACCTTCTTTCCGCCAGGGTGGGCTATAAAATCCTTAATATCCCCAAGTCTAAGTCCTTCCTCCTTTAAAAAGTCTTCCACGTTCGGTTTAAGCCATTCCTTGATGATAGTAGGTATGTCTTTTGAGAAGATGACATGGAGGCCCTGGTCTTTCAAATCCCACCCCATCACATCCAATGAATTGGGCATAAGGGTGGATTGTGAATTCAAGAAATGCAGATGGTGGTCTTTATTTGATTTTCCTTCAACCTTAGCATCATCACCGCAGATCAAGACACAGCTAATTCCATCGGAAAATAAAGAGGTCCCAATTAAATTACTTTTGGAAATATCATTTTTCTGAAAGGTTAAGCTACACAGTTCTACACACAATACGATAACCTTTGCTTTCGGAAACGCTTTACAATATTCAAATGCGCGTGATAGGCCACTTGCCCCCCCGGCACAACCCAGCCCCCATATCGGTATCCTTTTCATATGAGAATTAAAAGGAAGTTCATTCATGATTCTCGCATCTATGGTTGGGGTGGCTATTCCAGTACTTGAAATATAAAAAAAGGCGTCAATTTCATTAGGATGAATCCCATTTTTCAAGAAATCAGTATTAGCCAAACACTTTTCTACGGCCTCTTTTCCGAATTCGACAGCCTGTTTAACATATACTTCATTTTTTTCTTGAAAAGTATGATCTTCCCTAAACCAATCCAGGTCATTGGAAAAATACCTATTTTCAACTTGGCCGTTTTTGAACGCCTGCAATAATCGTTCTATATTCTTAAAAGATGCACCGAAAATTTCGCGGGAAAACTCCATGATTTTTTCCTGTGAAAGTTGATAAGGGAGTTTTATGTGGGAAGCAGATAAAAGATATGACATGAATTCACTCCTTATTAAGCAATATATGGTTAAGCTTCCCATTCCCTTTGAATTTGATTCTAAAAAAACCACGTAGTCTTAAATACATATTTTTTCATTATTTTTTTCAATAAAATAGGTATTTCACCCTATAAATTTGATATTATAGGATTAACCATACAATCGGAGGAATTTAAATGGAAATCAGCGCTAGCATTACGAAAGTTTTAAACGGTACGATTTCAGCAGTGAAGTCCGTTCTTCCTTTTTCTTCGGATGTCCAGAAGCCTTCCCTCATTATGCAACCTTTTGAACAGGAATCTATCTCTGTACTTATTGGAATGACGGGTGCCGTTCGGGGTAGATTAATTATCGAAGGAACAAGTGACTGTGTAAGTAAAATAGGCGAAGTCATGTTTGGAATGCCTCTAAATGGCGAAATGCTAGAATCGTTCGCCGCAGAGCTTGGTAATATGCTTGCAGGTAATCTCGCAACTTCCTTAGCAAATGATGATACCTTAATGGATATAACACCACCAACCGTCCTTGTCGGTCAAACGAAAATGTACGGCTTCAATCAAGCCATCAATTTGCCTGTCGTCCTCGAAGGGGCGGGAACCCTTCATTTTATCCTGATGATTGAAAGCTAGTTTCAACATGAAAGAACCCCCTTACCTTCATATCTGGTAAGGGGGTTCTTTCATTCTTCTTTCTCCACGGAAGATTGATTTTGTACTTGGATGATGATGTTTTGAAATTCCTCTTTCCCACAGACAAAACATCTACATTCCTGATTCAAAATGGTCCGACAATGCATACAATATTTTTTTTCCATTCCTATCACTTTCTTTCTTAAACAGATACTAACAATATATTCAGAAAGTGAAGAGAGTTTCCTTTTTATTTTTTAAACCAACCATTTTAATTCAGTTGCCTAGGGGACAAATAAAAACTGCCTCCCCACCGAATCGGATAAGGAAGACAGTCTCATTTTTTGATCATGTGAAAATAATCAGGCTACTTTTTGTCCTTCGATACGCACTTTCTTTACTCTCCCTTTTGTCGGGATAACATTGAAAATGATATTCAAGAAGATCGCAGTTAAACTTCCAGCAACGATACCATTTTCGGTTAGAATCTGGATGCCGCCAGGAATATTTGCGAACACCTCGGGAACAACCGTCACCCCTATTCCCATACCTACTGAACAGGCAATGATCAATAAATTTTCCTGGGAGGAAAAATCCACCCTGCTCAGCATTTTAATTCCCGCTGCAATCACCATCCCGAACATGGCTACCATCGCGCCTCCTAAAACGGATGGAGGAATGATCGTTGTGAACGCACCTATTTTAGGTACGAAACCAATTAATATGAGCATGCTCGCAGCTACATAAATGACATTTCTTGTTTTGATGCCCGATAATTGAATCAGGCCCACATTTTGCGAAAAAGCCGTATATGGAAATGCATTAAACAGACCACCGATTATACTGGCCAATCCTTCCGAACGATACCCCCGCGCCAAGTCATCTTCAGAAATTTCTTTATCTGTGATTTCCCCCAAAGCATAGTAAACACCTGTTGATTCCACTAAACTTACTACAGCAACCAGGGTCATGGTTATGATGGCCGTGATATTAAACTCAGGAAAACCGAAATAGAAAAAATGTGGCATATGAAGCCATGAAGCGCCCTCTACGGCACTGAATTCTACTTTACCCATGAAGAAAGCCACAAATGTCCCAAAGAATAATCCAAGTAAAATAGCAATGGACCTGGCAAAGCCCGTTGAGAACTTATACATCAAAATGATGAATAGCAACGTTCCAAAACCAAGGGCTACATTATTCAAGGAACCAAAATCAACCGCTCCTTGTCCGCCCCCCAGATTATTAATGGCCACTGGAATGAGCGTAATTCCAATGATTGTGACTACCGATCCTGTTACAACAGGCGGGAAGAACCTCGATAGCTTCCCAAAAAACTTACTGATCAAAACCACAATCAAACCTGAGACCAGAATGGCCCCATAAATGCTATTCATCCCATACTGAGTACCAATTGCAATCATCGGACTTACTGCGGTGAACGTACAACCAAGTACTACAGGAAGGCCAATCCCAAAATATTTCATTTTTACGACTTGCAATAAAGTCGCAATACCACACATTAAAATGTCGATTGAAACTAAATAGGTCAACTGTGTTGAGTTCAATCCCATCGCACCACCTACAATAAGGGGGATAACAATGGCACCAGCATACATTGCAAGAACGTGTTGTAACCCTAACGATGCAACTTTCAATGGGGATTGATTTTTAGACATGAACGATAGCTCCTTCCCGCTCCTCAACGAATGTTATCTGGCCTACGTTCAACTCCTTGATCCTTGCTAAGGATTCAACTTGGAAACCTTGATCCCTAAGATCTTTTCCACCACTTTGGAAAGCTTTCTCTATAACAATTCCCATACCGACCACTTCAGCGCCTACCTGTTTACAAATATCCGCCAACCCCCGAGCAGCCTGTCCAACAGCTAAAAAGTCATCGATTATCAAGACTTTATCACCGGCTTTAATATACTTATCCGATACGGAGATAGTATTCGTTTCTTTTTTAGTAAAGGAATGAACCGATGCGGTCACTAGCCCCTCAGTCAATGTAAGGGATTTACGTTTACGAGCAAAAATTAATGGAACATCCAATTCCAAAGCTGCCATAAGACCTGGTCCAATCCCCGAAGATTCAATCGTAAGCACCTTTGTTATCTCTTTATGTGCAAATCGTTTTACAAATTCTTTACCGATTTCTTTCATTAGCACAGGATCCATTTGGTGGTTCAAGAATGAATCCACTTTTAAAATGTCTTTAGATAACGCTTGCCCCTCTGACAAGATTTTTTCTTTTAATAGTTGCATGAAGATTCCTCCCAATCTAAGATGATTGATTATTTTAAGTCATGTCATTGTTTCCTGGTAAATGAAAAATGCCCAAGAAACATTGCATCACATAGTAGAGTGAAGCAATATTTCTTGGGCATTCATGAAAAAGGATATATAAAGTCCCTTCAAGTCGCGACAAGATCTATTACTCACTCATAGTCAGATTATTTACGGTAATCCGGTAGAAACTTGCAGGCCATATTCCTGCGATTATACGAGTGAAAAAATTTATTTTTAATAATACAAGAATTATAACAATGCCTTCACAATTTGAAAAGAAAAACTTGATAAAAAAACGAACTTTAAATTAAAATGTTAGTTTATCATTCGTGTTATTTGAAAATTCAAAAAATACATCTTGGAGATATCCTTTCGTATGGAATATAAATGGCAAGTTCATAAACTTCACAATACTTTCACAATACACCTTCCTTTCAAACCGACACTTTCCTTAACGTTTCAATATTCCCCTATTTCCAACTTGTTAAGACAATGATTGAACAATTTGTGAAATGAGAAAAAACACCTACTATTCATCTGGTACTTTTGTATGATTAAGTAGCTTAGTTACTCTATTTTTTTCTAATGGGAAAGGTGTGAAAAAATGTCCGAACCTACTGGCAAGAACAAAACACAAATAAAACAAGATACTGATTTGAAAGGCACACTCGCTTCGGTTTTACTACTTGGGATTTTTCTAATAGTGATTTGGGTCAGCATTTATTTTTTATTTACGGGTCGTTTAGGTTAAGTGAGGAGGATAAATGATGCATATGCATAAGTTTGAAAAGATTTGGCTCATTTTAGGAACGGTCGCCCTACTCATTTTCTTAACAGTTCTAGGGGTAAGTGCTTTCTATTTAGGGAACCAGCCACCAAGCTGTTTAGTAACCATCGACCCTGAAAAGGTTGATACCACTGCCCCCTTCAATGATCCCGGATTACATAAAGTAGACGGAAAGGATTGGGATTATGAATTAGTATTTGTGGCTTCGGCTTTTTCGTACAGCCCAGCAAAGGTGGAGATTCCAAAGGGGGCGACTGTCAAAATCATTGCGACAACCAAGGATGTCATCCACGGATTTGAAGTAGCCGGGACAAATGTCAATATGATGCTTGAACCTGGTTATGTCAGTGAATATACCGCTACTTTCAATAAAGTGGGGGAAAACCTAATTATATGCAATGAATACTGCGGAGTTGGTCACCATATGATGAGCTCTCAAATTGAGGTGGTTTCAAAATGACAAAAGCTATTGATAACGAAAAAATTCACCCACTTGATGCGAAGCTTTCCATGGCACATTTCTATGTTGCCATCATTGCCTTGGGACTAGGGGGCTTTGCGGGACTCCTTCAAACACTTGTACGTTCAAGCAAAGTCGAATTGCCTGCAGGAATAACCTATTATCAACTACTTACTGTCCATGGCGTTTTACTCGCACTAATTCTTACGATCTTCTTCATTTTGGGGTTTCATCTTTCAGCAGTCAGTAAAACCATAGGACCTTTAACCAAATGGGCAAGATTCTCAGGCTGGGTTGGTTTTTGGACAATGACAGTTGGAACGGCAATGGCGGCTCTTATGGTGTTATTAAACGAAGCTTCCGTCCTTTATACTTTTTATGCCCCTCTTCAAGCCCATCCTATTTTCTATGGGGGATTGACACTTGTCATCGTTGGCAGTTGGTTTAGCGGTGGCTCCCTATTGGTGACATACCATAAATGGCGGAAAAATAACAAGGGAAAATCCAGCCCCTTATTAAGTTTCATGGCTGTGGTCAATACTTTATTATGGTTCGTAGCCACGTTAGGGGTCGCTATCACCGTCTTGTTCCAGCTTCTTCCTTGGTCTTTAGGATGGGTTGATTCGATTAACATTTTAGCAAGCAGGACTTTGTTCTGGTATTTTGGTCATCCACTTGTTTATTTCTGGTTGCTACCAGCCTATATGTGCTGGTATGTAGTGATTCCTAAGATCATTGGCGGTAAAATATTTTCGGATTCATTAGCGAGGATGTCTTTTATTTTATTTCTGTTGTTCTCCATTCCCGTCGGGCTTCATCATCAATTGCTTGAGCCAGGAATCGACCCTGTTTGGAAATATATACAAGTTGCATTAACTTTCTTGGTCGTAATCCCTTCTTTAATGACTGCTTTTTCTTTATTCGGCACTTTTGAAAAATACGGACGTTCACAAAATGCTACAGGTTTATTCGGATGGTTCCTAAAACTCCCTTGGGGCGATGCCCGTTTTACCGTTCCTTTTATCGGGATGGTGGCTTTCGTCCCAGCTGGAGCCGGGGGACTTGTCAATGCATCGAACCAATTGAACCAGGTTGTTCATAATACCATATGGGTAACGGGACATTTTCATTTAACATTGGCCACTTCAGTAATTCTAACTTTTTTCGGCATTTCTTATTGGCTGGTTCCTCATTTGACTGGACGGATATTGACTAAAAAACTTAATAAATTAGCCATCATTCAAGGTATCTTCTGGGCAATCGGAATGTCCATCATGTCTGGGGCTATGCATATTGCCGGACTACTGGGTGCACCTCGTCGCTCATCTTTTTCTACTTATGGGGAGTCAGCACAGGCACTTGAGTGGATTCCTTATCAAATCGCCCAGGCAATCGGTGGAACCATACTATTTATTGGAATCGTTTTATATATTATTATTTTCATCCAATTGGCTTTCTTTGCTCCAAAGGGAAATGAAGAATTCCCAGTAGGTGAATCAAATGAGGATGCAACGATTTCTCTCGTTTTTGAAAACTGGAAATTATGGCTTGGAATAACCGCAGCACTTATTCTTTTCGCCTATACCATTCCATTTATTGATATCATTCAAAATGCCCCACCAGGTTCAAAGGGTTTTAAATTATGGTGATTAAAGAAAGCCTTGGCAAGTTGCCAAGGCTTCACTTTATCCATGTTATTTAACTTTATAAACCGCTTTATACTTTTCTTCTAGATACTCGATTAAATATTGCACATTCAAACCTTCCCCCGTTGTTTCTTTCAAAATCTCTAAGGGTTTTTTCAACTTACCGAATTTATGGACCTTTTCGTTAAGCCAATTCCTGATAGGTTCAATGTTACCTGCTTCCAAAAGTTCATTAAATTGTGGTAAATCCTGCAGCATCGCATGTTTAAATTGAGCGGCATACATATAGCCAAGTGCATAGGATGGAAAATACCCAAAACTTCCGTCAGACCAATGGACGTCTTGCAAAACACCCACTGCATCATCTTCAGGTATGATACCCAGATACTCCTCGTATTTTTTGTTCCATGCACTTGGTAAGTCCTTCACTTCAAGCTCACCATTAAAGAGAGCCTTTTCCAATTCATAGCGAATCATGATATGTAGTGGGTATGTTAACTCATCGGCTTCAATACGGATAAAAGAAGGCTTCGATTCATTAATTCCACGATAGAAATCTTCAAGTATAACATCCGCGAACTGCTCGGGAGCAAACTCCTTTAAAAGCGAATATTGGTTTTTCCAGAAACTTAAGCTTCGGCCAATGAAGTTTTCAAAAAATAAAGATTGAGATTCATGGATTCCCATCGAAGTCCCACTATCAAGTAGTGTACCCGTTAACTCCTCAGCAATATTCTGCTCGTAAATAGCGTGGCCACACTCATGGATGGTGCCAAAAATTGCGCCTCTAAAATCACGTTCGTCATAACGGGTCGTAACACGAACGTCGCCTCTATTGATTCCAGTTGCAAATGGATGGACGGTTTCATCAAGCCTACCAGCCTTAAAATCGTACCCGATTTGTTTTAAAACTTCGTGGTTGAATTGCTGTTGTTTTCCCTTAGGAAATTCCTTATAAAGGAAATCCGTCCCAGGTTGATGCTTACTATCGGCAATTTGCTTGACCAAGGGAACGATGCTCGCCTGAAGCTCACCAAATACTCGATCTAGGATCTCAACGGTCATACCCGGTTCATACATATCTAATAAAGTATCGTATGGCTGGTCCTTGTATCCCCAATATTCAACAAATTTACGAGTATAGGCGACAACTCTCTCAAGGTAAGGTTCAAATATAGAAAAGTCCGCTTTTTCCCTTGCTTCTTCCCACGCACTTTCCGAACGGGATTGTAATATCACGAATTCCTTATATTCATCTGCTGGAATCTTATTATTTCTCTCAAAGGTTTTCTTACATTCCTGTACCATTTTCATCGTTACTTCACTAAGTTTTGGTTCTGCTTTCTCTGTTGTGAGGCCATCAATAAACCGCTTCATTTCGGAACTTGTGGTCATATTGAAAACTTCAGAGGAGAGCACCCCAATCACTTCAGATCGTTGCTCCACACCCTTTTTGGGAGCTCCCGTACGCAAGTCCCAGAATATGAGTGCAAGCGCCTCGTTATATGCCGATATTTTCTTGACGTATTCTTTAAATTCTCTTTCTACTTGCTCCACGCTACCTGTCAAATAAAACATCCCCTTTCACATTACACTTTACCATATTATACAAGGGAAAATCACATCAGAACGAACGAATTGAATTCAAAAAAGATCCAAGGGGATTTCCCCTGGACCTTAACATGTTTATTATTAAAGCGATACCGGAAGGATAGAAATGATTTTTTCTTTAACTTGATTTGATAAATCATTGTCAATCAGTATTTGTACAGTTCCAGAGTCGTTGCTGGTCCGGATTAAACGTCCAATACCCTGACGTAAACGAAGAAGCATATACGGGAGGTCAACGGCTTCAAATGGATCGGTGACCGAGTTCCTCTTAGCTTCGAATACGGGATCATGTGGCGGGAATGGGAGGGAGTGTATCACTACATTCTGCAATGAATCTCCCGGAACATCCAGGCCTTCCCATAAATGATAGGAGAACAGAACGGAATGCTCTTCATCCTGAAACTTTTTAACAAGGTCGCTAATCTCCGATTCACCTTCAAAATAGAAAGGATAATCACCCTTCTTGCAGTTCTCCTTGAACCAAAGCAACTCTTCTTTTGATTGAAACAATACGAGTGTCCGTCCTTTGTTTTCCTCGATTGTTCCCATTGTATAATTGAGCTTAGCTAACCGATCTCCTTTTTCAAAGGTCGGCATGTTCATCTTCATCACTTCTTCATAATCAAATGGAGATTCAACCGAGAAGCTATCGAACTTTTTAATCCCCAAGCTATCCGCAATATATTGGAATGATTTATTATCGGATAATGTCGCTGATGAAAAAATGTATGGAATTTTTTTCGAGAATACTTGTTCAGATAAAATATCCTGGACAAGTCTAGGCATGATGACCAACGTTTTAGTCATTTCATTTTCTTCAAACCACGAAACGGCTTGTTCATCTTTCACGAAGAGAGAAAGTGAGTATCCCAACTGTTCTAAATACTCTTCAGTGACTTTCAAATCATAGTCGTTAATCGTATACATTTCCGATTCAAAAACAAGGCTTTCTTCTAGTTCTTCCACCTTTTCATGAAGTCTTTTAGCAAAATTGGTGATTTCTTTCGACATCGGTATTTCATATCGGTTTGAACCACTTACATGAATTGCCTTTTCGTCGAGCAAATCAAAAAACTCTTCGTTGATATCAATTAAATCTTCTATGATGTACAGCGTTTCCTCACGCACTTGATTAGCTGTTAACAACTCTAAAACTGAAGCGAGGGTTTGTTCACCCACTTTATATGTCAGTGCCTTTTGTGCAGAGAATTCGAGTAAATGACCTTCGTCGAAGATTACACAACTATGTTCTGGCAATAACGGTAGTTGTCCTTCACGCTTGCGCTTATCTTTCGTCCAAACATGTTCCATGAAGAAATCATGTGAACAAATGATTAAGTCACTTGATTTCCGGTAATGATCACGGGAAAGTGTTTGTCCACAACGCTGACGTTTATCACAGGTAAAGCAATTTTGTAACTGGTCCCAGCCTACTTTAGACCAATCTTCATCATTGAGGTATGGATATTGTTTACGATCCCCATAAGGCGTATAAGCATTCATAGAAGAATTGTTATGCACAAATTTAGGGAGTTCATCAAATAGCTGATCGATGCCCTCAGAATCCTCATGATTCACAGCATGATCCAGCTTCTTTAGGCATACATATTGATCGTGGTATTTCGCAAGCCTAACGTCCACTTCAATACCTAAGGCGCTCTTTATTTTTTGTATGTCGCCTTCTTCTTTAACGAGCTGTTCAATCAAAGTCTCATCAGCGCAGGAAATGATTGCCGGTTTATTGGTGTATCTGGCATAACAGATTGCATATAACAGATAAACCAATGTTTTACCCGTCCCTACACCAGCTTCTGCGAAACTTATATTTTTTTCCTTAAAGGCCTTTTCTAGTTGAAAAGCCATGAATATTTGTTCGTCACGTAGCTCGAATCCTTTTTCGGGAAGAATATCGTAAAAAACATCACCCATCCATTCTGAAAGCTTATCATAAAAAGAATCTTCCTTTGTTACCGAAAAAGGCAGTGTTTTTAGCATCCTGGTCTCCCCTTTTATCTATCTTAAGTATATGAATTCAGGTTTTAAAATATATCTAGGCAAAAGTATATTATCCTTCAATTCCTTCACATAGTCAAGGTATTTTGTCATGGCTATTAAAAAGTTTTATGTACTAGGGTGTTTATATTGCTAGGGATTGCCAAAAAACAAAAAGACAGACTCCCTAGAGAGCCTGTCTGTAAATACTATAAGGTTGAATTAAGCTTTGTTTACGTTTGATGCTTGCGGTCCGCGTTGACCTTGTTCTACATCAAATGTAACATCTTGGCCTTCTTCAAGTGTTTTGAAACCTTCTCCTTGGATAGCTGAGAAATGTACGAATACATCGTCTCCACCTTCGCGTTCGATGAATCCAAAACCTTTTTCTGCGTTAAACCATTTTACTTTACCTTGTTCCATTTTTGTTGCCTCCTAGTGTGTTTGCCACACATTATATTACTATCCTTGCTCACTGATTAATAAGGTATTCCTTAAATCTGAACAAAAATAATTCACTATCAGAATAACAGAAATGGAAGGGATAATCAAGAATAGAACCCACTTTAGATAAAATGTCCTGACTTTTCAAAATCTTATATTATATTATACCTACTTATTCGCCTCTAGGTTGTCTTGCCGGCCTTTTTCCCCAATATTGATAAAAGTCCGTCCTAATGAATCCATTGAACAGCTTCCTTTTTTTCGTAGCTGGTTTCCCATAAAACTGTTCAAAGTCCGGGTTTGAGGTAATCATGTAAATAGACCATGTATCAAGCTTTTTAAATGCCTCTCCCATCTCTTTATACATCTGCTCAACGGCTTTCTTTTCACCAAGACGTTCCCCATATGGTGGGTTTCCCACAATGACGCCATATTCCTTCCTCGTCGAGATATCCCTCACCTGCATTTGCTTGAAATCAATCAAATCTCCAAGACCTGCTTCGAAACTATTGGCTTTTGAGATTTCGACCATGCGGTGATCAATATCACATCCTGAAATATCCAAATACTGATCGTAATCAGCCAAATCCTCAGCTTCGGTTCTCGCTTCATCCCAAACCTTGCTATCCATCCAAGACCAGGTTTCGGAAATGAAGTCACGGTTAAATCCAGGAGCAATATTCTGTCCAATCAATGCCGCTTCAATAGGAATCGTCCCGGAACCACAGAATGGGTCGATGAATGGTTTATCTGGTTTCCAGTTCGTGAGCATTACCAACGCTGCCGCCAAGGTTTCTTTAAGAGGTGCTTCACCTTGCCCAGTGCGGTAGCCACGTTTATGTAATCCAGCTCCTGATGTATCTATCGTAAGTGTTACTAAATCTTTTAAAATCGATACTTCAATTTTAAATAATGGGCCTGTCTCTTCAAACCAGGAAACTTGCTTATACTTACTTTTCAATCGATCGACAATCGCTTTTTTCACGATGGCCTGACAATCAGGAACACTATACAACTGGGATTTAACTGATTTACCGCTGACTGGAAACTCAACATCTACAGATAGGTAATCTTCCCAATTCAAGGCTTTGGTTTTTTCAAACAGCTCATCAAAGGAATACGCCTTGAATTCAGCGACCTTAATTTTCACACGATCGGCACTGCGTAACCATAAATTAGAGCGGGCTATGGCCATTTGGTCCCCTTTGTACATAATTTTTCCGTTTTCAACTTCACAGTCGTAACCCAAGTCACGGACTTCCTTTGCAACAATAGATTCCAATCCCATTGCTGATGTTGCAATAATATCGAATTGTTTCATTCGTCATGCACCTTCTTTCCTATAATCAAAATCGGTTTCCACATTTCCAAAAAGTCATGCAATTCAGTAACGGGTAACGGTTTTGACAAGTAAAACCCTTGAATGATATCACACTTTTGCGTTTTCAAAAAGTCTACTTGCTTTTTAAGTTCCACGCCTTCTGCTATGATTTCCAGATTAAGCGTCTTAGCCATAGTAATAATCGCTATCACTATTGCCGAGTCATCTTTGTCATTATCTACGTTTTTAATAAAACTTTGATCGATTTTAAGAGTATCAATAGGGAATTTTCGCAAGTAACTCAATGATGAATAACCAGTCCCAAAATCATCAATGGACAATTTAAATCCTTGTTGCTTGAGTGCGACTAATTTTTTTATCGAATTCTGGGCATTAGGCATGATTATGCTTTCGGTCAATTCCAACTCCACACGATGGGGATTGATGTTAGTGTCTTGTATGAGGCCAATGACTTCTTTCGCAAAGTTTTCCTGGGTGAAATGCAATCCTGATATATTGATACTTACCTTTAAATCAGGATACCCAGAAATATGGAATTTTCTAATTTCCTCACATGCCTGTTTAATGACCCAATGGCTGATTGGGATGATCAGTCCCGTTTCTTCCGCAATAGGAATGAACTCGGCAGGAGAAACCTGTCCTAATTCAGGAACACTCCAACGCAGGAGTGCTTCCACACCCACCACTTTCCCTGTTTCAAGATGGACCTGCGGATGATAGTGAACCTGAAGCTCGTTGTTTTCGATTGCTGTATGTAGCCTATTTTCTATTGTTCTTCTCCGGGTATCATTCCCCGTTTGTAAATCTTCATGATATAATTCAAAGCTATTAACCCCATTGGCCTTTGCTTTATGTAACGATTTTTCAGCATTTATTAATAATGTTTCAACCTGTGAGCCATCAAAGGGATATAAACTAATTCCTACACTAACTGATGTATATACCTCTTCGTCATATAAATAAAAAGGCTGTTTGAATGTTGAAATGACATCCTCAGAGACGTGGACAGCTTCTTTTACATGCTTTAAATGGGGCAAGACAATGATAAACTCGTCGCCGCCAATTCGTGCAATCACATTTTCGTTTTTCAACATTCTCTTTATTCTTGCTGCAACTTTTTTCAGCAATAAATCCCCATATCCATGACCTAGTGTTTCATTAATCGCTTTAAATCGTGCAAGGTCTAAGTGTAACACAGCGAGTGTTTGATTGTATTTTTCAGACATTTCGATTAAGCGGCACAGCTCTTCATTCAATAAAGAACGGTTAGCCATTCCCGTCAAAGCATCATACCGAATCAGTTTTTGCAGTTGATTTTCCTGATGCATCCTATCGGTGATATCAGAAAACAACGCAACATAGTGTGTGACTTCTCCAGATTCATTCGTAATGGCAAGAATCGTTAACCACTCAAGAAAAACCTCACCATTTTTTCGTCTATTCCAGATTTCTCCGCTCCATCTTCCACATTCCCCTATCTCTTTCCACATGGCATCATAAAAATCTTTTTTATGATATCCGGATTGAAGAATATTTGGCTTTTTTCCAACTGCCTCTTCTTCTGTATATCCTGTCACGATTTGAAAGGCTGGGTTCACGGATAGAATGACACCATGCTTGTCCGTATATAAGACACTCTCTTCAATATTCATGAAAATTTTTTCAGCAAGGATCCTTTCTGTTTCTTCCCTTACCTGAAAATCATGATGATCAAAAATAACAGAGTAAAACATTTGTCCCTTTAATGAGATTCCACTAATTTTCATTTTACTTTTAAATCGCTCTCCATTTTTACGGATCATAATTGGAGAGCCAGTATAGGATTGACTACTTCGTAATTCCTTACTCATCATTTCAACCTCATGCTCACTGGCAAATAAAGAAGGAAATAAATGGCCACATTGATTAAAATCAGAGTATCCGATAATTTTCTCCGCCGCCTTATTCCATTGGATAATTAATCCTTCTTCAGTATAGACCAAAGCCCCCTCCTGCATTTGCTGCAGCATGGTATCAGCCAATGAAAACACTTCCGGAAAACCAACCTGCATATCCCTCATGTTGAAAACCTCCGATAGTACACTAGTTTATACTTCCATGATAAAGTATTTTACACACGTAGTGTTAAGAAGGGGAAATCCGACATTGTTTTGACATATTTAGATTAGATAAAATTTCATAAACAAAACAAAAACTCTCCTTTCACAAGGAGAGTTGTTCTTTAATTGTTATATGGTAACGTTCTGTAAGCCATGTTTTGTTCCTCAGTACTGCAAGCGACTTGCGTCTCGTACTTCGGCGGTAATCATCTATCTACAGAAGCAATGCTTCTGTCCTTCTCCTCGTTCAATTCCAAGGAAGAAAGCGCCCCTACCATTAATTTGGGTTTCTCGCTCGTGGGGTTTACCTCGTTCCACCCTTTGCATTTCTGCAAAGGCTCCGTCACTGTGGCACTTTTATAGGTATTCATGCCATATCCAAAAGGACTTAGGCATTTTCCCGGCCGTCAACAGTCAAAGACTGCTGCCCAAGCTTATTTTTTCGCCAGGCACGAACACTACGGGCATCTCAGCCCGTGCGAGCATGGACTTTCCTCAACTGCATAAATGCAGCAGCAATTACCCAAACGTTAACATAACATTAATGATTATAACCCATAAACAAATAAAACACAATACAATTTCAAAAAAGAAATAAAACCAAGCAATTAATCGAACAGTTTATTTCCAAAGACATGCTTTTCTAAGTTGGATAACCGTTTTAGAATATCAAAGTTTGTAGTTCCAGGAGTTGCTCCTGGAGCAGGTTGACTCGGACGTTTCGGATTCTCTTCGGTTTGTTTTTTCAATTTAAGATTTTCTTGTTTAAGATCTTCAATTTCCTGATGAAACACTTCATAATCCTTGATGATAAGATCTAGAAACTGGTCTACATCTTCAGGTTTATAACCTCGCATAGCCGTTTTAAAATCTTTTTCAAGAATATCTTTAGCCGTTAATTTTATCTTATCGGATAGCATAAGACTTCACCTCAATACTTTCGCCAATACAATCGACTTTTTTTTATTTTTTCAAATCTGCTTGGATTTGTCAAACAAACACATTTTTATTTAAAATAAGGACAAATTTTTTGCGACTTGCAGGACTACCTTTTGTTTCTAATTTTCATCATAATATGATTATGCTCTGGAAACAACATTTAGTCCATGATTTATTGCTTTATGGTTTAATCGTTAGCCCAGTTATCCTCTTCCGCTACTTGCTGCAAATCGTCAAAGCTAATCTGGTAAATGGGATAGGCTAGGGATTCCGCTTTTTTCATGGCTTCATAATATGGATATTTTGCAGATCCTTCCTTTTCAGGATCGAAAACAATCAACATGGCATCACTTTTCTTGACCATGTAACGATTTTTAACTTTCAACTGCTGTGGTCCTTCATAAGGCTTCTTGAAAATTGATTCGACAAAGTCGGCACGTGTCAAAATGGAACGGTAGAAATCCTGATTCGTCTCATTCCATGACTCTTCCTGATTCAAAAAAGGAGTAAGCACACCCAATTTTAAGGAAGGGTACTCCTCTTTCACCTCGAATACCACCTCAGCCCCCCATAGCTCCGATCCTAACTGACCGGAAATGATCACCCATTCAAGTCCATCCTCGACTAAGGGAATGAGCCGTTGCCTAATCGCTTTTTTTATGTATTGTACGCCTTCATGATCATTTTTAAATATCCCTAATTCGAATGCTTTATAACCAGTTAGATACAAAACCTTCATCTAAAGACCACTCCCCCTTTCAGACATTATGTAAGAAAAATAAGGGCTTATTAGGCCCTTAATTTTTTCAGTATCCAAATTGCCTAGGTGGGCAGCAAGGATTGACTGGCGGCATACCACAAATCAAGTTTTGAGTGTAACACTCGTTCACTACAGATTGAGTATGCGGGAAATAGTGTTTATATGTGTTGCAATGTTTATTAACCGTTGTTGTATGAGATGGGTGAATAACAGGAATCACTGTATTAGATACATTTGTGTTTACGTATTGCTGAGTAGGAGATACTTGTGCCGGTGCCGTTTGCGTAGGAAGAGCCTGGGTTTGACCATGTACTGGAGAAACAGCAGTCGGATAGTGTTGCGCTCCCATCACATTGGATTGTGCCCCCATTACATTGGATTTTGCTCCCATCACATTGGATTGTGCCCCCATTACATTTGAGTGTGCTCCCATTACATTGGATTGTGCCCCCATTACATTGGATTGTGCCCCCATTACATTGGAGTGTGCTCCCATTACATTTGAGTGATATCCCCCACAATTACGAAAATACATATATAATTCGTCCCCTTTCATCAAGATAAGTTTTGCCTTACCATTACAGACTATGAAAAAAAGGGTAGACGTGTACTGATGAAATAACCTATTTATATCAATTAATCCAATAATCAAGGAAAATTTAAACTACGTTTCATCTTATGTGGGCAGCTTTACCTCGTGCTTTTTATAAAAAAGAATAAAAACTATCTTTTAATGATGTAAATAAAACAATCGTCAAACATAGGACAACAAAAAATAGAAATAATGTGGTTTTATACATTTCTTCGCTCCGCTTTCACTATTAAATTTATTGAACGGATGGATGTTTCTACATTCATCCTCGACGACTATCATTTTACACATTATGACTTGAGGCTACAATACTTGTTTACTACATTTTTATCACAAGAAGAATTTGGCAATTGGTAGTTACTTATTAATCATTAGAGCTTTTATTGTAGGAGTCTATTTTTCCTTTCAAGCCGCAACATCCTTTTTTCTAATTCCAAAAGTTTTTTCTCCAAGTTCAGCCTATTCCCATTGCCCATTTCCAGCATTTCTTGATATGCCTTCTTGGTACAAGTAAGGGCAGCAGCGGGATTCTTGGATTGGTGCTCCAAAATTTTTGCGCATTCTATCTGAGCCTGAATCCTCATCCAAGGTATCCCATTTAACGCTACTTCCTTCCAGATTGTAAGTGCCTCGTCATATTTCCCTTGTTTCTTTTTCTGAAAAGCTATTGCATGACCTGCCGAGATCCGGTCTTCCTCATTTCCGACTTCCCTTATTTTTTCATACGCCTCCACAGAGTCTTCCTTTTTCCCTAAGTAGGCGAACCAACGGGCAATCTCCAATGATTCTTCCGTATATCCGTCCATTTGTAGGATTTTTCGGGACAAGTGAATATACAAGGTGATTAGCGATAAAATATCCAATTCATTATGTTTCATGATGCCAAAAAGAATGTCCGGATTCTTCCGTTCAACAAAATCGAAATAAATCATTGGTGCCAAGTACCCTGGGATATCATCTTCGCGTTCAAACCCTAAAATGTCCGTTTCCACTGCAGATAATTTCACTCGTTCTAATTTATCTTTCCAGAGCCGTCTTGAAGCATGATATAAATCAAAGTGACCGAATTCCGGAAGCTTCGGGACATGTTCCTTTATCAAGGTATGCCTTGTTTTTAACTGTGGCCAGTCAAATGCCTTTCCATTATACGTAACAAGTGTTTCATAATTGATGTTCTCAAGAAAGCTTTGGTAAAGCGGGACCTCGCTACCAGGCTGGGGCAGGATATGCTGTTTGACGACGACTTCATCCCCTTCAAAATAAGCGTAACCCAGTAAAAAGATGGTGTTGCCTGCCCCACCACCTAGTCCTGTCGTTTCCGTATCAAAGAAAAAGAGATCTTCGCCCTTAATCCCTTTAGCAGACAAGGGGTGCTCTACAGAAGATTGATTCCATGCCTTTACTATCCCCTTCAACTCCAGGAACGAATACAAACCATGTTTATGTTCCAAGGGATAACGAACTTCACGGACGAAGCAATAATCTCCATCAAAATGGTAGGCACTCGTGTCATTTCCAAGCCACTTTTCAAGAAATGGAATGTCAGTTTTCACCATGTCGTCGCATTCCTTTATCAGTGGTTGTCTATCTTGTGTTTCATGGTTCATATGGGGCTTCATGCGATTCAGTTTATTTTTCAATGACAAAAAGCTACACCTCTATTCATGTAATCCGGCCATTGAATGGTTTTACCGACAATACAGGTTCAACATCCGGAGAGCTTTAAAATTAACTCGTTCTTTCTTTCAACTAAAATTGGTCTAGCAACTCCACACTTCTCTTTTTGGCACGTACCCCTTCTATTTCAGTCCCTATACATGAAGGGCACCCATCTTTGCATGGGCATTTTCTTATAAGATTCTTCGCTGCCTCTTTCACCTGGTCAAAACGCTTATAAACATCTTCAGCTAGCCCTATTCCACCTGGATAATGATCGTACATAAATATAGTGGGTAGCTGGGTATGTGCCGCTTTTATTTGGGCAACGACATGGATATCATTCCTATCGCACATAACAAGAATGGGAACTACGTGTCCCAAAACATTAGCAACCCCTTGTAGGAGCTGCTCCAGTGTTTTTTCGCCAAGTGTGGAATCAACTTCTTTTATTTCCAACCAAGTTGCGCTAGTATGCAGTTCTTCCTCTGGTAAGTAAATGGGACCTGACCCTATGTTTTCAAATGTCGTTAGTTTTATCTTTTTAAAGATGCTTGGTAAGATATTTATGGTAACATCGCCATAATTGATTGACGATTCCCTCGTATTGACCGTTTTATCTATTTCCAGTACTTTTAGCTGTACGGCTAAGTTTGCATCTGTGTAATATTCCACGTCCACTTCCCGCACATATGCCTTTTTATGTTCCCAATCTAGTTTTTCAACTTGATACTGGACTCCTTCATGTAAATAAATTGCCTCATCATGTAGGAGTGTCATAGCGCTAAACCTATCCATTTCCCCGATTATTTTTACATTTGCCGTTTCTGATTGATCGACTATAACGACATTTTCTTGGGACGCAGACCGTAAACTGATATTTCCAGCCGGGAAAGATTGATTGGCCCAGTAGAATGTATCACCATTTTGGTGAATAACCCTTTCTTCCACTAGATACTCCAAAATTTCTTTCACATCCAAGGGACCAAATTCTTCATTTTCCTTAAAAGGGAGTTCGTAAGCGGCACACTTTAAATGGTCAACCAGGATAATTAAGTTTTCCGGATTAATCCGGGCCGATTCAGGAGAACGGTCAAAAAAGTATTCTGGATTTTGTACAATGTACTGATCTATGGGGGTAGAACTTGCCACCATCAGTATCAAAGCTTCCCCATGCCTTCTCCCTGCTCTCCCAGCCTGTTGCCATGTACTCGCCACACTTCCCGGGTATCCTGTCATGACACATACCTGTAACTGCCCTATATCCACTCCCAATTCTAAAGCGTTCGTACTGACAACACCTAGAATATCGCCTTCCCTTAAGCCCCGTTCTATTTCCCTTCTTTGTTTTGGGAGATATCCTCCGCGATAGCCCCTAATGGATTTCGACCCGATTTGACCTTTCACGAGGTCCTGCAAATGACTTAATATGATTTCCACTCTAACTCGGCTACGAGCAAAAACGATGGTCTGGATTTTATTCTTCAAGAATTCCTTTGCTAGGTTGTTAACCTCTACAGTTGCACTTTTCCTGATGTTCAAGGGCTTATTAACAATTGGCGGATTATAAAAAACGAAGTGTTTTCTACCGCTAGGCGCTCCGTTATCATCTATTAAGCGCATGGGATTACCAGTTAGCTGCTCCGCCAATTCTTTCGGGTTGGCGATTGTAGCGGATGTACATATAAAGATCGGATTACTTCCATAAAATTTACAGATTCGTTTCAACCTTCTAATGACATTGGCAACATGGCTTCCAAACACGCCCCTATATGTATGGAGTTCATCAATGACGACATACTTGAGATTTTCAAAGAGACTCACCCACTTTGTATGATGCGGTAAAATGGCCGAATGCAACATATCCGGGTTTGTAATCACGATATGACCAGCCTTTCTCACCACCTGGCGAATGGCAGGCGAAGTATCCCCATCGTAGGTGTAGCTTTTGATGTCTATCCCCATTTCACTGATTATCTCGTTCAGTTCGCTTTTCTGATCTTGGGCTAGAGCTTTAGTCGGGAAAATATACAACGCACGGTTTTCCCCATTTTCTGCAATGGATTGTAACACTGGAAGGTTATAACATAGTGTTTTTCCCGAAGCCGTAGGTGTTACGGCTACAATATTTTCCCCTTTCCTCAATGTTTCATATGCTGTGTATTGATGGCTATACAGGTCACCAATCCCTCTTTTTTGCAAAGCATTTTTAATTCTATCGTCAACGCTGGAAGGCAACGGTCTCGTCTTCGCTTCCCGCGGTTCAATTTCATGCCAATTAATGATATTTTCATTTTCCCTTAATTCTTTTATTAATTCCGAAAGTGATTTCTTTCCAATCATACTAGTCACCTCTTTGTACATAATAGTTTACCGAATAAACGTTTGGTTGACCAGTTGGGATATACTGCCAAACAAAAAAAAGACCTAAAACTGCTTAGGTCCATAGTTAGTGTAATTTTAGCTTTCACCAATTGATAAAATTTTCACCTTCTACTATTTGACTTCTTCAATGAAATGTTCAATTTCACTCGCAAGCCTTTCAGGGTCTTCAAGCATTCCCATATGGCCGCATCTTTCTAGGACTACCTCTTTTATATTCTTACCCTTTATGGAAAAGGTCTTTTCCGGGGCGATGACTTTATCCTTTTCACCTGCGACCAAAAGCACTGGTAGCTTGGTATCCTGTAAGACGTAATTTTTATCTTTTCTATTTCTCATAGCATGTAACGATCCAATTGCCGCTGTTTCCCTCGTTTGATATCCAATCCTCTTAACCTGCTCGATTTGAGGGTCATTGGAATCCGCAAATAACTTAGGGATGAGTCCATCAATGAAAGGCGGCATACCATCAGCCTCAATTTTTTCAACTGCCTTCATGCGCCCTTCCTTCCCTCCCTCATCATCCGGAAAAGCAGTAGAATGAATAAGTGAGAATCCATTCAATTTTTCCGGGAACTTCTCAGCAAAGGCCAAAGTTATATAGCCTCCTAGAGAATGCCCGAATAAATATACCTGCTCGATATCCTGGTCTTCTAAAAAGAGTGCAATATCCTCAGCCATATCTTCAATAGAAAAAGATGTTACATTCGATTCGCTTGCTCCATGGCCACGCAGGTCGACCGCAATGACTCTATACTTTTTCTGCAAGTTTGGAATTAGCTTCTGCCAATATTCATGGCTCCCGCAAAATCCATGAATAAACAATAGTGTATCTTTTCCTTCGCCTCGATCTATGTATGATAAATTACTGCTTCCAGTCATCTTCAATCCCCCATCCCCAAGATTATGTTTTATATTGTTATTCCCCGTGGGTCTATATCTAAACCACTTATGTCCATTCACACATCTTTAGCCTCTACATAGCCTATAGGCAAAGGAGTTTTTTAGATAGGAGGACCGTGATGACCCCTTTTGAAAAGAATGATCAACCCCAAGAAAGAAAAGAACCTTTTACCCACTTCATTAACAAAATGGATCGTTTGTTCTCTGAAAGGCCCGCCAGAGGCATGCTACAGTCCCTGGACGGATTCTTTGGCTCAGCTAAAGAACAAACTTTCCCCATCTACCTTGATGAAACAAATTCGGAATATATCCTTACCGCAAGCTTGCCCGGTATTCCCAGGAGCCAAATTTCCATCGATTTATTGCCACAATCCGTGACCATCTCCACGAAGTCCAAAGTAGGGGAAAAGTTTCGCCAACCCCCAGGCTTCATTCAAAATACGCAATCATCTAGTCAGTTAACAAAAACCATTTCTTTTTTAAAACCAATCGATGAACAAAATGTAAGGGCTAGGCATCGCGATGGCATCCTAACGCTTAATCTGCCTAAAGTGAAAGGGAATCGAATTGAGATCAACGATTGAATTAGGGCAAACTTAAGTAGACGTAAAAAGTGGCTGGGTCACTTTTACGTCTACTTTTTTATTTTACCCATCTAAACTTTGAAGAACCCCCCTACTCCCTTGACCATCGAAGAAACTTGAGAGACCGTATTCATCATTTGTCCAGCTGTATTCATCATTTTTGTAATATCCATCGATCCGTCCTGTGTTTTAAATTGGTTCATGACAGACTTAATTCCCGAAGGCTGCTGCTTTTGCATGAATTGTTGTTTTGGATATGGGTTATAAACTTGTTGTTGCATTTGCGGAGGTCGTTTCGTCGGCTGTAGCGGGTTATCAAAAGGGTTGAAGCCTTGAGTTTGTTTTGGCATGTATTGATTGACAGGCATTTGTTGATTGGGGTACATAGGTTGAATAGGTGGCATTGGTGACATGGGTGGCATTGTCTGATTCGGTGGCATCGGCTGCATTACACTACTGCCCGGGGCCGTCCCTGTATTCATGGCCTGTTGTGGCACCGGTTGGTAGGATGGAAAGGCAGGTTGCTGGTATGGGTCTTGATAGGGTGGCACCAAGCCTCCATTATACTGGGGAGAGTAATGGTGCATATTCGGGTCCTGAATGGGTGACTGCTGAGGGTACGGCATTGGTTGCTGATATCCCCCCCAGTATTCAGGCATGGATTGCGGGTACTGCTCTTGATTAGGGAAGACAGGATTATAATCCGATCTCATCATGTTCTATGCGTCTCCTCTTTTTTCCTGACATGGTTCCATTATTATATGAAAAAAGAGGATTTTAGTGTTTGGAAGATCATGATAGTAATCTATCCACTTCTGATTTCACATTGTGAAGGATATACTCAATGGATTGAACATGGCTTTTAAACCGTTTATAGCTGGTCTTCGGAAAGAATGCCTGAACCGCGACATCCGAAAGATTATTGGTCGTTTGTTCGATTTGTTCAGGAAATAGATGTTTGAATGGCGTTTCTTTCATCCACTCTTTTATACCATGCTCCCATTCCGCACAATTTGCTTGGACTTGATCGGCAAACGGCTTGACCTCCGTAAAGAAGTCTTTTTCTATTCCTTCCTTTCGAACACTTTCATAAATTTCATTCGCTTGACTTACATAATGTATTAATTGTTCGGTTAATTTTTGAAGTTTCTCTTTTTGCACGATGAATTCCTCCGTAGCATGTTTCCAACAGTATAATCGAATTGACGAAAAAATGAAATTCTAGCGACTCATACTTATACACTTAAACTTCTGCTAAAATTTTGGGTACCATCATTGATTTTATTGATTTAACGGGATAAGGTCGGCTTATTTCTTCTGTCTCAACCAAGAAATCCCCGGCTTTCTCCATCGCTTCCTGTGCGTCATCCACTAAATTGTGCTGCTCCGCCCATAGCTTACAACGAGCCGTATTCATGGTCTCACCATAAGCATTTTCCAATTGATCCAGACTGGTACTGATTTCAGCTATCATACTTAAAATTTCTTCTGTTGCTACACTTTTATTGATCATGCTGACCCCTCCCATTCTATACCTGTTACTATTCTTTTTTTAAATAAAAAGCCCTTCTAGGTTGACAAAACTAGAAGGGAATCGGCAAAGAAAGTGTAATTTTCTTAATTTATAGGGGCCTTCGACAATATGGAGCGAATGAAGCTGGCCATTTTAAACAAGAATACAAGCAGGAGGTGATTTATTTGCAGTCGAATGAAAGCAGACAGCAAAAAAACGAAAAACGACAAAAGCCGCCGGCAGAAAAGGCAGGAAAAGGTAATCCAAAACTTAGTGGTGAAAACAAACCCTCTACCTAAACGAATAGGGGTATGACCACACATCAGGGAAGGCGGAAACATCGCCTTCCCTACTTCTTTTTCAAGACCAGCTTTTTGAGCAAGATGACCGTATGCAATTGTTTTTGTTTACGATCGAACCAATCGGTCAAAAGAGGATTTTCTTTCCACTGCGGTTCGAAAAACCATTCTTTTTTTAATCTTTTCTTTATACACCATTTCTCCGGGAGAATGGGATGATGATTGATGATTGGATAAACCATACGCAGCATCGGCGTTTCATGTAGCCTGGGTATCTTTCTGTACTGTTCATAATCAAACCTCGATCCGGTCGGCTCCGTTCGACTGGCGAATTCCAAAAATAATGGAAAAAGCTCTTTCCTAAAAAGAAGATCAGCCAATCTTTTCCCCAATTCGATTCTTTCATCTAGATTCCGAAAATGAGAAACGGATGCGCCATATAACACCCCTTTACATGTGGGAAATAATACGGTGCTAAAATGCATACAATCCTGTAGAAAAAATAAGATGGAATGAAATACGAGAGATCGCTTTTTTATGATGGGTTCAATGATATTCTGTTCATTTATAATAAGGGCGGTGATTAATCTTTCCTGATTTCCATCCTCCCAAAAAGAGTACCACTCATTTATGATGAAATCAGTAATAAAAAAATATGGACATAAGTGAAACAAAGGGCGCTTAAATTTCGTCGAATAATGATAGATGAGTAACTGCGGATAGGCATCCTCAAAAATCCGCCAATTCGCTTCTTCGTAAGCAAGGAATAACTGACGTTTATATTTAGAACCTAATAATTGCGAATACCAGACCCCTTTAAGATCACACATATTCCAACCTGCATTACGGGAAACCATCCCTGCTAGAAAGGACCATTTTATTTCAGGATGAAGCAGGAAGAATTTTTCATAAGCTTGGGTTCTGGATATATTATCTTTGTTCCATTTAGCAGTTTGACCTTTTATAATAGATAACAATTGCTTTTCCATGCTTGTAATCTGATACATAAGAACCACCACTTCCAGGAATTATGACATTTTTCAATTGTTAAATCCTATCGTTCTAAGAAACAATTCTTTTTATTCACATTTTGGATTCTTTTTTTGCTAATATAGATAGGTGAAAAAAAAGGAGGGGTAAAAGTGGCATTCAATTATCCCAACGGACGAAAGTTCGTACCGCAGCCCATGAAAGAAAGGAAAAGTCCACTAAAGAAGTTCAGTTACAGTAATCGTGGAAAAACATTAGAGGATGATTTGAATGAAACCAATCAGTATTATTTAGCGCACGGGATTGCTGTCATACATAAAAAGCCGACACCCGTACAAATTGTGGATGTCCACTATCCTAAAAGAAGTGCTGCCGTTATTAAAGAAGCTTACTTCAAGCAAGCATCGACCACGGATTACAATGGGGTCTATAAAGGTAGATATATTGATTTTGAGGCCAAGGAAACAAAAAATAGGAACTCTTTCCCTCTCAAGAATTTTCACGAACACCAAGTTGAACATATGAAGCAAATCGTTCAGCATGATGGAATTGCATTTGTTATTATCCGCTTTTCTGCGACGGATAGTATATACTTAATGAGCTCCGAACAACTGGTGTTGTATTGGAATCGGATGAAAGACGGTGGACGCAAATCCATTACCCTTGAAGAGGTCAAGACCAGTTCAAAGAAGATTGCGCTTGGCTTTCAACCGAGAATTGACTATATTAAAGTAGTAGATTTACTTATCGCAGAAAATTTTTAGTTTTTTTCTAGAAAGGCAGGTTAGCTGTAATGGCTGAAAAATATAATACAAGAGAAGAACGTAGAAAGCAGGGTCAGGCACAGAAGAAGGCACCAAAAAAAGGGCCGAAAAAACCCACGAACATGCTTAAGCGAGTTTTTCTCATTCTCGTTACAATTGGAATTATTTGTTTAGTTGCTGGAGGAGCTACATTAGCTTACTTTATCAGTGATGCTCCCAAGCTCGACGAAAGCCTTTTAAAAGACCCCGTTACCTCGAAGATCCTTGATGAAGAAGGTAAATTACTTGGAGAGGTCGGCACTGAGAATCGTGACTTTGTCAATTATGAAGATATACCTGAACTAGTCGAAGACGCATTCCTGGCAACAGAAGATTCCCGTTTTTATTCCCACCATGGGGTTGACTTCCTTCGTTTAGGCAGCGCAGTCCTCGCCAATGTCAAAAATGGCTTTGGTTCAGAAGGTGCTAGTACTTTAACCCAACAGGTTATCAAACGCTCTTATTTAACACCTGATAAAACGATTAAAAGGAAAGTCCAAGAAATGTGGCTGGCCATACAGCTAGAAAGAAAATATACAAAACAAGAAATACTGGAAATGTATGTGAACAAAATTTTCTTTGCCAATCGTGCAAACGGGATTCTGACGGCTTCGCAAACATATTACGGGAAAGACTTGGATAAATTGGACCTTAACGAAGTGGCCATGCTTGTCGGGTTACCGCAAAGCCCAAGTCGCTATGATCCATATAAATATCCAGAACGGGCAAAAGAACGTCGCGATATTGTACTTCATCTCATGAATAAACATGGATACATTAGCGAACAGGAAATGAAAAAGGCACAAAACGTTAAAATAACAGCCGGACTTCAAGAGGTCGATAAAAACCAAATCGATACGACTGCTTATGATGCCTTCATAGATTTGGTAATAGAAGAAGTCGGAAATATGGGTGACTATAATGTGTTTACAGATGGTCTGGAAATCCAAACGACCATTGATAAAGACGCCCAAGAATACGTTTATAAAATGTTGAATAGTAATGATATCGTTAGTTATCCAAGTGAAGATCTACAAGCCGGTGTTACTTTGCTTGATACGCAAACAGGCGAAATTAAAGCCGTTGGCGGTGGCAGGAACACGAACGTCAAACGCGGGTGGAACTATGCAACAGATGCTAAGCGTTCACCAGGGTCGACAATCAAACCTATCTTAGATTATGGTCCAGCTGTCGAATATTTAAACTGGTCAACCTATCAACCTATTAAAGATGAGGAGTATACCTACTTTGATGGAACTCCCCTCAAAAATGCATCAGGTACTCATTATGGAACGGTTCCTATTCGAGAAGCTCTCGCGAGATCATTGAACATACCGGCCTTGAAAGCGTTCCAAGAAGTCGGGAAAGAACGAGCACGTGATTTTGCAATTGACCTTGGCGTTCCTTTTGATAAAGATAAGGAAATCAACGAATCCGCTTCAATTGGCGGTGGCACAGATGTTTCAACTCTAGAACTTGCCGGAGCATATGGGGCCTTTGGTAATGGTGGGATTTATAACGAACCACATACCGTCAAGAAAATTGTATTACGTGATAAAACAACCATCAAGAACAAAACAGAAACAAAACCTGTCATGAAAGATTCCACGGCTTTCATCGTCACGGATATGCTGAAAAGCGTCATGACAGAAAGTTACGGAACAGGTAGATTGGCCAACATACCTGGGCTTCCAGTCGCTGGTAAGACTGGATCCACTAACTTCACGCCCGAACAACGTGCAGCAAACAACATACCTGCTTCAGGGGTAAAGGACAGCTGGATGGCTGGTTACACGACTAACTATACCGTTGCCATATGGGCGGGTTATGATAATAGTGCAGGCAAAAAGATGGAATACCTAGGCGATTCATCTCAAAGAATACCAAAATACATCTTTAAGAATTTGATGGAACACATGGCCCAATCAAAAACAACGAAAGACTTTGAACAGCCGAGCAGTGTTGCAAAAGTTGGTGTCATTAAAGGATCGAATCCTGTAGTGAAAGCCAACCAATACACTCCAAGTGATAGAATCAGTTATGAATACTATGTTAAGGGCCACGAGCCAACACAAGTTACCACAGAATATGAGAAAATAGATACACCTAGTGTCAGTGCGTCTTATAATCAGGAAAGCAACGAAATACAGCTTTCATGGTCGTATAGTGATGGAGATCCACAATTTGAAGTCCAAATGTCTGTTGACGGCGGCTCAAAAAGTGTTCTCAAAAAATCGAAGGATACTAGTTTAACCATTCCAAACCCTACACTGGGAAGTAAATATACTTTTTCTGTCGTAGCCATCGTTGATAATCAACGAAGCGACCCTGCTGGTGCTACAGTAGAGATTCCTAGCGTTATTGAAGAAGAGCCTGAGGAAGAGGAAGATATTGAAGAGCCAGCCGAAGATGAGGATCTGGAACAAGATACTCCTACTGAAGACGAGGGTAATGAAGACGAAGAGAAAGATAAAAACCCAGACCAGGGCAACACAGATAACAACGGGAACAATGGAAACGGGAATGGTAATGGCAATGATGATGCCACCAAAGACGATGAGGATGTCGAAGATGAGGATCCAGGAAAAGTTGATGAGGATAAACCCGCGGATACTCCTGAGCCCGCTCCCGCTCCTGACCCAGAAAAAGACAAAAATAAAAACAAAGATAAAGATAAAGAAAATGGCAATTAAAAAAAGGTCTAAGCTTAACCGCTTAGACCTTTTTTCGCTTTTCTTAGCTTGTTTCTTACAAAGAGCTTTTCCAATTCGATGAATAATTCACTAAGCTGTCTGAATGAATGGTAAAACGCCGGTCTTTCCATGATGAAAGATAATCTTTCAACCAAGTTTATCGGTTTAACCGGACAGGCTTCTATCTGTTTCTTCCATGCATTTAGCTTCACGGGTATTTCATTCATCCAATAGACTGCCGAAAAGAATAATCCAATTCCTTCTTTCATAGGCTCTAAAGCCAGTCCCGCTTTTCTATTCGAAAAAAACAATTCGCAATCCTTTTTAATGAGCCTCCATTTTTCAAACAGTTCAGGTATATGCATATCCCCACTCTTCCAAGGTGAATAAACTTCTTCCCCCATGTAAAAAAGCAGCTCATATGAAAACACTTCAACTTCACTGGGATTTCTCCACTCTTGGTAGTCTTCCTTTTTTAAAGGTTC
Organism: Peribacillus sp. NPDC046944; assembly: GCF_050272735.1. Taxonomy (NCBI): domain Bacteria; kingdom Bacillati; phylum Bacillota; class Bacilli; order Caryophanales; family Bacillaceae; genus Peribacillus; species Peribacillus sp. NPDC046944. The sequence goes on from NZ_JBNNML010000007.1 coordinate 119,942, forward strand.
TATTTCATTAGGGAAGAAAAATGGATCGTCCAATTCGGCCGGTACGTTTAATGAATTTAAATCAGTCATTTGGCTTCTATCCTTTTTAGCCGCTTTTTCCCTTCACGACACAAATCAAGAAGCGGACAGGTTTCACATTTTGGAGACTGGGCTTTACAATGATAGCGACCAAAGAAAATGAGTCTATGATGTGTAACGGACCATTCATCCATTGGCACTTTGGTCATTAAGGTTTTTTCCACCTCAAGGACATTGTCTTTCCAGCGGCATATACCCAGCCGTTTGGACACACGCTCTACATGGGTATCCACCGCTATCGCCGGCACGCCAAAAGCCACTGAGACGACCACATTGGCCGTTTTCCGACCGACACCCGGTAACTTGGTAAGCTCATCACGGTCCCTAGGAACTCTTCTATCATATTCGTCTATCAGCATTCTAGACAACTTTTGAATGTTCTTTGCTTTATTACGGTACAGACCGATTGAACGAATATCATTTTCCAATTCTTCAATCGGTACACTAAGATAATCTTCAGGCGTTTTATATTTTTGAAATAAATTTTGAGTCACTTTATTAACCAAAACATCTGTACATTGAGCCGAAAGAGCAACAGCAATCACCAATTCAAATGGATTGGAGTGATTCAGCTCACAATGGGCATCAGGAAACATCTCGCCCATCGTATCCAGACAGTAACGAATTTGAGCCTTATTCAGCATGTTTGTTCTCCTTTAATTCACATTACTGTTCGAGCCAATTATAAAAGGGTACATCTTTCAGTGGTTGTGTCGGTTCTATTTTACGGTCCCTTTTTTGATGGACTCTAAATTTTTGTCCTTGTTCCCTTGCTTGTTCCAAGGTTTTAATCCCATTCTTTTTCCACTCGAATAAAATTCGGTCTATATAACGGAAATTCAATTTCCCTGAAATGACAGCCTCCCTTAAAGCCGCTTTGATGATATCTGGTTGATGGTCATCCTCCATCCACATTGCCAGGGTTTCACATTCAAAAGGAGATAATGGACGCCCGAACTCCTGTTCAAATATTGTATACAGGCTCTCCCCTGCCTTCTGTACCTCGGCAGATTCAGCCTGTTTCAAAGACTTCAAGAAACAGTCCATCATTTTCTCATATAGTGGATCGAGCGAATACTTTTCCTGACCAATTTCCTGATTATTTTCAACGACCATCTGGACGAATCCTCTTTGAACTAAACGTTGTATTAAAAATAGGCATTCGGATTCCTGTAATGTCATTCGGTCGGAAAGTTGAGACGGCGCTGGAAATGGATTATCTCCATCGATAAAATTCTGCAATTGGAGTAGTAGAACCATCTCTTGCTCATTCAACCCCATTGTCTTATAGTGAGTCAACAAAAAGGATGGAATCGTTATCGTTCCTTCCTTAAACCAAGCATATAAATGTTCTTTATTCATGTTTTGGACACCTCTAAATTAGTATAACATGAAAAATGTGATACGAATAAGCTTATAATTTTAACAGAATTAATAGAAAAAAACGGTTATTCGCCCAGTATGGCTAAATAACCGTTTTTTTTACAAATCAAGGATATAAGCGATTTAAAAGACGTGGGAAAGGAATAGTTTCACGGACATGTTCAACACCGCTAATCCATGCCACTGTCCGTTCTAAGCCAAGGCCAAATCCAGAATGTGGGACAGATCCATATTTCCTTAATTCCATATACCATTTATAAGCATCTTCACTCAAACCATGTTCAGCAATGCGCTGTTCAAGAAGCTCCTGATCATGGATTCTTTCCGATCCACCGATTATCTCACCATATCCCTCTGGTGCGATCAAGTCGGCACATAAGACGACTTCTTCCCGGTTTGGATCTGGTTGCATATAGAACGGTTTAATTTTAGTAGGATAGTGTGTAATGAAGACCGGCTTATCATAGCTTTCAGCAATTGCCGTTTCATGTGGAGAGCCGAAATCGTCTCCCCATTGAATATCTTCAAACCCTTGTTCGTGAAGGAACTTGATAGCTTCATCGTAAGTGATCCGCGGGAACGGAGCCTTGATTTGTTCAAGCTTTGTCGTGTCACGGCCAAGTGTATTCAATTCTAGCTGACAATTCTTCAGAACAGACTGAATGACGGCTGTGACAAATTGTTCCTGGACTTCTAGGTTTTCTTTGAATTCCACGAAAGCCATTTCCGGTTCAATCATCCAAAATTCGATTAAATGCCTTCTGGTCTTAGATTTCTCTGCCCGGAAAGTCGGACCGAAAGAAAATACTTTTCCTAATGCCATGGCTGCAGCTTCCATATAAAGCTGACCGCTTTGTGATAGATAGGCATCCTCATCAAAATATTTTGTCGCAAACAACTCACTCGTTCCCTCTGGTGCGCTACCAGTTAAAATCGGCGGGTCCACTTTGACAAAACCTTCATCATTGAAGAATTCATATGTAGCACGAATGATTTCATTACGGATTTTCATAACCGCATGTTGACGCTTCGAACGAAGCCATAGATGACGATTATCCATTAAGAATTCTGGTCCATGAGCTTTCGGAGTGATTGGGTAATCAACTGAATCATGAATGATTTCAATATTGTTCACCTGTAGCTCATAACCAAAAGGTGAACGCTCATCCTTCTGAATGACTCCCGTAACATACATGGAAGATTCTTGTGATACCGACTTTGCAGTAGAGAAAAGGTCTTCTCCTACATCAGCCTTCACGACTACCCCTTGGATGAAACCAGAGCCATCGCGGATTTGAAGGAAAGCAATTTTACCACTAGAACGCTTATTAGCAAGCCAGCCTCCAATTGTCACTTCTTGATCGACAAATTTGCTAGCATCTTTTATTGTAATTTTCACCGAATTTCCCTCCAAATATAACTTAACTACTAAGAAATTTACTCTATTTATTATACCTATAGGGCTCATTACAAGCAAATTATTCAGCTAATCTACTATAAATGTCTACTTTACTGCTCATAATCTTTTATCCATATAAAAAATAGGGAAGATATAAAAAAGCCTACAAATCCCCTAAACAAAATAGGGGACCTGTAGGCTTTTCAAATACTACGCCATTTTCGCTTTAACGAATGTATGAATTCTTTCAACGGCTGCTTCAAGTAGGTCCAAAGAGGTTGCGTAGGATAATCTGATGTTATCCGGAGCCCCGAATCCTGAACCTGGGATGACGGCCACTTGAGCTTCTTCTAATAATGCGGTAGTAAACTCTTCGACATTGCTGAACCCTGTTAATTCAATTGCACGTTTCACATTCGGGAACAAATAAAATGCCCCCTGCGGTTTAATGCAGCTTACTCCCGGTATATCTACTAATTTTCCATAAATCGTATCCAATCTACTTTCAAATGCTTGACGCATTTCCTCTACCGGTTCCTGTGGGCCATCATATGCAGCAATTGCGCCATATTGAGCCGTGGTAGTAGGATTGGATGTACTATGGCTAGCTAGGTTTGTCATGGCCTTAATGACGGCCTCATCACCTGCTGCATAACCAATTCTCCATCCTGTCATGGAATGTGATTTAGAAACCCCGTTGATGATGATCGTTTGCTTTTTCAATTCAGGAGAAATTTCTGCAATCGATATATGTTTTGCAGTTCCATATACCAATTTTTCATAGATTTCGTCCGAGATGATTAAAATATCATGATCTAGGCAAACTTTACCGATGGCTTCTAACTCATCTTTAGAATAGAGCATGCCAGTCGGGTTGCTTGGAGAGTTAATGATGACCGCTTTCGTTTTATCAGTGATGGATTCTTCGAGTTGTTCCTTTGTGATCTTATACTGGTTTTCTTCAGAGCCAACAACATACACGGGTTTTCCGCCAGCAAGCTTAATCTGCTCTGGGTAGCTTACCCAATATGGTATAGGAACAATTACTTCATCTTCTTCATCCAAAATCGCTTGGAACAATGTATAAAGCGCATGTTTTGCACCAGATCCGACAATAATTTCAGAAGGCTTATACTCTAGGCCTTGATCACGTTTTAACTTTGCTGCAATCGCGGCTTTCAGTTTTGGAAGCCCAGCAGAAGGCGTGTATTTGGTTTGTCCTTCATTCATGGATTGCATGGCTGCATCGATAATATGTTGAGGAGTATTGTAGTCAGGTTCGCCGGCCCCTAAGCCAATAATATCAAGACCTTGTGCTTTGAGTTCTTTTGCTTTTGCTGTGATTGCCAGTGTTGTTGAGGGTGTTAATGACTGAACCCGATTAGCTAATTTCATAGTAGTAAAATCCTCCATTCTATATACTTCGATAATACTTAAGCCATTCCCCTGTTTTGAAATCGTAATAATCATAATTATACCGTTCAGAATCGTCGAGATATGTTACCTCCCAAAGGGGAACATCCTTTTCCATACCAAGCTTAACAGATATGATTTCTTCAGGTTTTAGCTTATCATTCACTATGTTTAAAATTTCTTTTTTTGTCTTACCGTCTTTAAAATTCCTCACAACTATTTTTTTCTTCTCGTCCTCAGGAATCCAGACGATTTTTTTACTTCCATTTTTCGTCTTGCCAATGATAACAGAATATGAGGTTTGACCATTATAAAGGTAAAACTCATCCTTGGTATCAATTCCGCCTGCTTTCTTTGCCTTTTCAAAAGCCTCATTACCAGCTTCTTTTTTATGCTGTAATGCTTTAATGTATGCTCCGCTGACAAAACCGATAAAACAAAGGACTAGGATAGAAGCAATAACCAACCATTTTTTCAAAGCCGCTTTCCCTCTTTCTATGTACGATAAATAGTAAATATCGCTTTTTCTTGATCTTGTGAATCCAATGCCAGCCCGAACATCAAATCGTCCTTTTTCAACGTTCGATTCAAAGAATCCACAATCTTATACAAATCAGGTGAATTTTGCAGCCTGACTGTCGAGATCACTTCAATTTTGCTCTCCATGAAAATGCTCCTCCATTTTAACTAAAAATTGTCAACAACCACTGGTATGTATGGAATTTGAAGGCATAACTACCTTTCACATTATACCAGTTCATAGGTTATTTTTCTTCATTATTTCGCAAAATTCCACCTATAATAGGAAAAGAATAGAAGAGTCATTAAATCCACTCTTCTATCAAATCCGCCATTTCTCTGATGGAGACATTTTTCCAATCGATAGGGGGAATCGATTTTTTAAACTCATGCCCATATTTAGCCGTGATAACACGTCGATCCAATACGATCAGCAAACCCCGATCCTCTGGCGTACGGATTAACCTACCGAATCCCTGACGGAACCTTAACAGTGCTTCAGGTAAGGAATATGCCGAAAAGGCGTTCTTCCCCTGTTTTTCGAGTAGCTGACATTTTGCAGCCGTAACCGGCTCATCGGGAGGTGAAAAAGGAAGCCTGACAATGACCAGACATGATAGATCTTCTCCTGGTATATCGACACCTTCCCATAGGCTCGTCGTCCCGAAGAGCACTGCTTTCTCGAAATTTTGGAAATTCCTTAACAACCTCATCCTGCTTCCACCAGAAATCCCCTGTGCAAACAAAGTGAAATCATCCAAGACCTCGGAATCTTTTATGGCATAATATGTGGCACGCAACATCTCATGTGAAGTAAATAAAACCATCATCCTGCCCTTGGCAGCCTGGGCAGCAACAATTATATGGTTAGCTGCATTCTCGGAAAACTCATCCACTGTTAAACAGTTTATATCGGGGATATCATTCGGCACCAACACTTTTACCAAGTCCTTATAAGGGAATGGTGAAGGGTAGATGGCCGTCTGTATCAATTCTTTTTCCAAACCAAGCTGTGCCTTGAAATACTGGAAGGAATGTTTCACGGCTAACGTAGCAGATGTCATGACTACACTCTTCTGACGTCCAAAGTAAGAGTCCCACAACCATTTGCTTCCTGATATCGGTTGAACCGTCAACGTAACACCGTGCTGTGGCGCCGCTTTTGTATAATCAAGCCAATAAATATTTTCTTCATGAGGCTTAATGAAACATTCATGCAAGGAATCTCTTGTATCCTGAAGATGTCCAAGCAACACTTCGATATCATTCAGGTAAAACAAGGCATTTTTCCCTAAAGATGATTCATTATCCATTAAACGATGCAATCGCCTCTCAAGTTCCATGATCATTGAACCTGATAGATCCACTAACCGTTCCGCTATAAGTATCGCCTGTTTCCAGGAAGGGTCTTCTATTTTAAAGGCAATTCGCTTCGGACCTATAGACCGTGAGAGTTTTTCTGCTTGATTGGACAAGAAATAAAAAAGTTGATCGAATTCATATGAAAAGTCACTTAGCTTTTGATCAAATGTATAGGTTGGACTGCCATCCGACCATCCATTGTTCGAAAGCAATTTTTCAAGTCTATAAAATAACTGCTTTTGATCGAAGGTCCCTAGCCTGTTTAGCATGGTCTTTACTGAAATATAATGGAGCCTCCTACCAAGTTGTGTGGAAGCCGCCTGTTCCAAGTGATGGGCCTCATCCAAGACTAAATACCCTTCTTTGGGAATAAGGGCGTCTTCTGTAAGGAGGTCACTCATTAAAAAGGAATGGTTTGTAATGATAATATCTGCTTTTGCGGCTGTTTTCTTGGCCCGTTCAAAGAAGTCCAGTTCAATCCAGGGTTTTTTCAAACCTACATATGTAAGACCATCACTTTGAAGCCTGTTCCAAAACAATTGTCCACCACTAGTAAGATTCAATTCATCTTTATCCCCTGTTGCCGTTTCCGTCAACCAGACCAATATCTGCATTTTCGTTAAAGCAGTTTCATAATTATCTTCTTTTTCTCGCAATGCCCGCTCAAACTTTGCCAGGCTCAGGTAATTGCTTCTTCCTTTTAGCAAAACGGCTTGAAAGGAAAAAGGAAGGATCTTCTTCAGTTTAGGTACTTCATTTTGAAGGAGCTGATCCTGCAACTGAAGAGTATATGTCGAAACGACGACAGGTTCATGATGTTTCTTGGCAAAATATACGGCCGGCAGTAAATAACCCAATGATTTTCCAATTCCCGTGCCAGCTTCAATTATCGCATGCTGTCGGGATTCGAAGGAATCATGAATTAAGTTCATCATGCTAAGCTGTCCATCTCTTGCTTCAAAAGCGGGGTATGCATTTTGAAGCATGGCTATTTTCCCCTCGTCATCGAGTGGGAATTCTGTTTCTTGTTCAATATGCTCACTATCATCGGTTACTTTTTTAAATGCCAGTCCTCTAAATGTCGTAATACCTGGTAAACGGACCTCGGCTTTTGTAAGTTTGCTCGCAATGCAAGCATCTATTAATTCGGAAACCTCGCTCTGTAAGGAAAAAGATAGCCGGTATAATTGCTTAAGTGTCATCAATGGTAGGTCCAACAGCTTTTTTTTCAATTCTAACAATAGTAAAGCGGTAGCATATGCATCGCTATCCGCTTGATGTGGCCTCGAATGGTCTAAATTTTCCTCTTTGGCCAGCTGATGCAATTTATATCCATCGGAAGTCGGTTTCATGATTTTCGCCAATTCTACCGTATCAAGCGTAGAACCATAAAAGGGCTCAAATCCGCACCTTACCAATTCTTCCTGTAGAAAAGATAAATCAAATAATACATTATGGGCAACAAAGCAAGCCCCTTCTATAAGATGGGCAATTTTTTCCGCGACATCTTCAAAATCTGGCGCATCCTTTACGGTCTCATTACTTATCCCTGTCAATTCTTCAATGAAAAGGGATATTTCCTGCCCAGGATGGATGAATGTTGAATAGGTATCAACAATCTGATCATTTTCAATGACCACACCAGCAAACTGAATGATCCTATCCCCTTTTTTGGGTGAATTCCCTGTTGTTTCTAAGTCAACCACTACATATCGTTGTGTCATGAATTGTACACCTCAAACTTCACTTTCTCCACTAGCTGATGGAATTCTTTATACCTTTTTTATACCATACTACACAGAATAAAGGAAACACTCCGATTGCCAGATGGACATAGGTTCAGGAGTCTGGTTGCATAAAAAAGGGGCATGCTCAACATATAGATGTTGAGCCGCCCTCTTTGCTTACAAGATTGTCGCTGCAGGTTCGTGTGAAATCAATTCAATGATTTGGTTCCTTTCATTCATGATTGCCACTTTAGGTTGGTGATCACTCACCCTTTCTTCAGCCACCATCACATAAGAAATGATAATGACAATATCATCAGGCTGGACTAATCTTGCTGCTGCTCCATTTAAGCAGACAACCCCACTTCCACGTTCTCCCGCTATCACATATGTTTCCAGTCGAGCACCATTATTATTGTTGACAATCGCCACTTTCTCATTGGGCACGATGCCCACTGCATCAATAATATCTTCATCTATCGTGATGCTTCCCACATAATTCAAATTGGCTTCAGTCACCCTTGCCCGATGGATTTTCCCATTCATCATTGTCCGAAACATGATCGTTCCCCCTACTATTCGAATTCGTTTTATAGCGTTACTATAATATTATCAATGAGTCTTGCATGTCTGAACTTAACGGCCACAGCAATGATAATATTTCCATTCAGGACATCAAGTAGCTTCAGTTCCGGATATTGATAAATTTCAACATAGTCAATTTTGCCTTTTGTCCGGGCTTCGATATGCTCCTCGACGAGAGCTATCACCTTTTGAGGGTTTCTTTCCCCAGAAATAATGGCATCTTTCGCCTTCAATAAACTTTGGTACAGTTCTTTTGCTTCATGACGCTCATCCTCAAGCAGGAAGACATTCCGTGAGCTCCTTGCCAAACCATCTTCCTCACGTACTATATCAACGGCCACTAGCTCAATGGGGAAATTGAGGTCCTGTATCAACCCGTCGATTATTGCGACCTGCTGGGCATCCTTCATCCCGAAATACGCCCTATCAGGGAGGATGATATTAAAAAACTTCGTCACGACAGTTGCTACGCCATCAAAATGGCCGGGTCGCTTTCTACCACATAAACAATCGGTGCGGTTTTGAACAACGACTTTGACTGATGGATTTTCACCATACATTTCATCCACGGTCGGATAGAAAAGATAATCGACGCCCGCATTGACTGCCAGATTTTCATCCCGGTCCAAATCACGGGGATAAGACGCAAAATCCTCATTGGGTCCAAACTGCAACGGGTTGACGAAAATACTTAAAACTACGATATCATTCTCTCTGCGGGCATTTTCTATAAGGGAGGCATGCCCTTCGTGTAAGTATCCCATGGTTGCAACATAGCCTACACTTTTTTTATTGTTTCTGTCATGACGGAGTACTTTCTGCAATTCTATTGCTGATGTAAAAGTTTTCATTTTTCTCCTCCGTAAAGCGCATGAAGTTGTTCTTCCTTCATCGTAAAAGAATGATCTCTCGTCGGAAAATCGCTTGATTTTACTTCTTTCACATAACTTTCAATTGAGTTTCCAATTAATTCATTGGCATTTCCATATACCTTGACAAATTTTGCAACCCGTTCAACCCCATACGTAATGAGATCATGGAAAACCAATACTTGTCCATCCGTTTCGGCTCCAGCTCCAATTCCAATCGTCGGGATTGTAAGGTCTTTAGTAATACGCTCTCCCACTTGATAAGGTACACACTCAAAAACAATGGCCAGAGCCCCAGCCGCTTCGCATTTCCTTGCATCTTCCATTAGCTTTTGGGCAGCTTCGGCATCTTTTCCTTGAACCTTATATCCTCCGAGCACGCCTACAGATTGGGGTGTCAATCCTAGGTGTGCGACTACCGGAATTCCTGCCTTCGTCAAAGCAGAAATCTTTTCGACCACATCGTCCGCCCCTTCAACCTTTACAGCATCGGCATGGCCTTCCTGCATAATGCGAGCTGCATTCTTGAGCGTTTCATCCAAAGATAGATGATAGCTCATGAAAGGCATATCCGTTACGACAAATGTATCAGTAGCCCCTCGTTTCACCGCTTTTGTATGGTGAATCATGTCTTCAACAGTCACTGGAATGGTGGAGTCGTAACCTAGAACCACCATACCTAACGAATCCCCGACCAAAATCATATCAACCCCTGATTGCTCGGCTAACTTTGCCGATGGATAATCATAGGCGGTCAGCATGACAATTTTTTCACCTTTTTGTTTCATTTTCAAAAAATCACCGGACATCAACTTCATTACGTTTCCTCCTTTATTAGAGGAGATGAAAACATCAGTGTTTTAAAAACTGGTGTCTAGACATTCGCTGTACAAAAAAGACCGACTAAATAGAGTCCCTAGTTCGTGATGATAAAAATGGCCAAACAGATGGCCTTTATCATCAACGTTCAAAGTACTTTCCTTTTAGTCGATCTCTTTGGTATCTTTAGAAGTTTCATCCCTCCGTCCCCGTCCAATCATTTGGATCAAGGCAGATTTTCAAATATTTTTGTGTTATTGGGGTGCAGTTCTATCACGATACTGCCCACTTGAATTATATCAAGCCACATTCGATTATTCTATTTATTTTTCTTATATTCTACAAAAATCTACTGAATTTCTATATCTGCAGAATAAATAGAATGGATGGTCCCTTGATCATCTTCGAGAAGAAGAACGCCAGCATCCGTGATTCCAAGTGCCTTGCCCACAATTGTATCATTAACGGTACTTGCTTTAAGAATTTGCCCTAAACTGATTGCATAACTCTCCCACAGGAGCTTAATTGGCATGAAACCTTCTTGTAAATAAAGTGTATACAGATCTTCTAGACGAAGCAGGACTCTTTGGATGACCTTGGCCCTTGAAATCTTCACTCCACTTTCTATTGAAAGAGAAGAAGCTTTCTCCTGAAGGTCCTCTGGAAAGTCTTCTTTTTGTTGGTTGATATTCATTCCGATCCCGATGATGACGGAATGTATCCTATCCGACTCAGCCTGCATTTCCGTTAAGATTCCCGTAACTTTTTTACGATTAATAAGTAGGTCATTTGGCCATTTGATCTGAGGTTGAAGTTCTGTAACATCCTCGATTGCCTGTGCTACAGCAACTGCAGCCAACAAGGTTAACTGCGGCGCCTGATGAAGAGGGATTTTTGGACGTAAGATCAGACTCATCCAAATTCCGCTGAATTTTGGAGAATGCCAAGATCTCATGAGCCTTCCTTTTCCTGAAACTTGTTCCTCGGCTATCACAAGGGTGCCTTCCTCCGCCCCTTCGTTAGCCAGCTGGTGGGCAATTTTTTGTGTCGATTCAACGGATTCCTGATAATGGATCATCTTTCCAAGGGCTTTCGTCTCCAGCCCGAATTGAATTTCACTTTTCGATACTTTTTCTGGAGCCGATACAATGCGGTACCCTTTCTTCCGGACTGCTTCAACCATATATCCTTCACCGCGCAAATCCTCTATATGTTTCCAAACGGCGGTACGGGAACAGCCAATATACTCAGCAATTTCCTGTCCTGAAATAAATGTTCCATTCGCTTTAGAGAGGGCTTGCATCAGTTTAGTCCTTAAATCAGATTGCATGTCATAAGCCACTCCTTAATTTCAGCTTTTTCATTTTTTATTTCCGAATTCAATACAGCTGCCAAAATCAGTTCCAAGTATTTTCTAACCCAAGGACCCGGTTTTTCTTTATGCCATGACAATAAGTCCTCTCCAGTGACATCAAGGTCAGACATACTCTTTAGAAGAAGGTTTTCGTACATGATAGACATGGAATTTTCTGCGTCCAATACATTTCTGCCTTCGAGAATTGCCTTAACTTTGGCTGCCTGAACGGATTCGAAATGACCTGCCTGGAATACATCAAAAGTGGAATCTTCAAATCCAGGTTCCTTTTCAACTAATTGTATAATACGTTGGATATTCCTGATCGATTTTAAAGGAAGCTTCCATGCTCTCAAAACTTTCTCAATATCCTCCATATCTGCCTGGATGAGGACGACCGCCCATAACTCAGGCACTGTCAATTGATGAATGGGGAGAAGCAATACCTTTTCCAATTTTTCCTTTTGACCAGCAAATTGGGGAAGAAACTGATATAATCCACTATCCAGTAAAAGACTTAGTGCCTTTATCCGATTGTCGCCGGCTAATAGCTTTTCAAATTCTACAAGAATTCTTTCAACGGCAATCTCCCGTAAAATAGGCCCGTTCTCCTTTAAGGATTGGAATGTTTCTTCATCAAGTTGAAAATTCAGCTGACTGACGAACCTCAATGCTCGCATCATCCTAAGACCATCTTCGGCAAAACGATCATGTGGGTTACCAACAGTCGTTATCTTTTTTTGAAAAAGGTCAAGTTGGCCCTTGTATGGGTCGAAGATGACCCCGGATTTGTCCATAGCGATTGCATTTATCGTAAAATCTCTTCTTTGTAGATCCTCAGTCAAAGAACGGACGAATTTTACTGAATCAGGCCTACGATAATCCGTGTATCCACTCTCTGTTCGAAAAGTAGTAATTTCATATGTCCCTGACTCCAGTATCACTAATACAGTTCCATGTTCGATTCCCACATCCGCCGTTTTTGGGAATATCCCTTTAACTTCCAAAGGTGTAGCGGAGGTTGCGATATCCACGTCATTAATGGGCCTGCCGAGAATATAGTCCCTGACCGATCCACCAACAAAATAAGCTTCGAACCCCGCTTCTTCAATTCTTTCAAGAATGGGTACCGCTTCTATAAATAACCGATCCAACTATGTCTCCTCCTCACTACTCCAATGAATTGGTCCCAAGCACCTGCATATAGATTTCTTCATATTCTTTCATGATCGTATCTGAGTGGAACTCAGTATTGGCACGATCCAAAGCAGCTTTTGAGAACTGTTCATGTAAGGTGGGATCACTTAATAGTTTGATCGCTTTTTGAGAGATCATTTCGACGTCTCCTAATTCACATATGTAACCCGTTTCTCCGTCAACAATGACTTCAGGTATCCCGCCGACATTCGTTCCGATGCAAGGAACTCCACAAGCCATCGCTTCTAACAGTACAAGCCCAAAGCTTTCTTTTTGGGACAACAATAAAATTAAATCACTGATTGAATATAATTCTGCCAGGTTATCCTGCTTGCCCAAGAATAGAACCTTATCGCTGATGCCCAGATCTTCCGCCAACTTCAATACAGTAGTCACTTCAGGTCCATCCCCGACAAGTAAAAGCTTGGCTGGCACCTTTTTTTGCGTTAAATAGAAGGCACGGACCACATCTTGTACCCGTTTAACCGTCCGGAAATTAGAAACGTGGATGATGACTTTTTCATTCTTCTCAAATCCGTATTCGTCCCGTAAATATCCTGAGTCGGTTTTATGATAATCGCGTTCATCAATAAAGTTATAAATGGTTTGAATTTCCTTATCCGGAGCAATCAACTCATGTGTTTGCTTGACGAGTGAATGAGAGACGCCTGTGACGACATCCGAATTTTCTATACCGAATTTGATTAAATTAGATAATGATGGGTCATGACCCAATACCGTGATGTCCGTTCCATGAAGCGTTGTGACGATTTTCACTTTATTACCTGACATCTGCTTAGCCAGAATTGCACAAACCGCGTGAGGTATCGCATAATGAACATGTAAAATATCAAGTTCTTCCCGTTTAACAACCTCGGCTATCTTGCTTGCAAGTGCCAAATCATAAGGAGGATATTGAAAAACGGAATACGAATTCACTTCCACTTGATGATAATAAATATTATGGTACATCTTATTTAACCGAAACGGGAGACTTGAAGAAATAAAATGAATTTCATGCCCCTTTTCCGCAAACATTTTGCCCAACTCGGTAGCCACGACACCTGACCCACCTACAGTCGGGTAGCAGGTAATTCCGATTTTTAATTTCATATGATTAATTTTCCCCTAACAAATCGATTTCGACCAAAAATGGTTTTTTTGACATGAACCCTTCCGCATAATCTACACCCACTTCTTTACCGAACATCCGCTCACGTGCTTCGACTGTTTCGATATAACCGTTAACAAGCGGAGTATCCACTGTGGTATCCTTCTGCTCAAACTGACTTTCGTAAGCTCTAAGGCTGTCAAGTTTCTTTGATATCGTAGAGGAAATGTCAATGACAAAATCAGGCTTATGAAAACCATTTATCATGTAATAATACATATTTTTGACACGGTGTGCTTCCAATCCAGCATTCTCCATATATTTTCTCACACCAGCAGAAAAAACTGCTTCTTCAACTAACTTTGCACAGTTTCCATGGTCAGGATGGCGATCTTCAAGAAAAGGTGCAAAGACAAGTTTGGGCTTATACTGTCGGATAACCGCTATTACTTTCTGTATGTATTCTTCTTTCATATAAAGCCCACGGTCAGGAAGGTCTAGGGAGATTCTATCGACCCCGAGGATTTCCGCCGCCTTTGATGCTTCCTTAATCCTTAATGGGACAGTCCCATTGGATGACATTTCAGCCTTGGTCAAATCACAAATAACAATTTTTTTACCTTGCTGTGCATATTTAGCTATCGTGCCCCCCATCCCGATTTCTACATCGTCTGCGTGGGCCCCGAATGCCAGGATATCTATATTATTTTTGTTTGTCATTTATCTCACCTTGTTTTTCTCTAAGTTTGAGCCAGTCCATATATCCATGTTTAAGTCCTTGAATAAGGACCTCCGCTGTTCCCATATTCGTTGCCAGCGGGATTTCATAGACATCAGATAGGCGGATAAGTGCTGATACATCCGGTTCATGGGGTTGGGAAGTTAAAGGATCACGAAAGAATAGCACCATATCCATTTCCCCTCTAGCTATCATCGCCCCGATTTCTTGGTCTCCTCCAAGTGGTCCAGAATGGAAACGATGGATTGGCAAAGATACTTCATCTATAATCCTTTGCCCCGTTGTACCAGTCGCAAATAGTTCATGTTGTTGAAACACATCTTTATAGGCCATTACGAATTGAATGATATCTTCCTTTTTCTTATCATGAGCAATTAAAGCAATCTTCATCATACGCCTCCTTAATCCCTACTCGATAATATTTTCCAAGCCATAAACAAGTACATCGAGTTTCATGACTGTTTCCACAGCAAGCTTTACTCCTGTCATGAATGATGCACGGTTAAATGAATCATGGCGTACCGTCAAGAGTTCCCCATCGCTCCCGAATAGTACCTGTTGATGGGCAACAAGTCCTGGAAGGCGTACACTGTGGATATGCATGCCATCGATCTTGGCTCCTCGAGCCCCTTGAATCGTCTCTTTCTCGTTTGGATGCCCTTGTTCTTTTGTTTCGCGGACTGCCGCTATCATATCTGCCGTTTTTGAGGCAGTTCCGGAAGGTGCATCCAATTTTTGATCATGATGCATTTCAATAATTTCAACATCCGGAAAGTATTTGGCTGCCATTTGTGAAAACTTCATCATCAAGATTGCGCCAATCGCAAAATTGGGTGCGATGATACACCCAATGCCTTTTTCCTTAGTCAAAGAATCCAGTTTCTCTAAATCCGATTTAGAAAAACCTGTCGTACCTACAACAGGGCGAATACCATGGTTCAAGGCTGTTTCTGTATGGTACATCCCAACTTCCGGTGTTGTTAAATCAATCAATACATCTGCTTCCACCTTGGAAAAGCATTCATTAATATCTGAATACACTGGTGCTTCAATGCCATTGAACCCCTCGATAGTAGATAAGTTCTCTCCATTAAACTTACGATCTATAACAGCGGCTAATTGAAATCCATCTGTGCGATGTACCAATTTCACCGCTTCATTTCCCATTCTGCCACGCGGCCCCGCAACAATCACTCTCACTTCACTCATCCTTCATTCCCCCTACGTTCTCATCTTTTTTTGTCCATCTGTCTTTATCCCGGGTTGTAAATTTATGCATGACCATATCATGCGATTTTTGTAGATCAATGCCAAGGGAATTAGCAAAACAGATCATTACGAACAACATATCCCCCAATTCCTCTTCAACTGTATTTTCTTTTTCAGTCAATTTTTTAGGTTTTTCGCCATAGTAATGATTGACTTCTCTTGCAAGTTCACCGAGCTCCTCTGACATGCGTGCAAGCATGGCCAATGGGCTAAAATATCCTTCTTTAAATTGTCCTATGTATTGATCGACCTCAGCTTGCATTTGTTGAATCGTTTTCTGTTCCATTTTGTCACCCATTCTTGATATTCGATTACAAATATTTATTTCTACTCCATGTTAGCTAAAAGTGCAAGAGATGACAACCGATACGCCCACCGTAATTAATTGCTCACAAATGGTTAATTGGTTATAATAAGTAAATTACTTGAATACATATGTTTTGGGGGTCTCTAGACATGCTAAACGGTTTAAAAGTGAAAAACATCCTGTTCATCCTAATTGGAGCTGGAATTTTTGCATTCGGCCTTGTCCATTTCAATATGCAAAATAACTTGGCAGAAGGCGGGTTCACTGGTCTTACCTTGATTATATATCAACTCATTGGTTTAAATCCGTCATATTCCAATTTGATATTAAATATTCCCCTTTTCTTCGTTGGTTGGAAATACTTGGGCCGAACTTCTTTTTTTTATACAATCGTTGGCACTGTCGGTTTATCGGCTTGGCTTTGGATTTTTGAAAGGTATCAGTTTGAAATAAATCTTGGCCAAGATTTAATGCTGGTTGCCTTGTTTGCAGGGGTCTTTGTCGGTGTTGGCCTGGGCATCATATTCCGGTATGGCGGAACGACGGGCGGAGTTGATATTATTGCCCAATTTGCTCATCGTTATTTAGGGATGGGGATGGGGCGTACCATGTTTATATTCGATGCGGTCGTCATTGGTCTTTCCATTTTAACTTATTTGGATTATCGAGAAGCGATGTATACCCTCGTAGCCGTATTCATAGGGGCGCGCGTCATCGACTTTATGCAAGAAGGTGCCTACGCTGCAAGAGGAGCCATGATTATCAGTGAGAAAAATGAAGAAATTGCTGAAAGGATCATGCATGACATGGATCGGGGGGTAACCGTCTTGAAAGGCTATGGTTCATTCACAAAAAACAATCGTGAAATTCTATATTGTGTCGTTGCCAAAAATGAACTTGTCCGATTAAAAAGTGCTATAACGTCAGTCGACCCCCATGCTTTTGTGTCTGTCAGTGAAGTACATGACGTTCTAGGAGAAGGTTTTACGTTAGATGAAAACAAAAATCCAATAATACGATAACGCTTTCGGATGATCCTTGAAATATCCCTGTAGTTCGTACGTGAATGTAGAGATTGAAAAAGGCATGATTTCAATATGAAATCATGCCTTTTCTTAATCTTCTTCCCTCATACCTGTGTACATAAGCAGAAGGCGAACTAATTCGAGTACAGCTACAAGAGCAGCAGCTACATAGGTCATCGCGGCAGCACTTAACACTTTTTTCGTTTCTCTCTCTTCATCATTTCGGATGACTCCAACGGAAACAAGTTGATCCATTGCCCGTGAGGAAGCATTAAACTCAACTGGCAGAGTGACTACCTGAAATAATACAGCTGCAGCCATGAATACGATACCCGCTAATAATAAAGCTGGTATGTTCGCAAACATACCGACTAAAATTAAAATCCAGGAAATATTCGAACCAAAGTTTGCGACTGGGACTAACGCATGACGAATCCGCAAGAATGCATAAGCTTCCTTATCTTGTATCGCATGTCCAACTTCATGGGCTGCAACAGCTACACCAGCAACTGAATGTCCATGATAGTTATCTGTGGATAAGCGTACTGTCTTATCTCTTGGATCGTAATGATCGGATAGCATGCCTGGTGTTTCTTCGACTCTTACATTGTAGAGACCATTTTGGTCGAGAATGGCCCTAGCAGTCTCTGCACCATTCATACCTGATGAAGCAGGCACTTGAGAGTACTTTTTATACGTACTCTTCACTTTCATTTGTGCATAAATCGGGATTAAGATGATAATCGCCAAATAAATGAAATACATGGTTTCCTCCTAAGAACTATAATTACTTTTATTCTATGGATACGGGACGGTCATGTCAAATATAGTGTTCTTCAGGGTAGCGCCTTTCAATCATTACGTTCCTTGGTTGGCTTTTCACGATCTCCCTTATATTTTCTCCAACCTACATAGGATAGCGTCATAATTATTATACTGCCCGTTGAAATGATCACCCACCATAAGGAGGGGTCTGAATCGTCTTCTCCCATTTCCTCAAAGACAGCCGTCAATTCATCCTGCAGGTCTTCCATTTCTTTTTGATTTCCACCTTTCCTAATCACTTCAGGACGATATTGATCCATATACTGAATTCGGGTATCCAACTGTTGAATTGTTTCCCTGGAAACGTCCACTTTTAAACTGGGATAAATCATTTCATATTGCGAGAGGAATAAGTTCAATTGATCATTAAAAGTGATGGCATCTTGATTGGTTGCCGCGTCTTTCGTTTGTCTAAAAGAATTCATCATTTGATCTTCCATTTCAGTCCAGAGGGGTTGATGCGTAGACTTAACTGCATCCATTACAAGTCTAAACTTAGTGACGGAATTAATCTTTTCGGAATCTCCCTTACTACTATCCTTTATCGTCATCAATGCTTCATTATGAGCAACGGTAATGATTCGAAGTTCGTCCATATCAAGAATTTGCTCTATTGCAGTCTTTTTTATAAACTGATCAGAAAAAAATGTCAGCATCTTTTCTGAATCATCATATCGCTTCAACTTGGCCATTTCGAGAGCTTTATCCGAAATGTTGTCCAACTTCTCCAAATTTGAAGAGGATTGTGCATAAACAGGGAAATTCAAGACGGAAAATAAAAGGGCAGTGGTTAAGATGAATTTTTTCAACATGATACTCGTCCCTCCTCATATCTCTACTAAAACGATATGAGCAAAAAAACATGAGTAGACCATGTTCATGATAAAAAAATAACCTTGCCCATTTAATTATGAACAAGGTCATTTTTACTTTATGAAAGAAAGCGTAAATCTCCCTTTTCTGTATCCGAAATACCAAGCAACGAAAATGGACAATATACTGAGCCAAAACGTGAAATAACCGATCATATCCATATACTCAAATAAATCACGATAGCTGGGCATCATCTTAAAAACGTAATCGATTATATCATTATGTATGGTCCAGATTCCGGCCACAATTAAATGCCAAGGTTTTATTCTGTAAAATGGTGCGTATAATATCCCCTGAATTGCCATCCCTAAATGGGATGCCATTAACATATAGCCTTCTATTGGCAATGTGCCGGTCGTCAATAAAGTGAGTACGTTCATCACAACGGCCCAAATACCATATTTGAATAAAGTCATGATTGCCAAGGCTTCCATGAAACCAAAGTTTTTCTTGAGTAGAAATCCTACTAATACAAGTGAAAAAAACAAAGAAGCCGTTGGGCTATCAGGTACAAATGGTAAAAAGATAGCAGGTGTTTCAGCTAATTGATAACCATACCAATAATATCCATATGCCGTTCCGAATACATTCACTATTAACAAAAAAACAAGTACTTGCCGATGCGCAAACCAACTATAAATCACATTCATCCACTTTTCCCTCGCATTCTCTATATATTCATATTACAGATTCTATCCTCCAAATCCAAGTTTTTCTTTTAAATTGCCATTCAATAAAAATGACTGACAACGGAGTTGTCAGCCATTTTATTCAACAGTAGCGAAATAATGCTACCTGAATTCATTTATTTTGCTGATAAACCAGAAACGAATTCAGCTAATGTCTTCAATTCTTCATCAGAACCTTTGAACATACCAGCTGGCATCGCCCCTTGACCTTTGACAGCAATTTTAGAAACTTCTTCTGGAGTTAAACCGGTGTCAATCAAGCTAGGTGCTCCTGCCCCACCTGTCAATTCTGCTCCATGACAGCTTATACATCCGCTTGAATCCATAAGCTTATAACCATCGCTATCTTTATCGATGTCAGCACCTTCTACGATGGCCCCCTGCTTTTTAGAAGCTTCCCAATCGTGATGGGCCGCCGATTCCCATGTTAAATAAAACACTCCAGCAATAGCTAATAACATAAACCCTACAGCAAATGGGCGTTTAGCTGGACTACGCTCAGGACCGCGATCTAAAAACGGTGCCAGAAGCAATGCTCCAAAAGCTAAACCTGGTATAACCATGGCTCCAATTGCATTGTACGGACCTGAAGCATAGGTATACTTAAGTAATTGGTAAAGGAATAGAAAATACCAGTCAGGCAGCGGAATGTACGCTGTATCTGTCGGATCGGCTATCCTTTCCAATGGGGACGGATGTGCAACTGTCAAGCATAAATAGCCAACTAAAAATACTGCTCCGACCATCCATTCCTTTAAAAGGAAATTCGGCCAAAATGCTTCAGTTTTCCCAGGATATTCAGAATAATCTTTCGGAATATTCGGTTTACGGTTCGCAGAAATACGCGAGTCGCCTACGAATTTCATACCTTTCCCACGATGCATTGAATGATCCCCTCCTTTATGAAAAGGTTTTTATGATTCTTGTTCCATATTCTTTTATAGTGGACCTGAAATACCTTGCTTACGAATCATTAAGAAATGAGCCGCCAATAATGCAAATAATGCCGCAGGAAGGAAGAATACATGAATCGCGAAGAATCGAGTCAATGTCTGTGCACCAACGATTGTTGGGTCTCCTGCTATCAATGTCTTAAGTGCCGGTCCCATTAAAGGTACCGATTCGACAATGGTCAGTGTAACTTTTGTTGCAAATAGCGCTTTCATATCCCATGGTAATAAGTATCCTGTTAAACCCAATGCCAGCATAATAAAGAAGATTAATACGCCAACCATCCAGTTCAATTCGCGCGGTTTTTTGTAAGCTCCCTGGAAGAAGACACGAAGAGTATGTAAGAACATCATAACGATAACTAGACTTGCTCCCCAGTGATGCATGCCACGGACAATTTGACCGAAGGCCACTTCGTTTTGTAAATAATAAACCGATTCCCAAGCATTCTTGATATCGGGTACATAATACATCGTCAAGAACATACCTGACAAAATTTGAATGACCGTGATAAAGAAAGTTAACCCACCAAAACAATATACGAATGCAGAAAAATGATGCGCAGGGTTAACATGTTCCGGAACCTCATGGTCAGCAATATCCCGCCATAACGGCGTAATGTCTAAACGCTCGTCCACCCAGTCATATAACTTTGTTAGCAATGTTTACGCCTCCCCGTGCGGTTTTAGTTGACCTAAATAAAGAATTCCGTCTTTTTCTTTCGTGTCAAAGACATCCAAAGGTGAAATCGGTGGTGTCCCTTTCACGTTCATGCCATCTTTCGTGTACCTGCCATAATGACAAGGACAGAAGAACTGGTTTGGATTAGATTTATCCGTATTCCACGCTACCGTACAACCTAAATGCTTACAAATTGGAGATAGTGCAACTAACTTCCCATCATCCGTTTTATAAACCCAAGCTGTGTTTGTTTCTTCAGACTCATACCACCCGTCGACCTGCTTAAAGCTAAAATCAACTCGGACTGGTTCTGTAGTCAGTTCGCTTACCTTCTGCTTAGTTGCAATGTAATCCCCGCCTTTATCAGCTGATAGTACTGGATCAATTGCAAACCTAACCATAGGCATCAACATACCGGCCGCCATAAATCCACCAACGCCAGTAAGTGTGTAATTAAGGAATTGACGTCGTGAAACATTATGTTTGCTCATGCGTTTTCCCCCCCTCTATTACTATATTGAGAGCCCATTGGACCACTAAATAGCAACACTATAAAACTAGGACATTTCCATGATATATCAATAATTTCCCAAGGTCAATATTTGTAAAACCCAAAAGGTGGCAACTATGTGTCAAAAAATGAAAAAAACCCTTATTTTATTAGCTTTTCCAGTAATGAGTAAATATGTCTAGAATTTGATTGACTTGTTGGCTAATCATAGCCCTAGCTTGGGCATTTTCTAAATTTTCAAGCGGGATGGCAGGAATCCAAACCAAATGATGCTCCAATTCCAATTCATTCTTTTTCCACTCGATATCCGATGTAAGGAAAAATACATGCTTAAAGTTGTTTGCTTCCAGTTTTTCAGACCAACGCTTTAGAATGGAAAGCTTGTCCTCCTCATCACTTAGGTAGTGAAATGTTGGCATTAAAAGCATTCTGCCCTTCATTTGCTTTTCGATTTCCATACTCAAAATAGTAATGAATTCGTTATTCGAACCGGACTGTTTCATTTGTTCTCCAAAAGAGAGGGGAACCAATGGTATTAGTGCCGTATCCACAAACTCTTTTGCATGGATATACATATCCAATTCTTTTGCTGACCACTTCATATTCTTTACTCCACTCCCACTTTATCGAATCAACTCCTTTTCATTGTACCATTTATCGTAATATCTTTACCATATACCCCTAGTATTCATAAAAATGTAGTTTTTAACCATATTTTTTAAAAAAATAAAAATAAAAAACCTTTCCTGCTTCAGGAAAGGTCTTTGCAATTTATCCCAGTACTTTTAGTTGATTGAGTTGTTCCGTTAAATCCTTAAAAGCTTGTTCATCATGTTTATCCAACGCTTCATCGATTGCCTTGAGTATTCGGTCTCTCTCGAAATGAAGCATACTCTTCTCTAAAAACTGCTCAGCAAGTAGCTGATCTTTTTCATTAGCGGCTGTTGATTTTGGCATGAACGGGTTATTTTCCAATACTGCGGCGTATTGATAAGACGAATAAGCTGATTTAAAATTTAGCTGGATATAGATATCCTCATCCCGATTCAATCGAATATCATGAAAAGATTTCTCTGCATCGGTTGTCATGATATTTGATTTATAAAATCTGAAAGGCACTTCCTCCACACAATGGGTAGACATGATAAGACCACGGGGACAATATTGTGCATTCTCTACAAAATGGACCTTTTTCATTAATTGGTCGTGACTCATTAGATAATTTAAAATCCAAACACATTCTCTTCTTTTAAGTTGATAATGATTTAAAAACCACCGAATAAAATCCTTTTTCTCATTTACAGAAACAGGGGTAGCCACCATGAATTCCCTCCTCTGTCTTACTATTTTTTTTATAGCCCTGAACTTTCACCTAAACGTTCCAAAATCATCGCATATTCATCATTTGCCGGATTTATTACGAGCAGCTTGTTAAATACTTCTCTAGCAGTATCGCTGTCTCCTTCTTCAATTAAAAAGAAACCGTAATCCTCCAGAAAATCCGGATTGTCTCTGAAAGAATTATATGCTTTACCATAGCTGGTTAATGACTCTTTATATTGCTCTGTTTTTTGATAACATACAGCAGCTATCCATTCAAACTGTGGATCATCCTCGCCATATCTCCTTACCTCACCAATGCATTCTAAAATATCTTCATACCTTTCATTATGCATATAGAGCTTCAGTAGGGTAAGGGCAGCTTCTAAGTAGCCGGGATCGATTGCCAAAGCCTCTTTGAATAGGTTTTCCGCTTCATCCTCCAAACCGCTTTTCAAGGCGATTTTACCACCGAAGAAATATAGTTCCTTATTGAACTCATCTGCCTTGATGCCTTCCTTGACTGTTTTCAAAGCCTTATCAAGATCCTCTAGATGTTCATAGCTTTTTGCTAAGTATAGGTAGAGGGAATGGTACTCATGGTCTATTTCCTTCAGTTCGATAAACTTGCGCACGGCAGTTTCATATAGACCAGCTTGGAAGGCAGTAAAGGCGTATTCAAATAGCGTATTGATTTCGACGCTACCA
This sequence comes from Peribacillus sp. NPDC046944, assembly GCF_050272735.1. Taxonomy (NCBI): domain Bacteria; kingdom Bacillati; phylum Bacillota; class Bacilli; order Caryophanales; family Bacillaceae; genus Peribacillus; species Peribacillus sp. NPDC046944. Next base: position 143,656 of record NZ_JBNNML010000007.1, read on the forward strand.
TCTAAGGCCTTCTCGAAATAAGGAAGGGCCTCCTCGAATTTCCCCGAACTGCTCAACGCTTCCGCAAGACGCTGATTGACGTTCACCCCTGCAATTTCATGTTCCCGTTCTAATACCTTTATGTAATTTGCAATGGCATCCTGGTCTCTTCCTTGATGATAAAATAGTTCAGCTAGTGCAAAATCAATGATGATCTCATCCGGCAATAATTCCTTAGCCTGCAACAATTTCCTTTCACTGACCTCGCTCATCCCCTGTAATTGATAAAGGTCTGCTTCTAGTAATAGGGCACTTGGATAGACCTCATCTTCCGGGCTGACTTTTTCAAGCATCAGCATGGCTTCATCTTCTTGATCCATATCGATAAGGATTTCTGCTAAAGAAACAATCAACTCGCCCTCGTCTGGATACAGTGCCAGTAGATGCTCAAAAAGATCCTTAGCTTCCTCGACAAACCCAAGTTGGAACATTTCCTCAGCCAACAATAAGATGTCCTCTGCCGACTCTGATGATTTAATTCGATTTATATGTTTAAGAGCTTCTGTTAATTCCCCTTTTTTTAAATACTGAATAACTTGTTCTACTATATTCATAGCTGCTTCCTTCCTTTTGCATAAACTTAGTCTCTAGACAAACAACATCACGCAAAACGTCAACTTTCCTATCATAAAAAGGATGAAACGAATCGTGAAGATGTTTAGTAAAAACAGTAATATTTAGTTTACCATACTGCAGCCCGGTAATTCCATTGATGTAGTTCCCCCCATTCTTCATAAAAAAAGGTTACTATCTAATTCTCCATGGAAAGGAGAATCTCCTTTTTGATTAATCGGACCTTTATCATCAGTCTCCACCGTTATATTTCATAAAACGTTATTTTGACAACGCTTACAAAGGGATAGGAGCAAAAAACAAAAAAATAAAAAAAGTTTGCAGCACCAAAATATCTGCAAACTTTTTTCAATTCACTTAATCAAGTATGTTAAATGGTCAAAAAATTCCGGATACGAAACATCAATGGCTCCTGGGTCTTCCAGTTGAACATCCCCATTAGTAATTAATGCCGCTATTGCAAGCATCATTCCAATGCGGTGATCTCCATGGCTCGTGACCGTCCCTCCCTGAAGGGATTTACGCCCACTAATAATCAATCCATCTGCAGTCGGCGTTATATCCGCTCCCAGGATTTTAAGCTCATTGGCCACCGTGTCTATCCGGTTCGTCTCTTTTACCTTTAACTCACTAGCATCCTTGATTGTGGTAATACCTTCCGCTTGAGTGGCTAGGAGAGCAATGACCGGAATCTCGTCAATTAAACGAGGAATCAAATCACCACTGATCGTCGTCCCTTTTAATTGGGAACTCCGTACAGTAACGTCTCCTGCGGGTTCACCTTCTCCAGAATGTAAATCGACCGTTATATCCGCTCCCATTGCCTTCATCACTTCAATAATGCCTGTTCTTGTGGGATTAAGGCCTACGTTTTTCAAAACAACTTCACTATTTTTTGTAATCGCTGCAGCTACCATAAAGAATGCAGCCGAAGAAATATCGCCAGGCACATGTATTGTAGTTCCTTTGAACAACTGATTGCCACTTACTTTAATCGTTTGACCGTCTTTTTCAATTTTTCCACCAAATTGTTGGATCATCCGTTCAGTATGGTCTCGTGTCGCTTCCGGCTCCACGATGATCGTTTCTCCTTCAGCTTGTAGCCCCGCAAGGATAATGGCAGATTTGACCTGGGCACTAGCTACAGGCAATTGATAGCGAACCCCTTGTAATTGCCCTCCCCTTATGGAAAGGGGAGTGTATTCGCCGTCTTTACGTCCGTCTATGAGCGCTCCCATCTCACGGAGGGGATTCACCACTCTTATCATCGGCCGTTTAGCGATGGAGGAATCACCAGCGAGGACTGCAGAAAAGTCTTGTCCAGCCAAGATACCTAGCATCAATCGAATCGTAGTTCCAGAATTTCCGACATCCAGGACTTCACGAGGCTCAGTCAACCCATTGAATCCTTTCCCCTCTATACGGACTAGCTGACCCTCTTGTTCTATGCTCACGCCAAGCTGCTTGAAACAGGAGATTGTACTTAAGCAATCCGCACCAGGTAAAAAATTAGTAACCTCCGTAACCCCTTCAGCTAGCGCTCCAAACATAATAGATCGATGGGAGATAGACTTATCCCCCGGTACAGCGATCGTTCCACGCAAAGATTGAATGTTCGTTGGCAACCTTTTTGTCTTCATACAACCATCCTTCACCATGTATTATTTTATGCCAGAATCGTTTCATAATCAGTATGCCTCGCCACACAATCAGCAGCTTTAATACGGTCTTCCTCTGTCTGGAAGCTGATTACTAGTACGCCATATATTTCTTCCCTTGTTTCGATGATTCGTATATTCGTTATACTGATTCCTTCCTGTGCCAAATAACCAGTAATCTCTGAAATGACCCCTGAGTAATCTGGTATATCAACATATAAATCATAAAACGCCGGAATGGCACCTTTCATATTGCTCGGTAAGTCATCCCTATATACCTTGGCATCAGTAAAGAAACGAAAAATTTCTTCGCTATCTTCATTGGCTACAAGTTCTTTGATATATTCCATTTCCCTTAACCAATCATTCATCAACACTAATAGCACTTCACGGTTATGTAATAAAATATCACGCCACATTTCGGGATTACTGGAAGCTATTCTAGTAATATCACGAAAGCCTCCTGCAGCAAGCCTTGAAATCAGCTCATTCTCCTGACTGTATGCTTCCGCCTGTCTGACAAGGCCTGAGGCGATGATATGTGGAAAATGACTGATCACTCCTGTAATTCTGTCGTGGGTATCAGGTGAGACTACCAAAAAATTAGCTCTTGTGCCACTTAACCATTGTTTTAACTGCTCTATTCTTTCTTCCTCGACATGTTCCTCTGGAGTAAGTAAATAGAACGCGTGCTCAAATAAGTGCAATTTGGCTGCCCCCGCTCCACTCTTGTGGGAACCAGCCATTGGATGGCCCCCTATGAAGGTGTAACCTCTATTGATCAAGCTGCTGGCCGCATTCACAACGGTTGTTTTCGTACTTGCAGCATCCGATATGATGACATCCCTTTTTAAGTCCAGATGAGCTAATTCCGCTAAAGTCCGGACCGTTTCATTGACGGGGACCGCCATTAAGATTAAATCGGCACCACAGGCGCCAGCTTCAAGAGAAGATACGGAATCATCAATGATTCCTAATAAGGTGGCTAGTTGTAAATTCTTTTCGTTTAAATCATAACCAACAATTACAGCGTCAGGATGAGCATGGCGGATAGCCATGGCCAACGATCCACCAATTAGTCCGAGGCCAATTACGAAAACCTTTCCTTTCACTCTTCTCTCCCCCGCTCCTTTAGTCCTCTAACCTAGATGAAATTAATGTATTGAATTAGAAGGCAAACTTACTTCAGTCAAGAATGATTTAATAGCACGGATCATTCCTTCATTTTCCTCCGTCGACCCAATCGTCACACGGACGCTATTTGGGAAACCGAATGACTTACCTGATCTTGCGATATATCCCCGCTCCAATAAAAACTGAAATACTGCATCAGCGTCATGATTGAAATGAATGAAAATAAAATTACCCTGAGATGGATAATATGAGAGATTTTCCGATTCACAAAACTCATAATACTGTTGTAGACCTTTTTGGTTTTCCGTCCTACATTTTTCTATGAAGGCCTGGTCCTCTAATGCCACGACGGCAATCTTTTGTCCGAATGTATTCACATTGAATGGTTCACGCGATGGATCAAGCTTCTGGATAATGTCTTCATCAGCCAATCCGTATCCAACTCTAAAGCTGGCAAGACCGTATATTTTTGAAAATGTTCGAAGTATGATCAGATTCTTATATTTATTGATCCATTGATTGGTTCTCGGATAATCCTCAGCCACTGCATATTCACTATAGGCTTCATCTAAAACAACAAGTACATCTTCCGGAACCTTTTCAAGGAATGCAATTAAATCAGGTTCGGGAATGTATTTCCCTGTCGGATTATTAGGTGTACAGATCCAAACAACAGATGTGTTTTCATCAATAGCATTAAGCATACCTTCTAGGTCATGAGCTCCGTCAATGTGCGGCACTTCTCTAATTTCCGCCCCTTCAAGGGTGGCATTATGTCGATACTGTGAAAAAGTCCCCGTAGCCATAACGGTGTTTTTTCCCGCTCCAAGCAAACTCCTTGATATTATTTGAATATTCTCATCTGATCCATTCCCAAAAATAAGTTGTGTCTCTTTAACACCTGTATGTATAGCAACGGCCTCTCTAAGCGAGGTTGCATATCCGTCAGGGTAAATAGCGAAAGAATGGCTTGCATTTTTTATGCTATCTTTAACTTTTTCGGAACACCCAAACGGATTTTCATTTGAAGCAAGTTTCACTATTTTTTCAAGACCATACATTTTCTTCACTTCATCGGTTGATTTTCCCGGTTGATAAGATTTCAAGGAAAGGACCGCTTCATTCCATTTCATATCATTCACCCCTATTTTTACTACTTTAAAGCAACAAAGTGTACAAATATTATACCATATCTTTTTTCTTGAATTCTAATTTTTTAGTTAAATCCGGCCTCAAAACAGTGGCACCCGCTTGATATACATGCTCAATATCTCTCTGCGATTTCGTCGTCTCTACATGAAGCATCACTCTTATACAGGAAGGCAAAGAATTTATCACAGGAATTTCTTGCATACAAGTGACCGGTACATATGTCCACCCTTCAAATTTCCTGAGGGCTTTGGCAGGGAAGACGGAGCGTATATCATCCGTTGCAGAAAAAAATACGGAGGCAACCATTTCAGGTTCAATATCGTTTTTTCGAATAATTTCTTCCAACAGTAGTTCAACAGCAGAAATCACTTCTGATTCTGTGTCATTTTCTACGGTTGTTGCGCCCCTTATTCCTCTAATCACACACGATTCCCCCATTCTTCAATCACATTAAATCAGTCATTTCTTCTAACAGTAGCGAATCTTCCAGATCCATTAACACAGGAGAACCCAATTGTTTTAGCAAGACAAATGTGGCACCGCCATGGACGGACTTTTTATCAGTTTTCATCAAATGGAGCAATACTTCTTTTTCAAGCTGCTGAGGTATAGTTGTTTGATAACCTAAAGAGGAAACCCATTGTATGAACTCGTTAAGGTTAAAATCCAGATCCTGTTTCTTCTGACTTAATTTCAGGGCGTAGACCATTCCTATTAAAATGGATTCGCCATGAGTAAAGTTACCATATCCCATAGAGCCTTCAATAGCATGACCAAGTGTATGACCAAAATTTAAATAGGCACGGATACCCGTTTCTTTTTCGTCCTTTTCTACGATGGATGCTTTTATGCTTATCCCTTTTGTAATCATGATTAGAAATTGTTCATCCGTTACATTGGTGAGATCCACAATATTCAACCTTAACCATCGGTAAAAGTCTTCATCAGCAATCAAGGAATGCTTAATTACTTCGGCAAAACCCGAACGTAACTCTTGTAATGGAAGCGTATGTAAAAATTCAAGGTCATAAAAGACCGCTTCAGGCTGGTGAAAGGCACCAACCATATTTTTTCCTAGTGGATGGTTGATGGCAACCTTGCCACCAACAGCACTATCATGCGCAAGTAAAGTCGTCGGGATCTGGATAAACGGGATTCCCCTCATAAAAGTGGCCGCAACAAATCCAGCTAGGTCGCCGACTGCACCACCGCCAAGAGCAATAATCATTGACTTCCGATTAAGTCGTTGGGATAAGGCGTAGCTTTGGCACTCGTAAAATACGTCAAATGTCTTAGCATGCTCCCCTTCCGGAACAACATGGTGCAACACCGGTTTTCCCGTCTTAATTAAAGCGCTTTTGACTGTTTGTAAATGCAATTCTGCTACTTCTTCATCCGTAATGATTAAAATCTTGCTTACATGACTATATTCATTGGAAATGAAATCGGATAATTCATGAATCGCATTCTTGCCTATTACAACCGGGTATTGCTTGGAAGCCGTTTTAATTTGTATGGATTCCATCGTTAAAACTCCTTTACTTCTTCCCGATAAGAATTTATGTATTCTTCCAATCGATCAAAGCGGTCTGAAGGAAATTGTTCCACGATTGCCGTCGCAAGTTCCCAGGCCACTACTGCCTCGGCAACCACGGCTGCAGCTGGCACAGCACAGCTATCAGAGCGCTCCACACTTGCTTCAAATACTTCCTTAGTATCGATATCAACGCTTTTCAACGGTTTATATAATGTCGGAATTGGCTTCATGACACCACGTACAACAATCGGCATACCAGTCGTCATCCCGCCTTCAAAACCACCCAGGCGATTCGTTTTCCGATAGTAGCCCTTATCCTTGTCCCAAGCTATCTCATCATGAACATCACTACCGAATCGATGAGCCGCTTCGAATCCTATACCTATCTCGACACCTTTAAAAGCGTTAATGCTCATAATTGCCGCTGCAAGCTTAGCATCGAGTTTACGGTCATAATGAACATAGCTTCCAACGCCCACTGGCATTCCTTCAACAATGACTTCCACAACGCCGCCGATTGAATCTCCCTTTTGTTTAGCATCATCAATGGCATCCTTCATTTGTTGCTCGACATTCTTATCAAAACATCTGACTGAAGATTCTTCCGTCACATGCTGTAACTGCTGAATCGACTCATATTGAGGAGGATCAGCCTTTATACCACCGATTTCAAGTACATGTGATGCCACTTCAATTCCTAACAAAGCCAGTAATTTTTTAGCTACTGCACCTGCTGCCACACGCACGGTCGTTTCGCGGGCCGATGAGCGCTCCAAAACGTTCCGTAAATCACGATGACCGTATTTAATGCCACCATTCAAGTCTGCATGACCTGGACGTGGACGCGTAATTTTGCGTTTGATCTCTTCAGCTTCTTCCTCTGATAGACCTTCACTTCCCATGATCTTGGTCCAATGCTTCCAATCGTCATTCTCGACTACCAATGCGATCGGTGATCCCAACGTGTAACCATGTCTGATTCCAGAAGATATGAAGGCTTGATCCTTTTCAATCTGCATTCTTCTTCCTCGGCCATGCCCTTTTTGCCGGCGACCCAAATCTTTGTTAATATCCTCATTTGTAATTGGCATACCCGCTGGTAAACCTTCAATAATAGTAGTTAGCTGCGGACCATGTGATTCTCCCGCTGTTAAATATCTCATTTTCCTGCCCCCTTTTAGCACTTTAAAGGATTTATGTATCAATATAACACAATTTTATGAAAAGTGGGAATACAGTTAAAGCAAAATCAATATTTCTTTATATTTCAACACTTTTCTTTTATTATTTTACATGTTCTCAAACAATTTCGATATAGTTTAATCTTTCCCAAGCTAACATTTCACCCCCATCTTCTCTCTCAGCTTACCAAAAATGGCCCTTTAGTCCAATAACGTGCATAGAAAAGAGAACTGAATGTTCCATTCAGCCCTCTATACTGTAAATCTATTTACTTTTTCTTATAAAAGAATGTGTCTATGGTTTCAAATTCATATTTTCCCGGATTAAAAATCTGTTCTGTACTCCCCACAAAAAAAACACCACCACTTTTCAAAGATGCACTGAATTTATCATATAAAAGACATTTTGCGTCTTCAGTAAAATAAATCAAGACATTTCGACAGACGACTAAGTCAAAACCCTGTTCAAATCGATCTGCAAGTAGATTATGTTTCTTAAAGGTGACTGTTCGCTTAATTTCATCTTCAACACGATAAAAATCATCTTCTTTTTTAAAGTGCTTGTTCTTTATATCATCTGGCACTTCATTCAAAGAACGCTCAGGATACACCCCTATTTTCGCCCGGGCAATTACGTTTTCATCTAAATCCGTTGCCAATATTTCAATTTGGCTTAATGGAACAAGATTCGATAAAATCATCGCAATTGTATATGGCTCTTCACCGGTTGAACAGGCAGCACTCCATATTTTTAATTTTTTTTTGCTGGCTAAGAGGGAAGGCAGGACTCTTTTCTCTAAAACTTCCCATCTCTTCGCATTCCGATAAAATTCCGAAACATTAATCGTCATTCTGTCTAAAAACTCATTTAATACTTTAGAATTGGACTGAATGTCTTTAAAATATTCCCGGAATGATCGATACCCTCTTTTCTCATACAGAGAGGTGAGACGACGTTTCATTTGCCCTTCCTTGTACAATGACAAATCAATGCCTGTCAACACTTTAATATTGCGAATAAACTCTTCATATTCTTGAGGCATTGCTGTGACTCCCCCGAACTTATTGATTTATGTCGTTCTTCTCTTTATATCGGAGTGGGCTTGGGATTCTTTAAATAATAATGCCGCTTTACGCCTTTAATTTCAATAACTGCAAAGATACAAAAAAAGCGGGTCTGTCGAATCATTCGACAGAACCCGCTTTTATATTCTTACCTACCTAATTAGTAAACCCATTCGTTAGCGATTTTAGAATACTCAACTAGTTCTTCTTCTTTGAAGAATAAACCAATTTCACGTGCAGCGCTTTCAGCTGAGTCTGATCCGTGAATGATGTTTTTGCCTACAGTAACTGCGAAGTCGCCACGAATTGTAGCTGCTGCAGCATCTTTAGGATTAGTAGCACCCATCATTTGACGAGCAGTTGCAATTACGTTTTCACCTTCCCAAACCATTGCGAAAACAGGGCCTGAAGTGATGAAGTCCACTAATTCACCGAAGAAAGGACGTTCTTTGTGCTCTCCGTAATGTTGCTCAGCTAATTCCTGAGAGATAACCATTAATTTTGCTCCAGCTAATAGGAAGCCTTTCTTTTCGAAACGAGAAACGATTTCACCGATTAAATTACGTTGAACGCCGTCAGGCTTTACCATTAAAAATGTTTTTTCCATAATTGTCACTCCTAATATGTATCATAGTTATTTGCCTTTATAAGGCAATCCTTTTAGAATACTACCATGGTTTGTCCAGTTGCGCAACTGCAAGCTTTAAAACTTCCTTTTTCCGATGTTTTTTGCTATGTCAGATAATGTCTTCCTCGCCTTTATGGCGGGAAGTCCTTTCAATTCCGAGAAAGCCTTTTCTAAATAAAGGTCACTTATCTTAGCCGCTTGTTCAATGGCACCTGAAGACTTGATAGCTGTAATGATTTTCGATAAATCTTCTTTGGACATATCTTCCCTAACCGTTTCGATTAGCTTTTTAAGCATTGGGTCTTCCATTGCAATCAAAACGGGTAAGGTGATGTTTCCCTGTATCAAATCACTGCCTGCCGGCTTACCCAATTCTTCTTCAGATGCAGTGAAGTCCAGGATATCATCTGTTATTTGATAAGACATGCCAACATAATAACCAAATCTAAATAACTTTTGATGGATTTTTTCATCAACACCGGCAGCAATCGCCCCGAGCTGGCAGCTTGAAGCTATGAGTAACGCTGTTTTTCTCTTTATCCTTCGAAGATAAATTCGCCAGTTTTGATTGAAATTGTATTTATCCTTAATTTGCTCTATTTCCCCGAGGCACAATTCGACCATGGTATCCGCGAGAATCTTATGTGCAAGCGGGGTCTCAATCACTGCCATCATTTCCAGTGCTCTTGCAAAAATGAAGTCGCCGGTATACATGGCAACACGATTGTCCCATTTCGATTTAATAGTGGCAGACCCTCTGCGTAAATCCGCATCATCTACAACATCATCATGTACGAGTGAAGCCGTGTGTATCAGTTCCAATGTCGCTGCAACATGCTTGACTACATGGATATCATAATCGCCAAACTTCGCCCCTAAAAGGACGAATACCGGGCGAATACGTTTTCCACCTGATTGCAGTAAATGTAGTGAAGCTTCCCGCAAAACCGTGGAATCCGCTATAATTGCCGCTTCTAATTCTTTTTCAATTAATTGCAAATCTGTATTCAAGAAGGAATACATCATTCTATATTTCATAAATTCCACCCAGCTTTGTCCATTGCTTTTATGCTTTATTTAAAGGCTTATATCCGAAATGTGTTGCAGCAACGCCACCAAAATGCGCTTTATAACTCACTTTTTCCATGCCTGCCTGCTTAAACATACTTTCAAGTTTTTTCATACCCGGGAAATCGCGTGCAGATTCCTGAAGCCAAGAATATTCATTATAGCTTTTAGCGAACAACTTGCCGAAAACCGGCATGATAAAACGAAAATAAAAATAATAGCCCTGTTTAAAACCTAGCATCGTTGGCTGCGAAGTATCGAGACAAACGACCATTCCCCCAGGCTTTACCACTCGGTTTAATTCTTTAAGGACTTGCATGTAATCTGGCACATTCCGAAGGCCAAAGCCAATCGTTACGTAATCAAAGCTATTATCATCAAAAGGGAGTTCCATTGCATTACCATGCATAAGAGAAACATGATCCAATTTAAGATCTTTGACTTTTTGTTCGCCAATTTTCAGCATGTTCTTACTGAAATCCAACCCTATTACTTTTCCTTCCGGTCCGACTTCATTAGCGAGCGCAATGGTCCAATCCGCCGTTCCACAGCATACATCGAGTGCATGGGCGCCCTTTGGGACTTTCATGATATCCATGGTCGCCTTTCGCCATTTTAGATGCTGCTTAAAGCTGATGAGGGAATTCATCTTGTCATAATTTCCGTATATCTTTTCAAAAACATGATGAACTTTTTGCTCTTTAGACTGTTCCATGGCTCAACCTTCTTTCACACATGAATTCGCTTGATTCTTTGTTTGCTTAAGTATCTCGCTCACTCTTTGTAAGATTTCTTCATTTTTTTTTGTTACATTCCGAGAGGAAAGTTCTACAGCTTTACTTACATCTCTTAGACATCTATCTATTTCAATCTTTACTCGTTCTTCTTTTTCTGATGAATGGACGTCATTACGCTTACCTTCATCGATGATATTTCTCATGTTATCAAAGACAATCGATTGGCCAGTAAGCAAATAGTTTGTCTTTTCAGTCTGCAGTCGATTTAAAAGAAGCAGGTCTTCCGAAATCTCCATCCAATCAGGTCGTTTATAATATTCGGCCATTTTATAAACAAGCGAGGATTCGATTGCCTTTAGAGTATTTAGAAGTGTAGGAAGATCGCTTATGCATTTTTGATAAAGAATAATTTTATTATCGTTGATTTTCTTTATCGCACTTGAAAGTACGCGGATCATCTCAATGTTTCCGATACTCGCTAGCCCCTGATAATACAGGCCGCTGTAGTAATCACCTGCAAGGACTTGTAATTGCCGATTTTTCAAAACCTGAGGCGTTTCCGGCCCATCGAATGAATTAGAGACGATTTCATGGGTATCAAGAGCAATTTGAACGAGCATGGTCGATTCAATGTATTGATTCCGCTCTTCGTTTAAAACGTCCAGATCATTAAACAAGCCCCAAAGTAATATTAATTTATTTTCATCAACTAATGGCTTTTGGATATATTTAAGTAAATAAGGATGTTGAGCCTTTGTTTCTATCGTTTGTTTTAATTGTCTTAAGTCATTCGTTATGTTTAACAATTGAGATCACCTTTGCATCCCCGAAAGATAATTTTTTCATACATATTCGTTTCTTATCTGTGTAAAATACACATTATTATACCATAAAAACAATCAGTTGAAATGAACAACGTTTATAAAATGATACATCCCTGAATGGGAAGGAGTATCTTTTATTCTTTCTAACCAACTGGATGCAGAAGTTTTCTTAAATAAATGTGTGAAATAGGTGAGGAATAACCTTTTAGGTGAGAATCATTTACTTAACGGTTGAATTCTTTTTTGACTCACTTTCCATTTCACCGTAGGGAGTGTAAATCTTTGCATGTCCTCTTATTTTTATGGCCGATGTATGCTCCGTGAATTGAGCTATCATCACTTCCCCTGAGTCAAGCTTCTCAGAATGATGAAACTTGGTATCGGTCCCTCTTGTCAACCCAATCACGTTTACGCTATCTTCAATGGCTTTAATGACTACAAAATCACTTGAGAATTTTTCGTCCATTTCTATTCTCCCCCTATATCCTTAGTCTTTAATGAATGCCAATACTTCGGCCCGAGTACGATGGTCCTTTGCAAAAGACCCTCTAACCGCTGAGGTCACTGTTTTAGACCCTGGTTTTTTCACGCCCCGCATGGTCATACACATATGTTCAGCCTCTACTACAACCATCACACCATGTGGCTCCAGCTTCTCCATAATCGCATTTGCGACGGTCGATGTTATGCGTTCTTGCAATTGTGGTCGTTTTGAAACCGCCTCGACAGCTCTGGCTAACTTACTCAAGCCTGTCACTTTTCCGTTTTTAGGGATGTAAGCGACATGGGCTTTCCCGTAAAAAGGCACTAAATGATGCTCACAAACCGAGTAAAAAGGAATATCCTTCACAAGAACGAGCTCTTCATGATCTTCACCAAAAACCGTATCGAAATATTCTTTTGGATCCTGATTCAGCCCTGAAAATATTTCTTCATACATTCTAGCCACGCGCGCTGGAGTATCTAGTAACCCTTCTCTCCCAGGATCTTCCCCAACTGCCTCAAGAAGCATCTTCACCGCTTCTTCTATTTTTGCATGGTCGACATTTGCCATTCCCTTACCCCCTATTTAAATTGAACTAATATGTATTAGAAAAAAACACAAGACAAAACGCCTGGCATTTAATGTTCTTTCACCAAAAAGCTTTTTAACCCAGTATAAAGATCAATAAATAATTCATGTACCATTCATTGCATTCATTGATACTTATTATTATATTATCTTTTCTTCAGTATTCACTGCCTTTTATAATAGCATAGATAGAAATTAAGAAGCAAAAAAAGACCGCGTATGCACGCGGCCCTTTTTGTCGGTTAAGCACCCGTATGTAATGGTAAAATTACTTCACTGCATCTTTCAGTGCTTTACCAGGTTTGAAAGCTGGCACTTTACTAGCTGCAATTTCGATTTCGTCACCAGTTTGTGGGTTACGACCTTTACGAGCCGCACGTTCACGAACTTCAAAGTTACCAAAACCGATCAATTGTACTTTATCTCCAGATTTTAGAGCTTCTAAGATTGTATCAAAAACAGCATCAACAGCTTTTGTAGCGTCTTTCTTAGAAATTTCAGTTGCTGTAACAACTTCATTAATTAATTCTGTTTTGTTCATGCCATTCACCTCCTCCCAAAAGGATCTTTATAAAAAATCATTATTACAACACGATAATAGTGATTTGATATTTAATTCAATGGGAACTTTTCCTACTGCTAACCATGTGTAACCTATCTTGAATAATTTTTCAAAAGGACACATCAGCTAAGTTAAAAATAGGTTGAAACCGCTGTTATAACGCGTTTTCTGTATGTAGATTATCACAAATCCTATTCGCTTAGCAAGGGAATTCAAAAAATAATGGGAATCTTTTCATAAAAAATTGTATAATTTATAAATTTTGTCTCCCACTAATCATCATTTCCCTTTTTTATAGAAAGTAAACTCCTAATCCCACTGAAAATCGCATAACACTAGGGTTTTTAGAGATTCCATTAAAAACTTACTAAAAAATCGTATCGATCAGATTCTTTTTACCCTTATAAGGACTGATGTAATCCTAACAATAAAAAGACCAATCCGACGAACGGAATTGGTCCCATTTAATAATATGGTTCCTTATAAAATGATCGCTATTAAACCACCACTACCTTCATTGATGATTCTTTCAAGCGTCTCCTTCAACTTATACCGAGCATTATCTGGCATCATGGCTAGTTTCACCTGAATTCCTTCTCTAACATATGAGCTTAGGCTTCGGCCAAAGATATCGGAATTCCAAATGGAGAGTGGATTATCTTCGAAATCCTGCATTAAATACCTGACTAATTCTTCACTTTGCTTCTCCGTACCAATGATCGGTGAAAACTCTGATTCGACATCTACCTTTATCATATGAATAGATGGGGCAACCGCCTTTAACCTGACCCCGAACCTGGCTCCCTGACGAATGATTTCCGGCTCATCCAAGCTCATATCGTTCAAAGATGGAGCCGCTACACCATACCCGGTTTGCTTAACCATCCTTAAAGCATCTGCTACTTGATCGTATTCGGCCTTGGCATATGCAAAGTCCTGCATAAGGGATAGGAGGTGATCCTTGCCACGTATCTCGACACCGACAATTTCCTTCAGGATATCGTCGTAGAGTTCATCTGGGGCATATAAGTCGATTTCAGCCACACCCTGCCCCATTTCTATCCCCGCGAGTGCAGCATGGTCAATAAATTCAAACTCATTGAAATGCCCGACTACCCGGTCAACATCCCTTAGACGTTTGATGTCTTTTACAGTCTCTTTGACCGCTTCCTGATAGCTTTCCCTTAACCAATGGTCTTCTCGGAGGACCATTACCCAACTCGGAAGGTTGACGTTGACTTCAAGAACCGGAAACTCATAGAGAGCTTCACGAAGCACACTGTATACATCCGATTCGCGCATCCCTTCCACACTCATCGCCAATACAGGGATATCGTACTTTTCCTGTAAAGAATCCCTCAGTGCCACCGTATTTGGATGATGGGGTTGCACGGAATTAATGACTATAATAAACGGCTTTCCAACCTCTTTCAATTCTTCGATGACCCTTTCCTCGGCCTCTAAATAATCACTGCGGGGAATTTCACCAATTGTCCCGTCTGTTGTAACCACAATCCCTAAAGTCGAGTGATCTTGGATTACCTTCCGTGTACCAATTTCTGCTGCTTCATTGAAAGGGATCGGTTCTTCGTACCATGGAGTATGAATCATACGGGGCCCATTTTCATCTTCATACCCTTTGGCCCCAGGTATTGTATACCCTACACAATCGACTAATCGAATATTCACTTCTAGACCTTCCGCTACCTGAATGGAGGCTGCCTGGTTAGGCACGAACTTAGGTTCAGTCGTCATGATTGTTCTTCCCGCTGCACTTTGCGGCAGTTCATCTTGAGCTCTTGCTCGGTCTGCTTCTGACGGTATATTCGGAATGACAACAAGCTCCATAAATTTTTTTATAAATGTGGATTTCCCTGTCCTGACAGCTCCAACTACACCTAAATATATGTCTCCACCGGTTCTTTCAGCAATATCTTTAAAAATATCTACCTTTTCCAAGGTATCCCCTCCCGAATTAGCGTTTTGGGATCACGATTATCCATTTACTCATGTTTAGGACACTATATGTCTATGATGTTGTCCGAAAAATTTATTCCGATTATTCCCGTACCCATACTCCTCCACCAACAGATTTTATATAAGGGTTTTATTTTAAAAGTAAGATAATAATGAAGATAAAGAAATAACCCTTCCCCTACAATATATTTTGTAGAAGAAGGGTTATGACTATTTTGTGAGAAATATTGGGCTTTTACTTTTTTCATCGATGGTATATGGCAGTGAATAAGCTGGAACGAATTCCGAACTATCCACAAGAAGTTCCCGAATATCTTCTCCCGTCTTGATTTTTCCATCATGCTGCTGCAGTACATCATATAAATCCGGTGTGTAATCAACATAAAGATTTCCATCCCCATCCACCACTAAATAAAGGTCCTTTTGTGAGTAGGGGCTCGTAACAGTTGGTGCTTCTTTTAGACCCATCTTTTTATAATCAAGCGTAAAGACATTTTCCGATATCCTCTCTTTATAAGGGGGATACCCGTTACTTTGCTGATATGCCTGCAACCGTAAAGAAATATCTTGAATTTTCTGGGCCATCCGGACATCCAAAAGTTTCACCGTCGGATCGTTCTCTACGTTCACTAAGACATATTGAAAAACCCCTCCCGATTCATAAGCATTATCAGGCGGTTCCGCCATATACCTTGGTGAGATTTTCGTGAACTTGATTACATACTTTTGATAAATCGGAGTGTCCGCTTCTTTCGTCACAATGGGAAGAATCCCGCCTTCGTCTTCCTTAAATTGATCAACAGCGCTTTGAACGGATTGAATTTGTTCTTTATATGGTAATTGATTTTGAACTTTTTGCTTCTGAGGATACAAACAGCCTGTCAATAATCCAGAGATGCATAATAAACATAATATTTTGAAAGAATTTCTCATCATATCTCCTCACCTATTAAGTGGTTGGGCCGCTCAGAACAACGATAAGGATGATCAAGCCGGCTAGAAGCATAAGTATGTATGCAATAATTGCTGTTAAGCCTTTCCAGATTCCTTTTAGTTTATAACGACTTCCATAAATAAGTAGGATAGAGATAACCATAAAGCCCATCGCTATAAAGGATATCCACATTTTTTGCAGAGCTGGTGTCATATCATCTTCACTCCTTTTTCCAGAAATTATTATAACATACCAAATTACGTTAAAGGTATTAAATCGTTGTCCAAACTGTTTAAATTATTGCTCAATTGGCTTTTTCGTTTAAAAATAATGTTTAAAAAGTTAAGAAAAGAATAACCAGTTTGACAAAATAACAGCCCAGCAACAACTTTTTTCATAAAGGATGCTATAGTCATTCACTTAGCCGAAAAGAGGCCAACACATGGTTTTGAATTGTTTCATAGCCCAATAGAAACAATGGCACTTCCACACTTCCAAAACCCTCTTGTGGAGTCACGATTCGAGTGATGATGAGTTCCCTTGGTTAACATTTACTGCTGACAGGGGAAAAACTTGAACATATGAAGGATATTTCTCCATAAAAAAAAGCAGAAGATAATAAGATATCTTCTGCCATTTGACTAAATCCCCCGTGCCGAGGTCAAATTACTAGTTTACTTTCGTTGCATTGTATGCTGATACCTTGTAACTCGCATCCTCAAATGCCCATTTTAATGAAATTCTTTTAACAGATTTACAGTCCATGGAATTATTTTTCCTGTCTATTATCCAATATGTTAAAAAGTTCTTCCATTTCATTGGTTTTTGAACGGTTCATCAAGAGATCAACAGCCTTCTTCACTTCTTCCCCATTAAATAACACACGATATAGGGCTTCAGTGATTGGCATGTTCACATCATACTTATGAGCTAGCTGATAGGCTGCTTTAGTCGTTCTGACGCCTTCAACGACCATACCCATATTCTCTAATACTTCTTCTAGGTTTTGCCCTTTACCAAGCAAATTTCCGGCTCTCCAGTTCCGAGAGTGCACGCTTGTACATGTCACAATCAAATCGCCGATGCCAGCTAAACCTGAAAATGTAAGGGGATTGGCACCCATTGCAACTCCTAGTCGAGAAATTTCCGCCAGTCCACGCGTAATCAAGGCAGCCTTTGCATTATCCCCATAACCCAAACCATCCGTTATTCCGGCAGCCAAAGCTATGATGTTCTTCAAGGCTCCTCCGATTTCAACACCAACCAAATCCGGGTTCGTATAGACACGGAAAGAATGATTGATAAAAAGGTCCTGAACCTTTTCTGCGGCTTTCATATTTTTAGATGATACGGCAACCGTTGTTGGATGGCGCTTACTTACCTCTTCAGCATGGCTTGGCCCAGAAAGGACCACTATATCTTTGAGCCATTCCGGCGAAGAGACTTCTTCAATCATCTCGGAAATGCGAAGTAGAGAATCTGGCTCGATACCTTTACTCACATGTACAATCGTTAACGGAATATCGTGAACCGCTTCAATTTGCCCAAGCACTTCACGATAGGCTTTAGTCGGAACAGCCAAAATAACGATTTCAATGCCACTTAAAGCCTGTTCCATAGAGGAATAGCCCTTAATCCCCAATGGCAGCTCAATGCCTGGCAAATATTTATTATTGGTATGCTCTACATTTATTTCATCAATCTGCTTCGGGTTATGTCCCCATAATCTCACTTCATGCTGGTTATCGGCTAACACCATGGCTAGAGCGGTTCCCCAGCTACCGGCACCAATAACAGCGATGCTTTCTTTTTCATTCACCATTGTACATACCGCCTTTCTATTTTCTTTGGCGTCCAAAAATCCGTATCGGCGTTCCTTCGAATCCAAAGGCATCCCGAATACGATTTTCTAAAAATCTCTCATATGAGAAATGCATTAACTCTGGATCATTAACGAATACAACGAAAGTAGGCGGCTTGATTGCCACTTGTGTCGCATAGTAAATTTTCAAACGGTTACCATTATGTGTAGGTGTTGGATTCATGGCCACTGCATCCATAACCACTTCATTCAGGATATTTGTTTGAACGCGTATAGCATGGTTTTCGCTAGCTCGATCAATGACCGGCAACAATGTATGCGTGCGTTTCTTAGTTAGGGCAGATAGATAAATAATCGGAGCGTAATCAAGGAATTGGAAATTATCCCGGATTTTTTCTTCAAATTCCTTCATCGTCTTTTCGTCTTTCTCGATGGCATCCCATTTATTGACCACGATGATAACCGCTCTACCCGCTTCATCAGCATATCCAGCAATTTTCTTGTCCTGTTCGCGGATGCCTTCCTCCGCATTCAGAACGACAAGAACAACATCAGAGCGTTCAATTGCTCTTAAAGCACGAAGAACACTATATTTCTCTGTGCTTTCATACACTTTCCCTTTTTTCCTCATACCTGCCGTATCAATGATGACATACTCTTTGCCATTGAATTTGTACGGTGAATCAATTGCATCACGTGTCGTACCTTCGATATCACTTACGATAACACGTTCTTCCCCCAATAAAGCATTCACTAGGGATGATTTACCGACATTTGGGCGTCCGATCAGACTGAATTTGATTACGTCGTCAGCATAATCCTGGCCACCGTATTTAGGGAAATGTTTAGCGGCTTCATCCAACAGATCACCAAGCCCCAGTCCATGTGAACCTGAAATTGGGAATGGTTCGCCAAAACCTAGAGCATAGAAATCATAAATTTGATCTCTCATTTCTGGGTTGTCCACTTTATTGACAGCAAGAACGACTGGCTTTTTCGATCTATAGAGGATTTTAGCAACCTCTTCATCTGCTGGAGTTACACCTTCACGTCCATTCGTCATGAAGATGATAACATCTGCTTCATCAATGGCGATTTCAGCCTGCGAACGAATTTGTTCCAGGAATGGCTCATCACCGATGTCGATTCCACCTGTATCAATGATATTAAAGTCATGAGTTAACCATTCACCTGAACTATAAATCCTGTCTCTTGTTACTCCTGGAACGTCCTCAACGATTGAAACACGTTCTCCCACTATTCTATTAAAGATTGTTGATTTACCAACGTTTGGCCGACCAACTATCGCAATTACCGGTTTTGGCATTGCTATTCACCCTTTCTGCTACTATATCTCTGTCAAAGTCACGAAATTCATGAATGCATTCTTTTAATATTTCATCTGCACTGTGATTTTCATTAATTCCTTTTTAAGGAAAAGGCTGTATGGATCATCATATAAAGGAAACTTCCATCAGTACAAGAAAATACCTATACTGTTGGCAAGTTAAACGTATCAAGTATATACAGGCATGAGTCCGCCTATCCCCTTGTTCCTAAGAGAACATATGGCAAATCCGCTGCTTGCTAAACATGATTAAAAACAGCCAAGAAAAAATGAAGACAGCCAAAAAACACCTTCGGCAACAGCTTCCATTTAATATAATTAGAGCACTTTACGATTTATCTACAGACCTCTAACTATCCTATAGTACCAAATTTCTCACTAATCAACAATGATTGTATGCATAAAAGCCCATTCTCCTACAATATTCCCCGCAAAAACTCCTTATGAAAAGTATTATATTAAACAAATTTTTATCCTATCTATTGGGTAAAGTTCTCCTTCCTTTCCTCCGACAATACCCTTGCTTGTGATGATGCAAAAATATATCCACATAAGACCTCGAGCAATCGCCAAAGAGCATTGGCCGTCAATACCATGACTACATTATCATGCCATGCATAAGATAGCGCCACGTAAGTCATCGAATGGAAATGAAGGAGGCCTGAATACACAAGATCGCCCAGCGTCATTCCTAACAACAGTACCGACATGCGCGATTTCCAGTCTTTAAACAGTAAGAGAATCAAATAATTCAGGAAAATGCAAAGAAGATAGGGCGCCTTGATAAATAGCCAAATGGGATCTAGTAAAGAGAACAACTGAAAACTTGCATAGGCCAGAGTGACAATCAAACTTCCTATAACAAGCTCTATTGTTTTCAAGGGAGATCGCTTTCTTATGTATACACACAGAATAAGAAAAAGATATAGCCCACTAATATGCATAGTAAAGGAGGATACCTCAAGGGTATATCCCACAAGGACCATGATAGCTAACAGATGGAAAAGGAAATCGAATCGATAGGCAACGGTTTTAGGAATAAAAAACATGACACATACCCACACTATCCATGAAACCCAATAAAAAAATATTCCATCCATAATAGCTTCTCCCCTTTTTAAGAAACATTATGGGTTATTTATGGTAAGAATAAACATGGCGATTTTTTTGATAAGTTACTAAATGCATGCCTGACAATAAAGGAGGTGTAATCTCGTGGGCAAAGACCGCCAAGAAAAGAAATTAAGGGAAAGCAAACGTTTGGAATCGGATCGGGACCAGTCCCTCGATAAAAAAGGGGCAACCAAGCTGGAAAGTCCTGAAGATGCAAGAAATAGAAACCATTGACCACTAAAAAAAGAGCACCTCTATTGTCATGATAACAATAGATGGTGCTTCTTTTATTGTCATTTTGCATAGGAAGTGCAGTCTATCCCTCTTTGAGTCAACCAGTGATAGGTATCACCGGAGATCACGACCTTTGCCTTTCTAAGCTCGGAAATATTAATAGCACCAAGTGCCGTCATAATAATCTTAAAATCGTCATGTATGTAATTTATTTTCCTAATTAGCTGCTCTAAACCGCTTTCTTTGTGCACCTTCAAGAAATGGCCAGCTATCCCTATTCCTCTTGCTCCTAAAGCTAAGCTTTTAGCAATCTCTAAAGGATTCTGAATACCGCCTGAACCCACGACTGACAATGCGGGTGAAACATTTACCGCTTCTACTATGGAAGCAGCAGTGGGAATACCCCATTCATTAAAATATCCGAGTATTTTGGAGCGTCTTTCATTTTCAATCCTAGCAAAATTCGTTCCACCGAAACCGCCCACATCTATTATGGAAACTCCAACAGAATGCAATTGCTCTACGGTTTCCTTACTCATGCCAAACCCTACTTCTTTTATTATGAGTGGAACTCCTAAATTTTTATTGATTTCTTCTATCCTAGACAGTATACCTGCAAAATCCCTATCTCCTTCAGGCATGGTCAACTCTTGAATGGCATTGATATGAATCTGGAATGCATCAGCCTCAATCATATCGCTCGCTCGCTTTGCTTGTTCAACAGTGGCTTCACCACCAAGATTTCCAATTAGGATTCCATTAGGATTCTCTTGTCTTACCACTTTATATGAAGCTTCCTGACTGGGATCTTTAATGGCTCCCATTTGTGAACCGACTGCCATGGCCATTCCAGTTTCCCTGGCAGCAATGGCCAGTTCCCTATTGATTTTTTCAGTTTCCAGTCCACCGCCGCCGGTCATGGCATTTATGAAAATTGGCGAACTTAATGTAAGTCCGCCAATTTCCGCCGTAATATCCACATTATCCAATGAAATCCCAGGTAAGCTTTGGTGAACAAACGAAACATCTTCAAACCCGGATTTACGTTGCTGGCCTGTTTTCAATGCAATGTTTATATGGTCTAATTTTCGTTGTGCTCTCTCCAAGGCTCTCTCCAATTATTATCTTATTTTAGTTTTTTTAATTGATCGCCAATCATTTCACCAAGCTGGAACCCTTTTGTTTCAGCCGGAATTTCATAATCCGACGAGTAATTAGATTGTGGATCTTCCAGTTCTTTGATGCTTAATGATAACCGTTGATCCGCTTCATTGACGTCCAAAATCTTCACTTTGACCGACTGACCCTCTTGCAGGACTTCCTGCGGTGTTGCTATATGTTTGTGAGATATCTGTGAAATATGGACCAATCCTTCCACTCCGGGAAAGATTTCAACAAAGGCACCGAAGGAAACAAGACGTTTAACTACACCTTCTTGTATCGATCCTTTTGCTGCTTTATCAGCGATATCCACCCATGGACCAGGAAGGGTATCCTTTATGGATAAAGAAATTCTCTCGTTATCACGGTCAATCGAAAGAACTTTCACCTGTACTTTATCGCCTTCAGTCACGACATCTGACGCTTTATCGACATGTTGGTGAGACAGTTGAGAAATATGAACAAGTCCGTCTACGCCACCAATATCAACAAAAGCTCCGAAATCGGTTATTCTTTGTACAGTTCCCTCAATCACTTGGCCACTTTCAATTCCATCAAGAACACTAGCTTTCTGCTTTTCCTTTTGCTCCTGTACAACTGCCCGATGGGAAAGAATCAAACGGTTCTTATCCTTCTCAAGTTCGACAATCTTGAATGTTAAAGTTCGGTTTTTGTAATCAGAAAAGTCCTCAACAAAGTAGTCTTCTACTAAAGAAGCTGGAACAAAACCACGTACGCCTAGATCTACAACAAGTCCGCCTTTGACAACATCTTTGATTTCTGCTTCAAATACGACTCCATTTTCAAATCTTTCTTCTAGGTCATCCCACGCTTTAAGAGCATCAATTTTACGTTTTGATAGAATAAGAGCTTCTTCTTCCACTTTGATAACTTCAAGCTCTAAGATGTCTCCTTCTGAAACGGCATCAGATGCTTTTTCGACATGCAGGCTTGACAACTCGCTGATAGGAATGATCCCACCGGACTTGCTGTTTTCCACATCGACAATGACCTGTTTTTCTTCTACCTTTGAAACGGTTGCTTTAACTTGATCCCCAACATTGTAATTGTTCACTTCTACTTGATTCATATCTTCTGTCATTACTAACTCCTCCTTAACCCATGACTGATCAGCAAATTCATCGGCCATATATTTTATTTAAAGTGATTGGATAAAACCACTTTTTATAAAGATAAACCAGCCTCTTTTTAGGGTAAAAAGGTCAAATTACCTTTTTTATTCCTTTAAAGGAATATTACCCCTAATTTATAAATTCTAACAAAATCAGTGAATTGTCAAGCGGAAAGGATTATTTATGTTCAGAAATCAATTTTCCGATATGCGCCATAACGATCTTGGTCGCTTCATCAGCTGAAATCCTTTTCTCCCGATATTCTGTAAAGTCAATTGGTGGGCCGTAAACGACCTTTAGAGGGCGCAATAATTTATATGGTCCAATTATCGCACAAGGAATTATCACAGCTTCGGATCGCAATGCGAAAAAACCGGCTCCTGCCAATCCTTCTTGCAATTCACCCGTTTTGCTTCTGGTACCTTCAGGAAATAGCCCAAGTACTTTGCCTTCTTTTAAAAGCTTCAGCCCTTTTCTAAGTGATTCCCGATCGCTATTTCCCCGCTTTACGGGAAAAGCGTTTACCCTAGGTAATATACCCTTTAATATAGGTGCATGAAACAACTCTTCCTTCGCCATGAAGTGAATATCCCTTGGAGACGTCATTCCGACGACGGGCGGGTCCAAATTATCAATGTGATTGGCACAAATCAGCACCCCTCCCTCTTTAGGTATATTTTCCTTCCCTAACGTTTTAACCCTATAAGCAGGCATTAAAACGCCTTTTACGACGTTTTTACCAAAAGTATAAAAATCCAAGGTCATCTTTTCCTTTCTTCTATCAATGACATGATACTTTCTGCCACTTCTTGGATGGATAGCGAAGTCGTGTCAATCTCGACAGCATCCTCTGCCTTTTTCAAAGGGGAAACTTCTCTCTCGGAGTCGAGCTTGTCCCTAGTTGCAATTTCTTCTTTTAAGATCTCAATATCAGAAGGGAATCCTTTTAGTAGATTTTCCTGATGTCTTCGCTGAGCCCTTTCATCCACAGAGGCAATTAGGAATACCTTAACCTCGGCATTCGGCAGTACATGGGTACCTATATCTCTGCCGTCCATGACCACTCCGCCATTTTCACCAAACATTTGCTGCCTTCTAACCATTTCTTCCCGAATGCTTCTGTGCTTTGCCACTTCTGAGACAGACCCGGTCACTTCATTGTTTCTAATTTGAGCGGTAACATCCTCATTATCCACAAACACCAATTGTCCCGCTTCACTCGGTCTTAAAGATATATCGGTATCGATCAACATATTGAATAAAGCGTTCTCATCATTCAGGGCAACCCCGTGATTCAACGCTTTATAAGTTAATGACCGGTACATCGCACCTGTATCTACATATATGTAATTGAACTTTTCTGCAACAATTTTTGCAACCGTACTTTTTCCAGCAGCAGCTGGTCCATCGATTGCAACTGATAATTTTTTTGTCATAAATCCTCCCAAGAATCCTACGATCATGATGATAGTTTACTACCCCTTCATTTTATCACAATTAGCGAGAAAAAGATTAATAAAAGGGCGTGTCAATTGAAAATCACGTCTGTTTAAAACACCTTATCGGTATTTATCCGAGATTCCTTGCTAAAGGCGTGTTCATCTAGAAAAAGGCGGGAATCCCGCGCTTTTATTTTGATGTCCCATTAAAGGTTTCAATAATTTTAGTATAGTTATTTGTATTGACCCCTTCATACTTTGAAAGCTTTGTCAGCTCAAAGATGCGATCTTCCTTACTTAGAAGAAGTTGAAAAAAAAGCAAACAGATTAGTTGGATGATTATCACTTTAATTAAAAGCCTTTCAATTGTTTTCATGAACTGTCCCTTCCAAACTAGGTAATACAATCAGTATGGAAAGAAATCCGACTTCTCATTCACCTCAATTACATATACAGACCTTTTTTCTTCAAGTCCACTTGCTTTTCAAAAATGAACCTCATCAATGTTTGAACCTCATTTCTTGGAGGGTCTATAAATTGAATATGAAGTAACCTATTGCCATGGTCCTTCTCCGTCACCCTTATCACTTTACTTTTCAACCGCAAGTATTGAATTTCCCCTGACTTTAATGTAAGGGCCATCCATAGATATAGTTCTGAGACAGATCCGATATCCACCCCTTTTAAAACCCTGATTGAAGCCCCACCCGCACTGATGTCCTCGGTCAGGGATCGGAATGGGGAAAACTCATACTGTATGGGATGCAATGCGATATCCACCGTTACATCAAGACGGACATACTGTCTCCTCTGAATTTTCACAAACGTCTCTACTTCGGGTACCATTAGTTGAATCATCGGGATTTGCCCTTTCACTTTGCCCAATACCTCGGAATCAAAAATATAAACGGCTTGTTCCTCATCCGTAAAGGAAATGTTCAGTTGAGTTCCATCCACTAGAAATACAACTTTTCCCGTCTCGATATTTATGGGGTAGTCTACGTAAACGCAACCAGATTCCATTTCTACGACCATACATTTAAACTTTTCCTTTTGGGAAGAGTATTTTTGCTCTAGCGTCAGCATATCACCTATTTTAAACATTGTGTCTACACGTCCTTCGTTATTCTTAAAAAGGATCACCACTGAAGGAATTAATGAAATTAACCCCTTAATTTATTCCACATAATCCATAAAAAGTTTATTTGTATTATGTCATGGAAATGGAAAAAGGAAAAGTACCTAGGCACTTTTCCCTATATTTATTTTAGATATTAGTGTGGATGTTATATTAGATTAACTTTTCATAAACAGGTTCTGCATTTTTCAATTTTTCTACCTTTTCTTCCCTGCCGTTGTCAGCATTAATGAAAATTCGGTAGGTATCTTCCTTAATCGTTCCAAGAAACTCGTAACAAAGTACCTCTTCACCTATGTCATTTATAATTAATGCCTTTCCCTGCTCCATGATTTTGACGTTCGGATTAATTTTTTCTTTCGCTTCTTTTTCTGTAATTGTGGCGTCACCAATATCCCTAATCTTATTTGCTTTTAAATATTCTTCTGCAGAAAATCCGATGATGGATCCATCGTCCAAAGCCACTTTTACCTTGACCGAGTCTGGGTAAACCCTTATTCCATTGACAGAAGATACAAAATTAAACAGACCTATGTGACCATATTGCACACTTTCAAACAACTCAAGCGATCTAAAGTCATGTTTCTTAAGAAAAGCGGATGCTTTACCGTAAGCTTGATTTAAATCAATATTCGTTTTTTGCACCTCCCGATTATTGATATACCAGATGGGATAACCACCCTTTTTGGTCATATCCATATTCACCTCGGTATCCTTTTCCTTATCCAGGATACTTATGCTATAAAATCCATAATCAGAGCCTTTTCCGTTTTCTTCAACATTTACTTTTACATTTTCACTTTGATTATTTGAATACGCTCGCGCGGCCGTGACAGCCTCTTTTTTCGTCAATGCTTTCCCGTTTAAATTTTGATAATTTTTGTCCTTCTGCTCTGCAGAGATATATGTTGGATTCATTTCATTCGTTTCACCATATCCTGCGACTTTTTTCTCTACCGTTTTAAACCCATCAATGATTGTATTATCATTATTCTCTTTACCCGTCGCTAGCGCTAACTCGACATCCATCCATCTTAAATTATTTTTAAGTACAAGATATTGCACTTTTCTTAACTCACCTTGAATATCTCCAGCTTGAGTATACAAAGAATTTAAATTCGCGTATTCTTTATCGCTCAGCGGCTGCTTTTCCAAATCACGAACCGCCGTTCGGTAACTGAAGTCTGCGATTTTCGATAAAAGTTCTTCTGTCTTATTAAAAGGAAGTAAGGTCAGTGGCAGCTGCCCAACATCACTCTGTGCCTCAGAAGTGATTCGCCAAACGTCGGTAAGGGCTGGACTTAAAGAATGTTGTGAATTCATGGCGAGCGTACTCCCAATTTTGTCATGTAATAGGTCCACCTGATAGCTTAAATCATGAAAGGCCCGCTGATACGTGTTTTCGGCATTAATTAATACAGCATTTTTTTCTTTATGTTCTTGGTATCCCCAAAAGGCAGTTCCTCCAACGACTAAAACAAGCAGGACAATTACTATATTCCTAACCATAATTCATCACCTCTTTACTTACAGAAAATATGCTTTCCGATTTTTTTAATTTGTGGTCTGGACCAAATCCACTTGCTTGTTGCTGTTTCAGGATTGAAATAATATTCCGCATTACCGCTTGGGTCCCAACCGTTAATCGCATCCAAGACCGCTTCTTTCGCCCTTTCGTTCGGAGTCAACCAAATTTGCCCATCCGCAACTGCCGTGAACGCACGAGGCTCAAAAATCACGCCTGAAACGGTATTTGGGAACGAAGCGCTCTCCACCCTATTGAGGATCACTGCGGCCACTGCAACCTGCCCTGTATATGGTTCGCCTCTGGATTCCCCATATACGGCATTTGCCATCAGTTGGATATCATTCTGTGAATATCCTCCTGGAAGGTTCGCAGATGTAGCGGTACCTGTAGTCTTATTATCCGATGTAGAGTCATTCGCCTTACTTGTTGAGGCATTCTCTTTATCTTTAACTTTTACTTGCTTATCAATGTCGACTCCCCCGTAATAGGTAAACTCATTTCCTTTATTGATCTGGTCATGGACAAATTCCTTATTGAAATTAGATGCATCTGAAAGTTTCTTTTTTGTCGTTGACCCTGCAAGACCGTCGATTGGCAGGCCGAAGTCTTCTTGGAAATTACGTAGTGCCCAATAAGTTCCCCAGCCATATGCCCCATCGATTTTCCCTTGATAATAACCAATGTTTTGTAAGCGTGCCTGTAATTCAATTACATCATCGCCAACAGCGCCCCTTTGAATAACTTGACTCGAAAAGGCATTTGTTCTTGTTTCCGGGAAAATTCCGAAACAAATCGTTATGCATGAAAGTAGCAAGAGCCATTTCCACGTTGACGAAATTCCTTTCATCAAAAACACTCCTCTTTACTTGAATTAACGTTATTCTATTTTCTTCTTAACCCGCGCTTTTATTCCAAGGCAATAAAAAACGGAGTGGGCAAATTATGCCAACACTCCGAAATAAGAAATAATATTATTTACTTAGATAATGATTTTGAGAAATCTTTTCTGCATGAAACTTTGACAATAAACGGGCTTTTTTCACTTTTTTCATTCCCAGCCACCATAGGTAAACCATAAAGGGCATGATTAAATGTATCCAGAACTTCTGGGAAATTAAAATATAATCATAGATGCCATGTAACAAAATCGGGATAATCAATGCCAGGAATACGTACAACCTATTATTATCAGCGGAAAATTTTGCTTTACCCAAATAATACCCCATGATTACGCCGAACAAGGCATGGCTCGATACCGGCAGGATCGCTCTACTGAAAGCATGCTCCACACCATTCGCTAGCAGGTACAAAATGTTTTCCATTGTTGCGAAGCCAAGGGAAACCCCTGCCCCATAAACGATCCCATCATATGGTTCATCGAAGGCAATATGCTGATAAATGACGTAGATAAGTATGAACCACTTAAAAAATTCTTCAAGCAAGGCTGCCCATAAAAATGCATTGGCGAGATTAGTATCTAAAATGTGTTCCGTTTCGAGCACATATTGTATAAACATAATTGGTAGAACAAGGAATACACCGAATAGAAAAGTTTTGATGACCACCGAAATGGGTTCGGTATCATATTGATCTTTCAAATAAAAGTAGCTGAGTAACGCCAACCCTGGCGCAATAGCCGCTGACAAAATGACCAGCATGGCCGACCTCTTTTCTTTTCCTTAATCGTACCATGGAATGGAGAAAATAAAATCCTGTAATTAGTCTTCCTGTTTTTTTACTTGGTCAATATTTAAAGTGCTTTCCGTCAATAGCTGCTTCACTCGCCAGAATGATTGCTAATTTAATACGCGCTTTTTTACTGTCATAATCCGCGCCTAGAATCACTCCTCTATGCTTTAAGTCTGCAGCACTACCTACATAGTCATATGCGGGGTACACCTTCCCCTCCTCGGCAGCTGTAGTCATGACGATGGTAACCCCTTTATCGATTGCATCTTGGATGGCAGGCACCATGTGCGGGGTTACTTGACCTCTACCAACCCCCTCGAGTACGATTCCTTTGGCATCATGTTCGACAGAAGCCTTAATATAAATACCATCGGCGCCGGTGTGGCATTTGATGATATCAACTCTCGGTATATTACGTTGAATCTCAAAACTCTCCCTGTATAATGGTTTTTGATAGATGCTAACGACTTCGTTATCAATAATCCCCAAGTACCCATACCCATAGGATTCGAATCCTTGTAAATTGGAAGCATGTACTTTCTTAACATACTTTGCCGAATATATCCTTTCGTTAAAAACTACGACTACCCCTACATTTTCAAGAAGAGGGCTCGCAGCAGTTAAGATAGAGTTTCTTAAATTGGAATACACATCTGTTCCAACTTCTTGCGGAGACCGTTGCGAACCTGTCACCACAATCGGGCGATTGTCATTAATTGTGAGATCCAAGAAGAAAGCCGTTTCCTCTAATGTATCCGTACCATGGGTCACAACTATTCCAGCCACATCCGGATCTTTCAATTCTTCTTGAATTGCTTGTTTAAGTTCATCCATTCTATTTAAATCCATGGACATGCTCGGTATTTGAAAAAGATCAACCAGTTTAACTTCAATTTCCTTTGGTAGCTCGCAAAGGGATGCCAACTCTTTTCCACTCAAAGCGCCTGATGATAACATGCCGCCCGTGGTTTCTTTACTTGCAATCGTTCCACCTGTCGTGATTAATGATATTTTCTGCATTGTTACCCAGCTCCTTATTTACATATCCTTTGAAGCTAAATGTTGAGCAATTAATCCGCCGTGGAACCTGCCATTTTCAATGAAAATTTCATTGGCATTATTTCCTGCTGCCAGGACACCCGCGATATAAAGGCCTTCAACATTTGTCTCCATCGTCTTCTCATCATAAGTAGGTCTTCCTGTTTCTTGATCGATCGAAATGCCCATTGCTGCTAAAAATGAATGATCGGGGTGGTAACCCGTCATGGCAAATACAAAATCGTTTTTAATTACCTTTTGCACGTCACCAACATGATAAGCCACACTATCTTCAGTAATCTTATCTACAGTGGCGTTAAATTCCATCACGACTTTACCATTACGGACCAATGACTCGAACTCAGGAAGAATCCATGGTTTAATACTTGTAGAAAATTCGGATCCTCTATAAAGGACTGTAACCCTTGCCCCGGCCTTGACCAATTCCAGTGCTGCATCCACACTTGAGTTTTTACCACCAATGACAGTAACGTCACAGTTAAAGTAAGGATGTCCCTCCTTGAAATAATGGAACACTTTAGGAAGCTCTTCGCCCGGAATGCACATATAATTAGGATGATCATAATAACCTGTAGCTACGATGACACGTGACGCCGTATAATTACCTTTAGATGTTTTAACGAAAAAGCGTCCGTCATCCTGTTTTCTCACTTCTTCAACCTTCTCGAACTTATGTACCCGTAATTCTTTTCTCCTGACAACTTCCCTATAGTAGGCCAGTGCCTGATTTCGCACGGGTTTCCGATTTTCGGTAATGAATGCCGTATCCCCTATTTCTAACTTTTCACTGGAACTGAAAAAGGTCTGATGGGTAGGATATCGATAAATGGAATCGACTACGTTTCCTTTTTCTATAACAAGGGCCTGAATTCCCTCTTCTTTTAGAGCAATAGCAGCTGACAGTCCACATGGGCCCCCACCGATTATAATTACTTCTTCTTCATTCATTTTACACGCACTGCCTTTCCAACAATAATATTAAGTTATATTCTTCTCCTATTAAAAAATCCTATCATTAGATGATAGGATTTTTTACATATCTTTTCAATGATAATGCTCGTACGCTCTAGCAATACAAGTTAATCATACATCATTAAATTATTAAATCCATCCACGGAAGCGAGATGCTTCTGCCATTTTCCTAACACCGACCATATATGCTGCCAATCGCATGTCAACACGTCTGGATTGGGAAAGATCATAAATGTTATTGAATGATTTCACTAGTATTTTTTCGAGCTTTTCGTCAACTTCTTCTTCAGACCAATAATATCCCTGATTGTTTTGGACCCATTCGAAGTAAGATACGGTAACGCCCCCAGCCGAAGCCAAGACATCAGGAACCAATAAGATTCCACGATCCGTTAGAATTTGCGTAGCTTCTATAGTAGTCGGTCCATTGGCTGCTTCAACCACGATGGAAGCTTTAATGTTTGAAGCATTCTCTTCCGTGATTTGGTTTTCAATGGCGGCTGGAACCAAAATATCGCAATCCAATTCTAGAAGTTCTTGATTAGTGATTGTCGTTTTGAACAGTTTTGTAACCGTACCGAAACTGTCTCGACGGTCAAGTAAATAATCAATATCCAAACCATCTGGGTCATGAAGTGCACCATAGGCATCGGATATACCGATCACTTTAGCACCGGCATCATGCATGAATTTCGCTAAGAAACTACCTGCATTCCCAAATCCTTGTATGACGACTCGTGCCCCTTTAATATCAATGCCGCGTTTCTTAGCCGCTTCATTAATGCAGATGGTCACACCTTTAGCTGTTGCAGATTCACGTCCATGAGATCCACCTAGTACAAGAGGTTTACCAGTAATGAAACCAGGCGAGTTGTATTCATCTATACGGCTATATTCGTCCATCATCCACGCCATGATTTGTGAATTAGTAAATACATCTGGTGCAGGAATATCCTTTGTGGGTCCTACGATTTGGCTGATTGCACGGACATAACCCCGGCTAAGTCTCTCCAATTCCCGGAAGGACATATTACGTGGATCACATACAATTCCACCCTTCCCACCACCATAAGGAAGATCAACAATGCCACATTTCAAGCTCATCCAAATGGACAGTGCTTTTACTTCACGTTCCGTCACATTCGGATGAAAACGAATGCCACCTTTTGTAGGACCAACAGAATCATTATGCTGTGCCCTATATCCTGTGAAAATTTTGACGGAACCATCATCCATACGAATTGGCATTTTCACCGTCAATAATCGTAAAGGCTCTTTTAAAAGCTCAAATACTTCTTCAGGATACCCCAGTTTGTCCAGTGCTTTATGTATTACTGTCTGGGTAGACTTTAGCACGTCATGTTTTTCTTCCTCATTCACATGGCTATTCCCTTTTGCCGATTCCATTATAGTACCCCCTATATAATCTAGATCCATTATTATTAGTGATAAGTGCTCTTCAGTGCTAGTATACACCTTCGCAATATTAAAGCAAAGAGTAAAAATGGGAATTTAAAAGTTAGAAATATTCAAAAAATGAAAACGGTAACATTTACGTTTATATACTTGATACTTCCCCTAATCTTAGAGGTTAAACCGAAAAGGAACGAGGTTATCCAGGCAAACCGTTTTCGGCTATATTTGAAGTGTCTGCCCTGTCTCCTCTTTTCTACTAAATGAAATGCGTGATTAAAACATGTATGGCTTCCTTTTCAATTAGGCGGGTTCCGTATTCATTTATGCGGGATAATGTCAGCGTCGAAGCATGGCCATATTCGGCTGCAAGGGAGATGACCGTTTCATAAGTTGCATCCCTAACACCCTCAATCAATAAATAGTATTTTCCTTCATAAAAATAAAGGGCACTATTGAGCATCCCTTGGAGGGTCAGACGATGACACAACTGAATTACATCTTCAAAATCGTGGAAAACATAAAGAATATGGGGAGATTCATCAACTTTAACCTGCAAATCCAGAAATTCTTCTTCCTCAGTAAATAATTCTTCTTCATCCTTCGTTACTATAATGATCAACCCTTGAGCAGGTAGGGAAAATATTTCAATGGCAATCGAACCACTCATTTTAAAACTGAGCTCTTCACAAGCTTCTTCCACCATATCTTGAAACAATTTGTGCACTTTCAAGGAATTCCCTAAGATGTCTTCTTTTGTGATGCCTCTATCAATTAAATCATCGAGGGTCAAAAAAATCTTAATCTTATTGTTCGTTAATCGTTCCAGTTTCATAAAAAAATGCCCCCTGGTTTCCATCTTCATACATCATATGAAGACTTGGTCTCAAGGTGCATATCCATTATTTATGAGGAAAACATTAAAATTTCAACCACTTATTCCAATCCGATTGGAGACCGCCAATGAATACATGCTTGAATTTATTACGGTCATCGTCAGAAAGATGATTCAGCGCTTCTCCCCCAAGACCTATTTTCAGGTCAGGGAACTCCTGCCATAGCTCATCTATCAACTTTAAAGTTCCCGGGAGATTCTCAGAAAGCGAACATGACATAAAGAGGTAAGATGGTTTGATTATATTCAATACAGTAAAGAGGTCTTCATCAGCTATCGATTCACCTAAATAAACCGTTTCATACCCTTTTCTTTTTAAGAAGATTGTGAAAATCAGCAAACCGAATTCATGCTTTTCCCCTGGCGCACAAACGGTTAGTGCTTTTGGCAATAAACCACTTGTCGGGATAGTATGCATAATCGAACTGATTCTAGCTTTGATAATGGATGAAGCAAAATGTTCATGGGCTGAAGTAATTTCACCATTTTCCCATTTATTGCCTATTTGAACCAAGATACCTCCAAGTACTTCAACTACCGTTTGCTCGATACTGTACATACTGAATGCCTGACTAATAATCAGCTGGGCCTTATTTTCATTGAAGCTTAACAGTGCATCAAGGAGTTCATTCGCTAATTTGAGCGTTTGTTCATTATTTTGCTTGGTTTCGTGGACATCTTCCGCTATCCTTTCAGATCCTTCAAGCAACGAAACGGCTTGACTAATCGTGAACCCTTGGTCTGTTTTATTGATTAACCACTTTAGGATTTGCAGATGCTTTTCCGTATACAATCTGTGACCTGAATCATTCCTGATAGGTTCAATAAAGTGATAACGTCTTTCCCACGCCCGTAAAGTACCTGGCTGGATACCTAGCAGTTTAGAAACTGCCTTAATATTATATTTACCTTCTTGCATAAGTTTACAAGGCCTCCAATAACAGAACATCATTGATGAAATTATAGTGGATTAATTCCACTCTGTAAAATTCAAATATGCTCATTGAGTTAACGGCCTAATAGATTTTCTCCAAAACCTCTCCATATTCTGTAGATTTCCCTTTTTTCAATGTGAACAGATGGGTTTCCGGCTTTGCCTCAAGCCTTAATGGCACAGTACTTGTCCCATATCCATTACTAGTTATGTACATGCATTCCGTTTCGTTCCTTATGCCTCCCAAACGATATGGGCCAAATCCAAATATGCGTATCTGCCCACCATGGGTATGCCCCGAAAGAACGAGACTGATACGATTTTCTGACTTTAGTTGTTCTTTAACAAGTGGATTGTGACTGATCAAAATCCGAAAATGCTCATCCCCGCAGTCCGAAAGAGCAAGGTCGAGTCTGTCTCTTTCAACTGAAATATCATCTATGCCTAAGAGAGCAACCTTTTCTCCTGACTCCGACTCAAAAGAAACGGAAGTGTTATCCAATATCTTGACCCCGAGATTCAGAAGTGAGGCATCCAATTCATGAAAGTCCCCTTCGTAATCATTATTCCCCCATACAAAATATATAGGACCAATCTCTTTCAGTTTCAAGATATTTTTTTCTACCCGCTCTAAAGGGACTCCACTTTCCCTAATATCCCCTCCAATAATGACTAAATCCGCTTTACCAACGACATCTTCGATTAAACGATCCGATATGATTCTCCGATGTAGATCGGAAATAAAAAAAATCCGAATTTCCCCAAATCCTTCCGGAAAGTTGCTGAAATATAAATCCTGGATAAGTAGCCTATCTTGTTTAGCTGTACGCCACATGTAAAAAACCATCACACATATAAGCAGTACCAAACCCAAAAACACATAAACCAAAAACATCTTTCATTAAACCTTCTTTCTTTTCAATTACCGAAATCCTTCCGAAACTTACTCATAAAACCATAATACCCGCTATTCAATATTCCTAACTAGGAGTTTATTTATTTTCATGAAATAAGTTAATATCATAGTTCTTCTTCATCATGTCAAATACCTTGTGCCGATTTTTCCATTCATCCTCTTTTTCCCACAACTGTTTGCTTTTGTTGATAATTTCACATCGAAGCAATTGAAATTCCTTTTCTGCTTTATCCATTTTCTTTTTGATCATCATCATATAACCATAGATTCCGGTCGTCGCAGCCAAAAATAAAAAATGGCTAAAATGGTCAACAAAGACACTGAACATCTTAAAGAACGAATAGGAATAAGGAACAACTATATATAAATAAAGATATATCAAGAAAAGAGCAGCGATAATCATTGTTGCCCATAAACTATGAAGATGCTTCTTTTTGAGCGTCTCGAATTTTTTTTTGCGGACCACAACATTCTGTAACATTTGTTTTGCCGCCTGATCGGTTTTATCATCCAATAAAATGATTGCCGGTTCCATTTATCTTCCCCCTCTTTCCTAATCCTTCAAATCATGATATGAGGTTGTCTTGGAAAAAATGATAATGGGGGCGGACCTTTACTATAAATAACCCACCTTAGGAAAAAAAGCACCCTGTCGATCTTAAGAGACAGAGTGCTTTTGCTTTTACTTTTTCAGTGGTATCTTCAAGACTTGTCCCTTCGAAATCTCATTGCCATTCAGCCCGTTCCATTTCTGAATTAGCGCAATGCCTTCCTGCGATTTGTAGTAGTTCATCGCAATCCTGAATAATGTCTCTTCTGCCTGAACCGTATGGTAAACAACTTTATATCCGTCAGCCTCCGATTTGGTAGCTGCGGCATCCCCAGAAGCTACTTTATTATCTGCTTCTTGTTTGGCTTTCGCTTCCGCTTCTGCTTTAGCCTTTGCTTCTGCCTCTTGTTTGGCCTTCGCTTCCGCTTCTGCTTTAGCCTTTGCTTCCGCTTCTTGTTTGGCTTTTACTTCCGCCTCTGCTTTAGCCTTTGCTTCCGCTTCTTGTTTGGCTTTTTTCTTTGCTCTTTCTTCTGCAGCCTTATCTTCCTCTTGCTTTTTTTCTTTAAGCTTAGCAGTATCTTTTTCTTCTTTTTCCTTAATATCCCCGGCCGTTGCCGTTGTCGGCACAGCCTCTTCTATAGTTTCTTCGTCATCACTAAAATTCACCACTTCACTACTTTTGGTATCCTTTTCAGGCCTATCCTGAAGGTATGTATAAAGACTATAAAATCCTATAGGAAGCAAAATGAAAAATAGCGATAATAATTTAATCATTGGGAACTTTATCTTCACTTTGCTTTTTTTCTTTTTACTCTGATGAACCTCACTTCTTTTTGGTAAAGATGACTTCACCTTATGACGATCGGATCGCGTACGAAGTTCTCCAGCTTGATCGTTTTCATTCTCTTTTACACGACTCATCTAAGTCACCACCCTCTTCACATACTGCCAGCTTTACATACTTATGTCTTATTAATATACCGAGGATAAAATCTATTAAAAAATGGGCTGTGATCGTCACTAAAATATTTTGGGTCCATTCAAACAAAAATCCGATGAGAAAGCTTAAAAGCGTCACATTCAAAAATAAAAACCAATTAAATAAGTAACGATAATGAACCGCCGCAAAGATAATGCTCGTCCACAATAAGCCTATATGTGTCTGCATAACACCACGAAATAATAATTCCTCGCTAACCGCTACTAACAAAGAGACGATAAAGATCATGGGATATGGTAGGCTACTGAAAATGCGTTCATTGACTCCACCATCATCCTGATAGGAAACAGGGGTCACTTTCATCATGACCACATCAAAAATGACCACTAAGATTCCAGCAGGGACACCTATCAACAAAATATCCATATCTTTAATGTCAAATAAAGAACGAAAGGTAGAAAAATCTTCAAATAAGATAATACCTAAAAAAAAGCCAATCGTTAAGAGAATAATTTGGGTCAGGAACAAATTATATAGTAACTGTTTGTCTGTCAGCTGTTTAATTAATTGCGCCTGCTTATTTTTCATGCCCATTATCCTTATCCAATAAGATAAAAGCTAATTCCTGTTTC
The DNA here is from genome assembly GCF_050272735.1 of Peribacillus sp. NPDC046944. Taxonomy (NCBI): domain Bacteria; kingdom Bacillati; phylum Bacillota; class Bacilli; order Caryophanales; family Bacillaceae; genus Peribacillus; species Peribacillus sp. NPDC046944. Next base: position 180,713 of record NZ_JBNNML010000007.1, read on the forward strand.
CATGTAGAATATGAATTACCCTGCTGTTCCTTTACTGCCGGCCATACATCCAAGATATTTTTTGCATCTATTCCACAACGATCGCAACATACGTCATTCCCTTTTCGCTGCTCTTCTTCAAAATAATGCAAAATGCCCAAACGCCTACATATTTTAGTATGAATCCAATTCAAAAAAACGTTCAGCTTTTCCTGATTTTGCATCTTTCTTGTATGACAATAGTCTTTCATCCTTGTTCTATGCAATGGTGAGTCATCATCCGTCAGAAATTGTGTGAAAAAACGGAATTGAATATCATTCAAGGAAAAGCTCTGAAGAAGATGCTCTTTTTCAGAAAGACTTAAATCAGCCATACTTCTTTTCGCTTCATTTAAATACGAACAAACGGCCTCAATTTGATGGTCAGTTGGTAGCTGTTGTTCCATCAAATGCAACGGAAGTCCTTCATCCCCTTCGCTATATAGTAAAATGGCTACACTTTGTTTTTGGTCACGGCCTGCCCTCCCTATTTCTTGAAGGTATGATTCCATTGTGGATGGCATATGAAAATGGATGACAAATCTAACATCAGCTTTATTGACTCCCATTCCAAACGCACTCGTTGCACAAATGATTTTTAACTGGCCCAAGATGAATTGCTGCTGAATGAGCATTCTTTGCTCCTGTTCCATACCTCCATGATAATAATTGACACTACCGACTCCATTTTCCTGTAAAAAACCCGAGACCGCTTCAGCCACTTTTTTCGAAGAAAAATAAATAATTCCACTACCTGGGAATTCCCTGACAAGCGAGAGGACACGGGCAAGCTTTTCTTCGTAGCTATATATATTTTCCACAAGTATCGCGATATTTTCCCGATCAACGGATGAAACGATTTCCTTATGTTGGGATATATTCAATTTCCTGATAATATCTTCCCGTACTTCTTTTGTTGCTGTTGCCGTCAAGGCAAGCGTTAATGGGTTATTTAACTTACGCCTCACTTCTCCCAAGTTCAAGTAATCCGGCCTGAAATCATATCCCCATTGAGAAATGCAATGCGCCTCGTCAATGACAAATAAGCCTATGTCAATTTTCCTTAAAGACTGGATTACACTTTCTAGCCCAAGCATTTCGGGAGACAGAAAAATAAACCGATACGTTTGCAATCGTTCAAATGCCTGTTTTTTTTGATACGCGGTCAGAAAAGAATTGAGGGTCAGAACACTTTTTTCCCCTCTCATCTTAAGCTGATCCGCCTGATCCTGCATCAAGGATAATAACGGTGAAACAATTATAGCCGTCTTATTGATAAGGTAAGCAGGGAGCTGATAACATAATGATTTACCAGACCCTGTAGGAAGCATTGCCAATGTGTGGGTCCCTTCTAGCAAGGATTCGATTACCTCATGCTGTCCAGGACGAAAATTGTCAAATCCAAATTTATCTTTCAGGACTGTATTCAAGTTCATCCTCTATCACCTATTTTCGCAAGTACAAGCCTTATTTGAAAAAAACTAATTTGCTCATTATCGACAGCTTCCTTGATTGCCTTGAGTTTTCTCGTATTCAACCGTTTAATGACCGTAATGATTTTGTCTTCATCCTCTATTGGAACATAGTCATTTATCGAAAAACTTTTGTCCGATAGCACGATTTCTACGAGATGATCCTCAATCGTATTTCCTTTTAAACGACGAATCTCTGCAATTTCCTGTATCGTTTTCCCTGCCTGAATATATTGCAGAGTCGTATGAGTCGATTGTGTTAGATGAGGATGCCCACCATTTTTCCAATCATGGATTAGAGAAGCCAACAGAGGGTAATCGCGTACTGTTGATATCTCTGCGAGCATTTGATGCAATGAATCGAGAAAAACGTAGTGTACAAACCACTCATCAATTTCTTTCCTTTTTCCAATCTGCTCAAACGTAAGTCCGATTCGATTGACCCCCGTAATTTTCAAAACAAAAATGTCACGGTTCAACTCACTTTGCATCTCTAAGAGGGTGACCAATTCATCAAAAAGATGCTGAGCAAGCAACTCTCGATTTTGTTGGTTGGCATATAAAAAACCCTTTACGAATTCCTGTACTCGTTGATTCTGTTGTATCGGATAAAAAGGCCTTTCATTGTGGACAATATGGGATATAGTTTGGATAAGAAGATTGAGTCTTCTCCAAAAATCCGGGGTGATGTTTTGGTATTTCCACCCATTTAGTGATAAAGGAAGAGTCCACTTTTTGAAATAAGAGGCCAACGCCCCTCCTCCTTGTTCACTAATCAAATACACATCATTTTTTTCCGTTGGTTCGATTAGTTTCAGTTCAAGAAACAATTTTATGTTTTGAGATAACTCCTCCCGGGTAAAACGAGGCATAGTCCCAAATATATTCGTCAGACCAAATAAATGCGCATCCTGAATAGTCTGGGACGATTTTTTACCCTGAAGCATATGATAAATTGCGTAGATGGAACGCTCACCTTGGAACTTTTGTATCGCATATAAAATGATTGCTTGAAGATAATTGTTCATGAAACTCACATCCTTGTTCCATTTATCCAATTATATTGTAACAAAAATCTGCAAATACCGCCTTTTTTTATGTCATATATGCAACGATATTTGTGAATAAACAACTAAATACGTACTCGTTATAAAGAAATTTTCCCAATAATTTGTGTTGACTTTTCATATACTGCCGTATTATCGTTACATTTTCTATTGATAAGTTCGGCATTCGGTCTTACAATAAGAAAGAGATGTTAATCTATAATAAAAAGGTTTTGAGTTGTAAATCAACTTAGGAGGGGTTTTATTCATGGCTAAATTTACTATTGTTGATAAAGAAACATGTATCGCTTGTGGAGCTTGTGGAGCTGCAGCACCAGATATCTATGATTATGATGATGAAGGAATTGCTTTTGTTACGCTAGATGATAACGAAGGAATCGTTGAAATCCCCGATGTTCTTATAGATGACATGATGGATGCATTTGAAGGATGCCCCACAGACTCTATCAAAGTCGCAGACGAATCATTCGAGGGCGACGCTTTAAAATTCGAATAAGAATAAAAGCCATTTTCATTTTGAGAATGGCTTTTTTTATGTATTTTTTAAAACTTCTCCCCATACATTAAAGAGGCAGAAACAACCCAGTTATAATCTGGTGGTTTCTGCCTCTTTTTATATATTAAGCATGTTTATATAACACTTGTTTTATTGATCCATGTTTGGAGTTTAACAAATAATAGCATGAAAACGGAAGTGATGAGCACCCCTTTAATGATGTTAAAAGGGAGTATTGCCGCAGTTACGAATTGTCTTGACTCTGGTGCGGTCATGGCATCCCATCCCATAAAGAAAGTATATGCCGGTAAAAAGACATAATAGTTCAAGACACTCATAATTAGCGCCATGGAAACTGTTCCGGCTAGCAAGGCAAATGTCATTCCTTTTTTCGAACTTATTTTTTTATATACATAATATGTTGGCAGTATGAATAATACCCCCGCTATAAAGTTAGAGATATGTCCAACCGGTACACCCGTATCGCTTCCAGTCATGACCATATCCAATAAGTTTTTCAGGAATTCAACTAAAACTCCTGCAAGCGGTCCGAAAATCAATGCCGCCATCAGTGCTGGGATGTCACTAAAATCAATGTTCAGAAAAGGCGGAAATCCCGGAAATGGAAAATTCAAAAGCATTAGTAGGTAGGAAAGACTTCCTAGCATTGCAAGTGTGACCATCTTTTTAACTTTGTTCGATTTCATAGTTCTCTCTCCTTCTTTTTCTTGATCTACCTTGAAAAAGAGGTTAGGGATCCTTCATGAATGTTGATGTTCAATAAAAAACCCCTTAATTCCGACAGAATTAAAGGGATAAATTAAAGGTTTCATCAAACAAACGTTCAGCACTTGACTGTTTGAACGCATTCAGGAACCTCCATCTTCTCCCATCCAGACTATACTGTCGGCTTTGGAATCCCACCAAATCCTGCCCTAAGGCTCGCGGGCTTAGAAGAATTTTTCTTCATCACCGCCGGTGGGGAGTTACACCCCGCCCCGAAGATAGACCTATAAAATTAATTTACAATTTTCATTATAAATGATTTTTCTTTTTTTGAATAGTATTTTCATCGCAACTATGAATTTACGACAATCGAATATTACACTTTTATTCATTTTAAACAAAATATGTATTTATAATCACGACGTTTTACTCGGTCTAAAATAATTTTTATTTTTAGAAAATTACGACTCAAACCCTTTGCCCTTGCGGTTTTGGACAAGTGAATTTCAAAGTAACTTTAATTAAAGCGCTTACATATAGGTATGCTAAATTGACAGTTTTCCCATTTCAATTGTAAAATTAACTGAAATTTAAGAGAATTTTACCTAGGAAGGTGTTTACACGTGTATCAGATTTTAGTAGCAGATGCCATCAAACCAGAAGGACTCGGACCGCTTTCAGAGGCATCCAATATTCTTCTTATTCAGAAGACTGTAGAAGAAGCAGCAAACGAACTTGATCAGATTGATGCAATACTGGTTAGAAGTGCAACAAAAGTTACAGAAGATTTAATGAACCGCATGCCAAAACTAAAGATCATTGCTCGCGCAGGTGTCGGCGTTGATAACATTGACATTCCTGCCGCAACAAAACGCGGAATCGTTGTTGTGAATGCTCCTGACGGAAATACAATTTCAACAGCTGAACATACATTTGCCATGATGGCTTCCTTGATGCGCCATATTCCGCAAGCTTATGCTTCCCTGAAAAATGGAGAATGGAAACGCTCTTCTTATACAGGAACGGAACTTCGTGGGAAAACTTTAGGCATTATTGGTTTCGGACGAATTGGTGGAGAAATTGCCAAACGCGCAAAAGTTTTTGGCATGGAAGTCATAGTTTATGACCCATTCTTAACAGCCGATCGTGCAAAAAAAATGTCCGTAACTTCCCTGACTTTAGATGAATTGCTCCCTAAAGCGGATATAATCACTGTACATACACCTCTAACGGACGAAACTAGAGGGTTAATCAATAAAGAAAAGTTACTCACCTGTAAAAAAGGCGTGTACGTATTGAACTGTGCACGTGGCGGAATCCTTGATGAAGATGATTTATATGAAATGATTGTCGAGGGACATGTAGCTGGAGCCGCGTTGGATGTATTTGTTGAAGAACCACCGCTTGGCCATAAATTACTTGAACTTGATAACGTCATCGCTACTCCTCATTTAGGAGCTTCCACTAAAGAAGCCCAATTGAATGTTGCCGTTCAAGTCGCCCAAGAAGTATTAACCTATTTTGAAGGTAATCCTGTATCAAGTTCAATTAACCTTCCAGCCATTTCTAAAGAGGTGTTTGAAAAGGTTCAGCCATTCTATCAACTAGTCCAACAAATGGGCTCCATTGCCTCACAATGCATGAAAGAAGGCATTCAGGAGATTTCCGTAACTTATGCAGGTGAATCATTGGACTTCGATACCGCTATTCTGACAAAAAGCCTAATAGCAGGCTTCTTCAAATCAAGAGTAGATGCTTCAGTTAATGAGGTGAATGCGCTATTGGTTGCTAAAGAGCGGGGCATTACCATTGGCGAAAAGGTTTCTACTGACTCTCTAGGTTATTCTAACCTGATCAGTCTAAAAGTAAAAGGCGACACTCGCGAATTAACCATTAGTGGTACTCATATCGAGAACTATGGTTCCCGGATTGTCAATCTGAATGGTTTCAAAATTGATTTCCATCCAGAAGCTAATTTACTTTATATCCAACACACTGATAAACCTGGAGTAATCGGTAACGTCGGTAAAATTCTTGGTGATCATGCCGTAAATATCGCGACTATGCAAGTTGGTCGTAAAGAAGCTGGCGGGGAAGCTATCATGGTATTGAGTTTCGATAAACCATTAGAAGATAATATGAAGCAATTCTTAGAGGAAACACAAGAAATTACTTTCATGGCCCGAATAGCTTTATAATTTCCACTTAAGGATGCCCCACTAGCGGGCATCCTTTTTTTGTTGAACGACCCTCATCTGCCTCTCACATCGCAAGCATGCACTTGACCTTTAATTAACTAAGTTAGGAGCAACGGGTACTGTAATCTCTTCCGATAAATTCAGAGAACCTACCATTTCTACAGGGGAGTTTTCAAACTTCACCTTTGCATAGCCAAAGTCTTTAGCTGTAAATAGAATGACTTCCAAACCTTGAAGCGACTCTGAATCATTCTTCAAGCGGCCTTCTTGTGCCAGTTCTACAGTTACTAAACCCCCATCATATGTTAGGTTCTCCCACTTCAAACTCTCCGGTAGAGCAGAAGAAATCCCTTCTATGCCAGGTTCCTCCTTTGCCGCTTGTAGGGCCTCTTCCATGTTCTGATAATCGATATTGCTAGGCACAAGGAAACTTGAAGATGATTTATCCGTGTGATAAAGAAAGAATGTGCGATTCTTGTGCTGGGGAATTTCTTCTTCTATTACTGTTCCGGCATGAGCAAAACTGGCACCAGATTTTCCGTCCGTTGTAAATGTCACTTTATCAATATTTAGATAGGATAAGGTTTCTTCCATGGTTCTAAGAAACACGATATCCTCATCTAGCAGATTACTGCCTGCCCGTAATTCGATATTTGCTGTGTTGTTGGTGGGAACATGGGATACCTTAATATCTAGAGGGAAATAATCGAACAGGCCATATTTTTTCTCATTAATGGTCGACATCTTTTTTACCACCTGATCCAAGGCTTCCGTTTCTTCGATAGTATCGACTACAAAAGATAGAGGTACGATAAAATTCTGTTGGTGATCAGGCACGCCTAGAGTTATTGTCGACTTCCCCTGCAAATCTTCTGAGTAGATCGCACGAATGGGTGTTTTTTCTTTTTCCACTTGTTGAGATTTACTTTTCAATTCATTTTTTTCTATTGGTTCGCCCTCAATATCTTCCTTTACATCCTGCTTTTCATTTGATTCAATATCATGCTTTTCTTGCTTATCCAAAATGATCTTACTTTCTGAAATGGCCAATTTTCCATTGCCGTGGCTATTAACCTCCTGCTCTTGAGATTCATCTTTTCCAATCATCAGTGAAGATCCAATGATCATCATTAAGAATAAGGAGGCAATGCCCACAATACGAGGAATCCAAAGTTTTTTACGGTTTCTTCTTTGCTTACCTTCTATCCTCGAAAACACTTCTTTCTTCGAGCGTTTATCTTTTACCTCCGGAAGTTGGCGAAGCAAGTCCTCAATTTCTCTTTCTTTCCAACGGGATTTCTTCAAAGGAATTCCTCCCCTCTTCTGATGAATCATCCATCATTTTTTTAATCGCTTTTAAAGCGCGGTGTTGCGTTGTTTTTACCTTACTTTCACTCCAATTCAGTACATCCGCGGTTTCTGAAATGGACATGCCTTGTATGTACCGTAAAATAATGACTGCTTTTTGATTAACAGTACATCGATTCAAGCAACGATATATCTCTCTGACATTATCATTCATAATGGCCACTTCTTCGGGAATCGGCTGATTATCTTTAATCATCTGACCATCCCAATCAATAGTGGGAATGATTTTATTCTTCCATCCTTTTTGTTTCCGAAAATAATCAATGGTCACATTTCTCGCAATGGAATACATCCAGGTTTTTTCACTACTATTGCCTTCAAAACGATTATAGGCCTTCATTATCCTGATATAAACTTCTTGAACCAGGTCCTCTGCCGTTTCACGGTCTTTGGTCATATAATAAATGAATTGATAAATTTCCTGGTGATATTTTTCATAAAGATCGTGGAAAATGGAATTCATTATTTCTCCACATCCGTTCATAATTATAGTCGATATTTTCATATGAAAGTTACATACTTATTTTATACTAATTACCCAATTTACTCCATATACTGCCCGCAAATAAAATATGGGCAAAGGCAATTAGGAGAATCCAATTGCCTTTGCCCACTCTGTTTCTCATGTATCAAGATTATTTGCCAAGCAATCTGACATTTATTCAGCATTTTCCAATATTCGAGGTAGAATAAAGCTGAATGTTGTTCCCTTTTCTGGTAAACTGTTCACCGAAATATATCCATCATGTGCATCAATGATATTTTTAACAATGGCCAGACCTAGGCCCGTACCAGACCGTCCACGGGTACGTGCTTTATCCGCTTTATAAAATCTCTCGAATACGAATGGTAAGTCTTCTTCCGGAATACCTGAACCAGAGTCCTTCACATCTATAATCAAGCCTCTGCGATCACTCATTTTTTGAATGACATCGATTTTTCCGCCTGCAGGAGTATGACGGATTGCATTATCAATTAAATTCGTCAATACCTGCTCAATTCTATCAGGGTCAAAATTCCAGTTGATCCCATCGTCTTGAAGATGCGTCGTAATCGTGATCCCTTTATCTCTAGCCAGTCCATAGAACTTACTTGTAATCCTCTTTAAATAGGGGGAGACGGAAACAAGGTCATAAGTAAGGTTCATTTTCCCTGATTCCAATCTGGCTAGATCCAATAAATCATTAACTAAACGTCCCATCCTCAACGATTCATCATAAATGATCTGAGCCATTTCCATTTTTTCAGCTTCACTGCCTGCTATATCATCTACAATGGCTTCACTATACCCTTGTAGCATCGATATCGGGGTCCTTAACTCATGGGACACATTGGCAATGAAGTCCGTCCTTAGTTTATCCATGCGACGTTCATCACTCATATCACGGATGATGGCGACAGCACCGCGGATATTATCTGCAGTTGAATATAAAGGACTGACAATCAGTCCCCAATTTCTACCCTGTAAAGTAATTTCTCCAACTTGTTCCTTATCATAGGACTCTGATTCGTCAAATAGATTCATGAGTACTGATGGTACATTCATATTGTCTTCCCGATTGTATCCTTTTTCAAAGTACCATGCTTGCAAGAACCGGTCAGCTGGAGGATTCGTCTCAAGGATAGTACCATCTTTATTAAAGGTAATAACCCCGTCTGCCATACTGCTGAGAATGCTTGCAAGGTGTTCCTTTTCTTGACTGAGGGCATTCATGTTGAATTTCAGCTGTTTTCTCATCTGATTAAATGCAATGGCCAACTCACCTATTTCATCCTGGGTGAGGATGGGAACCTTGGTATCAAATTTACCACGAGCTATGGCCAAGGCAGCTTCCCTCATTTTTACTAGTGGAGCATTGATTCTCGTAGATAAAAAGAAAGCGAAAATCGTTGTCAATATTATAGCGATCCCTGCAGCTAAGAGGATGAACTGCGTTGTGGATTTCGTTGTTTCTTCCATCGATTCCAATGACTGAATCAAGAAAACCTCATCCTGCTGACCATTTAATTCAAGAGGAACCCCCACTACAATTGCTGACAATGTATCTTCATCTGTCCCCTCAGTCGAAAGCATCATCTCTTTTTTTACAGTTTTTCTCTCTGTAAATACCTTTAATAATTCGGGATCATCTTTAATGAATTCAGGCGTTATCTTAAACCCATTCTCATCAACAGATGAAAAGACCATTTTATTGTCATTCAAGATGATTACTTTCGTTTCATCACCTATCAATTCAGAAGCTATTTGGAGAACTTCGTCTCCAGTGCCCCCATGTTCATTCGTGACCGTAATGATTTGCTGTGCCATTTTGGTTAAATCATTTTCGACATTCTCTATCTGAAAATTATCAAAGAATTCAACCAGAAGTACAGTCAAAACAATCAGAACAAAGGATACCAGCAAAAGAATCGTTGCCCAAAGCTTACCAACAACACTGCCCCATAGCATCAGTCGTTAATAACTTCGAACTTGTAACCCACGCCCCAAACAGTGACAATCATTTTGGCAGCATTTTCGGATATACGGTTTAACTTTTCACGCAAGCGTTTGACATGCGTGTCCACAGTTCGAAGGTCTCCAAAGAATTCATAATGCCACACTTCTTTTAGCAACTGCTCACGATCAAAAACTTTATCGGGGGATTTCGCCAAGAAATATAATAATTCATATTCTTTTGGCGTGAGAGATACTTCCTTGCCATCCGCGAGCACACGATGGGCATCATTATCAATCGTTAGGTGGGAAAATACGATTACATCTTTTGCTGATGCTTCGGTTTGCATGTAATTTGCATTGGAAGAACGGCGCAATAACGCCTTGACCCTTAATACAACCTCACGTGGACTGAAGGGTTTGACAATATAATCATCTGTCCCCACTTCGAATCCTTGGACTCTATTCACTTCTTCACCTTTAGCGGTAAGCATGATGATAGGTGTCGTTTTTTTCTCTCTCAACTCCCGACAGACTTCAATACCATCTTTACCAGGCATCATAATATCCAATAAGATTAAATCATAATCATTTTCTAGAGCTTTCACTAAAGCCTCATCACCATTTTCAGCTTCATCAATTATGTATTCTTCTCTTTCTAAATACATTTTTAGCAAGCGGCGGATTCTTTCTTCATCATCCACCACAAGAATTTTAATAGCATTATACATTTCGTAACCAGCCTCCTATCATTTATTTTACAAAATGAAAGCTTTAATGCCTAATATTATTTCTTAACAAATCCCGATAAACAGCCAATTCTATAGGCTCTTCCTTAACTTTTCACTATATTGTCACAATAATTACCACAAGTTATCTAAAAGCCCTCTAGGATTTATTTCCCTAGCAATAACGCTTTAATCATAAAAAAGGGATCGTTTGGTAGGAATATCGATAAAATTAACGACATTACTATCAAAAGACCCCCTTCATCTAATGATAAGGTTCCCTTAATTAGGCATATGAATGCAAACCAGCGATAACCAAATTCACAAATATCAAATTGAATATCATGATGGCAAAACCAATGACCGCAAGCCAGGCTGATTTTTCTCCCTGCCATCCCTTAGACATACGCAGATGTAAAAAGGCTGCATAAAACAACCAGGTGATAAGGGCCCATACTTCCTTCGGGTCCCATCCCCAGAATCGTGTCCAAGCAATCTGGGCCCAAATCATGGCAAAAATAAGTGCCCCGAGTGTGAAGACTGGAAATCCAATTAAAACGGAACGGTAACTGATTTCATCCAGCAAGTTCAAATTAACATTTTTAACAAGCGGTTTTATTAGAGCAGCGACTCTTTTCCGAGAAATCAACCTTATCAAGCCATACAGGACCAGTCCTGCACCAATCGACCATATGACTGTGTTCAATTTTTTCGCATTGATTATTGCAGGCATCTCCACCAATGGTTGGAATTGTCCCTTTTCAAGCATAACCCCTTCATGAGGACCAACCAATGCAGGAAGTGTATATTCCTGTTTGGCTGCCATATCTTTTTTATCAACCCAATCAAAACTAGCTTTATAATCCATCATGGAGAAAGTGGAGGATACTATTACAAGTGCAAGTGTACTGACTAACGTATACATGATGATTTCAAGAAAAAATGTCCGTTTACTTGCTTTTGTCTGTTCCACCGATTTAACCAGATAAATGATAGCGGCGATAAAGCTAATGGCAAGAATGGACTGCCCTGCCGCTGCAGTTGTTACATGGATATGTAGCCAATCACTCTGCAAGGCTGGTATGAGCGGCGATATTTCCGTCGGAAACAGACTTGCATACGCAATGATCAATAATGCAATGGGGAGGGCAAACAACCCAAGGACGGGCGTTTTATAAAGAAAGTAAATCAAGATAAATGCCCCTACCATCATCATGCCGAAAAATGTTGTAAATTCAAACAGGTTACTAACAGGTGCATGGCCCGCAGCAATCCATCTTGTAATAAAATAACCCACCTGCGCTGCAAATCCTAAAATGGTCAAGGTGATTCCTAATTTTGCCCAGTTATTTTGTTTTTTCTCCTCTGCTCCTTTTTTATCCTTTATCGAGCCTCCAAAAATAAAGGTCGCAATTAGATATAAAAAGAAGGCCGCATATAATAAATTACCGCTCAAATCAGCCATTTAAAACTTCCCCCTTATTAGAAGATTTCTCCTCTTCTAGTAAATCTGTTGGTTCACAAAGTGGTGTTGATTCAATCGCATTTTTTATATCTTTCTTAATGCCATGCCAGTTTTTATTGGTATGGCCGGCTATCAAAATCTCACTCTCATTTCTTTTAATCCATATACGGCGATGATTCCAATACGAACCTTGGATAACACCTATCATGAAGATAATTCCCCCGGTGAAAAGAATCCACAATGTAAGATCTTTCCTGACAGTCAAAGCTGTAACGTCTTTCGTTTCAACTCCAGCAAAAGCCAGTTTATATGTATTTTCTCCTAATGGTTCCACCGTCTCTTTTATAGCTACGAAACTCACTTCTCCATCTGGTTTATCTGGGGTCTTCATATTAAAGATAAATGCCGGATTATTCGGAACCTTTGATATCGTCGTCGGTTCTCCTTTTTCATCAAATTCGAAATCGGGGAAATAACTCATTAACTCGACAGAATACCCTTTATTCAATTCATACATCTTCTGCGGATTATTCAAATCCACCGTGATATTTCCAAATTTCTCTTCTGTCTCTTTATTGATAAGATTAAAAGACATGGTACTAAGCTCGTCCAATTTATAATCCACCTGATAATAAGCAAAGTGATCGTGTTTCAAGGGTTCATTCACTTTTATTTTAAAATCCTTAACTTTATCAAGTTCTGCTTTTTCACCTGGCAACGCTTCATTTTGACGCTCGAACAATGTCACATCTGCTTCATAAGTCTTAGCTATCGTACCAGTTTTATCAATGGCGGCACTGAATTGCTCGTCTTCTTCATTCTCTTTATCATAGACTTCCAGTGTGAATTCATTATTCTTAAGATAATACTCACCATTTGTACCAGGAATCTCTTTTGTCTCGCCTTCCCTTAGCCAAAGCACTTTATCAATATACATTCCAGGTACTGAGCGTAGTAAAGCCCCAATTAAAAAAATGATAAGTCCGATATGGTTGACGTAAGGGCCCCAACGTGAAAAACGGCTTTTTTCTGCAAGAATGTTCCCATTTTGCTCACGTATATGATAGCGCTGCTTTTTCAACCGCTCTTTTACTTCTTCCAAATCTACTCCCTGGCCATCAAGCTTCGTCACTCCCGATACCCTTTGTCGCTTCATGAAACCATCATGGCGAGTAATTCCTTGTTTCTTTAAAGACCGATATAATGGGAAAAAGCGGTCGATACTTGCAATCAGAAGGGATATGCCCAACATCGCTATAATGATTAGATACCACCATGAACTGTATAAATTATGAAATCCGAATTCATAATACAACTTCCCTAACGTTCCATACTCCGATTGGTAATGTTCGGCGGGTGTTACAGAAGAAGGGATATACATTTCCTGTGGAAATATTGTTCCGATTGCAGAAGCAACCAAGGCCAGGACTATAAGGGTAACCCCAACCTTAACGGAAGAGAAGAAATTCCAGACTTTATCAATGATCGTTTTGTTATAAGTCTGTGAACGTCTGGCACTTCCCTCATAGCGCATATCAATTAATTTTTTATCTTCTTTAACCAGGATACTCCCGCAAACTTCACAAATTTTTGTACCATATGGATTTACATGGCCACAATCGCATTTTACTTCTTTCATGTCAAAAACTCCCCAGTATTATGGTTTAATTCTCTCCATATGCTTTTGGATGCTCTCTTCTGTCAAGGCTCCGGTAATGATATCTATCACCTTTCCTTCTTTATCTATCAAGAAGGTGACCGGTAAAATATCAACGCGATACGCATTCTCCACTTCCCTGCCTTTATCAATCATGATTGGGAAGGTAAGATTATGTTTTGCAGCATAATTATTGACCGAATATTCAGATTCCCCGACATTGACTGCTAATATCTCAACACCCTGGTCCTTGTATGTTTGATATTGACTTTCCATATAAGGCATTTCGTATTCACAAGGCTTACAATATGTACCCCAAAAGTTCAGGAAAACACCCTGTCCTTTATAATCCGACAACTTATGTTCTTTGCCTGCCATGTCAGTCAAAACAAAATTAGGAGCTTCCTTTCCTTTTTGAAGACTGTCATTCTTATCTTTAGTGAAGTTCGTATAAAGGGCAAACACTAAAGCTGCACCTAATAACAGTAGAATGATGGTCCTGCTCACTAGGCGTCGCTTTTTTCTATCCATAGAAATCCTCCTAAGGCAGCTCTATATTTCACCATACCAATATAACATGTAACACGATGACCATATTTTGAAGATTCGTCGACACCTTTTTCGTATCATGAAAGAAAAGGAATTTACAGGCTGTTTTCCACCACCCCATTCAACCGCTTGGATGAATGGGGTAACGGTTTCAACCTGTTAATAAAGAGAAAAAAAGTATTACATTCTCCGCTGTTTAGGGTCAGTCGATGCCATCGTCCGCATTAATTTAACTTCATGGGGAGTTAACTCTCTTGAATCTCCCGCAGTCAGTCCATCTAATGTTAAGAAACCATATTGCTCCCGTTTTAATTTAATTACAGGATGGCCTATCGCTTCAAACATCCGACGGACCTGGCGGTTTCTCCCTTCATGGATAGTGATTTCTATAATGGCCGTTTCCTTTTTCTTATCAGTCGTCAGTACTCTGGTCTTAGCTGGAGCTGTTTTTCCATCTTCAAGCATGATTCCTTTTTCTAATTTCCTTAGGCTCTCACGTAAAGGAATGCCCTTCACTTTAGCTACATACACTTTGTCGACTTCATGTTTTGGATGCATGAGTGTATTCGCAAAATCCCCGTCATTCGTTAAAACCAATAAACCGGAAGTATCATAATCGAGACGACCTACAGGATAAATCCGTTCTTGGACGAATGGGAAGTAATCCGTTACGACTTTTCTATTTTTATCATCCGAAACAGCTGAAATGACTCCGCGTGGTTTGTAGAATACGAAATATACAGGTGGTTCTTTCTCGAGTGGGATTTCATTGACCTGTACTTTGTCATTAGGACCTACCTTCACACCTAATTCTTTCACTACTTTACCGTTCACTTTTACCTTGCCTTCTAATATTAGCTCTTCGGCCTTACGACGCGATGCTAATCCTGCATGTGCTATTACCTTTTGTAATCTTTCCATCTATCTTCACCTCATAGTATAATCATTCGTTTGTTATTGTCTGTACATACACAATCATACAATTATTACATATAGCGAGGCAAAAACAAAAGGTTTTTCGTGAATATGGCCGTTTCTTTTATTATTTCATCCATTTAGGATCTGTTATATAGGCTGGTTTCCATAATGAGTGTAACATAGCTTAATTTTCCATGGCAAAAAAATGTATCCTTTTCTTAAAATCGTAAAATATAGGATATCAATAAAAAAAGGAAATGGATACATCCATTTCCTCGGCTTACTTTGTACCAAAAACAAGCGTGACCACAACCACTGCTGCTATAACCCCGACTAAATCCGCCAATAAGCCAACCTTGAGTGCATCACCCATTTTTTTAATTCCCACTGCTCCGAAATATACAGTCAACACATACAGGGTCGTATCTGTACTTCCCTGGATCGTAGCCGCCAAGCGACCAACAAAGGAATCCGGACCATATATGGAAATCAAGTCACTCGTCATCCCTAATGCAGCCGTTCCCGATATAGGACGGATGATCGCCAGGGGGAAAACCTCAGCCGGGAAGTGAAGAAAGGCCAGAATCGGTTTTAATGCCTGTACGAAGGAATCAAGAGCCCCTGAGGCTCTAAATACCGAAATGGCGACGAGCATTCCCACCAAGAAAGGGATAAGGGAGAAAGACATACTGATTCCTTCCTTCCCCCCCTCTACGAAGGTCTCATAGGTGGGAACCTTCTTATACGTACCGTATAATAAAATCGAGAGAATCAAAAGTGGTATCAACCAAATCGAAATGGCGGTCATCCATTGTAGCATTCCTATTCCCTCCCATTCCGCTTTCTCCTGTAATAAAAGTATCGATCTATCGCTATTCCCCCTACCGCCGAAATGGCTGTAGCCACGATAGTTGGAAACACTATGTCAGTCGGGGAGACGGCATCGTAATTCATCCTTATAGCAATGACGGTCGTTGGGATCAATGTCACACTTGAAGTATTCACCGCTAAAAAGGTAACCATCGAACGGCTTACGGTCGCTTTATTACCATTTAATTTCTTTAACTGCTCCATGGCTTTAATCCCTAATGGGGTCGCTGCATTTCCCAATCCAAACGTATTCGCCATCATATTGGATAAAATATAGCCCATTGCAGGATGATTGGGAGGGACTTCAGGGAATAACCATTTCATTAAAGGCTTGAACAAAACGGATAGTTTTTCGAGCAGCCCCGATTCTTCCGCGATTTTCATTAACCCCAGCCAAAAAACCAGAATGCTCATCAAGCCTATCGAAAGGGTGACAGCTTCCTTGGCACTAACAAAAAGTGCTTCATTCACCTGATTCATGGTCCCATTAATCATGGCGAATACTATACCGATTACCGTCATTCCAACCCAGATATAATTAACCATTTCTATCTATTCCCAATACTGCTTCGAATAGAGCAGCCCACGAGGATTGAAAAGATTGCTGGTTGAAACTTTCTACAGTTTCACCATAAAAGATGGAACGCGAACCGACCTGTTTTCCATCCAGATAGATATAAGCCTTGCCCACTACTTCCGGAATATTTCGTTTATCTTCCCAACTCTTCTTCGGCTTCAGAAATTTCATTTTAACCTTTATTGAATTCCTTTCGTCCTTAGTAAGAGGATAGGAAAAATCATTTTTGAAATAAACATGCCCTCTATACGTTTTATTCTTTATGTCCTTTATGGCGCCTTCAGGAAGAATTTCAGTCAAACTGTAATTCTTGAAAGCAGATTCATACATATTGATGTGGTCATTCCAATCATCCGGCCCATTCAACGTGACAGCGATAAGATTATGATTATTTTTAGTCGCTGTAGTGACCAATGTCCGCTTTGCAAGTTTAGTATAGCCCGTTTTCCCGCCGGTACAATACTCATATAATTGCGTGAGTAGCCGATTCTTATTTTTCCATACATAATCCCAATTCTCGGTCGAGTTAGGGGCCCGATGTACTTTAGTGCCAGCTATCTTTGCATATGTCTTGTTTTGCATAGCATAACGGGTGAGTAAAGCCATATCATATGCCGTTGAATAATGATTCTTGGTATTATCCAATCCATGAGGGTTCGTAAAGTGGGAGTTCTTCATACCGATTTCTTCCGCTTTTTGATTCATCATCCAAATGAAACCATCAAGGCTCCCTCCCACCTTTTCGCTGATCGCAACAGCCGCGTCATTCCCCGAACGTAACATCAAGCCATAAACCAAATCTTCAAGCTTGATCTTTTCACCTTCTTTCAAATAAAGGGAAGACCCTTCAGTACCAAAAGCATTACTACTGATTGTTACGGTCTCATCCATTTCTCCCGATTCGATAGCTAAGATAGCAGTCATGATTTTCGTGATACTTGCAATTCGGTTCTTTTCGTGAGCATTCACTTCATAAATGACCCTTCCACTTTCTTCGTCCATTAAAATGGCACTATGGGCACTGACGGCTACGTTGGCTTGAACGCTCTGTAATGGTGTTAGAAAAGAAAACATGAGAATGACCATACACAATTTGGGTATTTCTTTATATAGAAAACGCATGAGTGCCCTCCCGTTTCTTTACTTGTTTTTGTACAAGTTTATGCAAATGGACAAGGGTTATGATTAAATAATCGAAGGTCTTTAAAGATAATAGGAAGGTTACAAGCATAATTCAATTAGGTTAAGGTACAAAAAAACGAAAAAAAACCGATGAACAGACATGTTATGTCCATCCATCGGTTTTTCATCTATTAAACTAATAAAGCAGCAATTTCATCGATCTTCTTCGCTCCGAACACTACTTCCTCATCATTGATGATCATAGCCGGAACACTCATAACTTTATACTTTTTCTTAATGTCTTGGAAATTACTGATGTCGACCATCTCAGCTTCCACATTAGGATTTTCAATGGCGATTCGTTGTGCTCCAACTACAACGTCAGGGCAGAAGTGGCACGCTAAAGATACCATGACTTTAATATTTGTCTTCTTGCTAATTGATTTGATTGAATCCCGAACAGCAGCATCCATCGCTTGACCCGGACCAGCAAGATTGTAGATAGCTAAAATGAAGGAGTTCAGTTCATGTCCGCCTGGTACACCGTGATATTTGACCCCACTGTATTCCCCATTCGAATTTAACAGGGAGACTACAGGGAATTTATCGGCATTCACTTTTTCTTCCATATCTTTATTTTCACCTTTATTATATAGCTCAAGATGAAGCTTGTCCCCTAATTCTGCAACATCTAATAAGAAGTCACGTAATTCTACCGATTTGGGTAGGCTTTCATCCACGATTGATACTAAGGTCACGTCATTCTCCATCTTATCGAAGATTCCTTTTAGTTGGCCTCTTAACGTATCGCTCAGTAAGGAGCTCTTACCTGCTGGTGCAGCAGCTTTTTTCTTTTCCTCTTTCTTTTCTTCCACTACCGGCTCATCTTTAATGCCTAAGCGGTCTTTTTCTTCTGCAACATATTTACCCGCATCCGTAGCGGCTATCGCTCCATCAGATACTGCTGTAATGATCTGACGCAAGGACTTCGGTCTCAAGTCACCTGCTGCGTAAACACCCTTTACATTTGTGTTCATATCATCGTCAGTTAGGATATAGCCAGCACGGTCCATTTCAATATGGCCTTGGAAAATGGCCGTTTGAGGTTGATAACCAATGAACACGAAAATGCCAAATGTACTGTCTTCTTCCTTCGCTTCATATTCCCACTCTTCTTTTGTTACGTTATTGATGAAGCGGGCACGTTGAATCATGCCGTCGCCATAAGCACCAAGAATCTCTGTATTGAATTTGACCTCGATTTTCTCATTGGCCATTACTTTATCGACAATGGAAGGGGCACATGAGAAGGCTGATTCGCGGGCGATAATGGTTACTTTTGTTGCAAAGCGAGTAAGGAAAATGGCTTCTTCAGCCGCTGCATATCCTGCTCCAATGACGAAAACTTCCAAGCCTTCAAAGAACTCTCCATCACAGGTTGAACAATACGCTACGCCTCGGCCAGTGAATTCTTCTTCTCCTGGAAACCCAAGTTTTCTTGGGGTGGCGCCCGTTGCAATGATTACAGCGCGTGCATGATAGTCCCCACTAAGCGTTTTTACGATTTTTACTTCCCCAGATAAATCTACGCCGGTTACATCTGATTTAGCGAACTCCACACCAAAATCTTCGTTTTGAAGTTTCATTTCCTCCACTAGCTTTGGACCTGAGATGTTGCGAATACCAGGATAGTTAGCTATTTCTGAAGTGGTGGCTGCTTGCCCACCGCCAGATCCTTTTTCAAGGATGATCGTTTTTAATTTTGCTCGACCTGCATAAACTCCCGCAGAAAGACCTGCTGGCCCTCCCCCGATAATCAATAAATCATATATTTTTTCCATAGTTGATCTCCTTGCTGTTTAAAAAATTTTATTTTTAAAGGACAAAAGGCACTTATTGAAGTAAGTGCCTTTTGTCAATCATAGCTGTTTTATATCAACTAGTTGATATATGTATAGGAAAATATCCTAAAATTAAAGTTTTCCTACTAGGTCAAAACTTGGCTCTAATGTATCTTCACCTGGAGTCCATTTAGCAGGGCAAACTTTATCTCCATGTTCTGCTACGAATTGTGCAGCTTGAACTTTTCTAATAAGTTCTTCAGCATTACGGCCGATTCCCATGTCATTCACTTCATATGATTTGATTTGGCCTTCTGGATTTACGATGAAAGTACCACGTAAAGCTACGCCATCTTCTTCGACTAATACTCCAAATTGACGAGATAGAGCTAGTGCTGGATCTGCTAGCATTGGGTATTGGATTTTACCGATTGTATCAGTAGCATCTGCCCATCCTTTATGGCTGAAATGAGAATCAGTTGAAACCGAGTAAACTTCACAACCGATTTCTTTGAATGTTTCATAGTTATCTTGAAGATCAGCTAATTCTGTTGGACATACGAATGAAAAGTCAGCTGGATAGAAGAAGAATACAGCCCATTTTCCTTTTACATCTTCTAGTGTAACTTCTTTGAACTCTCCTGCTTGGTATGCTTGAACTTTAAAATCTTCAACTTGTTTATTAATTAATGACATATTATTATTCCTCCAGAAAAAATATTTTTCGCTTCCTATTTATAATAATTATTATTTAGTAACTAGTCAATAAATATAACTTAATAATTATCATGTTCACCTTTTCGACACAACTTTATACTAATATACATAAAAACAAGTTATAATCCCTATGAATGGTCTATTTAACATACTCACATTATTATATCAAGAACTAAAATGATAAATACTAAAATTATTTCAGAAGAAAAATTACGTACTAATTCTTATAACAATAATTAACAATTGAGAATATTCACCTGAAGTATTCACCCCCTTTCGGCCCATGATTTCCTCTACCAGTCATTTATCCATACTTTCCATATCCCCGAAAATGATCTAAACGAAAAAGACGGAACCAATATGGCCCCATCCCTTCCTATCTTTTCTCGAGAACTCATTTACTATTCATTGTTGTTTCCAAATCAGCTTTTTTGCTTTATTGAACCGTAATGTGGTTTGCGGCCAATTTATGACGTTCCACCATTTTTTTACATAGGCTGCCCTATTGTTCTTATATTGAAGATAATAAGCATGTTCCCAGACATCCAGAACAAGGACAGGGATGGTATCCCATTGTGTCAAAATCATATGTCGCTCAGATTGAAGGATCTCTAACCTACGTGATCGGGGAACCCAGACCAAAATGGCCCAGCCAACGCCTTCCACCTGTTTGGCCGCTTCGCTGAAGTGACTTTTAAAAGCCTCGAAACTTCCAAAGTCTCTCTCAATCTGTTTAAGGAGATCTCCCTTCGGCTGACCTCCACCTCCGGGCATCATGCCTTCCCAAAATAATGTATGCAGATAATGTCCGGAACCATGGAATGCCGCCTCTCTTTCCCAATGTTTCAAAAGTGAAAAATCATTGGATTCTCTTGCCTTTTTCATCATTAACTCCGCTTTATTCAAACCATCCACATATGTTTGGTGATGCTTATCATGATGCAAGCGCATAATTTCTGCCGAAATGATTGGTTCAAGTGCATCGTATGAATATGGCAAGGGGGGAAGCGTATGTTTCCCGATACCTACAGATCCCTCTGTTTCGTTCTGAGATTGGAACCCATTTGCCCTTTCTTTGATTTCTCTATAAATCCTGTTTATTTCTTCTTCAATCTTTTGTAGTTCTTCATTATCTATATCTCCGGTTTCCAATGTCTTTGTCCATCGTGAAAGCTGTTCCATATTTGCTATCATTCGTCGGTCCTTAATATCAATACTCTCCATGTACCCCATCATTTGTTCGATCCATTCACTGACATCCGTCACATACTGTCTTATATCCAATAAGCACACCCTCCAAAAATCTCAAATAAGACATCAACCCATTTTATGCTCCAAATAAAAGAAAAGACCATTAACAAAAAAACAGCAAGGCTATTAGGCCCTGCTGTTTCCTTATCGAGATTGCAACATCTTAGTTCGATAATCGGTTTCGTAAAACTCCAATTCTTCACGCATGTTCTGGAATCCACTCTCTACGGTCTTAAGAATGGTGATGATACTATCCGGTACCGTTTGATGGAACTTGATGGAGTTTTTCCCTGTATAAGCTGAACGACTGTCTTCAAACCATCGGTCCGATTTTGGTGAAAAGTACTCTTCGATACATTGATGATACACTCTATAAAGCGTCTTTTCCGCAGCAGCTTTATTAAAAACCTCATTTTTAAGAACGATTTGACATGCTTCCAAACCCTCTTCACAACTTACAAGCATTCTTCTTAAACTAGAGAGAATTCCTTTATAATAGCTTTCTTCACCATTTTTTTCCTGTTGCAACTTAGAATAAGTCGTTTCATTCAGAAACTCCTCTAGCTGAGCCACTGTCGTTTCTAAAAAGCTTTTTACATCCTCAAGCTGTGATTTTACCAATGTATTCCCCAACCGTGAACCCTCCTCATAATGATTATGATTGATAAAAGTCTAAATATGTTTTAATATCATATGGTTTAGCTTGTTCAATAGATCTAAACACTTCCTCTAGTTTTGGAAAGTTTATATTTAGAAAGTAACTTGCTAACTCTTTTTCTGAATTTATATATATTCGCTTTCGGCTGGATAAACTTGGTTCTTTGATGAGACAAATCAAAGCGATAATATCAGCCATATAGATATCTCTAGTCAGGACTTTGAAAACGGGATTTTGAGAATATGGAGTCCAACGGGCGATCATCTCATCGAAGTAACGAAGATACAATACATTCAATACCTTTTCTTCACCGGCCTGTATGTATTTGACAGTGGAACGGTTAAAGAAGTCCTCGGGAGAATTTGATTTTTCTTTTTCAAGCGCATACCCATTGCACGCTACAATGCGCACCTGCAACCCCTCCAAACATCCATTTTTTTCTATATTATCACAAAATCATGAGGATTTGTTATTCGATTGTTTTTTGGAAGTTCTCGAAAAACAGATCAGCTTCTCCGTTTTCGAAGCTTTCTTCCGTATTATCGGCAAGTGGCGGCAACTCGTTTATGGATTTTAGTCCGAAGTAATCTAAAAACTCTTTCGTTGTGCCGTATAAATAAGCGCGACCAGACCCTTCAGCTCTACCGACCTCTTTAATTAAAACTTTCGTAACAAGCGTATGAATCGGACGGTCTGTTTTCACTCCGCGTATCTCATCTATTTCCGCTCTCGTAATCGGCTGTTTATAGGCGATTATGGCCAACGTTTCCAAAGCTGCCTGTGTCAACCCTTGTGAACTGGATGTTTCCACAAGTTTCTTTAAATAATCGGAGTGTTCTTTCTTAGTTGCCAGCTGGAACACACCGGCTATTTCAATAATTTGAATCCCCCGTGTATCCGTGAGATAGTCTTCCTTTAAACTTTCAATGATGTCCGTTGCTTGATATTCTGTGATTTCAAGGACTGAGGCAATTTGCTTGATGGAAAGACCTTCATCTCCGGATGCAAACAAAAGGGCCTCGAGTATCCCTTTCCAATTAATAACTTCCAACTGGTTCTACACCTTCCTTAGCTACAATCATGATTTCCGAAAAATTATCTTCTTGTTCAACTTTAATTTCATTTAATTTCATCAGTTCCAATACCGCTAAAAATGTAATCACTATATGCTCCTTGACTGGCTCTGGAAACAAATCAAAAAAGCTCTTCTTACCTTTAAACGTTTGGAGGTCTGCCATGATTTCTTCCATGCGTTTTTCAATGGAAATCTCTTGTTTCGTCACTTTTGTATAAAGGGGCTTTTGAATCTTTTGCCGGCGAAGCAACTTTTGCAAGGCACCCAACATATCGTAAAGGCTAACATTTAACTCCTGCAATTCACTTTCCGTTTCTTTTACATATTCAGACAGATCACTTGGCGGTTTAGTGAATATCAAGTTCCGTTCTTCTTCCAGTTCTTTGAATTCTTCTGCTGCAGATTTATACTTTTTATATTCTAATAGTTTCTCTACAAGTTCGTCACGAGGATCTTCTTCGAATAATTCCCCATCTTCATCCATCAATAGCTCATCTTCATGCTTAGGCAGCAACATTTTACTTTTGATGGCGAGTAAAGTAGCGGCCATGACTAAATATTCGCTCGCAATATCTAATTCAAGATGCTGCATCGTATGGATATAGCCTAAATATTGCTCTGTGATATCAGCCATAGGGATATCATAAATATCTATTTCTAGACGGTTTATCAAATGAAGGAGTAAATCCATCGGTCCTTCGAATGCATCAATTTTAATATTATAACCCATCAAAATACCCCATTTAAATCTAATTGGCCTTTAATTGGCCTATTTCTTCATTAATCAAGTATAGAGGATTACCGGCCCTTTATCCATTACAAATAAAGCTCTGCTTGATTTAAAGTTTTTTCATGCGGATTTTTTAAATTGGGTCGTTGCCCAATCATATTTATAAAATGAACATAGTCTAAGAATGTAAGATAAGCAGAATAAAGGAGGTACTTATATGGGTGGCAATGCAGGAGGTTTTGGTGGCGGATTTGCGTTTATCGTAGTATTATTCATTTTATTAGTTATCGTCGGTGCTTCTTGGTTATAATTGAAAACTGACGACACAAGCTGATTGCATAGCAATCAGCTTTCCTTATTTTTCTGGACATTTTTTTATGGTACTATGGTATTTATACTTAAAAAGCGGTAATCGTCTAAAAAAGCTTTCTTAACCTAAGGGAAAATAAGGCACAAGGAGGGGTTATTATTGCATTTACCTGAAGACTATCTCTCTTTCCTCATCCATTTTCACGGAACTCGAGATTACTTTGAGTGTCACGAAATACTTGAAGAGTATTGGAAAGAAACAGCTCCTAAAGAACGTGATTCACATTGGGTCGGCCTGATTCAAATCGCCGTTGCCCTATACCATGATCGCAGGGGCAATAATGCAGGGGCTACAAGAACTCTTGCAAAGGCCATATCCAACCTTCATTTAAAAAAAGCCGAGCTGCGACAATTGGGTCTTGATCCCGAAGCCCTGCTCGATTTGCTTCAACAGACACATGAACGAATGTTGCTTAAAAAACCCTATAGAAGCATTAACCTTCCCATTAATGACCCGGAACTACTTGCACATTGCCAAACCTTATGCAAACAGAAAGGATACACGTGGTGCATGGACAGTGATTGTACGAATGTAGGGTTGGTCGATAAACATTTAACACGCGATCGTTCTGAGGTTATCTTGGAAAGGGCCAAACAACTTTCCTTAAGGAAATCAAAAATAGAGGACCGCTCATGAGAGCATCCTCTATTTTTGATTAGATAAGTTTTCAACACTTTTCAATAAAACTTTCCGTATGCTCGTTTGCCTTTAATTCTTTGTCAGGGTATTGTTCCTTCACTGACCTAACCATTTCTTTGCCTATCCCTTGCTTACGGAAAGAAGGATTTACAGATATATGTTGAATCTCGATGAAATTGGAACTTGTCTCTATTCCAATCAAGCCGACGATTTCTTCATCTTTCCATAAGAACAACTGCAAATTTTCATCTGTTTCATAATTCTTCATGGTATTCCGAAGCACTTTTATCTCTTTTTCATTTGGCATGAAAGATAATAACCCCATGGCAAACTTTTCATAACTTTTCTTATACTTAATCAACATAATATCCCTCGTTACTAAATAACGTTTTTTATTATTTACCTGTTTATCTAGTTTATACACTTTGATGATTACTCTCACTTATGACATTTACATCATACATAAAAACTTTATTCGTTTCAACATCACTTTCAGCACTTGAATTATAGATTCCCTAGTGCTACGCGATAAATGTCCAGTAGATAATTCCCCATATCAAAGCCACAACAAGCATCATAAGTAAAAGTGTTTTATTACTCCTTCTCATCCCATACTCCCTTTATTTTTATGAATAACTATTTAAATATCGAATTCATTCTACTATAACTTAGCACATTTTGACAAATCCCCTTGCAATCTCGCTCTGTTTTTACTACATTGATAAAGGATATAATGGTTTTATGGCCTGTATCTTCATTACGAATGATGGAAGATCGTTCAGCTACTTTAATAGGGACTAATTTTTGGTGAAAAAAATTAATAAAAACTGTATCTTTTTTTCGCTTCGATTCGTCCAATCTAATGTAACCCTATCAGTAGGTTATAATCTATTAAGAACAGAGGAAAAGTTAAGGAGGAAAATCATGAAAAGTCCAAAAAAATGGGTCATTGTGACCATTTTATTATGTCTGTTATTGCCTTATAAGGCCTTTGCGGATGCCGCAGTTGGCGATATGATCGTTACACTAGGAGAAAATTTGTCTAAAGAACAAAAAAGCATGCTCCTTTCAGAAATGAAAGCACCTGACGATGTGGAGGTCCTGACAGTCACCAATGCGGAAGAACATGAATATTTGGGAGATTATATAGCTAGCAGATTAATAGGTACAAAAGCTATATCCTCTTCTGCCATTACGCTTGAGGAAAAAGGCACAGGCCTAAAATTGGAATCCAAGAACATTAATTGGGTAACTGATGAAATGTATATCAATGCCCTTGCGACTGCTGGGGTTAAAGATGCTACCGTTTATGTCACAGCACCTATTCCAGTTTCCGGTACAGCTGCCTTAACAGGTGTCATTAAAGCCTATGAATTATCTTCTGATAAAGCAATCTCCGAAGATGTAAAACAGGCTGCCAATGAAGAAATGGTCACCACTGCTGAATTGGGAGATGAAATCGGTACGGAAGAGGCTTCTGCACTCGTAACGAAAATCAAAGAGAAAATGGCAGACAACCCTCCTGCCACTACAGAGGATGTTCGTAAGATCGTAGAATCCGCTGCAAATGATCTTGGCCTAGTCTTAAATGAAGGGCAAATTCAAAGCCTGATCGATCTATTCAATAAATTAAAAGAATTGAATATTGATTGGAACGCCGTTGGTGACCAATTGACAGAAGCTAAAGATAAATTGTCCAACTTCCTTGAATCTGAAGAAGGACAATCATTTCTAGATAAATTAAAGGATGTCTTCAATAGTCTAATAGATGCTATCAAATCTTTTTTTAGCTGATTCACAATAAAATGGCGGTACCTAGAAGTACCACCGGTAAATAAATAGCAAAAGGCAGAAACGTTCATCACGTTTCTGCCTTTTACTATTTTAAAAAAGGAGTTACATCCTCTTTTTGATTATTCTTTATTCAAACCAACCGCTTCGTGAAAAGCTAAATCATGACGGATAAGATCATCGAAGGTTTCACGCCTGATGACTAAACGCGCTTCCCCGTTTTCAACGAAAACCACCGCCGGTCTCGGAATCCGGTTATAATTGTTAGACATGGAATACCCATAAGCCCCTGTACAGAAAACAGCTAAAATATCTCCTCGTCCAGCTTTTGGCAAGGGTAAATCCCAAATCAGCATATCGCCGCTTTCACAACATTTCCCGGCAATAGCAACCGTCTCCTCCACTGGATCAAGTGGGCGATTGGCTAGTACCGCATCGTACTTCGCTTCGTATAAGGCTGGACGAATATTATCGCTCATGCCCCCATCGACAGCTAGGTATTTGCGGACGTCCGGCACTTCCTTTTCTGAACCCACTTTATATAAGGTGATACCTGCATCTCCGACCAAGGAGCGACCAGGTTCAATCCAAATCTCCGGCATTTCTAAATCAGACTGGGCAATCTGTATTTGCACTTCCCTCACGATTTCTTCTACATATTGAGATGCTGGAAGCGGATCGTCTTCTTCTGTATAACGGATTCCGAAGCCTCCGCCTAAATTTAGCACCTTTGGCTGAAAACCAATTGCTTTATGCCACTCTCTTAGCTTGCCAATGATTTTTTGGGCGGCCAAAAGAAAGCCAGTGGTTTGAAAGATTTGGGAACCTATATGGCAGTGCAACCCGAGCACTTCAAGCCACTTGCTTTTTAACGCCTGTTTAAGGGCGCCTTCCGCCTGACCATTAATTAGATCGAAACCAAATTTCGAATCTTCCTGCCCTGTTAAAATATAATCATGTGTATGCGCTTCAATGCCAGGTGTCACACGTAAAAGAATTCTGACCTTTTCTTCTCGGTTTGAACAGATTTCTTCAAGTAGTGTCAATTCAGAAAAGTTGTCCACCACAATACACCCTATTTGGTAATCTAGTGCCATATGTAACTCTTCGACACTTTTATTATTCCCATGGAAATGGATACGTTCGGTTGGGAAATTAGCCTTGATGGCTGTATATAATTCCCCCGCTGAGACCACGTCGAGTGACAAGCCCTCCTGTTCGGCCAATTGAATCATGGCAATGGATGAAAATGCTTTACTTGCGTACGCCACCTGAGCCGGTATTCCCAATTCTTCAAATGTCCGCTTAAATCCTCTTGCCCGTTCGCGTATTAACTCTACATCATAGACATATAACGGCGTACCATATTTTTCTGTTAACTTAACAGTATCCACTCCGCCAATTTGTAGATGTCCACGGTCATTTACATGACTAGTCCCAAACAAATGCATAATAGTCTCACCTTCCTGATCCAAACTTACGGTTAAATGAAGTGAGGGATCGTAAGAGGTTCCTCGAAAAGGATTATATCCCTTTAAATCTCCTCATCCAAATTCCTCGTTTACTATTCTTATTTACCTGTTTCTACACGTTCCCATTAAATATAATTGCGTAGTTCGAAATCAGATTGGTTTAACTCCAAAGAGCCCAAACTCTTTGTGAAGCCACTTTACTGCTTTATTCGAATAAAATTAAATTAACACAACTTTTCGACAACATCAACCTTAAGATTTCCTAGGCTGCCTGTATTTGTCCTGTGGATGGACGATACTCGGCCGTTCTCTGGAACCTGGAAAAGGTCTTCTTAATATAATATGTGACAAGGCTCTTGGTTGAAACGGGATTAACGGCCATAAATAGGGTGTATTCAATGCTTTTATGCTCGTTAATAAAATGATATATAGCGTTATTCCTATGATTAACCCAGGCAGCTTGAACAAGGCAACCAAAACGATCAAAGCTAATCGAGACAGTTTATTGGCAACCCCTAATTCCAAACTTGGGGTGACAAATGTCCCAATGGTCGCAACCGATGCATAAAGAACGACTTCCGGCACAAATAACCCTACATCAATAGCAATCTGTCCGATCAAGACCGCAGCAATTAATCCCATTGCAGTTGAAAGTGGGGTCGGGGTATGGATGGCGGCCATCCGTAAAAATTCGATCCCGATATCCGAAATGAAAATTTGGACAACAATCGGAATATGCGTTTTTTCATTTGGCCCGATAAATTCCAGTTTATCCGGAAGGAAGTCAGGCTCTAAACAAAACAACAACCACAATGGAAGCAAAAATAACGAAGCGGCTATCCCGAGAAATCTGGTCCACCGTACCATTGTTCCAACAGCGGGGGATTGTCTGTACTCTTCTGCATGCTGCATATGATGGAAGAGGGGAGCAGGGGTGATGATGACACTAGGTGAGGTATCCACATAGACTAGTACATGGCCTTCCAGTAAGTGTGTTGCGGCTACATCAGCACGCTCTGTATATCGGACAAGAGGATATGGATTATATCCTTGCTTAACGATAAATTCTTCTACCGTTTTATCCGCCATCGTTAGCCCATCTATTTTTATATCTTCCAATTTCGTACGAACGGTTTCAATTAAACCCGGGTCCGCTATATCTTTAATATACCCTATCGCAATATCCGTTTTAGAGCGTTCGCCGACCTTCATGATTTCGAAACGTAATCTCTCATCCCTGATTCTCCGTCTAGTGATGGCTGTATTTACAATGATATTTTCTACAAATCCATCCCTAGAACCACGGACAACTTTTTCTGTATCGGGTTCTTCAGGCTGTCGTCCAGGGTAACTCCTGACATCGACAACCAACCCTATATCGTATCCATCCATCACAATGACGATTAAACCGGAAAGGACTTGGTCAACCAACTCATCCATCGTACGTATTTCTTCCACAGATTGGTGAACGAGTAAATTTTTCATGAAATCAAATACTTTTGTCGTTTTTATTTCAGTATTTTGAGAATGGACCATCGAGTTAAGAAGTTCAATGATGAATTCCGTATCCGTAAGTCCATTCACATAATAAAGGTGAACTTCTTTTCTTAAAACTTTTATTTTCCTTACGCCTAAATCAAAACTGACACCCAGACCGACCCTCTTTTCCATGAAAGTATCGACTTCCACCACGTTAGTCGGAATGGGCTTCATATTTTGTTTATCCTCTGATGCCATCAAGACCGCTCCTTTCCAATATAATTTGCACAGCAAGTTTTGTGATTGGTGCTCCTTTTTTAAAGTCGTCCTGGTGTGACATTTTTCCAATGTCTCCAATGCCTACAACGATCGGAGCTTTTAACTCATCAATGCAATACACCGTATCCCCGGTTATCTTCCCTATCTCAAATTCCTGGGCTCCGAATTTGTCCACCCCATTTTCCGTCAACTGCCCATCCCTATCGATACAGACATCCACCTTAGTCCACTCTTCCCTTCTACTTTTCGAAGCAACGGCTATGATGCCCAGGACATGGATGTCAGGATGGCTTGCAACCACCTTCATCGCCGTTTCACCGAATCCCTCACCCATGAAGCCACTATCATCGAACATGACCAACACGGGGTCATTCTTCGCTTTCTTTATAAGGTCTACCAACTCCAAACCTGTATAACGGGACGGATTCCCTTGTGACATTGAAATGCAGCGCCCTCCGATTTCTCTTGCAACTAGCTCAACAGCACGATTTGCATATACATCTCCATCTGTTATCAATATCACTTTTCGTTTGGTCACCATCAGGAGCCTTCCTTTCATCAGGTATGCGTATGGTCGTTCTTATAAATCGACAAAATAAATCCATTGAAATAAGGATCCAACTATTTTACCTAACACTAGTGCCATTAACAGATAAATGATTTTATCTTGTATGCCTACTCGTTTGGACAAGATCGGGAAAACATTCAACACCTCAGTCAGTGCAGCTGCAAGCATTCCATTAAAAATACCGTCCGCAAGTCCGATTGGAATTAATAAGAAAGAAGGAAGAGCAAAGGTCGTCCCCTGTAGGCCAAACCATGTTCCTCCGACCACTCCTGAAATTATGGCCACTTCATAATACCGAACCATTTTTAACGTTTTTGTCAGCTGTGTCAGCCTTGGTATGACACCAAGTACAGTCAGAAAAGCTACAAAACCAGCACCTGTAGCGACACCGCCGGCTAGCCCAACAAAAATCCCGAAAATGATATTACCTGTCATCGAGATGACGCACGCTCTCATTATTCTCATTCATAATGACGTACCGATCTAAATCCTGCTGGTAATTGAACATTTCAACCTCGAGTGGGCTAGGTTCTTCATTAAAGCGTTTTTTAAAGAAGTGATTAAAAAACAAAATCATTCCAATCCCAATACCGAAACTATAGGGTATTTGGATCAACAAAGGCTTTTCATCAACCCTTCCTGTTATTAGCGTAAAGAGTTTTTGATGAACTTCTCCCATACTTACATCCACATGGAAATTCATGATGGTAATACCCCCTCCAATGAACATAAGCAACCAGATAACGGCGAAAGTAACGAAAGACATTTTCTTTTTGGGATAAATGACTTCGATGATTGTCTGGGAGGGCCCAAATGTCTCCACTTCGATATGTGGATCGATTGCCTGTATGGCCATGATGAGTTGGGCCAAATCGATGATAATGATATTCTTATCTTCACTATTCACCGTTAATAAAAGGGCCCTTTCAATACTAGAAACCAATTCTTCAGGACCAATAATTTTTGCAATATCTTTTATTCTTACCTTTTGGTTTACATTTACATGCACCCGGTTCCTCATTCTGGTGTAAATGACTGCCATCACTTTTCACATCCCGACCTTTTATTTCCTTATAATAGTAGTATGGATTGGAAACAGAGTGAAAATGCAGAAAGAAAATGATGTCCAAATATTACTAATTCAAAGAAATGAAATAAAAAAAAGACATGCCGGATATCAGCATGTCTTTTTGTAAAATATTTATAAATTAATGAGTTGGGAAGAAGATCATTTGAATCAAGAAAACCACGCCAAAAATATAAATGAGCGGGTGAACGGATTTACCTTTTCCACTGAAGAATTTCATCAAAGGATAGGTAATGAACCCCATTGCAATCCCTGTCGATATGCTTGAAGTAAGCGGCATCGTTAATATGATTGCAAATGCCGGAAAAGCTTCATCAAATGTTTTCCAATCCACTTTCGCAAGACCTTCCATCATCAAGCAACCTACAATTATCAATACAGGTGCCGTGATGGCAGAAACGGAGGAAATGGCCGCTATTAATGGAGAAAAGAAAATGGAAAGAGCGAATAAGATGGCAACGACCGTGGCAGTTAAGCCCGTACGTCCTCCAGCTGCTACTCCAGTACTCGATTCAACATAAGCGGTTGATGGGCTTGTTCCAAACAACGAGCCAACCGTCGTGGCAATAGCGTCTCCCAAGAAGGCCTTTTTAGCACGAGGGATCTTTCCATCCTTCGTTAATCCCGCTTGTTCCGTCACTCCAATTAATGTACCTGTCGTGTCAAATATCGTTACAAGTAAAAAGGCAAATACGACTGTATATAAAGAATTGCTAAATACTCCAGCAATATCAATATCGAAAAAGACCGGTGAAGGTGGTGTTGATAGAATTCCATCAAATTTCAGCATCCCCATAAAGTAACCAATGATTGCTGTAACAATCATGCCAATGAAGATAGCTCCTTTAACATTCCGAGACATCAAGATTAGAGTGAATAATAAACCTATAAGGGCCAAAACGGTGCCTGGTTGGTGTAAATCCCCGAGTGAAACCATGGTTCCTTCATTCGGTACGACAATCCCCGCATTTTTCAAACCCATAAATGCGATGAATAGACCAATACCAGATGTGATTCCAAATTTCAACGAATTTGGGATGGCATCAATAATCATTTTGCGCAAGCTCGTAACACTTACCAGAATAAATAATAGACCTGCTATGAAAACTGTACCAAAAACTGTTTGATAAGAAAGACCGTGTGCACCTACCACACTGGCAAAATAAGCATTCAGCCCCATACCTGGTGCAACGGCAATCGGATACTTCGCTAATAATCCCATAATTAAGGTACCTAGGACTGCAGAAATGACGGTCGCCATAAAGACCTGTTCAAATGGTATTCCTATTGAAGATAATAAAGCAGGATTGACAATAATAATATAAACCATGGTGAAGAATGTCGTAACACCTGCCATAATTTCAGTGCGAACATTCGTCCCATTTGCTTTTAAGGAAAAAAACTTTTCTAAAAACATATTTTTCTGACCTCCATATATTAAGGAAACACCATTCAATCGCTTGCACAAAGGTGACCTTGCATTAATACTTCATCTTTCAAATTTCGACGAGATAAAAACCTTATGAAAATAGTTTTAAATCCGAATGAAACCAGCGACCTTTACTATAATATTCGTTTTTAACTTCAAATTCAACTAAAAAATTCGTTTTTTCTTCTTTTTTCACAAATATATATTTCCTTTTCAACATTCCTACCAAATGTTGTGTGGCACACTTCCCCTTCACTTCCTTACTATTTCCAAAATCCCACTTTTTCTCCCAGCAAATGAAAGACCACATGAATCAACGATTCATGTGGTCTTTCATTTGCTGAAGGATTTTTTTCTCCAACCGTGATACTTGAACTTGTGATATTCCTAGCCTAACGGCGACCTCCGACTGAGTCTGGTCTTTATAATATCTCAAAAAAACAATTAACCTTTCCCGTTCATTCAATTCTTGGATGGCTTCTTTTAAAGCGATTTGGTCGAACCACGATGAATCATTATGGTCGGCAATCTGGTCGAGAAGAGTAATTGGGTCTCCATCATTTTCATAAACCGTTTCATGAATGGAAGAAGGGCTACGGCTAGCTTCTTGGGCCATGATAATTTCTTCAGGTGATAATTCAAGATGTTCTGCCAATTCATTGACAGTCGGAACACGACCGTGCGTTTTTGAAAGTTCTTCTCTGGCCCGACGGATTTTATTCGCCATTTCCTTTAAAGAACGGCTTACTTTCACAGTACCATCATCACGGATAAACCGTTGAATTTCACCAATGATCATGGGGACAGCATACGTCGAGAATTTCACTTCAAACGTTAAGTCAAATTTATCAACTGATTTTAATAACCCGATGCAGCCAATCTGATACAAATCATCCGGTTCATAGCCACGATTGAGGAACCTTTGGACAACGGACCATACAAGCCTTAGATTGCTGTTGACAATTAAGTTCCTTGCATCCTGGTCCCCACTCTGACTGAGTTTAATCAACCTACGCAATTCCTCATCTTTTAAATGGGTCTGGCCTTTCTTGCTCTTCTCGTATTTAACCTCCACATCCATATGCAAGTCTCCCTTAATTGCACAAAGCTCTGCTTGTAGTTAAGTGCTTTTTTAATCGAATGATCGTTCCTTCGCCCTTATGCGAAATGATATGGATCTCATCCATGAAGTTCTCCATGATCGTAAATCCCATGCCGGATCGTTCAAGTTCGGGTTTCGTCGTGAATAGTGGCTGCTTAGCCTCTTCAACATCCTCAATGCCCAATCCTTCATCACGAATTGTCACTTCGACCGTATCTCCTTCGATGACTACAGAAATGTAGACCCACCCTTCCGGATCGTTTTCATATCCATGAATGATTGAATTCGTGACCGCTTCAGAAACGACCGTCTTAATCTCTGTCAATTCATCCATCGTGGGATCTAATTGAGCAATGAATGCCGCAACCGTCACCCTTGCGAATGATTCATTTTGGCTAAGTGCTGAAAATTTCGTTTCCATTTTATTTTTCATGTTAGGCAACCCCCAGTCTTTGCAAAGCGTTTTGTTCGGATAGTTCTAGTTTAACAATTTTAAACAAACCTGACATCTCAAATAACCGCTTTACTGCTGGAGAAATTGCACAGACAACCATCTCACCATTTTTCTGATGTACCTGTTTATACCGACCGATAATTACGCCCAATCCAGAACTGTCCATGAAATGCAGTTCATCCAAGTTAAGGATGATATGTTGGATATCATGCTTTTGAATGGCCGCCTCTGCCTGTTTTCTTAACTTTTCTGCTGTATGATGATCTAAATCACCTTTGAGACGAATGCATAATATTCTACTCTTCGCCTCCATATCAATCGTAAGACTCACTATATACAGCCTCCTTCACTGTCTTATAATGAGTCAAATTCTCTGTTTAATCTTCAGATTCCTTCTTCCTGGCAAAACTAGTGGCCATTCGCCTAAACTAGTATATTTACACTCCTTTCCGACAAGTTAATCATTTCGTTTGTGTAAACATGCCGAATGCCCGTTTATACAGTTGCCACCAACTGGCTTTTTCAACAGTTTCCTTTGAAACAATCGGTGATTCGACATATACTTTTCCGTCTTTAATCAATTGGAGCGTTCCTATTTGATCTCCTTTTTGAATGGGAGCCTTTAGGTTTTTATCGAGAATAACCTTTTTCGTAAAGTCTTTTGCCGCACCGCTCTTGGCCGTCAAAACAGATATTGGTTCACTTGTTACCCCTACTGCCATCTTTTTGCTGCCCTTGCTTACTTTCGATTCGCCCAAGACCTCTCCTCGTTTGTAAATCGGATAGGTAATAAATTGTGAAAAGGCATAATCAAGCATTTTCGTTACCTGGGCATTTCTTTCCTTCGGAGAAGCCGCACCGAACACCACAGCGATAACACGCATATTCCCTTTTTTCGCCGTAGCTGTCAGACAATACTTGGCTTCATTCGTAAACCCTGTTTTTAATCCATCGACTCCCGGGTAAAATTTCACTAGTCGATTCGTGTTCACAAGCCAGAATTTTTTATCTGTATTTTCACGGAGGTAGTCCTCGTATGTACCCGTGAATCTTGTAATCATGTCGTATTTCAACAATTCTTTTGCCATGATGGACATATCATGTGCCGAGCTGTAATGGTCCTTAACTGGTAAGCCTGTTGCATTTTGAAATTTCGTATTCTTTAATCCCAGGTCTTTTGCTTTCTTATTCATCCGTTTGACGAATTCTTCTTCGGATCCAGCAAGATGCTCTGCCATAGCGACCGATGCATCATTTGCAGAACCGATCGAGATACCTTTAAGCATTTGTTCAGTTGTCATTTCTTCTCCTAATTCAAGAAAGATTTGAGAACCTCCCATCGATGCAGCGTACTCACTCGTTCTGATTTTATCCTTCATGTTGAGTTCACCTTTATCGATGGCTTCCATGATTAAGAGCATCGTCATGATCTTCGTCATACTAGCAGGCGAAAGACGTTCATCTGCATTTTTATCATACAAAACTGTACCTGTATCCCGTTCAATTAAAATGGCTGATTTTGCATTTTCCGCTAAGTTGACACCTTTTTTTTCTGATGCTTGAGTATGCGGTATGCTAAAGCCAGTTGCTAGTAACACGATTAAAAATAGAGAAAGAATCCGCTTCATCTCCATAGCCTCCAATCTTTATATATTCCATTTTTTCCATATAAGCCATTTTTATACAAATAAGTTGGTGGAATTATTTTTAAAAAAGGGAGAGGACAGTTTTAATGAGGAATATACAAAAAAAGAGGACAATGTTGCCTGAATAAAATTATGCTGAACGTAAAAAAAAGGTCACTCTATTAAAAAGAGTGACCTCAGTTTGTCGACAAAAGGGGTCCGGAATGATTTCATTCCGGACCCCTTTTTGATATTTTCTTGAAATTTCGCTCAAAATTTAGAATATAGGTCTCTACGAGCCCACTTTGTTAGGCTATTTTCGGACCTTGCCATGTCCAATTGGCCATCTTCTTTAAATTCATGGCAGCGAAAGTAAGCATCGCCTGCATCGACAATTTTTTAAGTCCCCTTAAAGTAGTCCAA